>CAZRHH010000161.1:0-1560 GCA_964599885.1 uncultured Dehalococcoidia bacterium | reverse complement strand
GCGGTAGGGGCGCACCCACGTGTGCGCCCCGGTATGGCGCGCGGGCGCCACCAACCCGGCCCACTCCCCCGCCGTAGCCGCGGTAGGGCGCACCCATATGTGCGCCCCGGGCCTGCGCCACCGAGGCGCGCCAGCGGGCGCCCCATCGTGTGACATGAAATGCTCAGACGTCACGCCCTACGCGGCGATAATGTCCACGCTACCCGCAACGCGCGCTGTCCAACGCACGCCGCCAGACACCGGAAGCCGTCCGAAACATGAAAATTACGAAACGAACTCCCCCGCACCATCGCGAGAAAACATGAAAACTACGAAACGAACTCACAGCACCAGTGCGGAGAAACATGAAAATTACGAAACGAACTCCCCGGCACCAGTGCGGAGAAACACGAAAATTACGAAACGAACTCGTAAGCATCTGCCGTCCGGCGCCGAAACGGCGAAGGCCGGAACACGCGCTCCGGCCTCCGCCCTCTGACTTCCGATCTCCGGACCGCGGACTAGACGGCCACATCCCCGCGTTCGCCGGTGCGGACGCGCACTGCCTGCTCCACCGGAATGATGAAGATCTTCCCGTCGCCGATGTTGCCGGTGCGGGCCGATGTTTCAATCACGGTGATGCACCGCTCCACATCCCCGTCCACAACCACGACTTCGAGCTTCACCTTCGGCAGCATGTCCACCGAGTACGTCTGCGCGCCGCGCCCAACATGCACGATTCCCTTCTGCACGCCGCGTCCCGTCACGCCGACGATGTTCAGTCCTACGAATCCCGCATCGGCCAGCGCGTGCTTCACGTCGTCGAGCTTCTCCGGGCGGATGATCGCTTCAATCTTCTTCATGTGCTCCCCGTGCTAACTGGTCACGCCCTGCGTGGACGTTACGCCCGCGCTAGCGGGGTGAGCGGTGGGCGCTTCCGTGTGCACCGGAATCGCTTCCGGAATGCCAAGCACGGGGCCGCTGCCACCGAAGATGTACGCCCGTTCGCCGTGCTGCGAGACGTCGAGACCCGAGACCTCTTCCTCGTCGCTGACACGGATCCCAACCGTCATGTCGAGGATCTTCAGGATGCCGAACGTCACGATGAACGAGTATGGCGCAACCACCGCGACGCCTCCCAGCTGCCGCAGGAACTGGTCGATGCCGCCACCGTTGGTCAGACCGTTGATCTGCTCGCCGACACCGTTGACGCCCGTGTTCGTCGCCGCCACGGCAAAGATGCCCGTCGCGAGCGCGCCCCACAGTCCGCCGACGCCGTGAACAGCCACGACATCGAGCGAGTCATCGAGGTTGCTGCGCGTCCGCCACTGCACGGCGAGGAAGCACAGCACACCGGCGACGCCGCCGATCGCGATCGCCTCCATCGGCTGTACGTATCCAGACGCCGGCGTGATCGCCACCAGTCCGGCGACCGCACCGGCTGCGCAGCCGACGACGCTCGGCTTGCCACCCATCCACCAGCTCATCGCGACCCAGGCGAGGACCGCGGCCGATGCGGCCGTCGTCGTCACGACGAACGCGTTCGCCGCGACGCCGTTCGCGGCGCCCGCGCTGCCGGCG
>CAZRHH010000160.1:0-1709 GCA_964599885.1 uncultured Dehalococcoidia bacterium | reverse complement strand
CTGGAGTTGGGTATCCTCAAGGACAACCCGTTCGAGGCGATCGACCAGGCCGGCGTCGGCGCGATCATGCGGCAGGCGATCGCCGCCGGCCGGGCGTCGCGCCCGAATATCAAGCTCGGCATCTGCGGCGAGCACGGCGGCGATCCACGCTCCGTCGCCTTCTTCCACGAGATCGGGCTCGACTACGTGAGCTGCTCACCGTTCCGGGTGCCGATCGCCCGGCTCGCCGCGGCGCAGGCCGCGCTGGGGGAGGGCGCCGAACGCGATCGGTGATGGAATGACCGCCGCCGACATCACCGCCGTCGCGCGCGCACTCATCTCCGCCCGCTACGTCGTTGCGCTTGTTGGCGCCGGCATCAGCGTCGAGAGCGGGATACCGCCGTTTCGCGGCGCGGGCGGGTTGTGGACGAAGCAGGGCGAGCCGGCAATGGACGGGTACCAACGGTTTCTCGCTGATCCGGGCGCGCACTGGCAACAGATGCTGGCGCGCCGCGAGAGCGACGACGAGTTCGCGCGCGCGCTCCGTGACGCGCAGCCGAACGCCGGCCACCTCGCGATGGCGCGGCTTGAGGAGATCGGCGTGCTGAGGCACACGATCTCACAGAACATCGACGACCTGCACTTTCGCGCTGGCAGCATCGCAGTGACGGAGATCCACGGCAACCGCACGAAGGTGCGCTGCATCGAATGCGGCGCACGCCGCGCGTGGGATGACGTCGATACCTCATCGCTGCCGCCGGCGTGCGGCGGCTGCGGCGGCATGCTCAAAGGCGACACGGTCATGTTCGGCGAGCCGATCCCCCGCACGTTTCTCGACGAGTGTGACGCTGCCGCCGAGCGCGCCGACTGCATGCTGATCGCCGGTACGTCAGCCAACGTCGTGCCGGCGGCGTGGTATCCGGAGACGGTGCTACAGCGCGGCGGCACGCTCGTCGAAGTGAACATCGAACCGACGCCGTTCTCGCCGCACTGCGCGGCCGTGCTGCGCGGCCCGTCGGGCGAACTGCTGCCGCGGCTTGTCGAGCGCGTCGAAGAGTTGCTCGCCGAACGAGGCAGCTAGTCTTGACGGCGAACCGGCGCTCTACCGCGAGTCGCGACGGCGCAGACGTCGGATCGGAGTCAGCGGCGGTACACCTATCGCCGCGCGCGCGTCGTTGAGGCTTTCGGTGTTGGCACCGCCACGAACATTGGGATCATGGAACTGGACGTTGTCGTCCTCCCAACGACACTGGGAACAAATTTCAAACGTTGCGGGCGGCTTCTCTTCGAGCGTCAGCTGCTCGCAACAGGGACATGCGTAGAACGGTGGCGGATCCATCGGGCAAGTATGGCTTCCATGATCGACACATAGCAAAGGCTCCGGATTGCTCCGGAGCCTTCGTTGTTGCGATCGATCCATCCTCCATCCTCCACCTTTCAGTGTCGGAGTGGGCTACGGAAGGCCGTCCCGAATCAAAGCCTCTCGATAATTGTCGCCGTGCCGATGCCGCCGCCGCAGCACATCACTTCGTGACCGTAGCGGCCACCGGTGCGCTCGAGTTCGTGCAGCAGCGTCGTCATCAGCCGCGCGCCGGTGCAGCCGAGCGGGTGGCCGAGCGCGATCGCGCCGCCGTTGACGTTCGTCTTCGACAGGTCGCCGCCGGTCTCCTTCTCCCACGCCAGCACAACGGACGCGAACGCCTCGTTGATCTCGACGCGGTCGATGTCGC
>CAZRHH010000159.1:0-1823 GCA_964599885.1 uncultured Dehalococcoidia bacterium | reverse complement strand
CCGGCTCGACGGACTCGCGGCGCTCGCCGTAGTTCGGCTCGCCGCGCCGGGCGAAGCGCCGAAACGCGAACCACGCCAGCAGCGCGGCGATCACGGTACCGGCGGCGCCGCCAACGACGAGCACGGCCCAGGTGATGATCGTCGCCCAGATCGGCCGATCGCGCTGTTCGTCGGCCTCCTCTCCCGTTTCGGCTTCTAGCGGCTCAGGCGGCGTCGGTTCGTTGTCGGGGAGAAACCAGGCGAACAGCCACGCGACGCCGCGGACGGCGTAATCGACGACGAGCATGAACGGCGTCAGCACGAGGAGCAGCACCGTCTCGAGCGCCGTCGCGATGGGCCGTGCCACCGGCTGGAGGAAGCCGACGGAGTCCGGGTCGATCGCGACGGCCCCGAGGGTTAGCGTGGCCGCGATACCGGCGATCGCCGCAAAGCCGCTGCTCCAACGCGCGGCGAACGTTCGAAGCGGCGTCTCTGATTCGGGTTCGTGGTAGGCGGCGAGCGTGACGGCTGCGAGGACGGCGTAGATCAGCGCCAGCGCACCGAACGAGCGTGGCCAGCCCGCGTCGGGCGTCGCGATGCCGGCAAGCGCGACGGCCACCAAGCCCGCCGATGCGCTGGCGAGTACGCCGTCGTACTCGATCGGTTCCTGTCCGCGAGTGATGCCACGAAACCAGAGCAACGTGAGCCCGACGACGCCGGCCGCGACATGCGCATGCGTTTCAAGCGTGTTGCTCGGGTTGCTAACGAAGTCGCGCAGCCATCCCGTCTCCCACAGCCACTCGCCCGGCGCGTAGGCGAGCCGTGCGATGACCAGTATGGCGACGCCGGTAGCGGCCAATCCGGCGAGACGTAACGACGTATCGTCGAGATCCGTCTGCTGTATGGCGCGCGACAGCCCGAACGACAACACCACCACCGCAGCGACCGCCAGTAACGACGGCGCCGGCCCGTCGCCCGTGCCGAAGACCGCCACGAACAGCGCCAGCGCCGCGTATCCGGATAGCACCTCGAGCGCGACGGCGAGCGGGGTGCGGATCTGGGCGATGGTCACGTCAGCCATCGCGGTTTTGCGCCCAGTTCGGGGACTGGAGGATGGAGGGTGGAGGATGGAGTGCCTGGCGACAGCGCGTTTGGTGGCAGAGGCATCGCGTCACCTCCGGGCTGTTCGTTCCACTCCGCATCGACGTACGAGAGGCCGCGGACGTCCAGCGAGCCGAGCTGGCTGGGCCAGTGATCGCCGGATGTCGACAGCACGACGACGTTCTGGCCGCGCCGCGAAAGCCGCAGCAGCGTCGCCGCCAGGGCTTCAGGCATGATGCCGGTGACGACGGTAATCGTCGTGCCGAGCGTCAGCTTGTGCTCTTCGCGGTCGAGCATCGCCGCCAGAGGTTCCAGCACGAACGGCGTCACCACGGCGAGCGCTTCCAGGATGCGGATGAACTGCTCGGGTCGCGCGCCCGGGGCGATGCGGATCGAGCGATCGGCGTCAGGGAACGTGCTGTTGGCGAGCAAGCCGACACTGTAGCGCCGGTCGTATGCGTCCCGCGCGATCGATGCGGCGACCGTTATGGATCGTTCGAGCAGCGCCGGCACGAAGCCCGCCCACGATGGCTCCGTCGTCTGCGTGTTGAGACAGAGCAGCACCTGATGCGACGATGCGGGATCGTAGACGCGCGATTGCAGGCTGCCTCGCCGCGCCGTCGCCTTCCAATCAATGCGGCGGAGCGCGTCGCCGGGGCGGTAGTCGCGAACTCCGGCAACGCGAGCCGGATCCTCGAACAGGCGCATGCCGCCGCCGCGCTCGCCGTACGGACGGCGGGCCG
>CAZRHH010000158.1:0-1857 GCA_964599885.1 uncultured Dehalococcoidia bacterium | reverse complement strand
GCAACGAGCGGCCGACGCGCCTCGACGCCGTTCCGGCGCCGCGTCCGACTGCCGGCCGCAGGACGTGCATCGTCACGCCGTCGGGCGGCGACGACGGCGCGTAGAAGCTGATGCCGTGGACATCGTGACCGCGCGCGACGAACCAGCGCAGCCACGAGCGCGTGTGCGTCCCCTCGAAATCGCCGAGGACGGCGATGCGGAGCCGGTGCGCGGGCGTCACGCGATCGGTGAGGACGATCACGTGCGGCCTCGGGACTGGGTGCGCGTGAACGGCGGCCTGGTGTCTGGTGTCTGGTGTCTGGTCAACGCTCCTGCTCGTCTAACTCTGTTCACGGCCGTGCCTCGATGGGAGCGCGGCGCGTGATGCGGGCGGCGACGCTGCGGAGCGCATCGGTGTAGAGATGGGCGTCTTCGCGGCGCGGCAGCACGGCCGACAGCACCGGTTCGCCGGAGATGCGGTGATACGCGTAGAGCGCCGCACAGAAATGTGCGCCGTACGCCAGTGACGATGCAGCAGCGGCGCCGTTGACGCCAAACACTGGGATTAGCGCAAAGTCCGCGCCGACCGTCACCACGAGCGCGACGATCGTGATGCCCGTGTTCACCAGCGGACGGCCACGGCTGAAGATGTAGCTCGTCAGCACTTTCGATCCCGTCAGCGCGACGGTGCCAGGCAGCAGCCACCACAACGCCTCCACGCTGCCGTCGAACTCGCCGCCGAAGACGGCCGGCAGCACGAACGGAGCCACGGCGGCCAGCGCGAGGGCTGCGGCGGCGGCGATCAGCATCGTGTTGCGCGTCGCGACGGGCGTTATCCAGCGTGACTCCTCGGGATCCGCGGACGTAAGCCGCGGCATCAGCACGAGAGCGACGGAGTTCGCGAGGATGAACACCGCCTCGGTCATCGACGCGCCGACCGCGTACACGCCGACGCCCGACAGCCCGACGAACGCTCGGACGACGTACTGATCCAGCCGGTAGTTGGCGAGTTGCAACACGTTGCCGGCCTCGCCCTGCACGCCGAAGCGCGCCAGCTTGCGGATCGTCCGCCAGCTCGGGCGGAGGATCTGATCCAGATCGACGTTCGCGACACCGATGCGGATCAGTGCGTAGAGGGCTGCGCTGATGCTGGCGGCCAGCAGGAACAGCACGACGTCGGACGGCGACGGATCGGCGACTGTGAACGCGACGGCGACAAGCACCAGCAGCACCGCCTGCTGACCGATCGTGGCGACGCCGAGATCGACGAAGCGGCTCTGCGCTTGCAGCAGGAGGCGCAGCAGATTCATGTAGAGCAGCGCCGGCACTGCCGCGATCAGCAGCCACGGTGCGACCTCTTCACCGAACACATCATCGCCGGCCCACGGTGCTATCGCCGCAACCACGATCGCCGTGAGCGCAAGCGCGCCGATCGTCACGACGTGCAGCGCGCTCACGACATCGCGCAGCGCAAGTTCGCGCCGGTTCAGGTAGTAGATCGCGGCGTTGCCGACGCCGAGGCCGAGCACGAGTTGCCCGAACGCGGCCGACACGACGAACAGGCCGTACGCGCCCCGCCCTTCGGCGCCGAGCGCGCGAGCAACGAGCGCGGCCGTCGCAAACGCCAGCACACCGTCAATGGCGTACGTGATCATGACGACGTTCACGTTGCCGAGAAACGTGCCGGGGGATGATCCGGCGGGCTGCGTCTGTTCGGGGGCTTGCATCGTCCCGATTGTATCCGGCGGGCAGGTGCAGGCGGTCAGCGAGCGGGCGTCCCCCGAGCGATGGTTTCCACCGCCGCCAACTCTGCCGCCATGCGCTCGTCCCACGTCCAGAAGTGCTCGTGGGCGTGCATGCCGGCCGCGGCGCCCAGTC
>CAZRHH010000157.1:0-2028 GCA_964599885.1 uncultured Dehalococcoidia bacterium | reverse complement strand
CGCAACGTGCGGCCGGGCCTGCGCCGACGCCTCGCCCGGTGACGCCGGGCCGGCCGGAGGGGCTGCCGGAGAGCATCGACTTCGGGCGGCTCGAGTGGGGAGGCACGGCTTCGCGGGAGGTGCGGCTGACGTGGAGCCGGCACGCGCCGTACAACATCACGGTGGAGGCAGCGTCGCCGGTGACGGCGAAGGTGACGGCGTCGAAAGCGCTGCCAGGGCGGTTCGTCGTGTCGCTGGCGATCGACTGGGAGTCGCCGGAGTTGCGGACGGCACCGCAGGTGCGCCGCTACACGCTCGATGCGGATGTGCACGTGCGGTGGCCCGGCGGGGGCGAAGCGCTGATCGTGGTCAAGGGCGTGCTGCTCGTTAGTGCTGCTGCCGCTGGGCCTGCGATCGTCAGCGCGAGCCCGCTGTCGCTCGATCTGGGCACGGTGAAGATGAAGCAGCCGACGCGGGCATCGTTGATGCTGATCAGCAGCGGCGCGACGACCGTGGAGATCGAACCGTCGGCGTGGCTGGCGAGGGTCGATTCCGCGGGGCGTCGGCTGAGCGAGCCATTGAAGCTTGGCACGAACACGCCGGTGCGTGTTGCGTTCGACGTGCAGTGGGACCCGATCGTGGAGCGGACGAAGGATACGGCGCCGGGGAAGCCGGTGCGGCCGACGGGGAAGATCGTCGTGCGGTGGGACGAGCAGCAGATCGTGGTGCTGGTGGAGATGGTGGTGCGTCGTTGAGTCGAGAGGACGGAGGGGTGATGGCGATGACTGATCCGCTTCTGGTTGCGGCGCGGGAGATTCTGGATCTTGCTGTTGCTGAGATGAGCGAGGCGGTCGAGGGGGCTTCGCCTGAGGCGCTGAACCGGCGGGCAGCTGGCGATGATACGAATTCCCTCGCTGTGCTTGCGGTACACACCATGCATAGCACGCGGTCGTGGCTGAGCGTTGCGGTGAAGGCGCCGCCTCCGCCGCGGAATCGCGACGACGAGTTCGTTGCGACGATGCCGGACTCGGCCGCGCTGGTTGCGTTCGTGTCGTCGATGCATGTGGATTGCGTGCGCGTGCTTGATGGCGCGGGCGATGTGGATTGGTCGTCGACGCGGCGTACGAGTGCGCGTCCGGATGATGCGCCGCGGGTGACGGCGGCGTGGGCGCTGCTGCACGCGCTGGAGCATCTTCGGGAGCATGTCGGGCAGATGTTGCTGACGCGGCAGGTGCTGGACGCGGGCGGGCGCTGAAATTTTACCGATCGTGCTTCACCGCAAAGACGCAAAGGACGCAGAGGGACGCAAAGGGTTCCGAGTTTGGGGTGTTGTGCGGTGACCGATGAGGGCGGAGCTGAAGCTCCGCGGCTACATTCCGATTTGTTGTGGCTCCGCAGGTAGCGGCAAGGCGTGGCCGGCGCTCGCGCGCTTAGCGCGCCGGGAACGGGACTGCGGGCTGAGCGTCATCGACGAGCTGCGTGTCGAGTTCGAGGCGCTGGGCGCGGAGGCGGATGGCGTTGGGCTGGCGGCCGAGCGCGTTCGCGATCTCGTCGACGGTGCGGCCGGTGGTGACGAGATCGCGGAGGCGGGCGTCCTCTTCATCTCCCCAGGATGTGTAGGCGTTGGGGTAGATCTTGCGGAGTTCGGCGATGCGTTCTTCGTGGAAGGAGCGCGGCGCTTCGTTGTCCGATGCGGCATCGGGCGTGGCGCCGTTCGTCGCGGTCGGTGCCGTGCGTTCGGGGCGGGCACCGGCGGCGGCGACATGCTCGCGGACGACGCGCAGGATGTCTTCGCCGAAGCGCTCGACCTTCGCGGGGCCGAAGCCAGAGAGCGAGAGCAAAGCATCGTTGGTTGCGGGCTGCGCGTCGGCGACGGCGCGGAGCGTGACGTCGTGGCCGACGACGTAGGCGGGCACGTTGTCGCGTTCGGCGCGGATGGCGCGCCAGAGTTTCAGTTTTTCGAACAGCGCGGCGGCGTGGCCGTCGAGCATGCCGGCGGTGGGCGGCGGCGGCTTGGCACCGGCGCGGCTGCGTGACGACGTAGTCGCG
>CAZRHH010000156.1:0-2091 GCA_964599885.1 uncultured Dehalococcoidia bacterium | reverse complement strand
GAGTACGGGCCCGTGCTGCGGGCGTGGATCTTGTCCTCCACCAGGTGGACGAGCTTCAGCATGTAGATGTAGCCCACCGTCACCGGCTGATCGAACGCCTCGCCCGTACGCCCATCGAGCACGCGCTGCTTGCCGAACGTCGGCGGCGCGTGGTTCTGGGCTGCCGCCGCGCTGACGGCTTCGTCGAGCTTCTCCATCGTCAGATCGCGAACCTTCTTTTGTCCGACCACCTTCTCGAGCCAGTACTCCAGGCACGCCCGCTTCGCGACGCCGATACGCGTATCGTCGAGAATCGCGCGTGCGTCCATCCCCTGCTTCGTCAGCCACTCCTCGAGCTTCGGAATGTCCAGGTGCTCGTACGTCTGCGCCTCGGTAGCGCCGTTGCCGTTGTGGTTCGTCTCCGGCAACAGCGCATCGGCCTGCTGCGCCAGCCAGGCGCGGCCCAACTCGTCCTCGATCAGCTTGTCGCTGGCGCCGTCGAACACCGGCGTCACCGCGCGGAAGCCAAGCGAGTTCGCCGCCCAGCCAAGGTGCGTTTCGAGCACCTGGCCGACGTTCATGCGGCTCGGCACACCGATCGGGTTCAGAATGATGTCGACGGGCCTGCCGTCTTCGAGATACGGCATGTCTTCGACCGGCAGGATGCGGGCAACGACGCCCTTGTTGCCGTGGCGTCCTGCCATCTTGTCGCCCTCGGACACCTTGCGCCGCTGTGCGATCGATACACGCACCAGTTCGTTGACGCCCGCCGGCAGTTCATCGTGCGTGTCGCGGCGGAACACCTTCACGTCGATGACCTTGCCGCGCTCACCGTGCGGTACCCGCAGCGACGTGTCCTTCACCTCGCGCGCCTTCTCGCCGAAGATCGCGCGGAGCAGCTTCTCTTCCGCCGTCAGTTCGGTCTCGCCCTTCGGCGTGATCTTGCCGACGAGGATGTCACCTGAGTTCACTTCCGCGCCGATGCGGATGATGCCGTTCTCGTCGAGATCGCGCAGCGATTCCTCACCGACGTTCGGGATGTCGCGGGTGATCTCTTCCGGTCCCAGCTTCGTGTCGCGCGACTCCACTTCGTGCTTCTCGATGTGGATCGACGTGAACTTGTCGTCGCGCACCAGCGCCTCCGACAGGATGATCGCGTCCTCGAAGTTGTAGCCCTGCCAGCTCATGAACGCGCAGAGCACGCTCTGTCCCAGCGCCAGTTCGCCCTTGCTGGTCGACGAGCTATCGGCGAGCGGCGTGCCCTGTCGCACGCGGTCGCCCGACTTCACCGTCGGCCGCTGGTTGATGCAGGTGCCCTGGTTCGAGCGCACGAACTTCAGCAGCGGATACTCCGTAACCGCATCGTGGCCCTCGTACTGCACGACAATCGCTCGCGCATCGGCCGTCAGCACGACGCCATCGCGCTCTGCGAGGATCACCTGGCCGGAGTCCTGCGCCGCCTGGCCTTCTACGCCCGTCATGACGATTGGCGTCTCGGGGCGCACCAGCGGTACTGCCTGCCGCTGCATGTTCGAACCCATCAGCGCGCGGGGCGCGTCGTTATGCTCCAGGAACGGAATCAGCGACGTCGCGACGCTCAGAATCTGCTTCGGCGAGACGTCCATCCAGTCGACGAGCTGCGGCGGCTCCATCATGAACCGCTCACCGGCGCGCGCCTCGATGCGCTCCTCAAGGAAGTGGTTCGTCGAATCGAGCAGCGCGTTCGCCTGGGCGATGACGTACTTGTCTTCCTCATCGGCCGCCAGATACTCGATCTGCGAGCTAACGAAGGGCTGCACCTTGATCATCTTCTGGTTCTTGCGCGCCAATTTCTTCGCGCAGGCGTCATCGACCTGCATCCCCGCATCTCCGACGCCATCAACGTCTTCGCCGAGGAAGTGACCGGTCCAGTCGGGAGAGTCAGCCGGCAACTCCTTCATCACGCGCCGGTACGGCGTTTCAATGAAGCCGTACGGGTTGATCACACCGTACGTCGCCAACGAGCCGATCAGGCCGATGTTCGGCCCTTCCGGAGTCTCAATCGGGCAGATCCGCCCATAGTGGCTGTGGTGGACGTCGCGGACATCGAAGCCCGCGCGGTCGCGCGACAGA
>CAZRHH010000155.1:0-2311 GCA_964599885.1 uncultured Dehalococcoidia bacterium | reverse complement strand
TGCGCGCCGTCGCCGGCCGCGATGCTGAGGATGCTGCCGGCCGCTCGGCGATGCACACGTCGGGCCGCCGGTCGTGGCGCCCGTTCGGGCCGCGGGAGCGCTCGTTCTCGCGCGCGGTGTGGGGTGGTATCGCCGCCGCGGTGGTGATCGCATTCGCGGGGCTGCTGACGTGGAACTTCGTGCTGCTCAACCGCCTCGACGACGAAAGCGACGCACAACGTCTGGCGCTGAACGCGTCCGCGGTGGTGCGGCTCGAAGGCAGCGTGCCGGATGCGAGCGCGTCGTTCATCTACTTCGACGGCGACAAGCGCGGCGTGCTCGTCGCGAGCGGCATCCCGCAGCTTGGCGACGATCAGACGTATCAGATGTGGGTGATCAGCGACGATGGCACGGAGAGCCTCGGCACGATGTCAGCCGACGATCGCGGCCACGTTTCCGCCGTCGTCCCGTACGACGCCGGCCGCGATAGCGGCGTCGCGATCACGATCGAACCGGCCGGCGGCAGCACAGCGCCGACGACGCCGCCGGTGTTCGCCGCGGATCTTTAGCCGACCGCTCGACCGGCGCCCGATCTGATCGGCGAACGCGCCCGAGTTGCGGACAATGCGTCGGTCAGCTTCGCTCGGGGTGTACGAGCAAGACCGGTGCGACGCCGGATCGAACGACGGCTTCGGCCACCGATCCAAAGATCGCATGTTTGATGCCCGTCGCGCTATGCGTCGCCATGACGATGACATCCACCTGCGCGTCCCGCGCGTGGTCAATGATTACGCCGGCTGCCTTCTGGCTGAGATGAGCCTCTATTCGCGTCTTCGTGCCGGCTGGCAAGCGATGTGCGACCTCCGTCAGGTACACGTCGAGCTCCTCCAGCCGTCGGTCAATCGCCTGGCCCTTGTTCTCGGAAAATGAAGGTTCCGTTGGTTGGACGATCATCGGCACCCCACGCCCCATCGAGTCGCTGACGGCAATCGGCCGCGAGATACTTCGGTGACGCGCCTGGACGTCAGGTTCGTGTGCGATCGATAGCAACGTGATCTCAGCATCTGGTAGCGCAGCCATCTTTGCGAGCACGGTAAGAATCGCTTCGGAGAAGGGCGTCTGGTCGAATGTCGCCAAGATTTTCATGCCGGTCCCTTTCCGGGCTCGGTGGATGTCAACATCCAGAGACATCATACGCCCAGCCCCGACAACTTGCTGGGGGCGCGTTGGACCGCGCTAAGTTTCCTCCCCGCAGCTCCGCTGCAGGATCGCCTCGAAAGCATCAAATTCCCACCCACCACTCAATGGCGCGGGCAGTCCGCTGTTGCACACGGAGGTGGCGTCCTGTCAGGTTTGAAGCGAGCTCTGCCACCAATTCGTTCGTCGTGGACGTGAACAGACTGGTGGTCCTTCATGACCGGGACGTCTGCGGCGGCATCAGAGATCGCAACAGGTGATCCCATTTGCGTGAGGCGTGCCCGCGCCTTGCGGATCGTCTCTAGTATTCGAGCGCACGAAAGGTCACGCTCGGTGTCGGAGGGATGCAGTTCCACGACCCACGTGGTGTCCGTCAGATAGACTTCGCCCCACGTGTCAAGCCCGAGGCAGAGCTCAGCGACAAGGTCGTTGCGGTCAGCTGGGCTGGCGATCATGACGTTGAAGTCGTTTGTCCACATGCACCGTCACCCTGGGAGCGCCAACAGCGCTTCCCGCTCCACCACCCGGTACACCTCCGCCAGCGCCATGCCCGTCGCCTCAGCGATCGCGCGGCACGATTCGTATTCGGGCGCGACGCGCGGCGGTTCGCCGGGCAGGCGTTTTACTTTTACGGCGGCGGGGCCGAGGGTTGACTCGAACGCGAACGTCTCGCGCTGGGCTTCGTGGCGCGTGACGGGCGTGACGCGCACGCCCAGCGTCGACGTCTCGCGCAGCAGCACGCCGGCGATCGCGTCTTCGCGCTCGGCCGAGCAGAGCACCGAGAGCAGGATGCCGGGGCGGTTCTTCTTCATCTGTATCGGCTGGAACCAGACGTCGGCCGCGCCCGCGGCGAACAGCCGCTCCTGCACGTAGCCGTAGATCTCCGGGTTCATGTCGTCGATGTTCGTTTCGACCAGCAGCATCGCGGGGCGCGCCGGCGCGATCGCTTCGCCGATCCACAGCCGCGCCACGTTCGGCCAGCCTTCCGGGTCGCGGCCGCCGGCGCCGTAGCCGACGGCGCTGACATGCATCGCCGGACGCTCGAAGCGTGCGAGCGTCGTCACCAGCGCCGCGCCCGTCGGCGTCACCAGCTCCATCGCGCGGTCGCCGGTCGATGCGGCCAGCGGCGCGTTCG
>CAZRHH010000154.1:0-2419 GCA_964599885.1 uncultured Dehalococcoidia bacterium | reverse complement strand
CGGGCGCAGCGCCAGCGCGTTCGTGCCGCCGTCGCGCGACCGTACGACGACCGCGCGATGGCCCGGGGCATCGAGCGCAGCGACGACGGCGAGAATATCGTCCGCGCGCGCCAGCGGAACGTCCGCCGGCAGGATGACGAGTTCGGCGACGTGTATGCGGCGCGCGAGGTAGCGCTGTCCGAACGTCAACCCCTCGTTGAGGCCGCTGAGCGTCGCCGGTTCCGCGATCGGCTTGGCGCCAAGCTCACGCGTTGTCCAGAACACTTCGCTGTCGTTGCTGATCACGCTGATCAGGTCGAAACATCCCGCCTCTTTGCACGCGACGATGATGTCCGTGAGCATCGCCAGCGCCAGTTCGGCGCGCTCGTGACGGTCGAGCACGTCGGCGAGACGCATCTTCGCCTGCGCCAGGTCTTTCATCGGGATGAGGGCTGCACGCATGATGTCATTGTCCCGCGCGGAGTACCGTTTCAGCCAGCGCGCGCTTCTCCGCCGGTCCCGTCATCAGCGTCGGGGCGACGACACAGCGCACGCCCGCAGCTTCGACGGCGGTTGCGAGCGCGCGATCTTCTTCGTCGATCACCAGCACGTCGAGAAAGTCGGCGTACGCCTCAGCGACGCCCGTGGCCGTCGGCGTCATACCGAGCGACGCCATCATCCGGTCCGCGGGACCCTTCACCGTCTTGCCGCCGATGATCGGACTGACGCCGACGACGGTTGCGCTCGTCGAACGCAACGCCTCGCGCACACCCGCGACGCCGATCACCGGCCCGATGCTGACGATCGGGTTACTCGGCGCGACGGCGACGATATCGGCGCTCGCGATCGCCTCCAGCACGCCCGGCGCCGGCCGCGCCGCTTCGATGCCGTCGAAGCGCACCGACAGCACGTCGTCGGCCGTGCGTCGTTTGACGAAATACTCCTGGAACGGCAGTTCACCGTCCGCCGTGCGCACGATCGTCCGGATCCGGTCGTCGGAGACGGGCAGCAGCCGCATCCGCAGCCCAAACGCCTCGGCGATCGAGCGCGTGGCGTCGCTGATTGTCGCGCCGTCGCGCAGCATCTGCGTGCGATGCGCGTGCGTGGCCATGTCCATGTCGCCGAGGTTAAACCACGTCTCGTAGCCGAATCGCTTCAGCGCCTCGAGCGCGTGATACGTCTCGCCCGTGAGCCCCCACCCCTGCGCCGCGTCGACCGCTCCGGCGAGCGTATAGATGACGATGTCGATGTCCGGCGAGACGTGCAGCCCGAAGAACTCCTCGTCGTCGCCAACGTTCGAGATGACGGTGACGTCTTCCTGCGGGACGGCCTGCACCAGCCCCTCAAGAAACCGCGCCGCCCCGACACCCCCCGCCAGCGTCGTGATCTTCATGCACGCAGCATGAGCGATGCACTCCGCGCGCGGAACCGCGAACGCCGATCGACTAACTCACGCCGCGTTCACCAACAATGGTAGGGGTCCCGCTTGCCGGGCCCCGGTCGTAGAGGGCGCATATGTCCTATGGGACGTGAACTCTTGGTTTCGTGGCGCGGGCTTTCAGCCCCTGGGGGCGGTGGGTTGTGGCGGACTGCGGCATCACCGCGAGTGCCACCGCGCTGGCCTAGGTTCTAGGTTCTAGGTTTTCAGGTTCCAGGTTCCGCGCGCAGCGCTAACTGCACGCGCTAAACCCGCACACCGGGCACGTCACGCAGCCTTCAGCGTGAACCAGGGGGCCGCCGCAGTCCGGACAGGCGCGGGAGCGCGGAACAACAATGGTGCGGATACGGATCGTTCGTCGAGTCATGGCAACCTCCGGCCACGCGGGGAGTAGAACGGGCGTTCTGTACGGCCAGAATAGTAGAACGCATGTGCGATGTCAACACCTTGTCCGAATCTAAGTTCCCGCCTTGAACTGCGGCTGGCGCCCATCGATGATGTCGCCAGCAGGCCCGTCAGCGCGAAGGAACGCACCAAATGCGCATCGTCGTCGCTCCCCAGGAGTTCAAGGGCAGCCTCACTGCCCGCGAGGCTGCCCGCGCGATCGCTGACGGCATCCGCGCCGCTGCGCCCGACGCCGCGATCGACGAAGCGCCGATGTCCGACGGTGGCGCCGGCCTTGTCGACGCGCTGCTCGCGGCTCGCGGCGGCAAGCGCATCGAGACGCCCGCGCACGACCCGCTGACGCGCCCGATCAACGCCGCCTGGGTGCTGATGGATGACGGGACGGCGGCGATCGAAATGGCCGTCGCATCCGGCCTCGTGTTGCTCGACGAGAGCGAGCGCGACCCGCTGACCGCAAGCACGTACGGCACGGGCGAGCTGATCCGTGCCGCGCTCGACTGCGGTTGCACAATCATGATCGTCGGCGTCGGCGGCAGCGCGACGGTGGACGCCGGCGCCGGCGCGATGCAGGCTCTCGGCGTGCGGCTGCTCGACCCA
>CAZRHH010000153.1:0-2520 GCA_964599885.1 uncultured Dehalococcoidia bacterium | reverse complement strand
CATGAAGCCGCGCGCGCCCGGCTCGACGCGCTCGCCGCGTCCGGCGCCGCGCAGTCCGACGCGCCCGCGTATTACGCGACGATCGCCTCCATTGTCCGCCAGTATCTCAGCGCCCGCTTCGGTTTCGCCGCGTATGCCATGACGCGCCGCGAACTCGAGCGCGACATGACGGGCGCAGGCATCGACCGCTGGCCCGCGCGCCTCACCGCGAACCTGCTCGAACAATGCGATGCCGTCGAGTTCGCCGCCTTCCGCCCGCCGCCGGAGCGAGCAGAAGCCGACTTGACGGCGGCCTACGAGATCATCGCCCTGACGGCGCCGGTCGCGGAGCAAGCCGAAACCGGAGGTCGCACCTCGGAGGCCGGAGGGCAATAGAGCGGAGATTCTGAGCTGGCTTCGAGCACTCTTCAGCGCTAACGCTTCATCGTGGCCGTCCGACTTCTGACTTCTGACCTCCGATTTCACTCCCACCCCTGTACACTCGCCCCAATGGCCCGCCGATGATTCGGTGAGAGGTAACGCATGAACGAACGCTTCGACCACGATGTCTTTCTCGTCAACCAGAAGCATCTGGCGCTCGGCAAGTCGAAGTACTATGTCTACGACGAAGCGCAGAAGCCGCTGTTCTACATCGAACGTCCGGTGATGCGTCTCTTCGGCCGCCGCGCCAACATCGTCGTGTTCGACGACGACACGAACAAGCAGCCGCTGCTCGAACTGCAGCAGGACCACGGCTGGGAGATCCTCAAGCGCGAGTACACGATCGTCGACGCGGAGAGCAGCGAGACGCTCGGGCGTCTCCGCCGCGACAACATCCGCGCCCTCTTCCGCCGCAAGTGGAGCATCGAAGACGCCGCCGGCACGCCGTTCGCGATGGCCCGCGAGACGTCGGCGTTCATGTCGTTCGTCCGCCGCGCCATCGACTGGATTCCGTACGTCGGCATCCTCGGCTTCGCGCTGTTCAAGACCGACTTCGAGATCCTCCGCGGGGCGTCGGGCGAAGGCGCGAAGCTCGGCTCCTTCGACCGCAAACGCGCACTGACGGACAAATACGTGCTGAATCTGCGGGATGATCCGGAGCGGACGTTCGACCGGCGGATGGCGGTGGCGCTGGGGATATTGTTGGATACGGCGGAAGCGCGGTAGCGGGCGGGGCGAGACTTTCGCCGTGCGGCGCATTAGCTTGCAGTATCGGGGAGGGCAAGGGGGTCGCCCGTATCGCGATCTCGGTTGATCGCAATCGGTCGTCGCCGCGTATCAACCGCATAAGAACGGAATTCTGTCCGCCCCGGCAATTCGACACCCACGCCGCTCTCCCAGACCGTCCGTTGGTTCAAGACGATGACCACCAACGAGTACATTCGTCGCGTAGGAAGCGATGATTGGGAACCGTTCGACGGCCGCCTCTGGCAACGAAACTACCACGAGCAACTCATCCGAAACGATGCAGACGCCGACGCCGCGAGGCAGTACATACGGATGAACCCCGAGCGGTGGGTCTCCCCGGAATCGGCGTCCCTCCCTTAAACACGGTAGGGGCGGACCCACGTGTGCGCCCCGGTATTGCCGCACGATCCCCCAAACGCGTCCCCTTGCGCTGGGAGCGGTTCCGCGAACACCCGTCGTCCCCATCTGCGCCATCTGTGGACACCCCACTTCCGACCTCCGATCTCCGACCGCCCACCCCTCATCCGCTTGACGATCCCCCACCCCATTGCTACCGTTACGGCAACTCCGCCCGCGGGCGGATTGCGCGTTTACGGAGTCACATGAACCTCCTCAACATGGCGATGCTTCTGCCCCGGGTGAGCCGGGGCGCCCGCTCGGGATAACGCCGTCCCAACACGCCCGCACGCGCGGGCGCCACGCTCGCACACGCGGGCGCACTGAGGAGCACCGTCATGCCGTACGCGAAAGCCCTGCGCTGTAGAGAGTGCGGGCGCGAATACAGCCTCGACCCCATACACGTCTGCGAATTCTGCTTCGGGCCGCTCGAAGTCGCGTACGACTACGAAGCGATGCACCGCAACATCACCCGCGAAACCATCGAACGCGGCCCGCACTCGATGTGGCGCTACGCCGACCTGCTGCCGATCGACCCCGAGTACGCGGTCGACATCAACGCCGGCTTCACGCCGCTTATCCGCGCGAAGAACCTCGGCGAGCATCTCGGTCTGCGCAACCTCTATCTCAAGAACGACTGCGCCAACCCGACCTGGTCGTTCAAGGACCGCGTCGTCACCGTCGCGGCGACGAAGGCGCGCGAGTTCGGGTTCGACACCCTCGCCTGCGCATCGACAGGCAATCTCGCCAACAGCGTCTCGGCGCATGCCGCCCGCGCCGGTCTCCAGGCCTACGTCTTCATCCCCAGCGACCTCGAACGCGGCAAGATCGTCGGCTCCAGCGTCTTCGGCGCGACGCTGATCGCCGTCGATGGCAACTACGACGACGTCAACCGCCTCTGTTCGGAGCTCGCCGACAAGTACAAGTGGGCGTTCGTCAACATCAACATGCGCCCGT
>CAZRHH010000152.1:0-2560 GCA_964599885.1 uncultured Dehalococcoidia bacterium | reverse complement strand
AGCGCGTCGAGCCGGGCGCGCGCGGCTTCATGCAGTGCGAGCGGCGGCGGCACGAAGGGGGCGGGTTGCGGGCGCGCGTCGATCGCCTTTGCCACGAGCACGTAGCCGAAGGCCGTCAGTGCGGCGAAGATGGCGACGAACAGCGCCGGCACGATTGGCGACGGCGCGGCGGTGGCGATATCGAGCTGCGGTTTGAGCGGGCGCAACGCGTCGTCACCGGAAGCAAGGACGGAACGCACTTCGACGGTTTGCGACGGCGTGGTCAGCGTGCCGTCCCCGTCCGTACCGCGCCAGCCGATCTCCAGCGGCGGCAGGCCGATCGTGCCGGTGACGAACGACGTCAGCGTGTACTCAAGCGTCGTGCGCGATGCGCCATGGGGCGATTCGGTGCGCGGATCGGCGATATCGACGATTTCGAGCGGGCCAAGATCGGCGTCGAAGCCCGGCCCCGTGATCGTCGTACCGTCGGCATGATCGATCGTTATGACGAGCGAGAGACGGTCGCCGACGGTTGCCGTTGCCGGCGTGAGTTGCACTGATGCGATAGACGGCGCTTCCTGGGCGTACGCGGCGCGAGGCGTCATCGCCACCGCCAGGATCACCGCAACGGCCATGAGAAGCAGACGTGGCGCCGTCACGCGGGTGCCGAGCCGGCCTCGGCTTGCTGTTCGAGCAACAGTTCGGTGAGCTGCGTCAGGGCATTGTGGGCGAGGATCACGTAGTCGAGCGGGTGCAAGTCATCGAGCTTCTTCAGCGTCTCATCGCGCGCCTGCACCGGGTCGACGACGTCACCGATGTCCTCGCCGAAATCGATCGCGATCTCAAGCTCACAGAGGTCGCCCGTCTCGCTGACCACGATGCAGCCCATATCGGGGCGCTCGGCGCCATCGAGGCGCACTTCGACAGCGCAGGTGAAGAACGCGCCCGGAAACGGCGGGAACGGCCGCAGCGCCTTCGCCGTCTCTTCGAGCAGCAGCCGCAGCTGCTGCGCGGCGCGGTCGATGATCAGGTCCGCCTGCGTCTTGCGGGCGAGGGCGTCGTTGGAGTTCACATTATCAGCGTACCGACGGTGTTCGGTTCACCGCAAAGACGCGAAGGGCGCCGAGGGACGCAAAGGGTAGGGTATGGGAGGCGACACACCGGGTGGGCGCCGGGAAGCGCGACGGGCAAAACGCAGGAGGACGATTATGGACGTGCCACCAATTGATCAGCAGGTGCGGCGGGATGTCGGCGCCGGGGCGCAGGAGATGGAGTTCGGAGGCGTGCACTGGGCCGTGCGTGAGGGCGATCCGCCGGGCGCCGAGACGACGGTGGGGCTGGCGATCTTCGACGCCGGGAAGGCGAACGTCGAGCACATACACCCGAACTGCGAGGAGATCGTCTACGTCATGGACGGCGAAGTCGAGCACACGCTCGGCGATCAGCGCGTGACCCTTCGCGGCGGCGACCTGATCGTCGTCCCGCGGAACGTGCCGCACCGGCTGTTAAACACGAGCGGCGCCGCGGTGCGGACGTACATCGTGTTTTCGTCGCCGGATCGGCAGTTCGTGCCGACGAGCGAGCTGTAGGGTAGAACGCCGGCGCGTCCTTAGCGTGCGGGATCGGGCTTCGGGCGGAGCAGCGTGACGAGCGCGCCGAGCGTGACGCCCCAGACGATGTGGGCGGCGATCATCAGCGCGTTGCGGCGGGCCGCGTCCTCCGTGGCCGGTGGCAGGATGTTGGCGGCGGGAAGCTGGCCGAGATAACTCGCCATCCAGACGCGGCGCCGGCGGTCCCGCCGTAACCAAAGTGCGAGGCGAGGGTGAGCGCGGTCCGTTCCGTAGCGTCGAGATGCGCCGAGACGCCCGCCACTTCGGCCAGACGGTCGGTGATCTGGCGCGGCGGCAACGGCTCTCGCTCCTGCACCGGCAACCGGCGGTGGAGCCACACCATCAGCAGCGTCATCGGTACGGTGGCCGCGAGGCCGGCGAGCCCGCCGATTACGAGCGCGCGCCAGACCGGCGACGGTGCTCGTTCCGGCTGCTCCTCCTCGTGCTGCGTGGCCTCAGCCAAGGGCGGCTCGTCGAGGACGTGGGGCGCGAAGGCCGGGGAGTGCGTCGGCAGATTGTCCAACTCGCGCATGCTCGAACGATAGGCGGCAGCGCGACACGGGCGAGCAACCGAAGCGTGCGCGACCGTGGCGGTTGCGTTGCGCTGTCGCCGGGGCGACGGTGGTACCATCGCTGATATGCGATTCACCACGATTGATGTAGAGGTGCGAGCACCGATCGCCGAGATCCGGCTGACGCGCGCCGACGGGGGCAATCCCATCGACGCGCGCTGTGTCGACGAGATCGACGCGGCCGCCGCGATGCTGCACGACGACGCGTCGTTGCTGGCCGTGCTGCTGACGGCCGCCGGCAACGTGTTCTCCGCTGGCGGCGGCGAGCGCGTCCCGGCCGGGCGCGCCTTGCCGTTCCGGTCGCTGGAGTTGATGGCGCAGCCGGTCATCGCCGTCCTGCATGGCGACGCTGTCGGCGCCGGCCTCGAACTGGCGCTGGCGTGCGACCTGCGCGTCGCG
>CAZRHH010000151.1:0-2686 GCA_964599885.1 uncultured Dehalococcoidia bacterium | reverse complement strand
CTCAGCCGCGAACTGGGCACCGCCGTCGTCATAATCACGCACAACCTCGGCGTCGTCGCGCGCTATGCCGACCGCGTCAACGTCATGTACGCCGGCAAAATCGTCGAGACGGCGAACGCGAAGGAGCTGTACGCCAACCCGCGCCACCCGTACACCATCGGCCTCCTCAAGTCCGTGCCGCGCCTCGACCAGGGTCGCAAGGATCGCCTCGTGCCGATCGAGGGCGCGCCGCCGGACCTCGTCAACCCGCCGCAGGGCTGCTCGTTTTCGCCGCGCTGCGCATACAAGATCGAGAAGTGCCTCGTCGATGAACCGCCGTTGATGCCGGCCGGCGACAAGCACCTCGCGGCCTGCTGGGTGATGCCGCAGGTCGACACCCGTACCGCGTCCGCCAACGGCGACAAGCTTGAGGCGCCAGCTATGCAAGAAGGGGCAGCAAGCTCATGACGACCGAGATGATGAATGAGGGCAAGGTCGAGTCCGCGTCCGACATCCTGCTGAATGTCGAGAACCTCAAGATGTACTTCCCGGTCACGGCCGGCCTCATCTTCCAGCGCAAGATCGCCGACGTGAAGGCGGTCGACGGCATCACCTTCGACGTGAGGAAGGGCGAGACGCTCGGACTCGTCGGCGAATCCGGCTGTGGCAAGTCCACGACCGGCCGCGCGATCCTGCAGCTCTACAAGCCAACCGCCGGCTCAATCAACTTCGGCGGCACGGAGCTGACGGAGCTGGGCGGCGGCAGCATG
This sequence comes from uncultured Dehalococcoidia bacterium, assembly GCA_964599885.1. GTDB lineage: Bacteria > Chloroflexota > Dehalococcoidia > DSTF01 > JACRBR01 > CAZRHH01. The sequence continues at coordinate 1,937 of CAZRHH010000151.1, read as the reverse complement.
CGCAAGATGCGCCGCAAGATGCAGATGATCTTCCAGGACCCGTACGCGTCGCTGAACCCGCGCATGTCCGTCGGCGCGATCATCGGCGAGCCCCTGACGATCCACGGCCTCTCGAAGGGCGGCCGCGCCCGCAAGGAGCGCATCCAGGACCTGATGCGCGTCGTCGGGCTCAATCCGTACTACGCCAACCGCTACCCGCACGAGTTCTCGGGTGGCCAGCGCCAGCGGATCGGCATCGCCCGCGCGCTCGCCGTCGAGCCGGACTTCATCGTCGCCGACGAGCCGGTCTCTGCGCTGGATGTGTCCATTCAGGCGCAGATCATCAACCTGATGGAAGATCTGCAGCAGCAGTTCGGGCTGACGTACCTGTTCATTGCCCACGACCTGTCGGTGGTCCGCCACATCAGTGACCGGGTCGGCGTCATGTACCTCGGCAAGATGATGGAGCTGGCAGACCGTAACGAGCTATACGAGAACCCGCTGCACCCGTACACAAAGGCGTTGCTCTCAGCGGTGCCCGTGCCGGATCCGTCGGTCGAAAACCAGCGCGAGCGCATCATCCTCACCGGCGACGTACCCAGCCCCCTCCGCCCGCCACCGGGTTGCGTCTTCAACACACGCTGCCCGATCGCCATCGAGGAATGCCGCCAGGTGATCCCCGAGTGGCGCGATGTCGGCGGCGGCCACATGGTCGCCTGCCACCGCGTGTAGCGCGTCGCATTCCGAATTTATTGTGTGGCACGGGCTTTCAGCCCGTGTCACCGTTTTTCGCTAACGCCACTTCCGCGGCGCCACGCCGCGAGCCACGCCATCCATCATCCGATCAATGACGCCGCAACCCGTGATACGCTCCCTCCGTGCCAGTTAAGAAGCCGCAATACCAAACCATCACCGTCGAACGCGACGCCCGTCTGCGCGGGCTGACGACCATCACGCTCAACCGGCCGCGCAAGCTGAACGCCATCGACGCCGAGATGCACGACGAGTTGCAGCGCGCCTGCCACGATCTGCGCTCCGACACCGAAACGCGCGTCGTCATCCTCACCGGCGCCGGACGCGCCTTCTCTTCCGGCAACGACCTGAGCGCCAAACCGGGGAAGCACACGACGAGCGACCTCGAGCGGCGTTACCGCGTTGGCGCGGGCAACCGCACGAGCGACGCGCTCGAATCGCTCGAGCAGGTAACGATCTGCGCGATCAACGGTCTGACCGTCGGCGGCGCCGTTGTCTTCGCGTCCTGCTGCGACATCCGCCTCGCCGCCGAATCAGCGTGGTTCTCGATACCGGAAGTCGATCTGAACATCCCGCTGACGTGGAACGCGCTGCCGCGCCTGATGCGGGAGATCGGCCCCGCGCGGACGAAGGAGTTGGTAATGACCTGCGACCGCTTCTCGGCCGACGATGCACTGCGCTGGGGCTTCGTGAATCACGTCTATCCGCACGCGCAGCTTATGGCGCAGGCGAAAGCGCTCGCGAAGAAGCTGCTGGCCAAGGACCCAATGGCGCTCGCGCTCACGAAGTCCGCGACGTCCGCGCTGGCGGCGCAGATGGTGCCGTCGGCGGCGACCCAGTCCGATCGGGAGCTGCTCCTGCTGGCGGATCTGATGGCCCGCCGCCGCAACGCCGACTAGTCGCGAGCGCCATCTGGTATCTCGCTTCCCGCTTCTCGCTTCTCGCTTCCCGCGTCCCCCAACCCCTCCGTGCCTCTGTGCCTCTGTGGTTCAATCCGATCAGCCTTTCCCGCGACAACCCGCCACACCTGCGCGGCCGCCCTGAACGACGCCGGAAACCGGTCGGCGTCCGCGCTCGTGATGATGATCTGTTCCGCTTCCAGTGCGTTCAGCACACTGGCGCGGCGCGATTCGTCGAGTTCCGACAGCACGTCGTCCAGCAGCAGCACTGGCTGCTCGCCCGAGCGCGCCTCCAGCAGCCGCGCC
>CAZRHH010000150.1:0-2739 GCA_964599885.1 uncultured Dehalococcoidia bacterium | reverse complement strand
GCAAGTCCAAGCGCGCCCTCCGCGCCGGCGACGAGATGTTCGTCGTCGCCAAGCCCAACCAGCGCATGCTCCGGCGTTTGCTGCCGTACCATTGAGAATCGGCGATTGACGTCGGGTAGCTCCTAGACACCAGACACCAAACACCAGTCCGCCATTAGCATCGACCAGATATAGAGGAACGGATCATGCCCAGAGTAAAGCGCGGCGTCACGGCGCACGCACGGCACAAGAAGATCATCGGCATGGCGGCCGGCCACAAGGGCCAGCGCCATCGCGTCTTCCGGCGCGCCAACGAGTCCGTGCTGCACGCCCTCGACTACGCCTACGGGCATCGCCGCGAGCGCAAGGGCGACTTCCGCAAGCTCTGGATCGCCCGCATCAACGCCGCCGCCCGCATCAACGGCACCACCTACAGCAAACTCATCGATGGCATGGCCAAGGCCGGCATCATGGTCAACCGCAAGATGCTCGCCGACCTCGCCGTCCGCGAGCCGCAAGCCTTCGCCGCCCTCACCAAGCAAGCCGAAGCCGCCCGCGCGTAACTCGACGGACGGGTTTCACCACAGAGACACAGAGGCGCGGAGGTTTCTGGGTTGTGAAGCTGCGCTTCACGATGCCCAGGGTTTTGGTCTCCCATCCCGCGGCTGCTGCTCGGCTGCGCTGTCAAGTCTTCATTCGTTTGGGCGGGTGAGGGCGCGATAAGCTGGCACGGATGATCATCGTCACCGGCAAGCAAACCGCACTCCTCACGAAAGAGCAGCTTCGCGAGCGGATCGCGCCGTACAAGTCGGTCGTGATCGATGTTGGCGCGGGTGATGGTCGCTTCGCCTATCGCTACGCCCAACAAAATCCCGAACGCTTCGTCATCGCGCTGGATCCGGTGCGTGAGAATCTGCGAGAGCTTTCGGCGAAGGCGGCACGCAAGCCGGAGCGCGGCGGCGTGCCCAACGTGCTGTACGTGGTAAGCAGCATCGAGCAACTGCCGCCGGAGCTCGACCGTCTCGCGCGCAAGATCTTCGTCACGCTGCCGTGGGGCAGCCTGATGCGTGGCATCATCCTCGGCGAGCCGGCCGTGCTCGAACCGCTCGCGCGCCTCGGACGCAAGCGCGCATCCGTCCACATCGTGCTGAATACGCGCATCTTCGACGATCCGGTGCCGATCGACGCGCGCGACCTGCCCGAAGTCACGCCCGGCTACGGGCGCACGGACATGGCGCGCGCCTTCGAGCGCGCCGGCATGCGCATCGATTCGGCGGAGTGGCTCGACGCGGATGAAGTAGCGACGCTCGGCACGACGTGGGCGAAGCGCCTGTCGCATCGCTCGCCGCCGCGCTCCGTCGTGATCGAGGCGACCGTCACGCACGCACCCGCTGATGCCGACGACGATCGTGATCTGGCCGACGAACCGGCGATCCCGCTCCCGCACGCCGAGATGTGACGGCGAGTACATGCGCGCAGCCGCGCGATCGATGCTACGCTGCGCGTCATGCCGGTGACGCTGATCCGCCCGCTCACCATCGACGACGCGCCCGCTTGCGACGCCGTACTCGCGACGCTGCCGACGTTCTTCGGCGATGCGGACGGCATTCGCGATTGTGCGGTCGCGGTGCGCACGCAGCGCGGGTTCGTCGCGACAATCAATGACGTCGCCATCGGATTCATCACGGTCTTGGCGCACATCCCGGGCAGCGCGGAGATTACGTGGCTGGCGGTGCATGCGGAGCATCGGCGCCACGGCATCGGCACGCTGCTGGTCGACGCCGCTACGGACACGCTACGCGATGAGGGCGCGGCGATGTCCTCACGCTCGGGCCGTCCGTCGCCGAACCGGAGCACACCAAAACCGACAATTACGAAGGCACGCGCCGATTTTACGTCGAGCGCGGCTTCGTCCCGCTCCGCGAACTGGCGCTCAGCGAGTGGAACAGCGCGGCAGCGCTCATCCTCGCGCGACCGCTATAGCGGGATCGGCAAGGGCGGAGACCCACCGCAAGCTCATCCGGCTTCTGCCATCGGCGTAAGCACGGCGAACTGCCAACCATCGGCGCCTGCGACGAGCTGGTAGCAGAACCGCTCGCGCCGCTGGCCACCATACGACCACGTCACATCGGCCCAAAGACTGCCCGGCGCCTCGCCCATGACAACGACCTGCTTGTCGAGGGCGTCCACTCCCTCGTATCGGCCCCACGAGGAGGCGAAGAACGCCTCCGTCTGATGGGCGTCACTGACCGCGATCGACGTGCCGGGGAAGAGGATGAGCGACGGAACCGCATACATCGCCGCGATCGCCTTCGCATCGCGGGCTAACAGCGCGGAAGCGTAGCGCTCGAAGAACTGACCGCGCGCCCATTCCGTCCGCCCCCCTCCTGACACTATTCGTCAGCAGACCGCGCCGAACACGCGTGCTACAATGGACGCTCAGAGTCGCCCGACGCGCATCGCTTTCGCGCCCGGCGTCACCCGACTAACCTCTAACATCCCGCCGCCCAGGAGACCAACACCGACGTGCTCGACGCCATCATCGTCAAAGGCGCCCGCGAACATAACCTGAAGGACATCGACGTCTCGATTCCGCGGGACAAGCTCGTCGTGATCACGGGGCTATCCGGATCCGGCAAGTCGTCGCTCGCCTTCGACACGATCTACGCCGAGGGCCAGCGCCGTTATGTGGAGTCGCTGTCCGCGTACGCTCGCCAGTTCCTCGGCCAGATGGAAAAGCCCGACGTCGACCTGATCGAA
>CAZRHH010000149.1:0-2747 GCA_964599885.1 uncultured Dehalococcoidia bacterium | reverse complement strand
CTTCCGGCGCCGGACGCCGCGCGCACAGCCGGGCGCCGAGGTGCGACGCCTGTACTACGAGATGCTCGACCGCGCCGCCGCCGCCGGTCTTGAGCGCCCGTTGTCCGCCACGCCATCGCAGTTCGCGCCACCGCTCGACGCCCACTTCGCGTCCGATGCGCCTTCGTCGATCACGGAGGCGTTCACGGAGTCGCGTTATGGCGAGCGCGACATAGACGCGGGACGCATCGCCGAGCTGCGGACGCGGTGGCAAGCAATCGAGCGCCAGTAGTGCGTCGAGCATGCGCTGCTTAGGTTCTGGGTTCTGCGTTCTGGTTCCCGCCTCACGCTTCTCGCATCTCGCTTCCCACCACCCGCCGCACCCACGGATACCCCCACCGCTGCATCGCCCCCGCCAGCGCCAGCCCCACGATGCACACCACCAGCCCCGCCAGCGCATCAACGATGTAATGGTTCGCCGTAAAGACGATCGCCGCCAGCTGCAGCCACGGCAACGCGAAGCCCAGCGCCCGCAGCAACGGATTGCGCATCGTCAGCACCATCGCCCCGCCAATGATCACCGCCCAGCCGAAATGCAGGCTCGGCACCGCCGCGTACGGGTTCACGAAGGCCTGCATGGACTGCGCCTGATAGCTCAGGTCGCTGTACCTCTCGATCGTGCCGACGAACTCGCCCGTGGGCAGCAGCCGCGGGGGCATCACCGGATACAGGTTGTAGATGACGAGGCTGATCGCGCCGGAGAGCAGCAGCGCGTCGCGCGCGACCGTGTACTCGTGCCGCTTGCGGAAGTACATCCACAGCCCGACGGCGACGATCAGCGGAAAGTCGAGCCAGAAGTACACGAAGTTCGACGCCTGCACGAGCCAGCGATGATCGATCACAAGATCCTGCAACCGCGGCTCCCAGAAGATGCCGAGCGATCGCTCGAGGCTGATGATGTCCTGCGCGTTGGCGAGCGCGTCATCGTTACGGTCGACGACGAGCCCGCGCACGATGAAGTACAACAGGAACGCCAGCGCCACTAGCCCGATCTCGAACACGTCGCGGTAGATCCGCCGCCGTTCGATCGCGCCCGCGATGCGTTGCGACAGCGGAGCGCGCGGCGCCGAAGCGACTGTCGTTGCGTTCTCGATCACGTCCTCCAGACGGTGGGAAGTTGTTCTCTGTTCTCTGATCTCTGCTCTCAAGAGCGTGCTATGATGCGCCTGAAACGTATGCGGATCGGGCGCCTTGTGCAATCATTCCGCGCCACCCGCCTCCAATTCAAATGCAAGACGAACGTAACGTACGCGAAGGCTTTAGCGACGCTACGAAAAGGGGGACAAATTTCGCGGCGCGGTCGTCATAAAAGCCTTGATCGCGTAGTGAGCCCCCGGTATTCTCGCCCTTGTCCCAAGAGAACAACTACCTCATACGGTGTACCGCCGTCACGCGGATGTACACCGTTCCCCGGACGGGGGAGGGAACCTGAGCCGTCGTGAGGTCGGCAATAACGACGGGACTTCGTCTCTTGGGATCAGTCTGAATTCTGTAGCTGTCACACCGGAAAACCGGACGATCGTCGGGGGGACTTCGTGTTGCCGTTTCACAGTGCTGTCTCCGCTCAGCCTTCCGCTCGCGCCGCTCGCGGAGCGCCCACCTCATGACACACCAACCCGCCGCCGCTACCTGGAAGGCCACGCTTGGCCAGCTCGAACTGCTCGTCACGCGCGCCAACTTCGACACCTGGCTGCGTGACACCATCGGCCTCCGCCACGAGCACGATCGCTTCGTCGTCGGCGCGCAGACTGACTTCGCCATGGAATGGCTCGCGACGCGCCTGCGCCCGCTGATCAGCAAGACGCTCGCGCGCGTCGTCGGCCACGCCATCCACGTCGACTTCGAAGTCGCCCGCCCGCACGACGATCAATCGCCCGTCCTGCTCCAGAGTACGCCCGCCGACGACGCAGCCGCCGACGATTCGACCGGCACGCGCATCAGCCGCGGCGTCCCGCCGGCGCTCAACCCCGCGCTCACGTTCGACGCGTTCGTCGTCGGCGACGAGAACAGCCTCGCCTTCGAGGCAGCCCGCCGTGCCGCCAACGAGCCCGGCGCGATGAACCCGCTGCTGATCTTCGGCGCCTCCGGTCTCGGCAAGACGCACCTGCTCAACGCGATCGGCCACGCCGCGTTTGCAGCGGGACGCAACGTCCTGTACGCGACCGCCGAACGCTTCGGCAACGACTACGTGCGCGCGCTCGCCGACGGCAAGATCGAGCAGTTCCGCAGCCGCTACCGTGGTTGCGATCTGCTGCTGCTCGATGACGTGCAGTTCCTCGAAGGTAAAGAAAAGTTCCAGGCGGAGTTCTTCCACGCCTTCAACGATCTGCACGCCGCCGGCAAACAGATCGTCATCACCAGCGACCGCGCGCCGTCACAACTCGGCGGCCTGACCGACGGTCTGCGCTCGCGCCTCCAGTGGGGCCTCGCCGCCGACTTGCAGAAGCCCGGCTACGAGACACGTCTGGCGATCCTGCGTGCCAAAGCGCCGCAACACGCGCTGCCGCTGCCCGACGACGCGCTCGTCACGATCGCCGAGCGTTGCTGCCCGACCGTCCGCGAACTCGAGGGCTTCCTCAACCGCGTCATCGCCTACGTCCCGCTCGTCGGTGGCACGCTGACGCCCGAGATCATCGACAAAGCGCTCAACCCGCTCGCCGCCGCCGGCAACACCGACGCCGCGCCGCCGGCGCCCGACGCCATCATCG
>CAZRHH010000148.1:0-2765 GCA_964599885.1 uncultured Dehalococcoidia bacterium | reverse complement strand
GTCTGGTGTCTGGTGTCTGGTGTCTGGTGTCTGGTGTCTGGTGTCTGGTGTCTGGCTGGTGTGGAACTCCATCTTCTACCCTCCAGCGTCCAGTGTCCCGTCTGGCTGCGGGGCGTCGATTGCCCACGCGGGTCCCTGGAGATGCTCGAGGCCGGCGTAGTCGATCGCTTCGGCGAGGGCGGCGATCGTGGTGCTGAGTTTGGGGTGATCCGCGTCCGCGGCAAGTTCGGCAAGGGGGGCGAGGACGAAGTTGCGCTCGGCGATGCGGGGGTGGGGGATGGTGAGGGTGGGGGTGTCGATGACGACGTTGGCGTAGAGCAGGATGTCGATATCGATGACGCGCGGCGCCCAGCGTTCGGCGGGGCGGCGGCCGATGGCGTGTTCGATGCGCTTGGCGAACGCTAGGAGCTCGTCGGGCGAGAGATCGGTTTCGCACTCGCAGGCGGCGTTGAGATAGTCCGGGCCAGGCGGCGCGCCTTCGAGCACGATGGCGTCCGAACGGTAGAGCGACGACACGCGGGTGACGTGGCATGACGGCTCGAGCAGGCGCAGCGCCATCCGCATGTTCGCGGCGCGGTTACCAACGTTGGCGCCGAGCGCGAGATAGACGACCGTCATGGCGCGTCTCTGGGTAACCAGCCACGGACGATCGCGTCGGCGACGAGCGCGACTTGCTTCATCGCGGCGACGTCGTGGACGCGGACGATGTCGGCGCCGTTGGCGATCGAGAGCGCGACGCTCGCCGCCGTACCCCAGAGCCGATCGTCGATGCCGGCGCCGCCAAGCACGGCGCCGACGGTTGACTTGCGCGAGGTGCCGACGAGGATCGGCAGCGCCAGGTCGTCGAGTTCGCGCAGGCGGCGCAGCATGTCGATGTTCTGTTCGGGCGTCCAGCCGAAGCCGAAGCCGGGGTCGCTGATCAGTTGCTGGCGCGACAGTCCGGCGTCGGCGGCGATGCGCAGAGATGCTTCGAGGCCGCCGCGAACGCCGGCGATGACGTCGGGTGCGGCGCGGCCGCGCTGTGCGCTGGCGAGACGCTCGTTGTGCATGATGACGACGGGCACGCCCGCTGCGGCGGCGATCTGCGCGAGTTCGGGCGTGCGGCGGAAGCCCTCGATGTCGTTGAGCATGTGGGCGCCGGCATCGAGAGCGGCCCGCGCGACTGCGGGCTTGTACGTATCGATTGAGATCGGCGTCCCGGGCAGTTCGGAGCTGATACGTTCGATGACGGGGACGACGCGGCGGATCTCTTCTTCGGGCGGGAGTTCGTCGAAGCCGGCTTCGGTCTTTTTCGCGGCGGGGCGGGTTGACTGGCCGCCGATGTCGAGGATGTCGGCACCTTCGTCGACGAAGCGCCGCGCCTGTTCGAGCGCATCATCGGCGGTGCGGAGGCCGTCGCCGGAAAACGAGTCGGGCGACGTGTTGATGACGCCCATGATGTACGTGCGGGCACCCCAGGTGAAGGTTTTCGGGCCGACGGTCATCGTCGGGGCGGCGAGGACGCGGGTGGTCATGGCTTGATCGTAGCGGACGGTGCCTTTCGGAGTTCGTTTCGTAAATTTCGTGTGTCGGAGTTGGTTTCGTCGGTTCAGTTGTGTCACCGCGTTCGCGCGACGGTGGGCGGGCGGCGAAGGATGGAGTTGGCGGGCCAGGGTGACACGGTCTGAAAGACCGTGCCACGATGACGGAAAGCGGTGGCGACGCACCAAGAGTCCGACTTTCGCGGGCGACGAGGCGGAGCTAAAGCTCCGCAGCTACATTTCGGGTGTGCGCGGATCGCTAGTCGGTGGCAGTCAGGCCGAGGAGTGATTCGAGGCCGATGACAAGTTCTTCGCGGTGCATGACTTCTTTGGTGGCGAGGAGGATGCCCGGCATGAAGGAGTCGCGGCCGTTGGAGTCGTGGCGGATGGTGAGGGTTTCGCCGGTGGCACCAAACATCACTTGCTGATGCGCGACGAGCCCGGGGAGGCGCACGCTGTGCAGCGTGATGCCGCCGAGCGTGGCGTCGCGTGCGTTCGCGATCGGTTGCAAACCGGGCGTGTTGTGCGCGAACTCGCGGCCATCGCGGGCTTCGAGCATGCCGCGCGCTGTGGCGATCGACGTGCCGGACGGCGCATCGACCTTCTGGTCGTGGTGCAGCTCGATGATCTCTGCTGAGTCGTAGAAGCGGGCGGCGATCTTCGACATGTGCATCAGCAGCACGGCGCCGAGCGCGAAGTTCGCCGCCAGCACGCCGCCGATCTTGCGTTCGGCGCAGGTCCGCGTGAGCTCCGCGACGTAGGCGTCGTCGAGGCCGGACGTACCGATGACGGGGCGCACGCCGTGTTCGAGCGCGGCGGCGGTGAGCACGGGCGTCCAAGCCGCGTTGCTGAAGTCGATCACCACGTCGGGTTTGGTGTCGGCGCAGGCGCGGGCGGCGTCGGTGAACATCGGCAGTTCGTCGCCGGCGGCGGTGGCGAACGATGTCGCGGTGGCGAGCGCGTCGACGACGCCGACGGGCTGCGTCGTGGCGTCGGCGGCGAGCGCGCCGACGATGGCGCGGCCCATTTTGCCGCCGCCGGAGGTGAGTACACGGATCATGTTGTGAGTTTATCCGCAGATGTCGCAGATGGGGATGGATGGATGCTGGTTGGGGTCAATCACCCGAACGTCTTGTTGGTGGAACAGTATGGAGCGGTGTCCGCGGTTCGACCGGGGCCCGGCAAGCGGGGCCCCTACGTGTAGTGTCTCATGAGATAGTTGACACAGAGAGAGGCTCCGAGTCG
>CAZRHH010000147.1:0-2816 GCA_964599885.1 uncultured Dehalococcoidia bacterium | reverse complement strand
GCGTTTCTCCAATTCGATGCGCACGCCGCGCCGCACGCCCGCGCGCTCCCGCAGCGCCCCCGCCGCGCGATACGCCAGGTTCCGCACCGGCGCTTCGTCCGCCAGCGTCGCAACGTCGCCGCTCAGCACCAACTCCACATCATCCGCATGGCTCAGCGTGATCACGTCGCACAGATCGATCGTCTGCAGCACGCTGCGCAGTTCGTGATAGCCGTCGGGGCGGATACGGAGCGCTTCGAGCGTCCAATTGATCTTCGCCGGCGCGATCAGGCGCAGCCGTGTCACTGTCCCGGCCTCGCGATCCAGGCGCGCGTGATCGACGCCCAATCGTCGAGCGACAGCATCTGCGGTCGCAACGTCGCGTCGACGCCCGCCGCCGCCATCACCCCGTCGATCACGTCCTGCTTCACATGCAGCCCGAACGACAGGCTGTTCCGTAACTGCTTGCGCGGGTTGCCGAAGCCGGCGCGGGCGACGCGAAAGAACGCGTCGAGCGGCACGTCGACGCGCGGCTCCGGCGACACATCGATCCGGACGACGGCAGAATGCACCTTCGGCGGCGGCGTGAACGCACCCGGCGCCACGCGCATGACGAGACGCGTCTCGCCGTACACCTGCGTCGCCACGCTGAGCAGCCCCATCTCGCCCGGTGCGGCGACGATCGCCTGCCCCACCTCGAGCTGCACCATCACGACCATCCGCTCTGGTCGCACGTCGCCTTCGAGAAACCGCCGTAGCACCGCCGCCGCAATGTTGTATGGCAAGTTCGCCACGACGATGTACGGCGCCGCCACGCCGCCCAGTGCCAGCAGCTCGCCGGGCGTGTGCTCCAGCACGTCTGCTTCGACGATCGTCACCGTGCCGGCGCCAGCGAACCGCTCGTGCAGTCCCGGCAGCAGATCACGATCGATCTCCGCCGCCACGACGCGCGCGCCGCGCTGCGCCAGCGCCTCCGTCAGCGCCCCCAGCCCCGGCCCGATTTCGAGCACGACGCCGCCGGGCGCGACCTCCGCAGCATCGACGATGCGATCGAGAATGTTGGTGTCGGAGAGGAAGTGCTGGCCGAAGCGCTTCTTGGGGCGCGGTCTGGTGTGTGGCTTGGAACCGCGTTGACGCGGGGCGCGGTTGCTACGAGAGGATGTAGATGTCAAGCCAGCGCGACCGCCATGTGACCTCCACGCCGTCCGGATACCCGAGATCGATGATGTAGCCCTTCACGGCGCCGCCCGTGTCCGCCGCCACCGCGTATCCGTACCCCGGGATGAACATCCGCGTCCCCAGCGGAATGATCGTCGGGTCGACCGCAACGATGCCGTACGTCACCTGCACGCCCGTCGCCGTCCGCCCGTAGGCGGGATCGCTCGGGGCGCGGCCCGCGCTCGCCGCGTTGTACCACGTCGCGTACACGTGCATCGTCCTCGCGCTGCCCTCGGGTGGTGCCGCTGCGACTTCACGTGCCGATTGCTCAGGATAGTAGACGATCGTGTCCATCGGCTCCGGATCGTAGTACTCGTCGATCAGCGTGCGCCCCGCCTCCTCGCCGTTCACGTAGCTCACGTCGTACCGGCGCACGCGCACGCCGTCGTGGCCCTGTACGGTGCGCGTCTCGCCAACGTCGAGACTGGCGTCAGAGCGATACACCGTCGCGCTCTCGATCGATTCGCGCTCATAGTCGTTCGCCGCCGAAAGCTGCACGACGCGCACAGACATCCCGTCACTGATCTCCGTCTCCGCGGGCGGATCGATAAACGAATCGCCCGGCACGACGATTCCCTCCGCCGCCAGCGCGTCGCCGACCGTATCCGCCAGTGTGTACAGCACGAGATGATCGTCCGGCAGCGCGATCGTCAGCGCGCGCGCGTGCCGCACTTCGATGCGGGTGTCCGCGGCCAACGACGCCTGCAGATCCGGCGTCACCGCATCGCCCGGGCCGACGATCACGCCCGCCTCCCGCAGCGCCTGCGCCACCGTCGGCCGGCTCGATGTCGATAGCACTTCTTCGCCACCGATCATCACCGTAAACGGGACGGCGCGGCGCACTTCGATCGTCACATCGCGATCCGCCGCTTCGTCGTCGGCGACGTACGAGAGCAGCGATGCGAACAGCTCCGGCCGCTCGACCGGCGCCGTCATCGGCACGAGCACGCCGTCCTGCAGCACGCTGTCGCGCGTGGCGATGCTGACGCCCGCTTCGTCGAGCAACTGATCGATCGTCGCAGCGTGCGTTCGCATCTCGAACCGCATGCCGTCGGCGTGCAGCACGACGCTCCGCGCCCGTTCGACGCGCAGCACGTCGCCGCCGTCGCCTCGAAGCGCCGTCACGCGGTCGCCCGGCCGCAGATCGATGCCCGCGCCTTCGAGCAACGCCGCGTCTTTCGAGAGATTTGTTTCGACGACGAGTTCGCGGCCGTCCGCCTGCACGCGCACCGTCCGCGGCTGCAACATCACGTAGCCAAACACCGTCGCCAGCAGGATCGCCGAGAGGATCGCCAGATGACCGCGGCGGCGGCGGTCGAGCAGCAGGCTATGCGTCCCTGCGCTGCTGAGCGTGCGGACGATCAGCCCCACGGCTGATCGCCACGCCAATACGGCCAAGCGTTCCTTGCTCTTACTCCGTCTGCCCCGCCAGGTCCCGGATTCTCGGACGCGCGTTCTCTCGCGCCCTGTTCTCTGCTCTCCGCTCTCGGCGCCCCTAGGTTCTAGGTTCTAGGTTCTAGGTTCCTAGGTTCTGCGCCCCGCCCGCGCCCGCGCGGAGGTCGCCGCGGCGACGCGACGGACTCCGCGCCGAGGGGAAGAACTAAGGTCGTGCACCCACT
>CAZRHH010000146.1:0-2870 GCA_964599885.1 uncultured Dehalococcoidia bacterium | reverse complement strand
CGTCGTCTGTGCGGCGGGCGTGGCGTGGGCGTGGGTGACGATGGGGTATGACAACGCGCTGCTGTACCGCGGCGGGTTCTTCGCGCTGGGTGCCGGCGTGGTGTGCGTGGTCGCGGCGGCGGTGCTGGCGCGCGACGCACCGGTGGCGCGCGCGCTATCGTTGCGGCCGCTAGTGGCGCTGGGTGTGATTTCGTACGGCGTGTATTTATGGCACTGGCCGCTGTACTTGCTGCTCACTCCGGATCGCGTGGGCGCCGACGGACACGCGCTGTTCGCGATCCGCTTCGCGGCGACGCTGGCGGTTGCGGCGGGGTCGTACGTGCTAGTCGAACAGCCGTTCAGGCGCGGCGGCGGGATGGTGGCGCGGCGGCAGGCCTGGCTGCTGGCGCCCGCGGCCGTGGCGATCCTCGCTATCGCGGTTGTGCTGGTCGCGCGCGATGCGCGTGATACGACGCTAGCGGCGTCACCGCGGGCCACGCCGCCGGTGGCGACGAGCCAGGCGGGAGAGATGGCGCCGGCGCGTGTGCTTGTCGTCGGCGACTCGGTCGCGTTTACGATGGGGCAAGGGCTCGGACGTCAGTCAGACGCGAACCTGGCGATCTGGAACCAGGGTGAGATCGGTTGTGGCGTGCTGCGCGCGGACAGCGTGCTCGTCGACGGCCAGTGGACATCGCCAGACGAAGCCTGCAACGACTGGCCGACGCGCTGGCAGTCGTACGTGGACGTGTTCGAACCGGATGCGGTGCTGCTGCTCGCGGGCGCGTGGGATCTCTACGATCGGGAAGTCGATGGGCGGTTGCTCGTATTCGGTTCAGCGGAGGCTGACCGCTATGCGGCGGCGGAGCTTTCGGCGGCGGTCGACGTGCTGTCGTCGCGTGGAGCGACGGTGATGCTGCTAACGACGCCCGACTACGCGCCGCGTGATCTCGGCGTTGTGAGCGATGCACCCCGCTTCGATCTGGATCGCATCCACCGGCTGAACGGCGTGTACGAGGGTGTCGCGCAACGCGCGCAGCCGCACGCACGCGTCGTCGATCTCAACGCGTTCGTCAACAGTCTCACGGCGGGCCACGGCGAGATCGGCGCGAACGACGTATTCAGCGACGGCGTGCATTTCACACAGCAGGGCGCGGATGCGGTCGCTGCGTGGCTAGCGCCGGCCCTGCACGCCGTGACGGCGCCCCGCGTGCGCTCGACGGACGCAACGGGCGACGCTGCCGCCAGCGCGCCCGCGCCGCGCTGGCTCGAGATGCTCGCCGCGATGCCCGACACGGAAACAGCGCGCGCGTGGACGGTGATGAACGACTACGCGCGCTTCCGGGCGTTGTCAGGTATCGTTGCGCCTGCAACGGGCAGTGACGATGCAACGCTGCTCGCGTACTATCGCGCGCTGCGGTTTGACGCTGCGGGTGGTTCGACGGCGCTTGTGCCCTCGGCGCTGTCGGGACTGGACGGATATCCGCCGCGGTTGCGCGAGACGGAGACGGCGCTGGGCGTCGCGCCGGTGCAGCTTGAGGTCGACGCACGGACAGGAGATGGCGCGCACCAGGTGTTGCGCGGGACGTTCGGCGCGCGCGCGGGCGGATCGCTGGCGACTGGCGGCGTGTACGCGACGCGCGACGGCTACGTGTACGCAGCCGCGGATCCCGCGCAGCTCGATTTGATGCTGGCGATGGCGGGCGGCGCTTCGTCGCTGGCCGAGCGCGGGGACTTTGCCGCGCTGGCGGCGGCGCTGGAACGCGCCGGAACGTACACCGCGATGTTCTCCACGGATGTCGCCCCGTACGCCCTCGATCCCCTCTCGGCCAAGGTGGCGGGGCCGGACGCGACGGCGGACGGCGTAGCGGCGTCGCGAGACGCACTTGGCGGCGAGCCGAAACTGCGGCGGTACGCGGCGTTCGCGGCCGGTGCGGGCGTCGACGAGCGTGGCGGGTACGTGACGATCGTCCTGCTGCACGCTAGCGACGAGGCGGCGACGGCGAACGCGCGTCTGCTGCCGGAGCGCGTGAGTGTCGCGACGAGCTGGCTCGCCCAGCGGCCGTTCGCGGAGATCATCACCGAGATCAATGTCGTGACGGAGGGGGCACTGCTGATCGCGACGATGCGCACGTCATCGCCGGGGCTGTGGTTCGGGCTGCACGCCGCGCGAGACACACTGCTGCTGCACGAGTGACGCCCTCGTCGCGCTTCGCGCCTCCCGCATGTCCAGCTGCTTCGCCCCTCAGCACGCCAGACGCGCGGAGTGAAAACTTTCAGGTTCAAAGGGATGGTAGCCCGACGCCGGACTCCTTGAGCGCCTTCTCCAACTCACGCAAGCGTCGCCGCGCCGCCCGGTCGCGCTCGAAGCGCTCGGTGATATCGCGCGCCTGCGCCATCGCGCCCACCACGGCATCATCCACGCCATGAACGATGGCAAAGCTGAGTTCGACATAGATCGGGGTGCCGTCTGCCTTCATTGACTTCGTCGGCAACGACTGGCCGCGGTACTTCGTGTCGCCAGCAGCGAGTGCGCGGTCGTACCCGGTCCAGTGCGCATCGCGCAGGTTCTCCGGAATGATGATGTTCAGGTCCTGCCCGATCGCCACGTCGGCGGCGTGCCCGAAGATCCGCTCCGCACCCGCATTCCACGTCCGGATGATTCCCTCGCGATCGGCGTAGATCAGCGCATCCGGCGCCTGCTCCACGAGCAGGGCCGGGTCAATCGTCTGGTCTGCATCCATGATGATGAAGCCTTCTCCCAAGCCGTTCGGTTGCCGCATCATCTGCGTGCCGGCGCGAACGTTGGGGAGTTGGTAGCGCCAGCGGGATTCGAACCCGCGATCTCCGCCTTGAAAGGGCGGCGTCCTGGGCCGCTAGACGATGGCGCCACG
>CAZRHH010000145.1:0-2940 GCA_964599885.1 uncultured Dehalococcoidia bacterium | reverse complement strand
ACACGCGCCAACACGCGCCAACACGCGCCAACACGCGCCAACACGCGCCAACACGCGCCAAGACGCGCCAACACGCGCCAACACGCGCCAACACGCGCCAACACGCGCCAACACGCGCCAACACGAATGTAGCTGCGTAGCTTTAGCTGCGCCCTCGCGGTCATTCGGCCACACGTCCGTCCCCACGGGACAAGATCAACCGCTCCGCACTAATGGCGCGCTGAACTACTATCGTACGTGGCGCACTCGGCCGGGCCGCGAACCGCAGTCCCGCCACACCCAGCCGAAACGAAACTGACAAAACAAATTGGCTCCTCGAATCTGCGAAACTCACGATCACCGGGCCTTCTCCGGCGGACCTTGCCGGAAGGCTTGACGCAACGCCGCAACAATGAGAATCTAGCGTCACTAGCGAATCAATAGTATCCAGACGGAGGTCACATGGACGGCGTCACCTACGCGAAGACACAGCTCGAACAAGCACTCGGCCTGATGAACACCTGCGCCAGCGGCATGGACGATGCGCAGTACAACTGGCATCCCGGCGGCACCTGCAACACCGCGGCGAAGTCGCATGTACACGCCCTGACCGCCATCGATTTCTTCGTCGTCGCTTCGCTCACTGGCGGGCAGATGTCGTGGGGCGACGTCGCAGCCGCAACCGGCATTCCCGCGAACCCCACCGAGGTGTGGAACTACGACGGCTCCATCCCCTTCGCGCCGATCGATGAGTACGGCAAGAAGATCCAGAAGGCAGCGCTCGACTACGTCGCCACGTTGAAGGACGCAGATCTCGATCACGAAGCGAACGCCGGTCCCTTCGGGATGAAGTCAGTGGCGTTTCTGCTGCAGCTCGCCGGCACGCACGCCGTCGGCCACGGCGGCGACATCGCCGCGGTCAAGGGCATGCAAGGCCTCAAGGGACTGCCGTTCTAGTCATCGCGTCTTGACATGGGCTGAAGCTGCAAGAGCCCGTCACCGCTTCCGCAACGCGGTCCAGCGCGTTACAAACGCATCGTTTGCCGTCGCGCCCGTTGACAACGCTCCGTTGATCACCGTACTTTCGATCGTGCGTAGCCAGACTGTAGGGTCGCCGTTCTGCCAACCTGCCGTACGAATCTGAGGATTGTCATCAATGCAAGCTGTTGTTATCGCCGCCGGCGACGGTGGGCGGCTCTATCCGCTCACATCGCTGACGCCCAAGCCGCTGATCAAAGTGGCCGGCCGCCCGATGATCAATCACGTGCTCGATGCACTGTTCGCCGCCGGTGTCGACGACGCGACGATCGTCGTCGGCTACCGCGCCGCGCAGGTTCGCAACGCCGTCGACGCGCTGCACCCGCCCGGCATGTCGGTGCGCTTCGTCGAAAACGACGCGTTCCTGCTCGGCAACGCCCGCTCAATCTGGGCCGCGCGCCACGCTGTCGACGGACCGTTCGTGCTCGCCATGGCCGATCATCTGATCGACGCATCGCTCGTCCAGACGCTCACCACGAACGCGGATGGCCGTTGCCGTCTCGCAGTCGAGCATTGCGCGCGCAACGATGCCCGCGCCGGCGAAGCGACGCGCGCGCGTGTTCGCGGCAACCGCGTAACCGATCTCGGGAAAGCGATCGCAGACTGGAACGCACTCGACACCGGCGTCTTCTGGTGTACACCGCGCGTGTTCGATGAGTTGACGCCCGCTCGCCGCGACGGCGAGGCCGGCGCCATGTTCGCCGCGCTCGCCCACGCCGGCGATCTCGAGGCGATCGATGTCACCGGCCACCGCTGGATCGACGTCGACACGATCGAAGATCTCGTACTCGCCGAGGAGTTGCTGGCGCCGCTCGCGCCACCACGCTATCGCGCCGCGCACACATACGGAGCCGATGGCCGGATCGCTTGACGGTCCCGTATCGCGCTACCTGAACCGCCGGTTCTCCGTGCCGATCGCCGCCGCGCTCGCGCCGACGCCGCTCACGCCCAACCAGGTCTCCGTGATCGCCTTCGCCGTCTCGCTCGGCGCGCTGGCGCTGCTGGCCATCGGCCGCAACATCGAAGCGGGCGTGCTGATCCAGGCGTCGTCGATCATCGATGGCGTCGACGGCGATCTCGCACGCGCGAAGCACATGGCCAGCCGCTTCGGTGGCATCTTCGACGCCGTGCTCGATCGTTACGCCGATGCGGCGATCGCGGGCGGCATGGCCTGGTACGCGCTCGATCACGAAGACTGGCCGCAGCCGCTGCTCGTCGGCCTCGCCGCCGCGGTCGGCTTCCTGCTCGTCTCGTACTCGCGCGCCCGGCTCGAGCGCGAAGGCGGCATCGGCGTCGCGTCGGACCTGCTCGGCGTGGCCTCGCGCGACGTACGGCTGCTGGCGCTCGCCGCTGGCGCGGTTGCCGGGCAGGCGTACTGGGCGTTGCTCATCGTCGGCGGGCTCAGTTACGTCACCGTCGCCGGGCGGCTGTGGGCCTTTCGCAGCCGTGGCGACCAGCCACGGGTTACATAAGCATTGCACTGCCGCCCCGTTGTCGCTCGCGCGCGCGTCGAGTGCGTAAACGTCAACCGCGAGCAGTATTGTGCCGCCGGTTCAGGTGATATGATGGCCGCGCGCACAACTAATCGAGGAGCAACCCGTAGTGATCGACCTTCTGCCTCTGTTCGTCGCGACGTTTCGGGATTGGGTGATCATCTTCATGGGCATCGCCGTCGCTGCGTTCTTCGTCGTCGCCCTCGTCATCACGATCGTCCTCGGATTGCTGCTGCGCGCGCTCTTGAAGAAGACGCTCTCGTTGGTCGATGACAGCGTCAAGCCCCTGCTCGATTCGGCGAAGTCGACCGCCGACAACGTCAAGGGCACGTCGGCGTTCGTCTCGCAGTCCGCCGTGTCGCCGATCATTCGCACATATGGCGTCGTCGCCGGCGTGCGGCGCGCGGCGGGCGTGCTGGCGGGCCTCGCC
>CAZRHH010000144.1:0-3097 GCA_964599885.1 uncultured Dehalococcoidia bacterium | reverse complement strand
GGCAACGAGCCGGACTTTCGCACGATCGCCGATTTTCGGAAGACGCACCTGACGGCGTTGCAAGGCTTCTTCGAGCAAGTCCTCGAGATGGCGCGCGAATTGGGCGCGGCGCGCGTCGGCCGCGTGGCGCTCGATGGGACGAAGGTCAAAGCCAACGCGTCGAAGCACAAGGCGATGAGTTACGACCGGATGCGCGAGAAACAACGGCAACTGCGTCAGGAGGTCAAGCAGTTGCTCGCCCACGCGGAGGCGGCCGACGCGGCCGAGGACACGCAGTACGGCGCGAACCGGCACGGCGAGGAGCTGCCGGCGGAATTGCAGCGCCGCGAGAGTCGGTTGACCCGGATTCGTGAGGCGAAACGGGTCCTGGAGGCGCGGGCGAAAGAAGAAGCCGTGGCCGCCGACCAACCGTCGGACGTGGCCAAGCCGGATCCCAAGGCGCAATACAACTTCACGGATCCCGAGTCCCGGATCATGAAGGGGCCCGATGGATTCGTCCAGGCGTACAACGCGCAGGTCGCCGTGGATGAGCAGTACCTGATCGTCGGCCAGGCGGTGACGCAGGAGACCAACGACAAACAACAGCTGATGCCGATGATCACGACCATCGAGGAACAATCGGGCGATACGCCCACGCACCTGCTCGCCGACGCGGGCTATTGCTCGGACGCGAACTTGGCCGCGATCGCCGGCACCCCGATCGATGCCTACATCTCGACGCGGAAGCAGAAACATGGCGAGCGCCCCGGCCCCTGTCCCCGTGGCCCGCTGCCGAAGACCGCGACGCGGGTCGACCGCATGTCCCGGAAGTTGCACAGGAAGGCTGGGGCGGCCGTCTACGCGGCGCGCAAAGCGATCGTCGAACCGGTCATTGGCCAGATCAAGCAGGCACGCGGCTTCCGGCAGTTCTTGCTGCGTGGTCTCGCGAAGGTCCAAGCTGAATGGTCGCTGGTGTGCACGACGCATAACATTCTGAGGCTCTACCGACTCTACGGATGAGGGCACGGCCGACTCGCGGTTCGGACGCATCGGTCTCGCAGGAGACGACGCCCCTCCCCATTGGACGACGCGCTGGCATCACCCCCGGGCAGGGTGGGCGCGCAGCACAAGGCAACGTGACTATCACAGCGATTACTCGGACGGGCTCCTAGCGTCGAAACCGACGGCGGTGACATTTTCGCGACCGATTCCGCCGAGGTAGGTCGCAGACTCGAGCCTCGGAAAAAACTCAGGCTGAACTGCCGCCTGAACTGGCGACAGCACGAGGTCCACCACAAACAATGCGACGACGGCAGCGAGACGCCCGCTGAGGTGGGGATGCATAAAGGCCTCATGGCCGCGGACCGCCGGTTCGGCGTGTCCTGTAGAACAAGCTTACATCTGAGCGCTGACGCCACTGTTCTCCACCAGCGGCTCTGAGCCACGCCACGGTCACTGCAGAGTCAGCGATCGCGGGCGCGAGGATCACTCAGGCGAAGCGGCGATCAGCTGATTTGAGGGAGAATGTCCCGATGGTTCGACCGTTGATCGTCGTGGCCTTCACCGGGCTCTTCGCCGGAACAAGTGTGCCCTGCGCCGCCGCCGAACAGCCCGGCAATGTCGCGACCAACGATCGGCTCACCTACGGCTTTCAACGGACCGCGGAGAGTACAGACGGAGGGGACTTTCTCGCCACCGTTGGCGGCGCCACCGCAGTCGTGACGGCCGCCGATGCCTCCCTCACGCTCTTCGAGGCCGAACAGGAACAGCGGCTGCGATTTGTTGGGGGCCGCCGCGGGCTCGCCGCGGAGCCGGTCGGTTTGTTGCCCGGCACGATCAATTATCTCATCGGTCGCGACCCGACCCGCTGGCGGGTCGGCGTCCGGCGGTACGCCGCGATGCGGTTTCGACACGTCTACCCAAAGATCGATGTCGTGTACCGCCATGGAGAGGTGGGGGTCGAGTATGAGCTGGTGCTGCAACCGGGCGCCGATCCTCGACTCATTCAGCTGGCGTTCGAGGGCCTCACTCTCGCGCGGTCAGGCGAGGACGGCCTGCTGGTCGGGACGCCGGACAGCAAGGCCCATCTGGTGCAGCCGCGGATTCATCAGGAGGACAGTGGGCGCCGCCGCCAGGTCTCGGGGACGTTCGTGTTCACCCGCGACGGTATTGGGTTCTCGCTAGGAGTGTACAACCAAGCCAAGCCGCTGACGATCGATCCCGGCATCGTCTTTACCAGCACGGTCGGGACTTCCATTTATAACTCCCCTGAAGCCATTGCCGTCGATGTCCATGGCGACTCCTATGTGGCTGGCACGGCACTCGATCGTCTGCCCACGACACCGGGGTCGGTGCAGGCCGCGCGGTCGCGATTCGCAGATGCGTTTGTCGGAACAATCGCCGCGAACGGGCGGCTCGTCTACCTCACCTATCTCGGCGGCGCGGAGCAGGACGGCGGTCCCCTCGCCCGCACGACCGGTCACCGCGTTCATCATCCAGTGGTTGCCGTAGGTGAAGTACACGTACAACCGTCCCGGTGGGCCGAACATCACCTCGTTGCGTCGCGTCATACCCCGGAACGCGTGGCTCGCCGGATCGTCGGGCAGGTATGCCTCGGTCTCGACGATGCGGGCCGCGAGCCGGGTCCCGTCGGCGAGCGTGCGCACCAGCACCCGGCCGAGAAGCTCGGGGGCGACCTGAAGCGCCGAGCGAGCGTAGAAGGAGCGCGGCAGGCGCCCCGCCATCAACGACCCTTGCGCAGGAACGTACGGAGCTTCGCGAGCGGCCAGGCGTTGATCACGTCGTCCTTCGTGAGCCAACCGCGCTGCGCGGTCGCAACCCCGAAGCGCATCACGTCGAGGTGCGTCGTGGCGTGCGAATCGGTATCGATCGCGAACCGGACGCCGTGGCGCTTGGCCCACAGGATGTGTTCGTCCTTGAGATCGAGACGATCCGGGAAGGCGTTGATCTCGAGCGCCGTGCCGGTACGGGCGGCGGCCTTGAAGACCTCCTCGAGATCGAACTCGATCGGCGGGCGCCGGCCGATCAGCCGGGCCGTCGGGTGCCCGATGATGTTCACGTACGGGTTCTCCATCGCCCGGATGATCCGGCGCGTCAT
>CAZRHH010000143.1:0-3102 GCA_964599885.1 uncultured Dehalococcoidia bacterium | reverse complement strand
CCCTTCGCCGGGGATGTACGCCGTCACTTCAATCTGATTGGTCAGCCGCACGCGGGCGATCTTGCGCAACGCCGAGTTCGGCTTCTTCGGCGTCATCGTGCGCACCTGCGTGCAGACGCCGCGCTTCTGCGGCGAACCCTTGCCGCGCACCGTGCGGTTCTTCAGCGAGTTGTATGTGAAGCGAAGGGCGGGCGCCTTCGTCTTCTTGATCGCCTTCTTGCGGCCTTTGCGCACGAGTTGACTGATCGTTGGCAAACCGATCTCGCGTTTCTACTAGCTATGCGTGGCGATACAGCCTGGAGCGCCCGATTCGAGGCACACGAAAGGCCGGCAGCCTTATTGCTGAGCCAGTCCGGCGCAACCACCGCACCTCGCCCCGGCGAGCCGATGATCACGATGCCGGCTGTTGTCACTTTGGGGTCTTCCGACCGTGGGGTGATCTGGCGCGCGTCACGTCCGGCAGATTCGCCAAACGCAACGCCGCATCCTATCAACGAGTCTGTAACACTGTCAAGCAGATTCGGGTGCTGGGACACCACCCGCGCACGGCGCCGCCCGCCTTGTCCGTCAATCGCGGGGTTGTGTCCCGCGCATCCCTCGCAGGTACGTCACCTCGAGCTCGATCGTCCGCTCGATCACCCACGCGAACACCGTCCGCGCCAGCCCCTCATCGACCTCGTACCGGCCGGCGCGTCGTTCGACGTCCGCCAGTACCTCCTCTTCCCGCGTCCGATCCCGCAGGCGATCGATCAGCACGGCCGGCGTGTCGACCAGATCCATGAGCTCCGGCTGGGAGGCGATCTTCGCCTGCGCCACCTTCCTGCCCACATGGATCCGTTCGTTGAGCAGCTCCAGCGTGTCGGCGTCGACGTACACCGTCTCGCCGAAGGTCGATGCGTCCTCGCCCGGCGCGCATAGCCGCGGCAGGATCTCGTCGATGTAGTACGGCACTAACTCGTCGCGAAGGCCGATCCCCAAGTCTGGCGCCGCCGCCGCGGCGACCACGCGCGCCACGACCGCCTCCGGGACCGGCGCGCTCATCAACCGATGCTGGTCCGGATACTGGTATCGCCCCAGGAGCGCGTGATACGCCTCCAGACCCTCGAGCCCCAGTTCCAGGAACGATTGATCGGCGCCGCTCACGATCTCCACGCCGCCCCGCTCGTAGACGACCCGATTCAGCGGAAACCCCGAGCGGTCGTGCAGCCGCATCAAGATGCGGTCCGTCATGTTGTTGAGTTCCGCGCGAACCGCCGAAAGATCGGTGGCTGCGTCAGGCATCCTGCAATCTCCATTCTTCGGGGGCCGCTCTCTCCGAACCGGATTGCTGCGACCTGCGGTTGAACCAGATGGTTGCTGGATTATTGATCAGGCGAGGATCAAGCGGCGGGCGGAAGTTGGCTAGTACCACCCGCGAGCCGCCTTGCTCACCGCACGCAGTTCCCCGCCTTGCTCGCCAGACTGACGCCGCGGCGGAACTGGCGCAGCAGATGCACGTCGATGCCGTTCATGACGAACGCAAACGACAGCCTCGTCTCCGGGTCCGCCCAGGCGATCTGTCCGCCAGCGCCCGGGTGCCCGAACGCGCGCGGCGAGACGGTGTGTCCGAGCGTTCGCGCGGCGGACTTACCATCGTCCCCCGCAACGATCATCCCCAGCGTCCGGTTCGCCGGCGCCATCCCCCACAGCGGATTCGGCGCCGTGACGCGGATGTGCGACATGCCGTCGGCGAGCACCGCGGGATCCCACAGGTCGCCCGTGTTGCGCAGCAGCGCCTGGTAGTACATCGCAAGGTCAGCGGCCGTGCCGACGCCGCCGCCGCCCGGAACGCCGGCTTCGCGATGACCGGGACGGTTGAACGCCTCCAGCGCTTCGTTCGTCACCTCGCCAACGGGGAGACTCGACACGCCCAGCGCCGCTTGGAGCTCCTCGGCGGACGCCGGTTCGCCGCGCAGCTCAATCGTCGCGATGTTGCCCTGTTCGACCGGCGGCACGCCCAGCCGGAACGACAGCCCCAACGGCGCGCATATCCGCTCCGTCAGCAGTTGCCGATAGTCGCCCCCGGTGAGCCGGTCGATGATCTCGGCGATCACCCAGTGGACGGCAGTGGGCGGATACTCGTAGCGCGCGCCGGCGCGGACGTTAGCCGCCATGACGCCATCTTCTGCACGCGGGCCGCGCGATCGAGCCAGATCTCGAGCGGCATCGGCGCCTGCGGGAAGCCGCCGTGATACGTCAGCATCTGCTCGACCGTCACGGCATCCTTGCCGTTGGCGCCAAACTCCGGGAAGTACTCGGCCACCCGCCTGGAGATGTCGCGGCGATCGAGCGCGCCAGCAAGTTCATCCGCGCCCGCGTTGGCTCACGCTAGCTGCCCACAAACGTACGGTCGCCGCCCAACCGCCGCTTGACAAGCCGCACCGCACCGGCCTAAGCTTGCGACTAGAACAGGCGTTTGAAACAGATGGTTGCCGCCTTATGATCATCAGCGGCGATCAACCGCCAACGGAGGGAGCATCACATGAAGGGCCTGTCCACGAAGCAGCAGGGCATCCTCGACTTCATGCGCGGGTTCATCAACGAACACGACTACCCGCCAAGCATCCGCGATATCCAGGTCGGCTGCGACATCAGCTCCACCTCAGTCGTCGATTACAACCTCAAAGCGCTCGAACGCCTCGGCTTCATCCGGCGCGACCGTGAGGTCTCGCGTGCCATCGAGCTGCTCGACCGCGGCTCGCGGCGCAGCCGCACCGTCGGCGTCCCCATCATCGGCACCATCGCCGCCGGCCAGCCGATCCCGGTGCCGACGTCCGAGACCTGGCAGCAGATCGACTACGACAACATCTTTGATGCCACCGAGGACATGACGCGCGGTAAAGAGAACGTCTTTGCGCTCCGCGTCCGCGGTACGTCGATGATCGACGCGCTCGTGAACGACGGCGACATCGTTATCCTCGAGCAGACATCAACCTGCGACGACGGCGACATGGTCGCCGCCTGGCTGGTGCGCGAGAACGAGGCCACGCTCAAGAAGTTCTACCGCGAGGGGGACCGCATCCGCCTTCAGCCCGCCAACAGCACGATGAAGCCGATCTTCAC
>CAZRHH010000142.1:0-3239 GCA_964599885.1 uncultured Dehalococcoidia bacterium | reverse complement strand
GAGCGCATCGCCGTCGATGGCGCTGACGGTCGCCGGCGCCCCGGACGCCGGGCCGGAGCGGGCGGCGTGACGGGAATCGCCCATGAACTCCCTCGCGCTGCTCCACTTAGCGGTGTGGTTTGCCGGGCTTCGGAACCCGTGATACCCTTCGCTGTCCAGAGTCTAGCATGGGTCATTCGGCCCGTGAGCCACCGATGACGAGGTTTACATGCCAGCCATTTGCGCTGTGTGCGGCAAGGGCACGACCTTCGGCCGCAACATTCGCCACCAGCACTCGGGCCGTTGGGTGCGCAAGGCGCCGAAGACGAACCGCACGTTCCGCCCCAACCTGCACAAGCAGATCGTCCACGTCGATGGCGGCTCGGTACGCGTGCGCATCTGCACGCGCTGCCTCCGCAGCCAGACCAAAACTGCATGATCCGCTCGACGCGTCCGGAGCCGGCGCCGGCGGAGAAGCCGCGCATCAGGCCGCTCGATCCTATGTACGATGCGGACGAGATCATGCGGATTTTCGCGCTCGCGGACCGCACCGAGGCGTTTCTCGAAACTGAGCGCGAGTCCCTTCGCGCGTCCTATCCCGACGAGTGGATTCTTGCAGGACCCGACGGGCTGATCAGTCACAGCAAGTCTCGCGCCGTGGTGATCCGCGCCGCGCGACGGCAGGCGTCGAGCGCCGGGTTACGCCTGGAGCTGCTCGCCCAGAAGCCGCGTACTCTGATCCTGTAAGGGTGAGGATACGCGGCGCCTACTATGACGATCGTCCTTGCGTCACCGTCGTTGTGGCGTTCACCGAACCAGACGTCGTTGTACAAGATGCACGCTTTGTTCTCGATACCGGCGCTGCACCACGTTGTTCCTCCCCGACAGGGCGCAGACGCTGGCCGGACTCGACTACCGGCTGTTCGACGACTATCCGATAGCGAATGTCGCCGGGTTCGGCGGCGCGTTTTCCGCACGCAACGTGCCGGTAACGCTGTTCTTCCGAACGGACGATGCGCCATTTCACCTGCCGCTCACCATTGAACTCGCTCGACCTTCCGCGCAAACATACGGCCTCCCCTCTGTACTCGGGCGCGATGTGATCGATTTGTTTCGGCTGACGATCGATCGGTCCGTCGATCTCATCGCACTCACCGACGCCGGCGTTCCCGCGTGACGACGCGCATCGGCCTGATCAGCGATACGCACTATCCCGAGGCCGGCCCGCTGTGGGACGAAGCGTATGACGCGCTGCGTGGGGTCGACCTGATCCTGCATGCGGGTGACCTGCACCAACTTGAGATGCTCGACTGGCTCGAAGAACGCTGCGGCGCGCCGGTGATCGCCGTCCGCGGCAACGGCGACGATGGCAGCGGCGGCCGCCCGGTTTGCGCCGAAGATCCGCGCTTCAAGCCGGTGCAGCTGCTCGACATCGAGGGCGTGCGTATCGGCATGGTGCATTGCGCGACGCTGCCGGAGTCGCCCGACCGCATGCTCGAATCAATCATGGACTTCCATTTCGGCGGGCGCGTCGACGTGTTCGTCCACGGCGACACGCACATCACGCAGGTCGAGGAAGTGCGCGGCGTGCTGATCGTCAACGCCGGCAGCCCGACGTTTCCGCGGCACCTGACGCGTCGGCTCGGCAACGTCGGCTTTCTGGAGATCGACGCCGGCGTGGCGCGGGCGTGGATCGTGCAGTTGTAGGCGCTGTGCGCGAGAACCCAGGAACCTAGAACCTTGGTGCCGTTCTACGCATCCGCTGCCAGAAGCGCTCTGCCGGTTTCGCACACGGGCGCGAGCGCGCAGAGCGAACAACGCGGTTTGGGGCGGCAGAGCGTTTTCCCGTGGAGGACGACGTCGGCGTGGTAGCGCTGGAACAGCGCTGCGTCGGCGGCGGGTAGCGACGCCTCGAACCAGCGGCGCCAGTCTTCGTACTTGTCGCCGCCGGTTGGTGTGAGGCCGATGCGTCCGAACAGGCGCCGCGTGTAGGCGTCGATGACGAACGTGCGCTTGCTCGCGGCGTACAGCGCGATCGCGTCGGCGCTTTCGGGTCCGATGCCGTAGGTGGCGAGCAGTTGCGCGCGCAGCACATCGAGCGGCTGCGCGAGAAACGCGTCGATGCCGCCGGCCGCTTCGACGGTCTGCGCGAGCGCGCTGAGACGGCGCACCTTGATCGTCGGTGTGCCGCTGACGCGGATCAGCGGCAGCAGTACGTCGCCCGGCGCGGATGTGAGCGCGCGCATGTCGAGCAAGCCGGCGGCGCGCAGTTGTTCGAGCGCGCGTTCGGCATTCGTCCACGTCGTGTGCTGGACGAGCACGGCGCCGGCGAGAATGTCGGTGGGATCGCCTACGTGCTCAGGCGCCCAGTGCCAGCGTTAGGCGCCGTACATCGCTTCGAGCCGGTGATAGATGTCGAGGATGCGCGGGGCGGCCTCGGAGGTCAGGGCGCGACGCCCGGCAGCGTCCACAGCACGGGATCAACGTTCACGCGTCCCACGACGAGTTCCCAGTGCAGGTGCGGCCCGGTCGAGAGGCCGGTCGAGCCGACTGCGCCGACCAGCTGCCCCTGGACGAGATCCTGTCCCTGCGCGACATCGATGCGCGACATGTGATGGTACGCCGTGAAGACGCCGATCCCGTGATCGACGATCACGGAGTTGCCGCGCGTCGCGAGGAAACCGGCGAACGCGACGCGGCCGGTCGCCGCGACCGCAATCGGCGCGCCTTCCGACGCCGCGAAATCTTCGCCGCTGTGGTTGCTGCCGACGGGGCCGCCGTTG
This sequence comes from uncultured Dehalococcoidia bacterium, assembly GCA_964599885.1. Classification (GTDB taxonomy): domain Bacteria; phylum Chloroflexota; class Dehalococcoidia; order DSTF01; family JACRBR01; genus CAZRHH01. Next base: position 477 of record CAZRHH010000142.1, on the reverse strand, counting down.
AAGCTCCGTGCATCGCCGAAGCCGCCGCTTTCGACACCGGCGATTGGCAGGATGAACGGGCCGTTCCAGAACTTCTGGTAGGTGAACACGGCGTATGTTGACGCGCGGATGTTGATCTCCTGCTGCACCGCGTCCGGTGTGAAGCTTTCGAGCTGGCCCGGCGGCAGCGTGATGTACTCGACCGGGTACTCCGTGTACGTCACGCTGACGACTTCAGACGACGTGCCGATCAATTCTTCGTCGTCGTTGTAGCGCTCGTAGGTGACGGTGAAGTCGCCGATCGCCGCGCCGGCGCCGGCGCCGGCGGGTACCCAGAACTCGTCGCCGCCATCGAGCATCGGGAAGTTGTCGCCGCGGAAGAGGGCGCGCGCGCCCCAGGCGCCGTTCTTCGGTGTGCGGAGGATGATCGTGCCGCCGCGCGGGAGGACGCGTCCGGCGGGCGCGGGTTGCACGGGCGGCGGCGCCTGCGTCGGGGGC
>CAZRHH010000141.1:0-3467 GCA_964599885.1 uncultured Dehalococcoidia bacterium | reverse complement strand
CGTCGGCGCGGGCACGGCCGTCGGCGCCGGCAACGATGCGGTAGGCGTCGGTTCGGGCGCGGGCTGCCCGGCGACAGAGGCGAACGTGACGATGTCCTTCATCACCACGATGTCCGCTGCGCTGAACTGCGGCGGCAGGCCGAGAAACGACAGCATCGACCCCGCGGCGTCTTCCATTGCCGGCGCGCGTCCGATCGGCCGTTCGTCAGGCGCGGTGTCGCTGGCGTGGGTACGCGTATGTGCCGCAGATGCGCCGATCGCGACGAGCGTCGTGACGGCGATCATGCGCGGCGAGGCGCTGCCGATCAGCATGGTGATGCGATGTGCGACGGACGGGCGGGATGCGTCCGGCATGGTTCCCCCAAGACGTGGGAAACCCCTTAAGGGTTTCGAGCTACCAACCGAGGTAATGCTCGACACCCTTAGGGGTCGTCTTGAGGGACTGGGAGTGAGGAAACGAGCGGAAAGCGCTACAAACACGATGCTGCCCTACTCCCTGATAGGGCCGTAGGGGTTGAGCGGCCGAGGGGTGCGAAATGGGAGTGCGAATGCGGGACGGGCGCCCTGCGCGCGGCGACGACGGCACAGCCCGCTGTGCCGCTACGGCAGCGCGCGTTGTGCGGCGAACCGTGCTACTCGCTTCTCGCTTCCCGCGTTGCGCGCTTCCCGCTCCCGGTCGCCGTTGCTACGATGGCGTCGCGTACGGGAACGCGCGCGTTTTCGCGTTATGTCCAAACACGCGCCGACCGCTCGCGGCGGCGACACGGAGAATTTCGTGCCCGAAGGCAGCTTCGCCTCGCTCGACTACATGTTTCATCCGGACAGCGTCGCCGTCGTCGGCGCCTCAACGCAGGAGGGCCCGGGCTCCTTCGTGTCCGCGATCAAGGAGATGGGCTTCGACGGCGCGCTCTACCCGGTCAACCCCAAGGCGGAGGAGATCGCCGGCCTCAAGTGCTATGCCCGCCTGCTGGACATTCCGGGCGACATCGACCACGTGATCTCAAGCGTGCCGCTGCGCTTCGTCGAGCAGCTCGTCGAGGACTGCGGCGCGAAGCACGTGAAGGTGCTGCACTTCTTCACCGCCGGCTTCAGCGAGACGGGCGACGAAGAGGCGTCGGCTCTGGAAGCGCGGCTGCTGGCGCGGGCGAAGGAGTTTGGCATTCGTGTCATCGGCCCAAACTGCATGGGACTGTATGTCCCGGCATCGGGGTTGGCGTTCATGCCGGGGATGCCCACGGAGCCCGGCAATGTCGCGCTGCTCTCGCAGAGCGGCGCTAACGCCGGCGAGTTCTGTCGCACCGGCGCGGCGCGTGGATTGCGCTACAGCAAGGTCGTCAGCTACGGCAACGGCTCCGACGTCCGAGAGGCGGAACTTCTCGAGTACATTGCCGAGGATCCGGACACGGACGTCGTCGCCTGCTACATCGAAGGTCTGCGCGACGGCGCCCACTTCATGCGGGCGTTGCGGAAGGCGGCCGCCGCCAAGCCGGTCGTCATCCTCAAGGGCGGCCGCACCGAGGCCGGCACGCGCGCCGTCAACTCGCACACGGGCAGCCTCGCCGGCTCGCTGCAGATCTTCGACGCGGCGGTGCGGCAGGCGGGCGCCATCCGCGTCGACCGCATGGACGAGTTGGTGGACAGCGTGGTCGCGTTTCGCCATCTCCATGGACATGGGCTGCGCGCGCTGCGCGGGCCACGCGCCGGCATCGTCGGCGGCGGCGGCGGCTACAGCGTGCTGGCGTCGGACGAGATCGGCGCGGCGGGGCTCGAGATGCCGCCGCTACCCGACAACATCCAGCAGAAGCTGCACGACTTCACGCCGACGGCCGGCACGAGCGTGCGCAATCCGGTGGATACAAGCGTCGGCTGGGGCCCGGAAGGCCTGAAGCCGATGCTCGACACGATCCGCATCGTCGCCGAGGCGCCGAACATCGACTTCATCCTCTACCACACGAGCTGGGGCTGGGGCCCGAACCGAGCCGGCATGCCGGACATCAGCGGCGCCGCGCGCGAACAGGGCGCGAAGCTCGGCGAACTCGCGCGGGAGGCCGGCAAGCCGATCGTCTGCGTCGCGCGCACGCCGACGAGCGACGTCGGCATGGAAGCGACGCTGGCGTTCCAGGAGGCGGCCGCTGCGGGAGACCTCGCCGTCTTCAGCAGCGTGCAGTCAGCGGCGCTGGCGCTGGTGCGGTTGCTCGCCTGGCAGGCGCGCCGCGAAGAGCACGTGGGATCCAAGTAGTGCGGCGCCGCCTCACGACGTCTAGTGTCTGGTGTTTGGTGTCTGGTTCGTACCGACTCACTCTGCCCGCTCCAGTCTCCAGCCTCCAGCCTCCAGCCTCCAGCCTCCAGCGTGAAACACACCAGGGTGACCGACTCATGACTGACCCGCTATTCCGCAAAGTCGACTGCATCCGCATCCTCGTCCCGTCGCTGGACGAGGGACTGGCGTTCTATCGTGACCGTCTCGGCCACGCGCTGATCTGGCGCAGCGATGATTCTGCCGGACTGGCGATGCCTGACAGCGACGCGGAGGTCGTCATCCACACCAATCGGCTCGCCGCCGAGCCGATCGACGTGAAGGTCGAGTCTGCGGACGCCGCCGCCGAGCGCATCGTCGCCGAGGGCGGGCGGATCATCGCCGGGCCGTTCGACATCCGCATCGGGCGCTGCGTCGTCGTCGCCGACCCGTGGGGTAATCATCTCGTGCTGCTCGATGCCAGCAAGGGGCTGTTGCGGGTTGATGACGATCTGAACGTAGTGGACGGATAGCTATCAGAACAACGACTGGCCTTCGACGGAAAATGGTCGCCGGTAGCGCGTCTTACTTGCGCCGAAACTCGCGCGCGATCGCGTCGGCGGCGAGATGCACCATCGTCGGCCGGCCGTGCGGACAGGTGCGCGGCGATGCGGCGGCCTCAAGCTGACGCAGCAGCTCGCGCTGCTCGGCGTCATTCATCGTCATGCCGGCGCGCACGGACGCGTGACAGGCGAGCGATGCGGCGACGCGATGCTCGGACTCGTCCGGCCCGTCGTCGCGTTGCAGGCGGTCGAGCAGTTCGATGATCCGCCGGCCGACGTCTTCGCCCGCGAGCGCTGACGGCACGGCGCGAACGGCATAGGTGCTGTCACCGAAGTGGGCGATGTCGAAGCCAAGCCGCGCGAACGCGTCCTGATGCTCGGACAGCAGCGCCTGGTGTCCGGCCGACAGTTCGACGGCAAGCGGTTCAAGCAGCCCCTGCACCTCCGGCGTGCCCGACTGCACGGCGGCGAGAAAGCGCTCGTACTGTACGCGTTCGTGCGCGGCGTGCTGGTCGATCAAATACATCCCGTCCGGCCCCTCGGCGATGATGTACGTGTTGCCGACCTGCCCGACCGGGCGCAGCATAGGCAGCCGTTCCGCCATCGGCGCCGGCAACATCGCCGGATCATCGGCGTGCGGCGACGGCGCATCGTCCGGGCGCGGCAGG
>CAZRHH010000140.1:0-3644 GCA_964599885.1 uncultured Dehalococcoidia bacterium | reverse complement strand
CTCGCCGCTCAGCGCGATCGCCACATCGTCGCGATGCGGCCCCGTCCGCGTCGCACCCGCCGCGATGTCGCGCTGATGCGTAGCCTGCAGCCGGTCGAGCAGCGCGGTCGCGATATCCGACGGATCCGCGGTCGCCACCCGCTCCGCCGGCCACGACGATGACGCTGACGTGCCGCTGCCGGTGAACCGGGGCTCGTACGTCAGCTCGAGCCGTTCGCGCTCGCCACTGAGGCGCGTGTGCGCTTCGGCGCCGGCCGCGGCGAGCTCGGCGACGGCGACAGCGCGGGCGTGCAGCACCGAGGCGCCATCGCCGGCAAGCTGCTCGTCCCAGTAGGTCAGCTCGTCGGGACGCGCATCGCCTTCCTGCAGGCGCTTGAGCAGCGCGTTACGCTGCGTCACGAGCCTGGTGTAGCGCTGTAGTGCGCGTGTGTACTTAGGCTCGACTTGCGAGAGCATCACGTCGAGATAGCGCCGACGGCCGGAGGGTGGGCCCTTGATCAGCTCCATATCATCGGTCGTGAAGAGCACGGCGAGGATCGCGCCGACGACATCGGACGCGCGCTTCGGCACCCCGTTCAGCTTGAACCGCTTCGACGCGATGAGATTCCCCTGCGCCCCCACCCGCCCCGCGATCGTCAGTTCGACGCTGACCTCGCCGCTTCGCCGCACCGCCCGCCCGACGATCCGCGCCACGGGCTGCATCTCCCCCCGCTGGTCGTGCGCGATGAAGTCGGCATCCGTCGCCGCCCGCTCGGAACGCCCCGTCGCCAGCAAGAACGCTGCTTCGAGCAGATTCGTCTTCCCCTGCGCGTTCTCACCAAGCAACAGCACGGCGCCCCGCTGCAGCAGTAGCTCCTGCACCGCATAGTTCCGGAAGTGGGTTACAGAAAGAGACTCAAGATGCACAACGCGACAGTACCCGCTCATGCCTGTCGCGCGGTAGGGGCGGACCCACGTGTCCGCCCTGGTATCGCGCGACAACGCTACCAAGCGGCGTGCGGTCAACGGCACCATCTAGCGCACGATTACGGGTCGAAGCCGAAACGAAATGTAGCCGCGGAGCTTCAGCTCCGCCCTCGCATCGAGCCGAAAACAACTCGCCGTTCAGCCGACGATGCCTTGTACCGCGTCTCAGTGGCACGGTCTTTCAGACCGTGTCACCCTGGCCCGCCAACCTCACCATCCGGTAACGAACCTATTCGCGCACCGATCACCGGCCACCGACGACACCCCGAGCTCCCACCGCCCAGATCAATCCACGTCCGACCACTCGTCCGGCGTCAGATCCAGCGGCGCCCGCTCCGTCGCCTCCGGCTCGCCCGCCGCATCGAGCTCTCCGGCCGCCGCCACATCCTCCGGTAACGCCGCTTCCGCCGCCGCCACGACCGGCGCAACCGCCGGCACGTTGGGCGCTGCCTGATCGCGCGTCTCGCGCACCTCACCCTGATCCGAATCGGCCGACTGAATAAGCTGTATGCTCAACCCATGAGTCGCCGCCATCGTCACGAACGCCGAGCGCGTCCCCGGCGGCGCCTCCACCGGATCGCTCACCCGCACGTTCCGCGCGGCCAACTCTGCGACTGCGGCGTCCAGATCGTCCACCTCGAGCGCGAGGTTGTAGAAGCCCTCGCCTTTGCGTTCGATGAAGCGCATGAGCGGGCTGTCGCGCTCCAGCGGGGAGGCGAGCTGCAGCGTGTCGTCGCCGATCGCGATGTCGCGCGTCCGCACCCCGAACGCGGGAATGGCGTCCGTATGCTCCGCAGTAGCGCCGAACAGCGCCTCGAACGTCGCGCGCGCCTGCTCGGTATCGCGCACGGCGAGCGTCAGATGGTGGATCCGTTTTATGCGCATCGCAACCTGTTGCCATTCCTGCCGTGGCGGCCAGTGCCAACTGTGGCGGCATAGCTTCCTATGCCGGATACCTCACCCACAACTCTGGCGGCATAGCTTGCTATGCCGAGCCGCGGCGGCGCTTCCCGCCGCCCGTATCCCGCTTCCCGCGTCTCGCCTCCCGCCTCCCAACTATACGATGGTATCCTGACGCCGCCGCCGGGCGGAAGCACACCCCGCCTTCACGAACAGATCACGTGAGGTTTCATGCAACGCGGCCCCATCGACGATCAGCAAGCGCCAGCGAATGCGCGGGGTGATACGGCCGCCGTCGCGTCGATCCGCGACATGGCGGATCGCACGCGCGAGAACGTCGGGCGCGTGATCGTCGGGCGCAGCGAGACGATCGATCTCGCACTTGTGGCGATGCTCTGCGGCGGCCACGTGCTGCTCGAAGACGTGCCGGGCATCGGCAAGACCGTACTCGCCAAGGCGCTGGCGCGGTCAATCGGGTGCAGCTTCCGGCGCATTCAGTTCACGCCGGATCTGATGCCGTCGGACATCACCGGCATCAACTTCTACAACCAGCGTTCGGGCGAATTCGAGTTCCGCGCCGGCCCGATCATCGCCAACATCGTGCTCGCCGACGAGATCAACCGCGCCACGCCACGCACCCAGAGCGCGCTGCTTGAAGCGATGGACGAGCGCCAGATCAGCGTCGACGGCGACACGCAGCCATTGCCATCGCCGTTCATCGTGCTCGCGACGCAGAATCCGATTGAGCTGGAGGGCACGTTCCCCTTGCCCGAAGCGCAGCTCGACCGCTTCCTTCTCCGCCTCCGCATGGGCTACCCCGACGAGGCCGAGGAAGACGCCATCCTCCAGCGCTTCGAGTCCGCCGACCCGCTCAGCGAACTCCAACCCGTCATCGACGCTGCCGACGTCGTGCGGCTCGGCGCGCTCCTGCCGCGCGTCCATTGCGAGCCATCAGTCCGGAACTACATCCTCCGCATCGTCCGCGCCACGCGCGAGCACAGCGCCGTTGAACTCGGCGCCAGTCCGCGCGCGTCCCTCGCGCTCTTCCGCGCATCACGCGCCTACGCCGCCGTCCGCGGCCGCGACTACGTCATGCCGGATGACGTGAAGAAGCTCGCCGGCGCCGTCCTCGCCCACCGCCTCACCCTCAGCGCGCAGTCGCGCCTCCGCGGCCGCGACGCCGAGACGCTCGTGCAGGAGATCCTCGACGACCTGCCGGTGCCGGTGGAAGGCTGATGCTGCGCGACGCCTGGGTGCTGATCACGGCGGCGCTCGTCCTCGCCGGGCTGCTGGCGCAGGATGCGGCTATCGTGGCGTTGGGCATCGGCGTCGGCGTCGTCTGCTACGCCGCGCAGCTCTGGGCGCGCGCGTCGCTCAAGCGGCTGACGTACGAACGCATCGTCCCCGAAGACCACGCCTTCGCCGGCGAGCGCGTCGACCTCACTCTGCGCGTGACGAACCGCAAGCCGCTGCCGCTGCCCTGGATCGACATCCGCGAACGCTTCCCCGAGGCGATGATCCCCGAAGCCACGGACGAGTTCGCGATCGCCGGTCAGGTCGGCGTGCTGCGCGCCGACTGGCGCACATCGATCGGTGGCGACCAGCGCGTGAGTCGCACGTTCGCGCTCGATTGCCCGGCGCGCGGCGTCTACGAGGTGGGGCCGGCGCGGCTCAAGTCCGGCGACATCTTTGGCCTGTTCACCGAGGAGCGCACCGAGGAGCGCCGCACACCGATCATCGTCTATCCGCGCACGGTGCCGCTCGACGCCGCGCTGCCG
>CAZRHH010000139.1:0-3721 GCA_964599885.1 uncultured Dehalococcoidia bacterium | reverse complement strand
CTGCCACATCCGCTGCGTCACCTACCGCGAAGTCTCGTCTCTGGACCCGGTCGCTAGGCTTCAGCTACTCGCTGTCGCGCGGCAATGCCGATGTGACCGACGGAATCCTGTCGGCAAAAGCGAAGCGATCTGGCAGGCGCACGCGCATGCAGCTGCAAACACTCTGGCGCCGGGGCGTGCGCAACGGAACCAGTACGTCCCACCAGTTCCTGTCTGGCATTCGTCTGGATCAGACGCTGCCCTGGCACCTTGCCGCTCTCGCCAAACCGTCTCTGCTCCAGGAAGTCACATACGAAGTCGACAAGATCCAGAAACTCGACAACCGCACAGTCCTGAACGCAGGCCTGTCGGTGCCGATAGCCGGCGGCGGTGAGAACGTCCTCGCTCTCGAGGCCGGCGGCGGGTTGACTCGCGAGCACTTCGATGGCGTTGCCCCCAAGATCCACAAGACCGGGTTCTTCCGGCTCAACAGCGGCCAAAAACTTTTCGGCGCGGCAAAGTTCACCCAGCAGATGGCGGCGCTGCCGGACTTCGACATCTCAGGCCGGTACCGATTTACCGGCGATGTCAGCTTGCAGGCGCCGCTCAGCAAGCTGATCTCACTGCGGATGGTGATCAACAGCAGGTACGACACCAAACCACAACCGGAAGTCAAACCTCACGACTTCACGGTGATGAGCGGGATAGGCGTAGACTTTTGAGTGGGCCTGAGTCGAATCCTGGCCGCTGAGCTGGAATATCTCATTCACTCACGCGTTGGAAACGAGAGCAGCGCACCGACCCGACGACGTCGTCAACCTTCTGCGCGCCGCCAAGGCAGCCGTCAAGCGCGGCTTGTGATAAAGGACATGCGGTAGCGACGCAGTATTGACCGCGCGCTCATTTGCGTCCCACCGGCCCAGACGTTACCGTAGCGGAGGGGGAGCGCGTCCTGCCCCCCGCGCGCTCCCCCTCCACGGTACGTTGATGACCGGTCCCTGCCCACAATCCACGCACCAACAGTCGCCAGCGACCGACGCGCTCGATCGCAAATGGATATCGCGCATCCGCGCCGGCGATGCGCGCGCGTTCGAGGAGATGTACCGCGCCTACAAGAACGACCTCGCGGCGTTCGTGCACAGCTACGTCCGCTCCCCACAGATCACCGAGGAAATCCTCCAGGATCTCTTCCTCCGCATCTGGCAGCAGCGCGACCTGTGGGAGTGCAGCGGCCCCCTCGGCGCCTACCTCTTCCGTGCCGCGCGCAATCGCGCCATCAGCCACATCCGCCACGAACGCGTGGACGCAGCGTTTCGTGAACGGAGCGCGAATGAGTACTTCGCGTCGGCCATGCCGGGAGCGGTCGCAGGTCCCGATGCATCCATCGGCGCGGGCGACCTCGAGCGCGCGATCGAACGCGCGCTCGATGAGCTCCCGCCGCGTTGCCGCGAAGTGTTCGTGCTCAATCGGCGGCACCACCTCAGCTACGCCGAGGTGGCGGCCGTGATGCAGCTCTCCGTGAAGACGGTGGAAGTGCAGATGGGCCGAGCCCTCGCCATTCTCCGCCGCGAGCTCGCGGAGTGGCGCGCGCAGTAACCGCCCTCTTCGGCGACGTGACCCGCTAGCCGAACGGGCCGAGTAAGGGTTGGGTCTCGGTCGCGCGTTACCCTGTGATGGGATACGCCTCCGCCCGCCCCCGCCCCGCATGAAATCCGACGACCCTGACGTGACTACCCGCGCGCTTGCCCGCTACCTCAGCGGCGAGAGCGACGCGGCCGAGTCCGCGCTCGTCCGCGCCTGGATTGCCGCCGACCCATCACACCGGGCGGAGCTCGAGGCGCTCGTGGCGTGCTGGCAGCAACCTCCGGTGCCGGAGTTCGATGCCGGTGGAGCGGTCTGGTCGCGAATCGCCGCGCAGATGGGTGCCCTCGCCAGCCGGCCGGCGCTCTCGGTCGACAGGACGCACCCCCCCGCGACGCGACAGTCCGCACCGAGCGTTGACCGCTGGCTCCCGCGCATGCGCGTGTCCGGTTGGATGAAGGCCGCCGCGGTTCTCATCCTGGTCGGCGGCGGGGCAGTGGCATTGCGCGCCGGTGTCCTGTCCCGCTTCGGTTTCGCATCCGCGCCGTCCATCGGCAGCGTGCGGATGCAGGAGATTGCGACGCGTCCTGGGCAGCGGATCGACATCGCGCTGAGCGATGGATCGCACGTCGTGCTCGGGCCCGCGAGCCGGTTGCGCTATCCGTCGAAGTTCATCGGTGATCGCGAGATCGAGCTGTCGGGTGAAGCCTACTTCGAGGTTGCGCACGATCCGGATCACCGGTTTGCGGTGCACACTGCGCGAGCGGTGGTGCGCAACATCGGAACGAAGTTCGGCGTCAGTGCCTACGCGGATTCGCGCTCGATGGAGGTCGTCGTGCGGGAAGGGTCGGTGGCGGTCACGCCTCGGCCCGCGCCGAGCGCTGCCGCTACGCCTCGTCAGGGCACGTCAGGCGGCGGGTCCGCGGCGTCCGCGAGCGCCGTGCTGAAGCATGGCGATCTCGCCCGCCTCGGCCCGGACGGCGCGCTGGCCGTCGAGCACGGTGTCGACGTCGATGCGCATCTCGCCTGGACATCCGGCCGTCTGGTGTTCGACAACACACCGCTCCGCGACGCCGTCGCACAGATGAATCGCTGGTACGACGCCGACATTCGGATCGGCGACGCGCGCATCGCCGACTACCCGATCACCGCCACCTTCGGTGTTGAATCGCTCTTACAGGCAATCGGCATCATCGCGGCCGCCACCGATGTGCGCGTCGAGCGGGATGCAACCACGATCACGCTCCATCGGCGATGAGATGCAACAAGATCGCATGCACAGACAACCCCGGACGCTTCTGGAGGATCGAATGACCGTAAGCTCGTCTCGCTCTCTCGCCCTGAGCCTGATGGTGATGGCGCTCGGGATCGTGTCCGCACTGCCATCACCGCTTCCGGCGCAGGATCAATTCGCGTCGCTGGATGCGCGAACGCCGAGATTTCTTCTCGCCGCGAAGCCCGCCGCGACGCCGCTCGATGTCGAGAAGACCGCAGTGCTGAAGCAGCGCATCGCGCTGGCGCTTCGCGATGTGACGGTCGAGGAGGCGCTGCAGGCCATCTCCCGGGAGTCGGGGCTCAACCTGGCGTACAGCGGAGTGGTCGTCCGCCTCGATCGCCGGGTGCGGTTGGTCGCGGAAGAGATCACCGTTGCCGCCGCGCTGTCGGCGGTGCTGCTCGACGCGGACACCGACGTGCTCTTCTCCGGCGGAACGCAGGCCACGCTCGTGCGTCGCGCCGGAACGCCGAAAGCCACCGTCCCGGCCGCGCGCCGCGCGCCGGTCGCCGACTCCCTCACGGTCAGCGGTCGCGTCGTCGATTCGATGACCAACGAACCGCTGCCGAGGGTACGCGTCTCGATCGAAGGAACGGACCGTCAACAGCTGACTGGTGTCATCGGAACCTTCACGCTGCGCAACGTCCCGCCGGGATCGCGGGTCCTCCTCGTCCAACGCCTCGGCTACAGGGTCGCCAGGAGAGAGCTGACGCTCGTCGCCGACCGCGATACGAGCGTCGTCGTCGCGCTCGTGGCTGTCCCCACTACTCTGACCCAGGTTGTCACGACGGGCGCCGGGGATCGCATGCGGCTCGAGGTCGGGAACTCGATCAGGACGATCGACGCGAGTGCGATCGTTCCAACAACGCCCATCCGGAATCTGAGCGA
>CAZRHH010000138.1:0-3832 GCA_964599885.1 uncultured Dehalococcoidia bacterium | reverse complement strand
CGCTCACGGACGACGAGCGCAGCTGATACGCGCGGGCGCCTGGCGCGCGTATCGCTCGCCGTCCGTTCAGCACGTCATGAATGTCAGCGCGTCATGAATGGCACTCCCGGAACGGGCCATCGTAGACGGGCGAGCGCAAAATGACAGTCGTCCTCGCATTAGGCTCTTGTGCTCGTAAGGGACACGACTAGGATGCCGCCTGTCTGGGTTGAATTGTGCTCAAGCACAAAGGCACCAACAGATCATCGACAGCGCATAGCTGAGTTTGACCCACGAGGAGAGGGGGGCGCGCAGTAAGCGGCCGCGGGACTGCGGGGCCGGCAACGCTGTGTGTGAGTCTTCACGGGTCGGGGCACGACTGCAGGAGGATGGGATGGACGGCGTACGGTTGGGGATACATGCGTCGCGCGCACTTGCGGCGCTGATGCTGCTGCTCGTGGGTATGACGAGCGCGGTTTCGCAGGCACAAGACGATCCGCTGGCAGGCGAGGACGACGACGTGGCGCCCGAGGGCGCGCCGCCGGACGGGGAGGTCGCGCCGGAAGGCGCAGCGCCCGCGGAGGGCGAGGTCCCTGCCGAAGGGGAAGTCGGCGCTGAGGGCGAAGTCGGCGCGGAAGGCGCGGCAGGCGTCGAAGGCGAGATCGGAGCCGAAGCCGAGGTCGCACCGGCTGCAGAGCCTCCGCCCGAGCCGGCGCGCAAGGCCGACCGCGACGAGATCATCGTCACCGGTTCGCGCATCAAGCGCTCCAACTACGCGCAGCCCTCGGCCGTTGCGGTGGTCGACCGCAAGCAGCTCGCGATGAGCGGCGCCGACAACATGGCCGACGTCGTCCGCAACATGAACATCAACAGCGGTTCGGAGACCAACACCGACGTCTCCGGCGCGACCGGCACGGCGCAGTTCAACCTGCGCGGCCTGGGCCTGAACTCCACGCTCGTGCTGCTCAACGGCCGGCGCCTCGTGTACAGCGGCGCGCTCGCGACCGACGGCAGCAACTTCGTCGACATCAACACGATCCCGCTCGACGCGGTCGAACGGATCGAGATCCTGAAGGGCGGCGCCTCCGCCATCTACGGCTCGGACGCGGTCGCGGGCGTGGTCAACATCATCACGCGCCGCAAGATGGACGGCTTCGAAGCGAGTGTCGGCGGCCAGGCCACCGACGACTTCGACCACGGCGAGTGGAACGTGTCGCTGCTCGGCGGCGCCCAGAACGAGCGCACGCGCGTGATGGGCTCGCTCGGCTACTTCAAGCGCTATCCGCTCGAGGCCGAGGATCGCGACTTCACGCTGAACAACCGCAACATCAGCACGTCCGGCTGGCCGAGCGTTTTCGCCTGGCGGCCGGTCGACGCGATGGGGCCGGGCGGACTGCGCGCCTACGCCGAGTTCTTCCGCGATCCTGCGTGCGGAACGCCGGCGGCGCGGCTGAGCAGCACGGCGATGGGGGCGCCGCCCGCTGGCGCGCCCACTATGGACAACCCCGCGACGCCCGAGGTCGAAATGCCGCACCCCGGCACGCCGCAGTGCGTCTTCAACTTCAACGAGTACTTCGTGTTGATGATGGAAGAAGAACGCATCAACGGGTTGACCACGGTCGAGCACGACCTCAGCGATCACACGTATTTGTTTTTCGACTTCGGCTTCGCGCGTAACCGCGCGCTGCGTACGCTCTCGCCCTCGTTCGCACTCGCGCAGGCGCAGATCGTGCCGACGACGCACCAGTACATCCCGGACGGCGCTATGGGCCAAGACATCATCACCACGCCGGCGCGCTGGATCGGCCGCATCCACGGCGGCGACTTCCCGCCCTACGAGCAGCCCTACTCGAACGACACCTTCCACGCGGGCACCGGCATCGCCGGCGACTTCGGCGGGTTGACCGATTCGCTGTTCGGCGAGTGGGAGTGGCAGATCCTGGGCACCTGGTCGCGCACCGAGTTCCGCTTCGGTCTGCCGGACACGCTGCGCGGCCCGCTGCAGACCGCGCTCAACGGCTGCAACCCGATGACCAATCCGGCCGAGTGCTGGAACCCGTTCTCGGAAGGACCGCCGAACTCGGCGATGCTCGATCAGCGCGTCACAGGTGAGCTGAAGAGCCATACCGAGGCCGAGCTGACCACGGTCGGGGCCGACCTCGGGGGTCCGATCGTCGAGCTGCCAGGCGGCAACCTGGCGATCGCGGTCGGCGCGCAGACACGGCGCGAGGCCACGCGGGTCGACGCCGATCACGACTCGAACCTGCGCGCCTACAACTTCCTGCTCGGGGGCCCGGACTGGCAGGCCGAGCGTCGCGTGCTCGCCGGCTACGCCGAGCTGTCGGTGCCGTTCATGGCTGGCTTCGAACTGCAGGGGGCCGCCCGTGCCGAGCACTACGATGACATCGGCCAGACCAGCTTCAATCCGATGGCAGGCATCAGCTGGACGCCGGCCACGACATTCATGGGTCCTGACGCCTCGCAGGCGTCGAAGGTCCGCATTCGCGCCACGTATGCCTCCTCGTTCCACGCGCCGGCGCTGCTGCAAACGCGGGGCGCACAAACCACGCTGAACGAGCTGTACGACTACTCGATCGACCCGATGACCGGCGCGCCGGTTCGCGCAGCCACGTCGCTGTTCCGCGGGGTCACCGCCGTCGGCAATCCCAATCTGGATCCCGAGAAGTCGAACGCGATCACGGCCGGCCTCGAATGGCAGCCGGTGAACCCGCTGTTCATCTCCGGTGACTTCTGGATGTACGACTACAGCGATCTGGTCTTCAAGGAGGACGCCCAAACCAAAATCCTCGATGACGCGATGCCGCGTATCGACGAGGACGTCATCCGCGATCCCGCCACGGGCAACGTCGACCGCGTCGAAGTCACGTTCGTCAACGCAAACAGCATCGAGACCTACGGCCTCGACGGCGAGATCCGGTTCGCGAGCGACTTCGGCGCCACGGCCGGCACGTTCGGTGCTGGCGTGTCAGCGTCCTACATGCTCGCGTACAACATCCCCGCAGCTGCGTTTCCGGACGCGCTCGAGAGCTCGCCCGACTCGGGGTGCTCGGGCGGCGAGTGCAACGTCGCCGGTCTGCGCAACTTCACGAACTTCGCGCGCTCACTGCCCCAGCTGCGCGCGACCATCCCGATCTCGTGGGTGATGGACGGCCACTCGCTGGCGGTGATCGGCAACTTCGTCGGCTCGTACAAGGATGACGCCGTGGCACTGACCGGCACGATGATGGCGCCGCCCTTCACCGACATCGATTCGTGGCTGACGTTCGACCTGCAGTATTCGCTGACCATCGAGGAGACCGAAACCTGGGCGACGACGTTCAAGGTCGGCGTGCTCAATCTTCTCGACTCCGATCCGCCCAAGCTCATTGCCGGCCTGGGCTACGACGTGATGATCCATGACCCGCGTGGACGGATGCTCTACGCCAAACTGACGCAGGAGTTCTGAGCGATGGCTACCGTAAAGAAAGCGATCATGCGTACGACTTATCGCAGCCTGACGGTGGCGGTCGCAATCGCAGCGGCCAGCTGCCTCGAGATCGAGCAGCGGAACGTGCCGCCAACGGCAAGCGTGAGCGTCACGCTGAACGGCATGCCGGTTGCGCCCACGACGGTGATGGGCGTACCGGCGCCCGCGTACATGATCATGGGCGCGGGTGCCACGGTGACGCTGCAGGGCGCGGGCGTGGATCCGGATGGCAGGATCGCCAGCTACGAGTGGTGGCGAACCGACGTCTCGAAGGCGATGCGCAATCCGCCGATGCCGATGATGCCGGCGGGCGGCACGGGCGCGGCCGGCGCGGCTGGAATGGCCGCCGGTGGCGCCGGCGGTATG
>CAZRHH010000137.1:0-4102 GCA_964599885.1 uncultured Dehalococcoidia bacterium | reverse complement strand
ACGCGCGGCGGCGGCGCAGCGCGCTTCTCGTCCGAGCGAGGCGCCGCCGTGCGCACCGTCCGCCTCGCGCGTTGCTTCCCCGGTGTCGCCTTCCCACGCTTCACGCCGCCCTCATCACATCGCTCGACTCCGAGCGCTCGCACGGTCACTGTGGCACGGGCTTTCAGCCCGTGTCACTCTGGCCCGCCAATGCGTTCATCATCCACCAACGCACCGCCGGACGATGCACCGCCGGTCGATGCATCGTCGCTCCGCAGGGAACACACTCACAACACCCCAACCTACCCGCCTTCGCACGCTTCACGCCGCCCTCATCACATCGCTCGAATCGGAGCGCTCGCACGGTGACTGTGGCACGGGCTTTCAGCCCGTGTCACTCTGGCCCACCAACGCGTTCATCATCCACCAACGCACCGCCGGACGATGCATCGTCGCTCGATGCATCGTCGCTCCCAAAGAACACACACAACACCCCCACCGTAGCGCGGGCTTTCAGCCCGCGCGGGCGTCGGTGGCACTTGACCCGCTGTATCCCAAACCCCTCGCCCCTCGTAGCGGCGGAGCTTCAGCTCCGCTACACCCGCCATCTCGAAAACCTCGCGCCGTCCCTGGCTCGATTCGCGCCGCGCCTACCCCAATCCTATCTGTGTCTATCTGTGTGCATCTGTGGTTCCTACCCGAAACCCTCCGCGCCTCTCTGCCTCTGTGGTTCAACCCTTCCCGCCTCCCGCCTGCACTACTCCCGGCACCGCGCATCAAACTCCCGGCGCAGCAACCCCATCATCACATCATCCCCGTACGCCGCATCGCTGAAATGCGCCTCCCGCCGGCTTCCCTCATGCACGAAGCCCAGCTTCTCGTACACATGGATCGCCGCAGCGTTCTCCGGCGCAACCGACAGCTCCACCCGATGCAAGTTCAACTCCGAGAACGCCCACCGCAGCACAGACCGCAACGCGTCGCTCCCGTACCCCTTGCCGCGATCATCCGCCCGCCAGACACTCAACCCGACCGACGCGTTCCTGTTCCGCACGTCGATGTGAAATAGATTGATGTCGCCCACGACCTGATCGTCGCGCTGAATGATCAGCGACACCGTCCCCGGATCCGCCTCCGCCTGCGACGCATCGAACTCCGCCTCGCGCTGCTGCAGCGACTGCGGCGGCCCGTGCCAATCCCGCAGCCGCAACTCCGTCGCGTCCGCCGTCTGATCCGTCTCCCACCGCAACTTCACATCCTCGCGCTCCCAAGCCCGAAGAACCACCCGCTCACCAGCAATCCATGCCATCGCTCAACTCCCCAAAATCAAACCCGAACCGTGCCAACCCCGCACAACCCCGCGCAACGCCAGAACAACCCGAATGTAGCCGCGGAGCTTCAGCTCCGCCAGCCGCGATTGTCATGCACATCTGCCCGAAACTCCCTCGCGCACAACGCCAAGCCCACCAGATCGACCGCAGGCGCACCCCAGAACAACGTAGGGACGAACCTTTAGGTCCGTCCCGTTCGATTCAGCGCATCAGCCGGTTCCCTCGCTCCGACTCAAAAATGTAACACCGAGGCGCCTCATCCGCGCCGGCCAACACTCGTCGTCCGCAACGCGGTAGGGGCGAACCTACGTGTTCGCCCCGGTATCGCAAGACAAGCCTGCCGAACACCAGTCCTCGCAACCGGGCGCCGCACTACTCAAAAATGCATCACGAGCTGGCTCATCCGCGCCGGCAAACACTCGTCGTCGGCAACGCGGTAGGGGCGAACCTACGTGTTCGCCCCGGTATCGCAAGACAGCGCACCAAACACCAGACACTAGGTTCTAGGTTCTCTGCCCCGTCGCCCACCAAACACCAGACACCAAACACCAGTCCTCGAAACCAGCACCGGCGCTACAAAAGATCGCCCCTCTCCTCCGCGTTCCGCCGCATCTGATCCGTCAGCTCCTGCGCCAGCTCCATGCTGTTGTCCAGCACGAACTCCACATCCGGCGTCGTGCGCAGCGTCAGCCGCCGCGACAGTTCGCGACGCAAGAACGGCCGCGCGTGGTTCAGCCCCGCGACCGTCGACACCCGCTCGTCCTCCGTGCCCAGCACCGAGACGAACGCCGTCGCCCGCCGCAGGTCCGGCGACACATCGACATGCGTCACCGACACCATCCCCATGATTCGAGGATCCCGCAGCTCGCCGCGAACCAGCTCGCTCAACTCCTCGCGCAGCACCTCGTTCACCTTCTCAGTTCGGCGCGACATAGACCAACAACCCGTCACTCCCCCACAAACAACAACGCCGCACCGAGCGCGGCCAGTCTCGAAACGACAACCTCTCTGCCTCCCTGCCTCTGTGGTTCAACCCAATCGAACAATCTGCGCCATCTGTGAAATCTGTGGATGAGACAGACTTGCGCTCCTCTGCGTCCTTTGCTCTCTGCGCCGAACCGTGCCACCTCTCTCGCAGCACTTCATTCACCTTCTCAGTTCGGCGCGACACACACCAACAACCCGTCACTCCCCACAAACAACATCGCCGCGCCAAATCCAGCGCGGCGACATTCAAAAATCCTTAGGCTTTGCGCTCCTTCGCGCTCTTTGCGTCTTTGCGGTGAACCGTCTACGTCTCGCGCTCCATCCGGTAGAACTCAATCACATCCCCCATCGCGAAGCTGTCGAAGCCCTCGATCTGGATGCCGCACTCGAAGTTCGTCGCCACCTCACGCACGTCTTCCTGGAAGCGCTTCAGCGTCGCGACCTTGCCCTCCGCGATCATCGCATCGTTCCGCAGCACGCGCGCCATGTCGCTGCGCGCGATCGTCCCGTCGCGCACGAACGAACCCGCGATCGAGTCCTTGCGCGCGACGCGGAAGACCTGCCGCACCTCCGCGTGCGCCGTGATCACCTCGCGGAACGTCGGCTCCAGCATCCCCTTGAGCGCCTTGTCGACGTCCTCGACGATGTTGTAAATCACGCTGTAGTGCCGGACATCCACCTTCTCGAGCGACGCCTGCCGATCCGCGCCCGACTCGGTACCCGTGTTGAAGGCGATGATCACGCCCTTCGACGCCACCGCAAGCATCACGTCCGACTCCGTCACCGAACCCGAACCGGTGTGGATGATCTTCACCTTCACCTGCTCGTTCGTCAGCCGCTCCAGCGACGTGCGGATCGGCTCGATTGATCCCTGCACGTCCGTCTTGAGAATGATGTTCAGTTCCTTCAGCTTGCCCGCGCTGATCTCGCCGAACAGCGTGTCCAGCGTCACGCCCGCCTGCTGATGCATCGCCGCCGCCTCGCGCTCGCGGATGCGGTCGATCACCGTCGTGCGCGCCGTCTTGTCGTCCGGCACCACGACGAGCGTCTCGCCCGCCTTCGGCACGGTCGATAGACCCAGAATCTCCGCCGGCGCCGACGGCCCCGCTGTCTTGATGCGCTTGCCGTGCTCGTTCTGCATCGCTTTGATGCGCCCCATCGTCTCGCCGACGACGACGTAGTCGCCGATGCGCAAGGTCCCCGTCTTGACGAGCACGGTCGCCAGCGGCCCGCGCGTCTTGCTCAGCTCCGCCTCGACGACGATGCCGATCGCCTCGCGGTCGGGATTCGCGCGCAACTCCAGCACTTCCGACACAACGAGGATATTCGACAGCAGGTCGTCGATGCCTTCTTTCGTCCGCGCCGACACCGGCACCAGCGGCGTGTCGCCACCCCACTCTTCGATCACGACGCCGTTCTCCGAAAGCTCCGTCTTCACCCGGTCCGGGTTCGACGTCTCCAGATCGATCTTGTTCATCGCGATGACGATTGGCACGCCCGCCGCGCGCGCATGGTCGATCGCTTCCTTCGTCTGCGGCATGACGCCGTCGTCCGCCGCCACCACCACCACCGCGACGTCCGTCACCTGCGCGCCGCGCGCCCGCATCGCCGTGAACGCCTCGTGACCCGGCGTGTCGAGAAACGTGATGTCGTGGTCGTTGACGTGTACCTGGTACGCGCCGATGTGCTGCGTGATGCCGCCCGCCTCGCCGGCCGTCACCTTCGTCTCGCGGATCGCGTCCAGCAGACTCGTCTTGCCGTGGTCGACGTGACCCATGATCGTCACCACCGGCGGCCGGTGCTGC
>CAZRHH010000136.1:0-4194 GCA_964599885.1 uncultured Dehalococcoidia bacterium | reverse complement strand
GTCGTCTTGTGCTTGTCGACGGGGATGCCGCGGCCGTTGTCGCGCACCGTCACCCAGCCGTTGGCTTCGAGCACGACGTCGATGCGGTCGCAATGCCCCGCCATCGCCTCGTCGACGGAGTTGCCGACGACTTCGAAGACGAGATGGTGCAGCCCGCGCTGGTCCGTCGTGCCGATGTACATGCCGGGGCGGCGGCGGACGGCCTCCAGCCCCTCGAGCACCTGGATATCGCTCGCGGTGTAACTCGCGGTGTCAGGAGCTTTTCCCTTGCCGCGCTTCGCCACGGCTGTCTCATCGTCGGCGCGCTGTCGTACCATCAGTTCTCGCTGTCTCCGGGCTGCCACGCCGGCAGTCGCTTTCGTCGTTGTGTAAGGCGCGCTACGGACCGCAGTTTGAGATCACTGTTTGGGATCAAAGGGACCCTGCACTCCCCCTCCGGAGCCGGGCCACGAGGTGGCGGTCAGTGCAGGTTCCGCATCGCCTCAATTATACCGCATCTCACCCCCAAAACGCGCCCCAAAAACGCCCGCCTCAAGGCCGATTTTGAATCTGGCGACGGCTATCCGGCGAGGCACGCTGCCCACGATCGAATTCTGCCTCGAACCGCCGCCAAACATCGTAGGGACGGGTCTTTAGACCTGTCCGACCTGCTTCGGAACGCCACGACATCCCAAATCGCGAACCCGCCCGAACAAACCCAATCGGACGTAGCCGCGGAGCTTCAGCTCCGCCGCGGACGACCCCTACCGCACGCCACCTCCGATCACCGCGCGCGAACGAAAATGAACACTCTGCACCATGTGCGGTTCGGGTGCGGTTGGCCAAACTTCCAGTATGAAAATGCTGAAGATAGGCGGCCTAGTGCTGCTCGGAGCAGTTCTGGCCGTGGCTGCATGCACGATTGGTGTCAGGAACCGCGATCATGGACTGGGGTTGCAACCAGATGAACTTCGCGAGCGGATCTCCGCGGACAGCGGGAAGGATGGCGTCCTTTCTCAGCTTCAAGCGCTGACTGACGACCCGCCAGGGAATACTGACTTAGACCTTGATCCTCTGAGAACCGTTGAACCGATAACCTGCTCGCCGCCGCCGTGCTCGTCCGCCGATTTCGGCGTACCGGTAGGATCCTTGTGATCTCCGTTGACGTGTTGATCACGGGACACTGGTGGCCGCGGTTCTGCAGTGACGAGTACCGCGCGTCGTATATCTTTGACGAGCGGGGTGACTATCACGACCTGATCATCGAGGATACGTCGACCTGCCTCTGGTGACTAACCCGCCGCAGGATTGACCATGCGCCTCAACAACAAGACCGCCCTCATCGCCGGCGCCGGCGGCCGCCAGGGCACCGCCGTCCCGCTGCTCTTCGCCCGCGAAGGCGCGCGCGTCGTCCTCTGCGGCCTCGATGGCGACGAACTCGATCGGCTCGCCGCCCACATCAACAGCAACGGCGGCACGGGCGCCGCACGCGCCACCAACCTCACCGTTCCCGCCGAGGCCGAAGCCGCCGTGCGCTTCGCCGTCGATACCTATGGGGGGCTCGACATCCTCTACAACAACACGGGCATCTACACCCACGGCGACGATCGCGCCGCCGACACGGACATCGACGCCTGGCGCCAGCTGCTCCAGGTCAACCTCGAAACGCACTTCCTGACGATGAAGTACGCGCTCCCCGAACTCGTGCGGCGCGGCGCCGGATCGATCATCAACGTCGCGGCGGCGCGCGCTGCGCGGCTCGGCGGCAACGCCGCCTACGGCGCGTCAAAGGCCGCGATCATCGGCATGACGAAGAAGGTCGCGAAGGAGTACGCGGCGGACAACGTGCGCGCGAACTGCCTCTGCCCGACGAACATCCAGGCGTCGCCGTCGCCGATGGACGCCGCGCCCCCAGCCCGCCGCATCGCCCGCGACGGCACACCCGAAGACGTCGCCTACGCCGCGCTCTTCCTGGCGTCCGACGAATCCGCATGGATCACCGGCACGACGCTCGTCGTGGATGGCGGCGCTGAGGTGATGGCTTAGCGAGCCGCCGACGGATACCACACCGAATCGCCGTCGCCCATCAAATGAATGCAGCTGCGTAGCTTTAGCTGCGCCCGCGCGTCGACCCAGTCCAGCCAACAACAACAGCAGCAGTAGGGGCGCACCTATGTGTGCGCCCCTAGCATCGCGCGCCGAGCGCCTTCGCACGAACGACACAACCCAAATTCGGTGCCCCTTATGCGCACGACGTGCCGTTGATCACGACAAAGAAGACCTCTGTGCCTCTGTGCCTCTGTGGTGAAAAACCAAAAAGAGGAACCTCTGCGTCCCTCTGCGCTCTCTGCGTCTCTGCGGTGAAACAACCCGTCGAGCGCTACTCAAGGTGAAACCGGTACCCCACGTTCCGCACGGTCTCGATGAACGTGTGCGCGCGATCCTCGATCTTGCTGCGCAGCCGCCGGATGTGTACGTCGACCGTGCGCGCGCCGCCGTAGAAGTCGTAGCCCCAGACGCGGTTCAGCAGCGCCTCGCGCGTGAACACCTTGTCGCGGTTCGTCGCCAGAAAGCGCAGCAGTTCGTACTCCTTGTACGTCAGGTCGACCGGTCGCCCCGCCACGAACACTTTGTAGTTCGACAGATCGATGTGCAGATCGCCGGCGCGCAGCGTGTTGTCGCTCTCGACGCCCGACTTCAGCCAGATCGCTCGCCGCACGCGCGCGATCACTTCGTCGGCGATCGCCGGATAGACGATGAAGTCGTCGAAGCCCGTGGCGAAGTCGAACGCCGGCAACTGGTCGCTGCGGATCACGGCCAGCGACGCGATGTCGCGCAACGGCTCCGACGTCCGCAGCAGCGTCCGGATCGCGACGATATCCGTGCGTCCAAACATGCCGAACAGCACGACATCGGCGGACGCGCCATCGCGGCCGTCACGTGCGCGGTCGAGCGCCGTATGCGCGACGGCGAAGCCGGCATCCTCCAGCGTCACCGCCAGCGGGTGCAGTTCTTCCGTCGCATCGACGAACAGGATCGTATTCACGTACTCGCCCCTCCAACGTCCAGATGCGACGAGTATATATCGGCCTTGTTACGCCCAGATGACGATAGCCTCCCCCCAAACCGAACCTACGTGTTCGCCCCGGTATTGCGCCACTGAACGCCCAATCCCGCCCCTCGCAAGCTCCAGCCCAAACACCAGACACCAAACACAAGCCGCCCGGCGCAGCCAGTACCCTGCCCGTATGCGAATCGGCCTCCTCTCCGACACCCACGGCCACATCGATCGCCGCCTCGCAGCCGCCTTCGCCGGCGTCGAAGCGATCATCCACGCCGGCGACGTCGGCGGCGCGCACGTCCTCGACGCCCTGCGCGAGATCGCCCCGCTGCACGCTGTCTACGGCAACAACGACGAGAAGCTTGGCGGCCTCGGCCTGCCCCTGCGCGCCGACTTCACGCTCGCCGGCGTGCGCTTCCATCTCGTGCATCAGCTCCCGCACGCGACGCCCTCGCCCGACACGCGTATCGTCGTCTTCGGCCACAGCCACCGCACGCTGGTCGAGCATCGTGCGGTCGGAGGAGACGGCGCGCCGGTGCTGTATTTGAATCCGGGAGCGGCGGGACGCACCGGGTTCCACCGCACCCAAACCGTCGCCCTCATGACCATCGAACGGGATCAAATCGAAGCCCGTATCGTCGAGCTGGGCGCCCGCGAAGTGCTGACAAAACGCACCGTCCGCAAACGCGCGTGACGCATCGTTTGGCCCGTTCTGCCTCCAGGCGTCGTCCAGGCTGCCCGCAGAACCCCAGAAACGCCCCCGTAACCACCATCCCGCGCAACGGATCCGAGATACATTCGTGCGGCGCCGCTATTTACAAACTCCCGCATTTACGTCTAGAGTGAATGTAGCCAGGCAACGGCTATCGGCACCCCGCAAGATTCTCCCCTCTCTTGCGCCGCCAATATGACGATACTCAGACCAGCAGATCGCGCGTTTGGCGCCGTATCTGCGTATACACGGATGTCGACGAGGACTCATGGCACAAAAGAACAACCGCAATAAACGCCGCGGGCCGGTCAGGGATGCCGCGCGCACGGACGCTCCGGCATCGGTCGACCGCTACCAGAAGTTCCTGCCCGAATGGATGCGCGGCACGAACGGCGCTCCGCCGCCCCGGCCTCGCTGCGCTGAGATGTCGTATTGGAATGCA
>CAZRHH010000135.1:0-4221 GCA_964599885.1 uncultured Dehalococcoidia bacterium | reverse complement strand
GCCACCACGATCGCCGCCGCCGCCACCACCACGGTTGTAGCCACCGCCACCACCGCCGCCGTCGCGACGGGGTCCGCCGCGATCGCCGCGGTCCGGCCGGTTGTTGCGTTCTGCCTGCTGTCGCGCGACCACTGCTGCCGCGTCCGTCTCGCCCTCAAGCACAGCGCGGCGTGAAAGATTCACGCGCCCCATGCTGTCGATCTCGACGACCATCACTTCCACTTCGTCGCCCGACTTCACGGCGTCCTCGACGCTCGGCACGCGGTAATCCGCGATCTCCGAGATGTGCATCAGACCTTCCTTGCCTGGCGCAATCTCGACGAACGCGCCGAAGTTCATCAGCCGCGTCACCTTGCCGTGGTACACCTTGCCGACTTCCACGTCCTTCGTCATGCCTTCGATGATGTCGATCGCACGCCGCGCCGACTCTTCGTCCGAACCGCCGATGAACACCGAGCCGTCGTCTTCGATGTCGACGCTGCAACCGGTCTCTTCGATGATCGAGCGGATCACGCGGCCACCCGGGCCGATGACCGTGCCGATCTTCTGCGGGTCGATCTGCAGCCGGTACATCCGTGGCGCGAACGGCGACATGTTGTCGCGCGGCTCGGAGATCACCTCAAGCATCTTGCTCATGATGAACTGCCTGCCCTCGCGCGCCTGCGTCACCGCCGCCTTCATCACTTCCATCGGAATGCCCTGGATCTTGATGTCCATCTGTAGCGCGGTGATGCCCTTCTCCGTGCCCGCAACCTTGAAGTCCATATCACCCATCGAGTCTTCGAGCCCCGCGATATCGGTCAGCACCTTGTAGTTGCCGTTCTCGCCCATGATCAGGCCCATCGCCACGCCGGCCACCGGCGCCGTGATCGGCACGCCCGCGTCCATCAGCGACAACGTGCTTCCGCAGGCCGAACCCATCGACGTGCTGCCGTTGCTCGAAAGCACCTCCGACACGACGCGAATCGTGTACGGAAAGTCTTCGACGCTCGGCAGCACCGGCATCACCGCACGCTCCGCAAGCGCACCGTGGCCGAGTTCGCGCCGGCCGGCGCCGCCCATGCGGCCCGTCTCACCAACCGAGTACGGCGGGAAGTTGTAGTGATGCATGTAGCGCTTGCTGTCGACAGGCGACAGCGTGTCGAGCCGCTGCGCATCACCGACGCCACCGAGCGTCGTGATGCTCAGCACCTGCGTCTGTCCGCGCGTGAACAGCCCGGTGCCGTGCGTCCGCGGCAGAATGCCGACTTCGCACGTGATCTCGCGCACCGTCTTGGAGTCGCGGCCGTCGGGGCGCTTGTCGTTGTTGAGGATCGAATCGCGCACGGTCTTCTTCATGAAGGCGTCGAGCGCCTCGCCGACGGCCTTCTCGCCGTATTCCTCGCCGTATGACTCGACGAGCTTCGCCTTGTGTTCGTCGAGGCTCCCCTGGCGCTCGTCCTTCGCCATCGCGAGGAACTCCGTGTCGTTGCCGCCGAGGTCGGCGAAGACCTTCTTCTTCAGTTCGTCCGGAACCACCGACGGCGTGTACTCCCACTTCGTGGGCCTGATCATGCCGATCAGCTCTTCCTGCATGTCGATCAGCGCCTGGTTCTGCTGCTGCGCATACTCGAACGCGCCGAGAATGATCTCCTCGTTCGCTTCATTCGCGCCCGCTTCGACCATCATGATCGCCGACCGCGTCCCCGCCACGACGACGTCGATCAGGCTCTCGTCGAGCTGCTCGAACGTCGGGTTCGTCACGTACTGCCCGTCGATGTAGCCGACGCGCACCGAGCTCACCGGCCCGTTGAACGGCACCTCGCTGATGCCCAACGCCACGGACGCCCCCAGCGTGCCGAGCACATCCGGGTTGTTCTCGCGGTCCGCCGACAGCACCGTGATGACGACCTGCACTTCGTTGCGCATCCCCTTCGGGAACAGCGGCCGCAGCGGCCGGTCCGTCAGCCGGGCGCTGAGGATCGCTTCCGTCGATGGCCGGCCTTCGCGGCGGAAGAACGAGCCGGGGATCTTGCCGATCGCGTACAGCTTCTCTTCGAAGTCGATCGTAAGCGGGAAGAAGTCCATGCCGGGACGCGGCGTCCGCGCCATCGTCGCAGTGACGAGCAACACCGTGTCGCCGTACGTCACGGTCACGGCGCCGCCGGCCAGGTTGGCGACGCGTCCCGTTTCGATGGTCAGCGTTTTGCCGCCGATCTCGCGTGATACTGACTTAATGTCTGCCATAGTGCTTCAGGATCCTCCATCCTCGGCGGGATCACGCCACCCGGCGCGCCCGCGGCTCACTCGAGCCATGATCACAATTGGTGTGACGCCTTGTGCCCCTTCTGGGGCGGTTGCCGACTCTCTGCGGCATGTCCACGGCTCGAGGGGAGATCGGTGGGTCGTGGCGGCTGCCGCAGCAGCGTTCCGTGCCTTCTGACCATGCTCGAGGGTGACTCTTGTTTATTGCGCCGGTCCCTGAACCGGTCGCTGTTGCGCCGATCCCTGCCGGTCGCACTCAGCACGCGGCTTCGCCGCGCCCGAAAAATAGAAGCGGCCCCCTACTTGCGGAGGCCGAGCTTTGCGAGGATCGCGCGGTAACGCGTCACGTCTGTCTTGTTGAGGTACGCGAGCTGCCGGCGCCGCTGCCCCACGAGCTTCAACAGCCCGCGTTGCGTGTGAAAGTCGTGCCGGTTTGCCTTCAGGTGTTCCGTCAGGCCGTTGATCCGCTCCGTCAGGAGCGCCACCTGGACTTCCGCCGAACCCGTGTCCGTCTCGTGTCCCTTGTGCTCGCTGATCACTTCAGCTTTACGCTCTACAGTTAACGCCATTCATCCTCGTCTTTCAGCCCAAAGTCTATCAGCCACCCCCACCATCAGCAAATCATCACTCTTACGCACGCCCACGAACGCGGCCGGTGCGATTGCGCTCGTAACCGCTACCGCGCCTTCCCCCTGTAGCGAGGAACTTCAGCTCCGTAAAGCCTCGCCGCGCCGCCCACTCCGTCATACCTCGCGCCATCCATCTCTGTCATCTGGTGCGCCGCCCAGCCCCACCGCCAACATCGCAACCCAACTGCAACCCAACTCGATGCCCGTCGCTATCCCAACTCCCACGCCCAGGCCGATAGCATCACGCAGGAGGAGGCCGCGTGACCGCTTCGCCCAACCTCGAGACCAACTTCTTCCGCACGATAAACCGCGCCGCCGAACCCGCCATACGCGCCGGCCTCGGCTCCCCGTGCCTCTGGCCAACCGGCTTCATCGTGCTCGAAACCACCGGCCGGCAGTCCGGCAAGCCCCGCCGCGTCCCCGTCACCGCCACGCAGGTCGGCAATCTTCTGCTCATCAGCACCGTCCGCGGCGAGCGCTCGCTATGGCTGAAGAACCTCGCCACCACGCCCGCCGCGCGCTACTGGCTCCGCGGCCGCGAGCGTACGGCCGACGCCATCGTCTTCTCGCCCGGCACGCCGCTCCCCGACATCAGCGGCCTCCCCGCGCTTCTCCGTCCCATCGTCCCGAGCCTCTCCTCACTCGCCGCCCTCGGCATGGGCTTCGCCATCCTCATCCCCCGCGGCTCGGCTTCATGAGAGCCACCCTCCCCGCGACCGCCGCGACCGGCAGATGGACGATCGACCCGGAGAACTCCGTCGCCCGGTTCTCGATGAAGTACGTCGTCTTCGCCACCCTCAAGGGCCGCCTCGGCGCCGTCGAAGGCACGCTGTACCTCAACGACCACAAACCCGATCGATCCTCCGTGGCTGCATCCATCGCCGTCGCGACGCTCGACACCGGCAACCGCCTGCGCGATAGGCACCTCCGGTCGCGCGATTTCTTCGATGCGACGCGCTTCCCAGCGATCACGTTTCAAAGCACGCGCGTCGAGCGCATGGACGACAACGAATTCCGCGTCGTCGGTGCCCTCACGATCCGCGACATCACCCGAAAAGTAGAACTCGACGCGGTGTTCGACGACGATTCACAGGACGCCGGCGGCGCATCACCCGCACGCTTCACCGCCACCACCACCCTCAGCCGCCGCGCCTTCGGCCTCGGCCGCAGCGCCCCCGCCGGCGCCGCCCGCGCCATCGCCAGCGACAACGTCACCGTCACCCTCAACATCAACGCCCTCGCAACCTAACGCCACAACCGCACCATCCGTCGAATCCGCCCTCCCCCTTCCCCCTTCCCGCTTCCCGCTACCCGCTTCCCGCTTCCCGCTTCCCGCTTCCCGCTTCCC
>CAZRHH010000134.1:0-4353 GCA_964599885.1 uncultured Dehalococcoidia bacterium | reverse complement strand
GAAGTGCTGCGCATCATCAACGAGCCGACGGCGGCGGCGCTTGCCTACGGGCTCGACAAGAAGCACGAAGAGCTGATCGCCGTCTACGACCTCGGCGGCGGCACGTTCGACATCTCGATCCTCGAACTCGGCGAAGGCACGTTCCAGGTGAAGTCGACGAACGGCGACACGCACCTCGGCGGCGACGACTTCGACCAGCGGATCATCGACTTCCTGGTCAGCGAGTTCAAGCGCGAGCAGGGCATCGACCTGAAGCAGGACCGGATGGCGCTGCAGCGGCTGAAGGAAGCGGCAGAGAAAGCGAAGATCGAGCTTTCCAGCGCGCAGCAGACGGAAGTCAACCTGCCGTTCATCACGGCGGACGCGGCCGGGCCGAAGCACATGGCGATCAACGTCACGCGCGCGAAGCTCGAACAACTCGTCGGTGAGCTCGTCGAGAAGACGCTCGTGCCGCTGAAGCAGGCGATGCAGGACGCGGGCGTGACGGCTGCGCAGATCGACGAGATCGTGCTCGTCGGCGGGCAGACGCGCATGCCGCTCGTGCAAGAGAAGGTGCGCGAGTTCTTCGGCAAGGAGCCGCACCGCGGCGTTAACCCGGACGAGGTTGTGGCGATCGGCGCGGCGATCCAGGCGGGCGTGCTGAAGGGCGAAGTGCGCGACGTGCTGCTGCTCGACGTGACGCCGCTGACGCTCGGCATCGAAACCCTCGGTGGCGTATCGACGCCGTTGATCACGCGCAACACGACGATCCCGACGAGCAAGAGCCAGGTGTTCTCGACGGCGGCGGACAACCAGCCGAGCGTCGAGATCCACATTCTGCAGGGCGAGCGGGCGATGGCGAACGATAACAAGTCGCTCGGCCGCTTCATCCTCGATGGCATCTTGCCCGCGCCGCGCGGCGTGCCGCAGGTCGAGGTGACGTTCGACCTCGACGCGAACGGCATTCTCAACGTGTCGGCGCGCGACAAGGCGACCGGCAAGGAACAGAAGATCACGATCACGGCGGGCGGCGGTCTGTCGAAGGAGGAAGTCGAGAAGCTGCAGCGCGAAGCCGAGCTGCACGCCGACGAGGACCGCAAGCGCCGCGACGAGATCGAGGTGCGCAACACGGCGGACAGTCTCGCCTACAACGCCGAGAAGACGGTCCGCGAGAACACCGACAAGATCGACGCCGACCTGAAGTCGGAAGTGGAAGGCAAGGTCGCCGCGGTGCGCAGCCAGCTGCAATCGGGTGACGCCGACGGTATCCGCAACGCGACGACGGAGCTATCGGAGACGATGCAGAAGATCGGCGCCGCCGTCTACGGCGCGCAGGGCGCCCCAAGCGAAAACGGCGCCGACGGCGACCAGCCGTCCCCCGAAGCCGAAGGCACCCCCGAAGAGGGCACCGTAGAAGGCGAATACCGCGAGGTGTAAGCCGGAGCGGCGGTGCTCGTACGGACAACGATGGAAGCGGCGGGCTGGAAACGGCCCGCCGCTTTCTAGCTTGATATCTGCGAGCGAGTCTGTCCAGACTGACTCACCTATGATTCTAATACCCCCAACGGCAGGGCGAAGCCGCAATATGGCGGCGATCAAGAGTGTAAACACGAAGCCCGAACTAGCGGTGCGGAGTGCCGTGCACGGAGCGGGGTTCCGGTTCCGCCTCCACAGGCGCGACCTCGCCGGACGACCAGATCTCGTGCTTCCGAGGCTGCATGTTGCGGTGTTCGTCCATGGATGCTTTTGGCATGGGCATGCGTGTAAGATGGCGTCAATACCGCGATCCAACGCCTCATACTGGGCCCCTAAAATCGCTAACAACACGGCCCGAGACAAACGATCAGCCGCCACGCTTCGACGCCAAGGATGGATAGTCGTGACAGTTCGCGAATGCAGACTCGAAGCCGACACGCAGAGGCTTCTCAGCCGCCTCAACGACATGAGCAGCTCATGAGTTCCTTCACAGTGCTTGAGGTGTGTGCGGGCGCAGGTGGGCAATCGTTGGGGTTAGAACGGGCCGGCTTCCAGCACACCGCAGCGATAGACATTGATCACGATGCGTGCATGACGCTACGCGCCAATCGTCCGGCGTGGGACGTACTGGAGGGTGACATCTACGTCGTGGATGGCCGTCACTACCAAGGCGTCGACCTGCTGGCGGGCGGCGTTCCGTGCCCGCCATTTTCGATAGCGGGGAAGCAGCTCGGAGATCTCGACGAGAGGGACTTGTTCCCTCAGGTGCTGCGTATCGCCGAACAGATGAACCCGAAAGCGATCATGATCGAAAACGTCCGCGGGCTGTCGAGCAAGCGGTTCAGTGCATATCGCGCCGAGCTACTGGCCGAACTCGATAGGCTGGGTTACGAAGCCTCGTGGCGGTTGTTGAACGCGTCGATGTTCGGCGTCCCGCAACTCCGCCCGCGGTTCATACTCGTCGCGCTCAAGGCACCTTACGCGGCCAATTTTCATTGGCCTCTGCCCGCGAGGCTTCCGCCGTCGGTCGGTGAGACGGTTAGGGACCTTATGGCTTCAAACGGGTGGCGGGGCGCTAGCGCTTGGGCAAAGCGGGCCAACCGCGTGGCGCCGACAATCGTCGGCGGTTCAAAAAAGCACGGAGGGCCTGATCTTGGCCCCAGCCGCGCTCGCGCAGACTGGCTCTCGATGTCCGTCGACGGCCGGGGCTTAGCTGATGCACCTCCAGACGGAGACTTCCCAACCGACGGTACCCCTAAGCTAACGCTACGCATGGTTGCGAGGTTGCAGGGCTTCCCTGACGAGTGGCAGTTCACTGGCCGGAAGACCGCCGCTTACCGCCAAATCGGTAACGCTTTCCCGCCCCCGTTCGCGGAAGCCATTGGTACCGCGATCCGAGCCGCACTGTCAGGATTGGAGGTGCCGGTTGCAGGGCAACTCAAGCTCGCACCTCCCGCGATCCCCGTCTCCTGATGGCGAAGGAACCCGGCTCAAAACGCCGAATCCTCGAGTTCCTGCTAGCCAACGTGAATCGTGTTCTCACCGGAGACGAGATCCGCGAGGCTTCTGGTAACAAGAGCGAATGGGCTCGACGCTTACGCGAGCTTCGCGATGAGGACGGCTATCAAATTCTGTCGCATCGCGACCGGAACGACTTGAAGCCCGGCCAGTACTTGCTCCTCACGGATCACAGGCGACCGTTGATGGCGCGAGGGATTAGCAAGGAAACAAGGGCTTGGGTTCTCGAACGAAACGGCTACACGTGCCAGATGTGTGGGCTGGCCGCAGGCGATGCGGACCCGTATGAAACCTCACGAACTGTTCGTCTCACGATGGGGCACATCGTCGACAAGTCGCTCGGCGGAGATGACACACCGAACAACCTCCGGGCGGTCTGCACGAACTGCAATGAGGGCTTGGCCGCGACGGCGCCGCCCAAGCCGGATCGGTTGCAGCTCATGCGGCAGCTACGCCGCGCGACGATCTCGGACCAACGTTACGCGCTCGAATGGCTTGAGGAGAAGTTCAAGCGAGAGCGCCAGCAGGAGTCGTAGCCCGCTCGCCTAGGACATACGCGCCCAAGCGATCGGTACATCGTCGTGTTGCGCGATGGCTCGCTTCGGGAGTTCCCGTACGACGCGGACTTTGTGTTCGCAGCGTTCGCGGAGTAGCGACTTCAAGCGGCGACACCCGGCTACCACACCAGTGACACGCGCCGCTTCGAGATCGCACGCCGCACCGCCACAATAGCCACGCTGATGAAATATCACCTGCGCTCCATCATCCACGCGCCCCGCGCACGGGCCACCGAAAACTACGAAACGGACTCCCGCATGAAAACTACGAAACGAACTTCGTCGCACGAAAATTACGAAACGAACTCCGCCGCCCGAAGCTACGACGGAACTCGCAGCAAGAAAATTACGAAACGAACTCCGCCGCCTGAGGCTGGGACGGAACTCGCAACGTGAAAATTACGAAACGAACTCCGCCGCCCGAAGCTAGGACGGAACTCACGGCATGAAAATTACGAAACGAACTCGTTCGCCGGACCCGCGTCCACCAGCTCTACCCGCGCCAGCGCGTCGTACACCGCGCCGCCGCGTCCGATCGTCGAGCGCATCAGGCTTACCGCGTCCGCGCGAAACTCCGGCAGCGGCGCCGGCTCGTACGACGCGAGCGTAGCGTGAATTCGGGCACGCATCTCCGGCGTCGCGTCGTCGCGGACACGGGCGAGCGTCAGGTGCGCGGCGAACGGGCGGCGCTCCGCCGGGAAGCCGAGCGGCGCCAGCGCGGCCTCAATGAGCGCGGCCGTCGCGTTGAGCGCATCGATGTCGCCCGCCAGCCCCGCCCACACGACCCGCAGCCGCGCCCGCCCGCCGAACGAACCCACGCCCG
>CAZRHH010000133.1:0-4686 GCA_964599885.1 uncultured Dehalococcoidia bacterium | reverse complement strand
CCGCCTCGGCGCCCGCCTCCGATGGCCCGTCGCGCCAGAAGGCGACGTCATGGGCCTCCCCGGCGAGGGCACCGCCGGCGGCGCCTGGTTCTCGATCAACATGACGCTCGTCTGGGCGGCTGCGCGCCTCGCGCCCGAACTCGCATGGGACGAATGGCGCCGCATGACGCTCGCCGCGCACATCGCCGCCTACCCCAACATCTGGGAAGGCACACTCTCCGGCCCCGACGCCTACAACGCCCCCGAATCACCCCGCGCCGGCCACACCTGGCACATGCCCGGCCTGTCGATGCAACAGTTCCCCGTCAACAACATGCACAGCCACTCCGCCCCGCTGCTCGCCTACCTCCGCCTCCTCGGCATCGAACCCGCCACCGACGGCGCGCTCCAAATCGGCAACGGCGGCGCCTTCGAAAGCGAAACCTTCCGCCTCACCCCCGACGCCCACGGCTCCCTCCGCGCCCTCGGCGCAGTGCGGCTCCGCACGCAGCACGGCGCGATCGAAGGCGCCCCCGGCACAATCACCTGGTAACGGCGATCCCTTCCGCGCGAGGCGCATGACACAAAACCCAGGGACGAACCTTCAGATCCGTCCCGTTCGTCTCGCGCAACACCCACAATTCGTACTCAGCGCCCTGAATCTACCCACAGAAATCCTCTGTGCCGCTGTGCCTCTGTGGTGAAAAACGAACTCGTAGACCCTTTGCGCTCCTCTGCGTCCTCTGCGCCTTTGCGGTGAACCGAAAACCTACCGCGCCCGCGAGTCCACCAACGCCCCAGCCACCAGCACATCAAAATGCTCGATCGCCGGATCGTCCGCCGCGTCGATCCCGCGCAGCGGCGAGCGATCGTCGAGATACCGCCGCACGAACAGATCCGCCACGACGCCCTTGCGCGTGTCACCGAATTCCCGCAACTCCCACTCCGCCTGCTCGACCAGCAGCGCCCCCGCGTAGACGTCGCCCATGAACTGCGCCAGCGGAAAGAGCCGCCCTTCGCCCGTTGGTCGGTCGAGCGCCTTCCACGCATCGATCGCACGGTCCAGATCGTCGACGCGCTGCGCCACCACGTTCGCCGCCGGCGATTCGCCCGCGTTCGTCACCGCCTCGCGCAGTCGATCCATGAACGGGCCGTCCGCCTCTTCGCGCTCGATCGAGCGCCGCACGTCGAGGCAAAGGATGTTGTCCGGGCCCTCCCAGATCGTGTTGACCTGTGCGTCGCGCAGAATGCGCGCCACCGGCCACGTCTCGATGTAACCGTTGCCGCCGTGAATCTCGATCGCGTCGCTCGCCATCGTCACGCCGAGTCGCGCCGTCTTCAGCTTCACGACGGCCGGCGCCAGGCGCATCTTCTGCCGCCCCTCGCGCTCGCGCTGATGGTTCGTGTATCCCGCGCCGTCCATGATCATCGCCAGCCCCGCTTCGACGTCGACGATCATCTCGGCGAGTTTGCGCTTCATCAGCGGGTGATCCACGAGCCGCTTGCCGAACGCCGACCGCGCCGACGCGTAGCACAGCGACTCGACGAGCGCCCGCCGCGCGCATCCGAGCCCCATCAACGCAACGCCGATCCGCGCGTCGTTCGTCATCTGCATCATTCGCGCCAGCCCCTGCCCGTCGCCGCCCGCCACCTCGCCGTCGAGCGGCACGCCCGACATCAGGAACGCCTCCGCGTCGACGAACTCGATCTCGCACGATGCGACCGCGCGCGTGCCGAGCTTCTCTTTCAGTTGACGAATGTGTACGCCGTTCGGTGATCCGTCGCGCCGCTGCCGCATCACGAGGAACGAGCAGACGCCCTTCACGTTGTCCGGCGCGCCGACCGGCTTCGCCAGCACGACGAACACTTTGCCGTTGGCGTTCGACGCGAACCACTTAAGGCCGTTCAGCCGGTAGCCGTCACCGTCGGGCACGGCCGTCGTCTCCATCGCGCCGAGGTCGGAGCCCCCCGTGCGTTCGGTGAACATCTGCGCCGTCTCGCCCTCCCACTCGCCCGACTCGAACTTGCTGAGTACAAGCTCGCGAATATCCGTCGGCGCGAACTCCGCGACGAGGCGCTGGATCATCGCCGACCCCGTGCCGATCGCGCACGCGGTGCCGAGGTCCGCCTGGTTGAGCATGTACGACGACGCCATCGACGGCAGATCCGTGCGCACACCAGCCGCCTGCGCCGCCGCGATCATCTTCTTCGACGAGAAGCGATGCTCGATCACGTCGCGCTTCGTCGCCAGCGCCGACTCCGGCATCACCACTTCGCTGACGTCGTGCCCCCACCGGTCGTACCGCACGAGCCGCGGCGGATTGCGGTCCGTCGCCTCCGCCCGCTCCGACACAGGCCCGCCCATCAGCGCCCCCCACTTCGCAAGATGCGGCTCCGCCCAATCCAAATCCGCCTGCTCCATGAAGTACCGCAACGTCCGCTGCAACGTAGGATCGCTAGTCCACCAGTTCAGCCCCGTAGCCCCCAGATACCGCTCGGAGTCATACCGCTCCGCCTTGGCGGCCGTGTTGAACGCAGCGCTACCCGCAGCGGCGTCCGGCGCCGCGCCGTCGATGATCTCGGTCCGTCGCGTGTCTGTGGTCATGATGGATGCTCCTCGTTCACCGGACTCGCGCTCACTCTAGCCGCCGCCTGGAGGCGTGGTGCAGGATAACTCTCGGAATGGCCCGTCGGCTGACGAAAACCCCTGTGAAGTCGAAGCCCTTAACAGAGAGGAGCAAAGACCACACCCGCGCCTGGGACCGACTCTTCGCAATCTGATTGCCAGGTTTTGTACAGTTGATGGCGCTCCCGTTCGAAAGGCGGTCGCCGTGCCTCAGACGCAGTCGGCTCTTCACATCACCATCGGGACTGGCCCGCTGTCGGACAACGATGGCCGCCTGACGCTGTCACACGATCTAGCTTTGTTGAACGTCGGCTTGTTATATGGCGACCGGATCAAGTTCTGCAGCATCGGTGGCTCGATGATCGCGGTCGTCTCTCAGATAGGGCTCTTGACTGAAGCTCAACGCCTCGACGCGATGCGATCCTGGGTCATCCTAGCGGCGGGCAACGACCCAACTGCCGGGCAAGCCTTCGACACGGTCAAGAGTCTCAGGCGACGGCAGCATCGCTCCCGCGAAGAACTTCTCTTGCTCCGCAAATTAAGTGAGTCCATCAACCGCGTGTGGGACGATGTTCAGTCGATGGTCGTGAAAATCGCGCATGAAGCAGGGATCGATGGGATTGCCGATGCACTGAACACCGGGCTTGTCGAGCTCGACATATATCCGACTGATACGGATGAAGCCGTCAAGGCGTTCTTTCGTTCCGTGTCGGACGCGATCGTTTCAGCTGACTCGTACCCCCTCTTCGACGATCAAACAGGAACACTGGTCGGTGCCGCGGTGCGCGAGGGGTTGATACCGACCGATGCGCCCGATGAGCACAAGGCGCGAGTCGCAGGGCTTGCAGCCGACGTTCTCCAACGTCTGCCTCTATTCGATCAGGCATCAATCGAAGAGATACTCGCGATTAGGCGCGAGTTAGACCGCGCGTTAATCAGATTCCGCTCCGCGATGATCTCCTATTCGACGATGATTGAAAGCGCGTCATGGGATCGCACCTTCTCGACCGAAGCCGAGCTTCTCTTCCGACGTGAGGTTGAGCCTGCAGTTCTGGACATTGAGGAGGAGGTTCGAGCGAACACGCTCGTGCGGACGATAATGCGGCGCGCTCCCGAAGCAATCCTCGTTCCCGCGTCGAGCTCGGCGCTCGGTTTGCTTATTTCAACCGCCGCCGGCTTCTCGTCGATATTGGGCAGCGCGGCGGCATACGCCGTCGGCGCCGGTCTGCTCGCCAAGGCGGTCGCCGAACAACGCGCGGAACGCCAGCAACGGTTGGAGCAGAACAAGCTTTTCTTCTACTATGGCGCTCAACACCGTCTCCAGGCGCGGTGACTCGAATCGGCGCGACATGGCGAGGCCACCCCAGCGACACTCACCCCTTACAGCTCCCCGCCAACCCGCGCTAACCTCACAACGCCGCATTGCGCCCCAACCGCCAATGCGCCCAAAAGCCGCTGCGACCCTGAAAAAAACATGAAAATTACGAAACGAACTCCGCAACATGAAAATTACGAAACGAACTCCGGAGCACGAAAACTACGAAACGAACTCAACAACATGAAAATTACGAAACGAACTCCCAACCCAAGCTCCCCCTCTCCGCGAAGCCGGAGAGGGGGCCGGCGGGTGAGGCAGCACGAGAAAAACATGAAAATTACGAAACGAACTCCATCTCTAAACCTTTGCGTCCCTCTGCGTCCTTTGCGCCTCTGCGGTGAACTCGTCTCGCTTCAGGCGCTCGATCTAGCCCCCCATCCCCCCGCTCGATAGCCTACGCCCACACCCAACAACACCCACCACGAACGGATACCGGCGCATGCACGACCCCATCGCCGCCGACACAGTCGCCACAGCCGAGCACCGCGAACCCGCGTTCGTCCACGAAGGGCAGGACACCGCCGCGCGCGCGCGCCTCGACGCCCACGTCGCCCGCACCGGCAAGCGCCCCAATATCGTCATGATCCTCATGGACGATGTCGGCTGGGGCGACTTCGGCTGCTATGGCGGCGGCATCGCCGTCGGCGCGGCGACGCCAAACATCGATCGTGCCGCGCGCGACGGCCTGCTGCTCACGTCGTGC
>CAZRHH010000132.1:0-4741 GCA_964599885.1 uncultured Dehalococcoidia bacterium | reverse complement strand
CGCGCGCCATGTTGAGGGCGTCCTGGATGGAGATCACGCCCAGTTTCTGGCCGTCATCGTCGATGACGAGCACTTCCCGGACGCGGATCTTCTCGTTGATGCGAAGGTCTTTAGCTATGCCTGTCTCCTGTGAATCATCTGCCCGGCTTCGAGGCCGAGTTACACGACAGTATATCGGCTCAGGATGGGCTGTTGGGAAGTAGGGGGTGAAGAACTGGCGTGGCGTAGCGAACCGGACCCGCTGCCTTAGCCCAGACACCAAACACCACACACCAGTCGTTGAAACCGCGCAAATCGTTGTAGCGACGCGCTACAGCAGCACCAGCAGCGGCGCGCCCTGGTCGACGCGCTGGCCGGCGGTGACATAGACGGCTTTTACGGTGCCGTCTCGCCGCGCCGTGAGCTCGTTCTGCATCTTCATCGCTTCGACGACGGCGAGTACCTGGCCCTGCATCACCTCTTCGTCCGCCTTCACCTTCACGTCGAGCACGACGCCGGCCATCGGTGACTTCAGCACCCATTCGCCGCCGGCATCGACATCGAGCGAGCCGGGGCCACCCGCGCGTCGGCCCGTCTGCGTGCCAATCGCGACGGCGCGGCCGTCGATGATGAAGTGGAACCCGTGCGGCCCCTCTTCGGCGAAGACGTCATACGTCTTGTGATCGATGATCAGCGAGTAGCGCGCGGAATCGTTAATGCGCTTCAGCGTGACCACGGACGAGCTATCGGCCAGCTTGACGCGATATCCGCCGGCGCCGTCGGGCTCGACTTCGAGTTCGTGGTCTGCGTTGCCGAGCTTTAGCCGGTATTTCGCCGCCAACGCCCCTGTCCGCTCGCTACTTGCCCACTCGCTATCTGTCGCTCGTGCCCCGAGTCACGCCAACCACTCGCCGGCCCGTTGATGATCGCTGGCTGAGCGCCGTTTTTGCTCCGGCGTTCGTGCGACATCACGGCGGCGAGCAGCAGCGCGATGCGCTCTTCTTCCGTCGGCGCGGCGGGTTCGATCATCTTGAAATCGTTGTCGAGGAAGCCGGTGTGTACTTCGCCGGCGATGAAGCGCGGGTCGTCGAGCAGTTGCAGATGGAACGGGATGTTCGTCTGGATGCCGACGATGACGTACTCGCTGAGCGCGCGCTTCATGCGCTCGATCGCGCTCGGGCGGTCCGCCGCCCAGACGATCAGCTTGGCCAGCATTGGGTCGTAGAAGTACGGAATATCGACTCCGCTGAAGATGCTGCTGTCGACGCGCACGCCCGGCCCGCTCGGCTCGCTGACGAAGGCGATGCGCCCCAGCGACGGCATGTAGTTGTTGTACGGATCCTCGGCGGCGATCCGGCACTCGATCGCGTGCCCGCGCAGTTTGACGTCGTCTTGCGCGAACCCGAGCGGTTCGCCCGCTGCGATGCGGATCTGGTCGCGGACAAGGTCGCGCCCGCAGAGCCATTCGGTGACCGGATGCTCGACCTGTAGCCGCGTGTTGACTTCGAGGAAGAAGAACTCTTTCGAGGGCGGGTCGTAGAGGAACTCGACGGTGCCGGCGTTGTAGTAGCCGGAGGCCGTCGCGGCAGCGACCGCGGCGGCCATCATCTTCTCGCGCGTCGGCTGGTCGATGACGGTGGAAGGCGACTCTTCGAGCAGCTTCTGGTGACGGCGCTGGACGGAGCACTCGCGTTCGCCGAGCGCGACGGCGTTGCCCTGCGTGTCGGCAAGAATCTGCACTTCGACGTGGCGCACGGGGGAGAGATAGCGTTCGAGAAAGACGCCGCCATCGCCGAACGCCGACTGCGCTTCGTTCGAGGCGACGCGCACCGCCGCTTCGATTTCTTCCGGCGTGCGCACGAGCCGGATGCCTTTGCCGCCGCCGCCCGCCGCCGCCTTGATCATCAGCGGGAAGCCGACGCCATCGGCGAGCTTTAGCGCTTCGTCCGCCGTCACGCGGCCTTCGGTGCCGGGGACGACGGGTACGCCGGCGGCGATCATCGTCCGGCGGGCTGTCACCTTGTCGCCGAGCGACGTGACGACATCCGGCGACGGGCCGATGAACGTGATGCCGGCGTCGGCGCAAGCGCGCGCGAACTCCGTGCGCTCGCTCAGAAAGCCGTAGCCGGGGTGGACGGCATCGACGCCGGCCGACTTGGCGACGTCGAGGATCTTCTCGTAGTTGAGATAGCTCTCGAGGGGCGGGCCCTCGCCGATGTAGTAGGCCTCGTCGGCGTAGCGGACGTGGAGCATCTCGCGGTCCGCGGCCGAGTAGACGGCGACGGTGGCGATGCCCATCTCGCGCGCCGTGCGCATGACGCGCAGCGCGATCTCGCCGCGATTGGCCACCAGCAGCTTCTTGAACACGGGGGCTCCTCGGATTCGGCCGGACGGTAGCGATGTGATAGCACATCGCCTCCAGTCGGGCTAATGGTGTGAATGCACCATTGTTCGGCACGGAATGCAATGCGAGAGACGCTGACAGTGCGGCGTTTTGTGATGCTCCTGTAGCGGCGGCCGGATCACGCTGAGGCATGATCTTCTTCGCAGCAATCACGTTGGTCATCGTCTTTTCGAGCGCATATCTGGGCCGCGAATTCTGGCTCAACATGCGCGCTCGAGAAGGCGCCGAAGTCATCCTGCCCCGTGTACTGATAACGATGCGCGCGACATCCCGAGATCCTGGCCGCCCTCAACTGGGTCCACTCACTGGCCGGCGTCGTCAGACGCTTGTGCCGCGTCACCGACTAACGACTCGCCGCATATTGACCCACTGATCCTGGCGCTTCGCTCGAGCCGCGCGTCGTGACATCCCTGGCGCTCATCACCGCATGGCAACTGACGGAAGGCTTGTCGCTGGTCGGCTTGCCGCTTCCGCAGTCCGCGCGCCGACGCGATACTGCGCGCATGAGCGAACCCAAGGAGGTCGTATGAAACTCAATCCTTTCGCCGCGGCGCTTGCGATCCTGGTTATTGCGTCGTTGGGATTCCCTGCCCGAGCGTTAGCCGGTGGGACTCCTGAACCAAGCACCACGGCAACGGCGGTCGCCGCGCCTACCGAGGTCGACGTTTCACTTACCGCAAGAGTTGTGACGTGGACTGACAACGCGGCCACCGAAACTGGGTTCGAAATTTCGTACGTCGTGACTGGCGACCAGCCATTCAACGCAACGTACCCGGTTGGCTCGAACGCTGAGCGATTCAATCTTCCAGCGGCTGTTCCGCCGTTTCTGTGCGGGCACTCACTGCGCGTGACGGTTGTTGCGGTTTCTGGAAGCGCTCGGTCGGAGGCCGGCGTGTTCTCGCTCGCGAGTGTGTGTCCGCCGCCGGAAGCAACGGCGGTGGCGCCGCCGGTGGCGCCGCGGTTGCCGGATACAGGCTCTGGAGGAGACGGGAGCGCGGCGAAATCGCAGTGGCTCTCTTTCTTGAGTATCGCTGTCGGTGCTCTTGGGTTCGGGTTTGTTGCGCGCGCGGTTCAGCGCAAGGCGAGGCGGAGCTAGTTCCCTGACGGCCGCTTCCGCAGTCCGCGTGTCACCGCGATACTGCGCGCATGAGCGAAACTCCCGCCGCCCTCACGATCGTCGGCCTCGGCCCCGGCGACGCGTCGCTACTCACCGTCGAAGCGCGCGACGTGCTCGCGGGCGCCAGCGTGGTCTGGCTGCGGACCGCGCGGCATCCGACGGTTGCGGGGCTGCCGATGGGGCCGCGGTACCAGTCGTTCGATGCGTTGTATGACGGTGGCGCGTCGTTTGAGGACGTGTACGCGGCGATCGTCGAGCGGGTGATGGCGCTGGCTGCGGAACCGGGCGGCGTCGTGTACGCAGTACCGGGGCACCCGTTGTTCGGCGAGGCGACGACGCGCGAGTTGCTGCAACGTGCCTCGGACACCGGCATCGGCGTCCGCATCGTCGCCGGTGTCAGCTTTCTCGATGTGGTCGTCGCGGCGATCGGCGTCGATCCGCTGGCCGACGGCATGCTGATGGTCGACGCGCTGACGCTTGGCGGCGGGCGGCGGCTGCTCGTGCCGCAACGGCCCACGATCATCGGGCAGGTGTACGACCGGCGCGCGGCGTCTCAGGCGAAGCTGGCGCTGCTCGAGGCGTATCCACCCGAGCATCCGGTGCGGATCGTGCGGTCGGCGGGCGGCGGCGGCAGTGTCACCGACACGACGCTGGCGCGGCTCGACCACGACGAGGGCTTCGACCATCTGTGCACGCTGTACGTGCCGCCGCTCGCGCTGATCGAGGATGTGCGGACGTTCGAGGGATTGCGCGCGATCATCGCGAAGCTGCGGTCGCCGGATGGCGGCTGCCCGTGGGACCTCGAACAGACGCACCAGACGCTCAAGCGCTATCTGCTGGAGGAAGCCTACGAGGCCGTCGACGCGCTCGACGAGGGCGAGCCGGCGCGGCTTGCGGAAGAGTTGGGCGACCTGTTGATGCAGGTCGTGCTGCACGCGCAGGTGGCCGAGGACGACGGCACGTTCGTCATCGAGGACGTGCTGGCGTCGATCGCCGCGAAGCTCGTCCGACGGCACCCGCACGTCTTTGGCGACGTGGTGGTCGAGGGTGCGCAAGACGTGCTGCGAAACTGGGACGAACTAAAGAAGGACGAGCGCGGCGACAAACCGCTGCTCGATGCCGTGCCGAAGGCGATGCCGGCGTTGGCGCAGGCCGCGTCCGTTCAGGCGCGCGCGTCGAAGGCAGGACTCGGCGGCGAGCTGAACGCCTCGGCGCGAGAGCGGGCGCTGCGCGCGCTCGGC
>CAZRHH010000131.1:0-4821 GCA_964599885.1 uncultured Dehalococcoidia bacterium | reverse complement strand
GCACCCGCACCAGGACTTCATCCAGATCCACACCGGCAACATCCTGTTCATCTGCGGTGGCGCCTTCGAAGGCCTCGACAAGGTGACCGAGAAGCGCCTCGGCCGCGACAAGCGCTCGCTCGGCTTCGGCGCCGAGTACAAGCAGATGGACGAGCAGAAGCGGGCCGACGAGATGCTCAAGCACGTCACCCACGACGACTTGCTGCAGTACGGCCTGATCCCGGAATTCGTCGGCCGCCTGCCGATGGTCGTCAGTCTCGAGACGCTCGACGCCGACGCGCTCGTACGCATTCTCACCGAACCGAAGAACGCGCTCGCCCGCCAGTTCCAGCGCTTCTTCGGCCTCGACAACGTCGAACTCACGTTCACGGACGACGGCCTGAAGGCCTGCGCCGAGGAAGCGATCCAGCACAAGACGGGCGCCCGCGGCCTCCGCACCGTGCTCGAAGACACGCTGATGGAAGTGATGTACGAGATTCCGTCACGCACCGACATCAAGAAGTGCGTCGTCAGTGGTGACACGATCCGCAACCGCACCCGTCCGCTCCTCATGACGCGCAGCGGCCGCAACGTAGAATTCGAAGACGACATCATCGCCGACGAAGCCGATGCGGACGAAGTGAAGGACGTATCGGCGTAGACGGCGAGAACCTACAACCAAGAACCAAACGAAAGGCCCGCGTTTGTCGCGGGCCTTTCGTTCGTGCGTAGATTCCCCGTAGGGCACGCGTTGGCCGCGCGTCCAGCGGGGCGACGCCGATCGTACGACACTCAGGTGCGAAGCGAATTTGACAGCGCTCTGCCGGGGGGGGGGTAGGATCGCTATCTACCGACCCGAAAGGATGTCGCATGAAACGCAACACCTTACTCATCGCTCTTGCACTGTTCGCCGGCGGCGTCATCGCACTTGCGATCCGCGCGGGCAACGCTGATTCACCAGCGCCGGAAGCGACATGGAGCATATCGCTCCCGGACGAGGCCGGCTGCGGCGCCGAGATCACCGGCAATGTCTATCTGAATGAACTTCCGGAGCGAATCTCGCGGCAGGGCGTCTCCGTGGCGCTCGGAGCGTACGAGGTGACAGTCAAGTACCCGCGCGAGGCATTCGAGCTGCCAGCAGAGCGCCCCCAAGTCGCCGAACTGCCAGTGCTCGCCACAGACGGTAGCGCGGCGACCAGGACGTTCATCGCCAGCCCAGGCTACCGCGACGAGGCGAACGGTACCGATAGCTTCGGCGCCTTCAGCTCCGTCGGCGCGCCCAACGAGTCGCGCACGATCGAAGGCATCGATGCCACCGATGACGTGAAAGCGCGTGAAGAAGCGGGCCTCGCGCCCGGCGCCGAACCCATCTTCCTCGGCTCTTTCGGCCTGATCGCCCGATCGCCCGGCAAGCCCACGGTCGACATCAGCATCATGCTGCTCGATTCATCGATCGATGTGCTGGAATACGAAGCTGACTCTATCCAGCAAACCGTCGAGATCACCGGCAGCGATTGCCCCGCGTTCATGCCGGCGCCTACGCCCACGGCCACTGAGACCTCTCTACAGGTGCCGCCCCTCACCGACTACAACGCGATTCCCACGCCCCGGCCCTACCCGAACGAAGTATCGCCAGACTCCGCACTCCAGAATCTTCCCGATGTCTGCGCCACCGGCGCCCGCGTCACCACACTCGCCATCCCGGTCGCGCTCTGCCTCCCCGCCGGATGGGCGGTGACCGAAGATCCAGGACCGGAAGCGGGAGCAGTACCCAAACCCGGCAAGCGCCACGTTGTAGTTCGGCTGAGCAAGGGTGACCTCGCAACGATCGGCATCTACCTCTCTGGGCCGGATCCGTACAGCATCACCGGTTGTTCCAAGCCCGCTGAAATCGTCGCGGGGAGAATGTGCGTACACGAGGAGAACGGTGATTCCGATTCGCTGTTGATGCGCGGAACGTGGCGATTCGTCGGGATCACAACCTCCGAGAAACGCCATGTCGTGATAGCTGTCAATGACATGGGAGATCTGGTAGCCCAGCAGGAGGCACAGAAGGAAGGCATCGCGATCGTTAGTGCACTGGTTGCGGAGGGCTGGAAATGACGATTGCTCGTTTCATCGTGTTGGTTCTCGGCAGTGCGCTCCTCCTCCTGGCGACCACAGACCATCGAGAAGCGGAAGCGCACACATCCGGCTTTCCGTTAGTACGTTACAACCCGTTCCGTCTCCCGTGGCCCGCCGAGGTTGCGTGGGATCGCGAGGAGGGGAACCCTCCCGGCGTGAACACCCACTTCGGGACTATGGCTATCGATTTCTCGGGCCCCGGCAACCTACACGGCCAGCCAGTGAAGGCCGTTGGCAACGGATTCCTAGCCTACGAGGACCTTGGAGACGAGAGCTTCGGCCTGTATGCGCGTGTCGCGCATTTTGGAGGTTTCTCCTCGATTTACGCACATCTGGATTCAATCGGAGCGCCCGGCGGAACCATTACCCAGGGCACGTGGGTGGGAAACGTGGGATCACGGGCGAATCCACCGGGCCGCACCTGCACTTCGAGGCTCGCGATCCGAGTGGTAACACGTTCGACGCGACGCTTTCCGGCGTCACGATCTCGCACTTGGCAGCCGAGAACACTACGCCGCATCTCTCCGACAACCAGGGCGCTGGCTATACCGACGCGCGAACCCGCAACAGCGCGTTTCATTTGCGGGCGCTCGCATCCGACGTGAGCGCGGCCTCCACGCGCAAGAGTTCATTTAGCACCTGCAACGTCGCGACCTACTCGGTGTATTTCTGCAATTTTGGTACGACGGTTGTCGGCCAAGACTTCATCGGCCCGCGCGTAGGCGCGACGGGCTTGCACGAAACGTTCTCGCTCGTCGGCACGCCAACCTCCTCGGTCGTGAGGGTTGGAGGTGTGATTCAGAAGGCGTATCAGTCGCGGCTCTCCACGAGCGGCGCGAAAGTCGCGTCGGTTCTTGGCCGGCCGGTCGGCGAACAAGGTGTGTTCGCCGGGCAGGCATTTCAGGGGTTCGAGTTCGGTAGCATCCTCATCGGAGCCACGACAGCGGGTAACCCCGTCGGCTACGACGTCACCGTCATGAATTCCGTCGGCACAACCATCTTGCAGCGGAACTTCAAGCAGTTCAGCGGCGCCGGCGACTGCGCGAGCGTCACGCAGAACCTGGAGGTCAACGTTGCCGATCTGTAGCAGATTGCCGCGCACCAGGATGTCGATGGCGCCCCCTCTACGATCGGCTGTACGACTTCATTGGCGGCGGCGTCCGGGGCTGGTCCAACGGTGCGGTGAACGTGGCTGACATTCAGCAGGCAGCCCAGGCGCAAGGAACCTGTGGGCCCGAGCTGTGACCTATCAGCG
This sequence comes from uncultured Dehalococcoidia bacterium, assembly GCA_964599885.1. Taxonomy (GTDB): domain Bacteria; phylum Chloroflexota; class Dehalococcoidia; order DSTF01; family JACRBR01; genus CAZRHH01. Next base: position 1,463 of record CAZRHH010000131.1, on the reverse strand, counting down.
CTTCGCTCCCGCCTGCCTGTTGCTCCTCGCGCTCGCGGTGTTCGTCGGATGCGGCGACAATGGCGACGACGATTCGCGAACCGAAACCCCCACGGCAGCGGCTTCCGTCGTCTCCACCAGCGCGACAACGCCGGTCGAACCGGTCGCGACCGAGGAGCCGCCGGGCACGGCGGTGGGCTCCCCTACCCTCTCGGAAGGCAATGAATTCACGAACACCGAATTCGGTTACCGCCTGCGCTACCCAGAATCGTTCACGGTGGCCGATGCCTTCAGTCCCGGCTCTTCAAGTCGTGTGCTCCAGGATCAAACGATCAGCAGCGATGGCTCGTCAAACGCATTGTCTCTCCCCGCCGGGGAAGCGATCATCGGCGTCCGCGTCGCGCATAATCCCGAGGGCGTCTTGCTCGACGCTTGGGCCGCGAATGGTGGCACGGAGTCCGCAGAGGAACGCGTTCTGAGTGTCGTCGAATTTCAGATCGCCGGCCAACGAGGAGTCCAAAGCACTGTCAGTCCCGGGATCGAGGGTCCCCGCGTGGACCAGGTGATCACGTACGTCGCGCGCGGCGACCGTGTGTACTCGATCCAGATGCTGTCTGGATCCGTGGATGCCGCGGCGGATCATCAAGACGCCTTAGATTTCATCGTGTCGACTTTCGAGTTCATCGAATAGTCACCTCCCGCCCCCAACCACGTATAATCACGCTCGATGAAACCTTCCGGCACGCCGGGAAGAAGCGGTGGCGGCGCGGCTGATGCCGGCGTCGCCGCATCCAAGTTCGTCGTCCCGCGAAGGCGCCCCGACGTCGTGCGGCGGCCGCGCCTCAACGGCTTCATCGATGCGGCGGTTGGCGGCAAGGGCGTCCTGCTCGCGGCGCCCGCCGGCTACGGCAAGACGACGCTCGTCGTCGACTGGCTCCAGACCTCCGACTTCGCCGCCGTCTGGCTCTCGCTCGACGCCTGGGACGCCGAACTCCCGGCCTTCGCGCTCGCCCTCGCCGGCGCCGTCAGCGCGCGCTTCGATACCGACGTTGTGCTCGGCGACGAGCGCTTCTGGCAGCCGCGCACCGTCGGCACCGTCATCGTCAACGCCATCGCCGAGCAGGACGACTACGTCGTGCTCGTGCTCGACGACGTGCATAACGTCGAAGCGTCAGCGCCCGTCATGGAGACGATCGGCTTCATCCTCGAACGCGCGCCCGAAAATCTGCATTTGATCATGACGTCACGCACGCGGCCCGCCATCCCGTCGCTCGCACGCCTCATCGCCCGCCGCGACGTATCGACGATCGGCGCCGGCGACCTCGCCTTCACCGCGCGCGAGATCCGCGAGCTGCTGGCGTCGGTCGGACGCGCCGTATCCGAGGACGAAGCCGAATCGTTGTTCGAGCGCACCGAAGGCTGGGCCGCCGCACTGATCCTCGGCGCCGGGACAGGCGCAACCGGCGCGCACGACACGCGCGCCA
>CAZRHH010000130.1:0-4948 GCA_964599885.1 uncultured Dehalococcoidia bacterium | reverse complement strand
GAAGAAAGCGAAGTCCTAAGGGATTCCGCCCCTGACTGAGGGACCTCGCGCTTCTTGGGGGGGCTACACTCATTGCCAACCCAATCAGTAAGACGTTTCAAGCCCTGGCGGACGTGAGGCCCCGCCTCAGTGCCTCTGTGGTGAGCTATCCTCAAGTACCGACAGTTGTTGAGGACGAGCCATGACCACGGAACGAAAGTCCAACCAGATACCAGGCACCAGACACCAGCCGCCGAGAATGGATTTCAGCGCCGTCGAGAGCGCCATCGGCCTCAACTGGTACGAGGCGGATCCGAATTTGCAGCAAATCGTCGAGCGGCTGGCGCTGCCGGACGATCGCGCGTTCGCGGACGAGCAGCTGCGCAAGATGGGCGGCGTCATCGGCGGGCCAGTCGCGGAGCGTGCCGAGATCACCGACAAGCACCCGCCGCGGCTCGAGAAGTACGACCGCAACGGCAACGAAGTGAACGACGTCATCCACCACCAGAGCGCGCTCGACACGAAGCGCGACTTGTGGGAGAGCGGATTTCTCGGACTGCGCTGGACCGACGAGGTGCGCAAGATGCGCGCCGGTCATCTGCCGCCGACGGTCAACACCGGCTTTCTGTACTTTCTCAATCAGGCCGAGACGGGGATGGCGTGCGGCATCGGCATGACGAGCAGCGCGGCCGGCATCATCAACAAGCACGCGCCGGACAACATCCGCGAGCGCTTCCTGCCGCACCTGACGACGATGGACTACGCCGAAGCATGGGACGGCGGCATGTTCATGACGGAGATCCAGGGCGGCAGCGATCTTGCCAGCAGCGAGTGCGCGGCGACGAAGGCGGGCGATGGCTGGCGGCTCAACGGCTCGAAGTGGTTTTGCTCGAACGTCGATGCTGAGGCGATTCTCGTGCTAGCACGGCCGGAGGGCGCGAACGCCGGACTCGCGGGGCTGGCGATGTTCCTCGTGCCGAAGCTGCGCGGTGACGGGACGCGCAACGGCACGCACGTCCGCCGCCTCAAGGACAAGCTCGGCACGAAGGCCGTCCCCACCGGCGAGGTCGATTTCGTCGACGCCGAGGCGTACTTGATGGGCCGCGAGCGCGCGGATGCGCCGGACGCGAACGGCGCAGACGCGGATGACGCCAGTGCGCGCGACGGCCGCGGCGTCAACCGCATGATGGAGATGGTGCAGAGCTCGCGCTTCGGCGTCGCGATCATGGGGCTGGGCATCATGCGGCGGAGCTTCGTCGAGGCGGCCATCTACGCGCACCATCGCTCGGCGTTCGGGCGGCCAATCGCCGAGTATCCACTTGTGCGCGAGACGCTCGTCAACATGGCGGTGGAGGTCGAAGCGGGCTGCGCGCTGGCGTTCGAGGCGGCGGAGGCGGGCGCCAGCCGCGATCCGGATGCGAAGCGGCTGTACCGGATCCTCGTGCCGCTGGCGAAGTTTCGCTGCGCGCGGCGCGGCCTCGAACTGGCGTCGGCCGCCGTCGAGATGCACGGTGGCAACGGTTACATCGAGAACTGGCCGATTGCGCGCCAGCTCCGCGACGCGCAATGCCACACAATCTGGGAGGGCACCGAGAACATCATCTGTCTCGACGTGTTGCGCTCGATGACGAAGGAGCGCGCCGACGAAGCGCTCTTCGCGCGTATCGAGCGTGCGCTCGGCGGCGCTGAGCATCCCTCCCTCGCCCCCGTTGTGTCCGACGTTGGCCGCGCGGTCGATGAAGTGCGCGAGGCGATCGCGTACCTGGAGCGCGCGCCGGAGGAGATGCGCCTGCTGAACGCGCGCCGTCTCACCGACTTCATGGCCGATGTCGCGCAAGCGGCGCTGCTGGTCGAGGAAGCCGTGTGGGAGTTGGCGAACAAGGGTTCGGCGCGCAAAGTGATCGTCGCGCGCCAGTTCGTCGCGACGCATCTCGCGCAGCAGCCGCTACGCGGCATCACGTCCGGCGACCGCATCGCGCTCGACTGGTTCGATGAGATCGTCGGGTATGGCGCGATCGCGCCTTCGTCTGTTTAGGCTTTCACCACAGAGGCACAGAGGCACAGAGGATTTTTCTGTGGGCGGATCGGTGCTTGGCGCGTTGCACGGTCGCGCTGCCCGACATCCGACTTCCGACCTCTGACTACCCTACCCCACCCTCCGTGCCTCTGTGCCTCTGTGGTTCAACTCACTTGCGTCGAACGGTCAGCGCGCGTGGAGCGCTTCGAGGAGGCGGCGCGAGGCTTCGGCTATTTCGTCGACGGCTGCGTCGAACGGCTCCGCATTCGTCTTCGAGGGTTGGCGGTAACCGCTCACCTTGCGGACGAACTGCAGCGCGGCGGCCTGAATCTCCTCATCAGTCGCGGGCTCATCGCGGCGGCGGAGGGTTTTGATGCTGCGGCACATGGTGCGCCTCCTATTCGACGCCGGCGGGCGTATTCATCGGCCGGTGCTGGCGGCGTTCCTCGGACATGATGCCCCACTGCGGCCCGGCCGTCAGCCCGCCATCGACGACGATCGCCTGGCCAGTGACGAACGTCGACTGGTCGCTCGCCAGCCAGAGCGCGGCATTGGCGATGTCCTCCGGCAAGCCGGAGCGATGGATCGGCTGGAACCGCGGCAGCATCGTCTTGATCGCTTCGAGCGGATCGGGGGCTTCGGAGGCGATGCCGGCGAGTAACGGCGTCGCGATCGCGCCCGGGCAAATCGCATTGACGCGCACGTTGTGCTCTCCCAGCTCGAGCGCGACCGATCGCGTGAGATTGATGACGGCCGCTTTCGCTGCACTGTAGATGTGCGGCCCGCGGCCGCCGCCGAGTCCGGCCACCGACGCCGTGCTGATGATGCTCCCCGATTGCTGCTTCCTCATGATCGGCGCTGCGTGCTTCATCCCGAGGAAGACGCCGCGCAGCAGCACGTTCATCGTCAGGTCGTACTCATCGACGGGCGTGTCTTCGATCGGGCCCATCGCGCCGGCGAGTCCGGCGTTGTTGAAGATGCAGTCGAGACGGCCGAACTCGTCGATGGCGCGCGCGATCGCGGCCTTCACGTCGGCTTCCTGCGCGACGTTCGTGTGCTGGTAGACCGCCGCGCCGCCGAGCGTGTCGACGATCGTGTTGCCCTTGGCATCTTGTACATCGGCGATGACGACGCGCGCGCCTTCCTCGACGAAGCGGCGGACCGTTCCCTCGCCCATGCCGCTCGCGCCGCCTGTGATCACGGCAACCTTGCCGTCAAGCTGGCCCATCGAACCTCCCACCACTCGTCGTGTCAGGCTGATGTTGTACCGGCGCGAGAGGCTTCGCGACAGGCGTGCGTGTGGACGTGACGACTATCCGTGGTTGAGCGCGTCCCGCATGCGCGTGAACGACGCCGCGAGCACCTGCGCCTCGCCATCGCTCAAATACCGCGCGAAGTGGCGCTCGATGCCGGAGAGGTGGACCGGCGCGGCTCGTTTGAGCGCGGCGCGGCCGGACGGCGTCATGACGGCGAGGGTGCCTCTGCGATCGTCGTCACAGGGCTTGCGGCGCACGTAGCCCGCCGCTTCCATCCGGTCGAACAGGCGCGTCAGGCCGCTCTTGCTCAGCAGCACGGAATCGGCAAGCTGTTGCATGCGCAGGCTGCCGCCTAGAGCCTCGGAGAGCTGCAGCAGCACGTCGTACCAGGCCAACGGGAGTTCGTGGGCGTCCTGGAGTTCTTCTTCGAGGGCGCGAGAAAGTGCGGCATGCGCTTCGAGGAACGAGCGCCAGGCGGTCATCTGCTTGGTTCGCGGCTTGGGCATTCCTAATTCTACCCTCGGCTAGTTGCCCCGGCAACCATCAATCTGGTATTGATAGTTGTATCCGCAACGATATCTATCACCCAAAAGGAGTATAGGTATCGCCGCGGGCGGCATATGATGATGCGAGATATCAAAAAGGAGTACCTGAAATGACGCAGGTCCAGACCAACGCGGCGCCCATCGCTGTCCGGCGCGATGCGGAGATATACGAGACCGACGGCGGCTGGTTCCACGCACGCTGGCACTTCAGCTTCGACCAGTATCACGATCCTGAGAACATGAACGTCGGGCTGCTGCGCGTCTTCAACCACGACACGCTGCGGCCCGGCGCCATCTGGCCGATGCACCCGCACCGTGATGTCGAAGGCATCACCTACGTCGTGGCCGGCGAATTCGAGCACGCCGACAGCCTCGGGAACGGCGGCGTGTTGCTGCCGGGCGCCGTCCAGCGCATGACGCTCGGTTCCGGCGCGAACCACTCCGAGGGTAACCACTCGCAGGCGGAGTCGATGGAGTTCATCCAGATGTGGATTCTGCCGAACCGCCGTAATCTGATGCCATCGCTCGAGCAGAAGCAGTTCACGGAGGCTGACCGGCACAACCGCCTGCTGCGCATCCTCAAGCCGGAGGGCGCCGAGGGAGAAGGCGTGCCTGTGCACCAGGACGCGAGCATCTACGTCTCTCGGCTCGATGCAGGTTCGGCGGTCGAGCACACGTTTGGTGAGAACCGCGGCGGCTACTTCTATCTGATCGATGGCGCCGCGACACTCAACGGCGAACCGCTATCGAAGGGCGACGCCGCGAAGGTGCTCGCAGCCGGCACGCTGCGAATCGAAGCACGCGCGCTGAGCGAGATCATTCTGGTCCATACGCCACTCGTCTGAACCGCGCCTCTAATCGCCTAACCGCGAGGGCGGGCTGAGTACCGTTAGCCCGCCCTCCTGCGTGTGCGACACGTTCAGTCCGCGTTTATCCGGATCGACTCCGGCGTGCGGTGATCACCACAGCAGCGCCGAGTACGCCCGCGGCGGCGATGGCAAGCAGGGCGACGGCGCTGCGGTTCCCGTCGTCGGGAGTGGCGACACCGGTGCTGGGCAGCGACACCGGCGCTCGGGAGCCGAGGACGCTGCTGACCGGCATGGCGAGCGGGTTCGCGGCGCCGCTTCCCGCGCCGCCGCCGCTGCTCGTCG
>CAZRHH010000129.1:0-4983 GCA_964599885.1 uncultured Dehalococcoidia bacterium | reverse complement strand
CGTGCGCGCGGCGATCACGCCGCTGGCGATGCCGAGCAGAGCGACGACGCCGCTGGTGCCGAGCGTCGCGACGAGGCGCGGCGCCATCGCCGAAAGTTCTTCGCGGATCGCAGCGGCGCGCGATCGCCAGCGATCAGTGGCGCCTTGAACCCGTGGCGCTGCAGCGGCGATCGGCGAGGCGGCTGCGCGTCCTGCTTGCATCACGCGGCTCCGATCGGGCGTGCGTCTTGTGCGCTGGTCGCGTTTCCATCCGTACGCACGGCAATGACGATGGGTCTCGTCTTCGCCTTTGGACGCATCCAGACCGTCATCGCGAACGTCAGCAGGTCGCGCTCGGCGTAGCGCTCGCACAACGCGCGCCACTGCTCCGGCTGTTCGCGCCGGAAGCGCAGCGCTTCTGGCGAGACGGCGAGCGTGACGTGCTCGGTGTCGAAGTGCCCGTCGAACAGCGCGAGGTACTCGTCGTAGGTGCGGCGGCTGAACATGCCGTTGCGCAGCCAGTGCAGCGCTTCCTCCTGCTCGAACGCGATGCCGCGCGCGACGAGGTACGCGTCGAACTGCGCGTCCGTCATCCAGAGATGCTCGTACGAGCCGAGGAAGTGCGCGCCGCCGTGCGTGTAGAACAGCGGCCCGAAGTTCGCGAAGACGAGGCCGCCGGGGCGCGTGACGCGCGCCATCTCGCGCACGAGATCCTCGATACCGGCGACGTGTTCGAGCAGCGCCGTCGATGCGACGAGATCGAACGAATCGTCGGCGAAGGCGAGCGTGCGGACATCCATCGCAGCGAAGCGCGTCGCCGCGAGCGCGTGCGCGGACCAGTCGCCCGGATGCGCGAAGTAGTCGACGGCGGTGAGCGTGCGGGGCGCCTGCTGCTCCCATAGCCGCAGCTCCTCGCCGCGGCCGGCGCCGAGGACGAGCACATCAGCGGCGCGCAGCGGCACGAGCTGCGACGTGCGGCGGAGGTGCGCTTCCGGCTCGTTGCCCCGGTTCGAGAAACGCACGTCGTCGAAGCGCATGCCGGCGAGGTACGGCGCCGCGCGCAGGTAGTACTGCTTGCGGCCGCGCGCCCAGTTCAGCGCGGGATACGCCGAACGCGTGGCGCGCAGCAGCGCGGGGTGGCGCTTCGCCTGCTGCTTAAGCTGCGCGAGCATACGTGGCCTCGCTGTTGGTGTTGTGTGAGGCGATGACCGGTGTGACGACATTCGTGTAGAAGTCGTCGCCGTAGTCGGTCCATGTGCGTGACGTTGCGCTCGTGGCGGCGGCGGCGCCCATCCGAAGACGCAGCGCTTCGTCCGAGAGCAGCAGATCGAGCTTCTCGCGCAGCGCTTCCGTGTCGCGCGCGGGCACGATGAAGCCGTTCACGCCGTCCTCGACGAGATCGGCGCCGCATTGATCGCTGACGACGACCGGCAGCCCGGCCGCGAGCGCCCACGTCGTCACGAGCGCGGATCCGTCTTCGACGGAGGGCAGCACGAAGACATCGGCGTCGCGGAACTCTTGCGCGAATGCGTCACCTGTGAGCAGACCGGCGCACGACGCGCGTTCAGGGAGGCCGCCGAGGCGGCGCAGCAACGCATCGTTCGGCTGTCCGGCGATGCGCAGTTCGGCGTGCGTGCGCAGTTGGCGAAACGCCTCGAACAGATACGGGACGCCCTTGCGCAGCTCGAAGCGCCCCGCGAACAGCACGCGCGGATCGCGCTCGCGACCAGCGCGCGTCACCGGCAGCACCGTAGAACGCAGCGGCGCGACTCCCCACGGCACGAGGTGCAACTTCGGCGCGGGCACGCCTTCGTCGATGAACGTCTGCGCCACCCAGCGGCACGGCGCGACGATCGCATCCGCCTCTGCGTACTCGGCGATGCTGCGCTCGATGACGCCCGGGTGCGTCAGCGCGGCGTCGGCGCCGAACCGGCGGTGCTCTTCCGCCAGTTCGCGCGTCTGGCGCGCGATGTGCGCCGAAGCGACAGTGAGGATTGCCGGCACGCCGCGTCGTTGCGCGGCGCGGATGCTACGCAGCGACGTGCTGCCCCAGCCGTTGAAGACGTCGCAATCGCCGAGCATCCTCGACGCGGCCGCGTCGAACGCGGCGCTGACGGCGATCTGGTTCTGGGCGCCGAGCGCGTGCGGCCCGTAGCGCTGGAACGCGTAGTTCCAGCAACCGATTGGCGAGAGGGCGCGCACTCGCTCGCGCGGCAGCCCGTATTCGCGGATGCGGCCGCGCGTCATCGGCGTAATGATGCGTTCGAGGGCGCCGCGGCCGGCAAGGTAGCGCGCCCAGTGGTAGGCGGGCGGAAAGCGCCCCGGCACGGACACAGTGATCTTCATCGCGCACCGCCGTTTCGACCTGCGCGCCAGAGCGTGGCGAGCGTCTGCCATTCGCCGTAGCGGTGCGCGGCGGTCTGTACGTGCAGCAACAGCCAGAACGTCGGCAGATCGCGCGTGCGGCGTGGCGAACGTTGTGCGCGCAACCAGGCCGCGCGCGCGTTCGGCACGATGGCAGCCGCGACAGCGATCGACTTCAGCGTCGCCAGCGCGCGGCGCACCGCGACCAGCAGCAGCGAGCGGCGACGGAGGCGTGTTTCGATGTGCGGGATCGCGTTGCCGCGCCAGCGCCACTGCGCCCAAAACGCGCGCAGCGACGACGGCACGCGGTGGGGCACGACGATGTCGTACGCGACGCGCCAGGCGGCGTTTGTAGCACGCAATCGTCCGAAGAACTCGACGTCCTCGCCGCCGAGACCGGGGATCTCTTCCGGAAAACCGGCGGCGATCGCGGCTTCGCGCCGGCACGAGAAGCCCTCGGTCCAGCCAACGCTACGCTCGTCGTAGAGGAGTTCGTGTTCGGCCTGCAGGAAGCGTCCGGTGACGCAATGCGTATTGGCAACGCTCGCGTTTACGGACACAAAGTCCGCTTGCCTGTCGCGATAGAGCGGCGACAGACGCTCGAGAAAGTCGGGCTCTGGCATGACGTCGGCGTTGAGCAGCACGACGACGTCGCCGGTCGCGGCGCGCATGCCTGTGTTGCGGGCCGCCGCGACGCCGCGGCGCCGGCCTTCGTCGATGATGACGAGGCCGTCGCGCGCGGCGCGTTCCTGTAGCAGCGCGAGCGTGCCGTCCTCCGAACCGCTGTCGACGACGATCACTTCGTGCGCCGGCAGGCGCTGCGCCAGCACCGCGTCGAGCGTCGCGCCGATGTCTTCCGCTTCGTTGTATGTCGGAATGATGATCGAGAACGAGGGTGTCGCACGCACGGTTTGGCGTGCCGGCTGGAGCGCGGGTGCGCGGCGGGCGGGCGCTTGCGTCATCGTGCGGCCCTTCCGGCAGCGGCGGCCTCGAGCAGTTCGCTGCGGAAGTACGCGACGGTCTCGGCCAGGCCGTCGGCGAGCGCCACCTTCGGGTGCCAGCCATACCGGCCGAGCATGCGCTTGATGTCGGGGCGGCGGCGCGCGGGATCATCGGGCGCGGGAGGTTCGTGCTTGAGGGCGCCGTTCGTGCCGGCGAGCGCGGCGATCGTCTGCGCCAGCTCAAGCATCGTCACTTCGTGCGGATTGCCAAGATTGAAGACTTCTCCGTCGGACTTCGCATCGAACGCGACGAGCAACAACGCTTCGACGAGGTCCGACACGTAGCAAAACGAGCGCGTCTGCTGCCCGTCGCCGAAGACGGGCAGCGGTTCGCCGCGCAGCGCGGCGGCGATGAACGCCGGCACGACGCGGCCGTCGGCGATGTTCATGCGCGGGCCGTAGGTGTTGAAGATGCGCACGATCGACGCATTGACGCCGTGCTTGCGGCGATACTCGACGGTGAGCGCTTCGCCGAAGCGTTTCGACTCGTCGTAGCAGGCGCGGACGCCGATCGGATTGACGTTGCCCCAGTAGGACTCGCGCTGCGGATGTTCGAGCGGGTCGCCGTACACCTCTGACGTTGACGCAAAGACGAAGCGTGCGCCGTGCGCCGCCGCAATATCGAGCAGACGGTGCGTGCCGGCGGAGTTCGAGAGCATCGTCTCGATCGGGAACAGTTGATAGTGAACGGGGCTCGCCGGTGATGCGAGATGCAGCACGAGGTCGCACGCAACATCTGGCGCGGCGGTGACGTCGGCCTCGATGAACGTGAAGCGCGGATCGGCGGCGAGTTCGGCGACGTTGGCGCGGCGCCCGGTGATCAGATTGTCCAGGCAGACGACGTCGTGGCCGCCCGTCAGCAGCGCGCGGCAGACGTGACTGCCGATGAAGCCCGAGCCGCCGGCGACGAGCACGCGCATCAGCGGCCCCCCGTCGAAGCGTCAACGGGACGCGCGTAATAGTGGCCGGCGAAGAGCGGCGGCGTCACATCGCGGCCGGTCGTCAGGTCGAGGTACGAGTACGGCGTCGTCAGCGCTGCCGCGACGGCGAGGCCCGCTTCGTCCGAGTGAATTTCCATGAGCATCCGCGGCCGGTGCGCGGCGATCGTCGCCGCGGCGCCGCGCAGGACGCTCGCCTCGGCGCCCTCGACATCGATCTTGATGAACGTTGGCGGCGCGTAGCCGTTGGCGACGAGACAGTCGATCGTGGCGGCGGCGACGTACTCGCTACCGGCGCTCGACAGCCGCCCTTCGAGCGACGTCGCGCCGACGGCGAAGCGCGCGTCGCCGTCGGTGTCGCCGAGCGCGAGTTCGTGGACGGCGATATTCGTCAGTTCGTTGACGGCGGCGTTTTCGCGCAGCCGGTGCGCGTTGGCCGGCAGCGGCTCAAACGCGTGCACGACGCCGTCGGCGCCTGTGCACCGCGCCATCAGCAGCGAGAAGAAGCCAATGTGCGCGCCAACGTCGTAAGCGACGTCGCCGGGCGCGATCTCACGCGCGAGCAGCTCTTGCACGCGCTGTTCGTGCGTGCCGAGCCAGTAGTACTTCTCCGTTGTGAGATCGACGAGCATTTGCATGCCGCGCAGCTCGCCGCCGCACACAGCGACGAAGCGCGCGCCCTTCGGCGCGGCGGCGGACAG
>CAZRHH010000128.1:0-5155 GCA_964599885.1 uncultured Dehalococcoidia bacterium | reverse complement strand
GGATCGCCGCCGCCGCCGCGCTGCTCGACGCGCTGGGCACGCCCTCGGCGCTGCTCGATGTGCTGGACGCGGCGACCGTGAGCGAGGCGATCGCGCCGCTGACGAGCGCAAAGGCGCGCGGCTACTGGCTCTCGCACTACGACCTCTGCGCGCCGCCCTGCCGGTTGCCGCCGGGCTTCATCGGCCGCTCGCGCGCGCTGGAGATCATCATCAATGTGGTGCTGCCGGTCGCCGCGGCGTGCGGGGACGGCGAGCGGGCGCGGGCACTGTTCGCGCGGCTACCGCGGCCCGCTGCGTACGGATCTACCAAATTCCTCGAGGCGTCGCTCGCGTCAGGCGGCGTGCGCGTGCCGATCAACGCGCGGCGCGCGCAGGGGCTGCTGGCGCTGAACAAGGAGTGGTGTACGCAGGGCGGCTGCGGCCGTTGCCCGCTCTCGTGAGTGCCTGACCGAACAGCGCAGCGTCTGCTATCGCATCCGCTGCTTTCCTGAATGAATGAGAAATCTGGGGGACACCCCCAGACCCCCGGCGGGCGCTGCGCCCTGCACCCGCCGTCCTGGAACGATGGCACGGTGTACGCAGGGCGGGTGCGGACGCTGTCCGCTCTCGTGAGCCATCGACATGGACCGCGGTGGCGCGTATCGAGGCAGCGCAGCGTCTGCCTTCGCATCCGCTGCTTTTCTTGAGTGAATGAGAGATCTGGGGGACACCCCCAGACCCCCGGCAGGCGCTGCGCCCTGCACCCGCCGTCTTCGCGCGCTGCCCGCCGAAAGTGGCTGTTCGACGGATCACCCGCGCCGGAGCAAGGCATTACGGCGCCACCGCAAACCGCATCGCGGGGTCGGGATTGAGCGCCCAACCGGCGCGCAACGCATCGAAACGGTAGTACGCGCAGGCGGCGATCATCGCGCCGTTGTCGGTGCAGAGGACGGGCGGCGGCGTGAAGACGGGCACCGGCGAGCGCGCGATCAGCGCGTCCTTGAGCGCGCGGTTCGCGGCGACGCCCCCCGACAGCAGCACGCTGCGCACGCCCTCGCGCGCGGCGGCGGCGGCGGCCTTCTTCGTCAGCACGTCGATCACGGACGCCTGAAACGCCGACGCAATCTCCGCGGGCATGATGCCCGGCAATGTCGCGGCGGGCTCTGGACGTCGCCGGGGCGGAGGCGCCGCGAACTTGCCTGGGGTTGCGCTGCCAGTGGCGGCGCCGTCGTCTCGGATGCTGGCCGCAGTCTGCGCGCTGCCCTCGTCGCGCAGCATATGCAGTACGGCCGTCTTCAGCCCGCTGAAGCTGAAGTCGTCGGTGCCTTTGAGCCAGGCGCGCGGCAGGCGCAACGACGGGTTCGGCGCCTCGCGGGCGGTGCGTTCGATCGCCGGGCCACCGGGGAAGCCGAGGCCGAGCAGCCTGCCGACCTTGTCGAACGCCTCGCCTGCCGCGTCGTCGCGCGTGCGGCCGAGGCGCTGGTAGTCCCCGTGATCGCGCATCAGCACCAGGTCGGTGTGGCCGCCGGAGACGATCAGCCCTAACGCCGGCAGCGGCGGCGCTTGGTAAGCAGCGGAGTCCGCCCTCTCCGACACTGGACGCTGGACGCTGGAGGCTGGATCGGCGGCGTCTTCCCGCTTCCCGCCTCCCGCCTCCCGTTTCTCGGTTCTCGCCTCTCGCTTCTCGCTTCCCGCTTCCGGCTTCCAATCAGCGTCGAGCCAGTTGGCGTAGAGATGCGCTTCAAGGTGATTGACGCCGAGCAGCGGCAGGTCGTGCGCGTAGGCCAGCGTCTTCGCCGTGTTGACGCCGACGAGCAGCGCGCCGGCCAGCCCCGGCCCGGCCGTGACGGCGACGCCGGCGAGATCGCCCCACGTCACGCCCGCCTCGGCGAGCGCGGCGTCGATCACCTGCAGGATCACCTCCAGATGATGCCGCGACGCGACTTCCGGCACGACACCGCCGTACTGCGCATGCAGGTGAAACTGCGACGCAATCACGTTCGACAGCACGTAGCGCCCGTCCGCGACGACGGCGGCCGCCGTTTCATCGCAGGAGGTCTCGATACCGAGGATCAGGGACGGACGTGGGAGATCGGAAGCCGGAGGTCGCAGGCGCGAATCGGGCGATTGAGCCGCACTATCGCGAGGCTGGCGGCTGGAAGCTGGAGGCTGGATCGTCATCGTTCGGGGCAACGCGCGCCGGTGTCCGCCCGCATCGGGGGAGCAGGCGCGCTGTACCGGGGCGAACACGCAGGTTCGCCCCTACAGAATCTCTGTGCCTCTGTGCCTCTGTGGTTCAACCTTCCAGACCTTTGCGCTTCCTCTGCGACCTCTGCGTCTTTGCGGTGAATCCGAATCACGCAATGACAGCAAGATCGATCGGATGGCGGCGCACTTCCGCCATGATGCGCTCCGCCGTCGCTTCGTCGGGGTCGCACATCGGCAGCCGCAGCGGGCCGGCGGGGAAGCCGCACTGGTTGAGCGCGTACTTGAGCGGGATCGGGTTGGTGACGCAGAACAGCGCGTCGATCAGCGGCAGCAGCGCGCGGTGGATCGCCGCCGCGTCGTCGGTACGTCCCGCCACCTGCGCGTCGATCATCGACGCGATGCGCCGGCCCGCGAGATGCGACGCGACGCTGATCACGCCGTAGCCGCCGAGCGACAGGATGCCAAACGTGTCCTCGTCGTTCCCAGACCAGACGCGGAAGCCGGACTCGGCGTGCTCGATGATATGGGCGATCTGCGTCATGTCGCCGCTCGCCTCCTTGACGCCGGCGATGTTTCCGATGCGCGAGAGGCGCACCTGCACGTCGGCGCTCATGTTGACGACCGTGCGGCCCGGCACGTTATACGGGATGCAGGGCAGCTCAACCGCATCGGCGATCGCCGCGAAGTGACGGTAGATGCCCTCCTGCGTCGGCTTGTTGTAGTACGGCACCGTCAGCAGCAGCGCGTCGACGCCGGTGCGCGCGGCCTGGCGGCTCAGTTCGACGCTGTCGGCGGTGCAGTTGTCGCCCGAGCCGGCGATGACGGCCGCGCGCCCGCGCAGTTCGCCGGCGATCTCTTCGAACAGGCGCAACTTCTCGGGGGTTGTTAGGGTGGGCGCTTCACCAGTGGTGCCGGCGACGACGACGCCGTCCGAGCCAGCGGCGACGAGCGCGGAGGCGAGCCGCCGCGACAGCGCGTAGTCGACCACGCCGTCCGGCGTGAACGGCGTCACCATCGCAGTCAATAAGCGTCCGAGTTCCACGGTTCCTCGCTTCGGCCGGCTACACCAGTCCGCGTTCGATCATCGTCTCGGCGATCTGGATCGCGTTCAGCGCGGCGCCCTTGCGGATGTTGTCCGTCGAGATCCAGATCGCGATGCCGTTCGGGTGCGACGAGTCGCGCCTGATCCGGCCGACATACGCCGGGTCTTTGCCTGCGGCGGCGAGCGGCGTCGGGTAACTGTTCGACGCCGGGTCGTCCTGGACGACGACGCCCGGCGCCGTGCGGAGAATGGCGCGCACTTCGTCGGGCGAGATCGGGCGCTCGAACTCGACGTGCGCGGCGACGCTGTGGCTGATGAACACCGGCACGCGCACGCACGTCGCCGAGAGCGGCAGCCCCGGTTCGTGCAGAATCTTGCGCGTCTCGGCCATCATCTTCCATTCCTCTTTCGTGTAGCCGTCGTCCATGAAGACGTCGACCTGCGGCAGCACGTTGAAGGCGATCGGGTGCGGATAGACGCTCGCCGCGTGCTCGCCGCCGGAGGCCCAGGCGCGCGACTGCGCGTCGAGCTCGCCGACGGCGGCGGTGCCGGTGCCGGAGACGGACTGATAGGTGTCGGCGACGACGCGCGTGACGCGGTTCAGCTTGTGCAGCGGCGCCAGGCAGAGCACGAGCGGCGTCGTCGAACAGTTGGGGATCGCGAGGATGCCCTTGTGGGCGTCGACATCTTCGGCGTTGATCTCCGGGACGACGAGCGGCACGTCGGGGTCCTGCCGCCAGACGCTCGAGTCGTCGATGACGATCGCGCCGGCGTCGCGGGCGATCGGCGCGTATTCGCGGGAGGCGGCGCCGGACGCAGAAATGAACACGAAGTCGGAGCCGGCGAACGACTGCGGCGTCGTCTCTCCGACGACGATCTCGCCCTCACCGAAGCGGATGCGCTTGCCGGCCGAGCGGGCGGTCGCGAGCAGCTTCAGCCCCTTCAGCGGGAAGCCGCGCTCGGCGACGATGCTGAGGAATGCTTCGCCGACGACGCCCGTCGCACCGACAACGGCCACGTTGTACTGCTTGGCCATTTTTCGTTCCGCTCCGTGTCTGTGTGTTGGGCAAGCGTAACATTCTGGATAGGGCGATCGGAAGTCGGAGGTCGGACGTCGGGTTCGGTTCACCGCAAAGGCGCAGAGGACGCGAAGGAGCGCAGAGGCTTTTTGGACGCACGACTCCGTCCAATTCCCTGTTCTAGATCCTGGGTTCTGCCGGGCCGAAGGCGGCGGAACGCGGGATGGCGGCCACGATCCACACCGCCTCCGCCGTCGCGTACAACTGATCGTCGGCGCCGAAGAGCGCTGACAGGCCGAAGAACTTGCGGCCTTCGCGGCGGAGCGAACGGGCGACGACGCGGTAGCCGCCGTCGAGCGCGAGTGGCGCGACGCGCAGGTAGCGCACGTCGAGCGAGCCGAGCAGGAAGAAGGCATCCTCGGCGAGCAGTTGCTGTTGCTGCTCGACCGGCAGGCAGATGCCGGAGCTGCAGTCGAGCGCGGCGGCGATGATCGTCGTTGCGAGCGTACCGTCGCCGTCGTCGAAGGCCGGATCCGGCTGCCAGCGCGCCCACGTGTCACGGTCGCTGGCGAAGCGCGGATAGATGCGCATGCCGTCCGGATTGGCGGGGCCGCAGGAGAAGCAACCCGGGAGCGGATGGTCGCCCGTCTCCTCGAAGAACGGCCCCCGCGACGGCTCGGCGATCCGCGCCATCTCGGCGAGATCAGCCGCGACGTCCGCATTCGGCGCGCCCGGCAGCGCCGCGCCCGGCGTCGGCGCCGCATCCAGCGCCGCCACCTCAACGCTCGCCGTCGCGATGTCACCGTCGTCGTCGGACAGCGTGACGTTGTACGCGTCGCCGGCACGCGCCACGACGACGCCTAGCGGCGTTTCGAGCGGCACGCCGCGCCGCAGCCGCGCGCTGATC
>CAZRHH010000127.1:0-5338 GCA_964599885.1 uncultured Dehalococcoidia bacterium | reverse complement strand
CGGAGAGCGCGCGCGGCTTGCGCTTCAGCAGCTCTTCGATGCCGAGGATGGCGGCGGCATCGTTGACACGCTTGCTGATCTCGGCGCGGTGCATTTTCTTGAGCGTGAGGCCGAACGCCATGTTGTCGTAGACGGACATGTGCGGATAGAGCGCGTAGGACTGGAAGACCATGGCGATGTCGCGGTCCTTCGATGCGACGTCGTTGACGAGACGGTCGCCGATATAGAGCTTTCCGCTCGTGATGTCTTCAAGACCGGCGATCAGGCGCAGGGCGGTGCTCTTGCCGCAGCCCGACGGCCCGACCAGGACGAGGAACTCCTTGTCCTGAACCTCGAGGCTGAAGTCGTTGACTGCGAGCGTGCCGCCGTAGTCCTTCGTGATGTGATCGAACGTCACCGACGCCATCGCGTTATCCCTTCACCGCGCCGGCGAGCACGCCCTGCACGAAGTAGCGCTGGAGGAGGACGAAGACGAGCAGCGGCAGCGCCATCGAGATGAACGCCGCGGCGGTGAGCACCTGGTAGTTCGTTCCGAACGAGCTGACGAGATTCTGCACGACGACGGTCATCGGGAAGAGTTCGGGGTCGCCGAGGAAGACGAGCGCGATCAGCAGATCGTTCCAGACCCAGAGGAACTGGAAGATGGCGAGCGCGGCGATCGCGGGCATGGAGAGCGGGAGCACGATGCGCGTGAACACGGTGAAGTCGGACGCGCCATCGAGGTAGGCCGACTCGAAGAGATCGCGCGGGAGGCCGCCGAAGAAGTTGCGCAGCAGATAGATGGCGAACGGGAGCCCGTAGGCCGCGTGCGCGAGCCACAAGCCGGCGAAACTGCTTGTGCCGAAGATGCGGCCGCCGATCAGCGGCATCTCCTGATCGATCTCGAGGACGGTGTAGAGACGGAGCACCGGGATGAGCGTGATCTGCAGCGGGACGACGAGCATGGCGACGATGATGAGAAAGAGCGTGTTGCGCGCCGGAAAGCGCATCCAGGCGAAGGCGTAGGCGGCCATCGCCGCGACGACGATGACAATTGCTGTTGCTGGGATAGTGATGATGATGCTGTTGATGAACGCACGCTGCATACCGCGTTTGTCGAGCACGTCGTCGTAGTTTTGCAGTGTGAAATCGAAGTTGTTGAGCGCCGTCCACCAGCCGCTTGAGGAGATTTGCGTCGGATCGCGGAACGAACTGACAAGCAGCGCCACAGTGGGCACACTCCAAATCAGGATGATGGCGATCAGCGCGATGTGCAGCGGCAGTTTGCGGAGGAAGCGCACGGGGAGCGATGCGCGGTCGCGGGCGGCGGACGTATCGCGCTCCATGCGCAAGTCGGCGGGGAGCGGCGCGATGGTTGCCATCAGCGTGTCTCCTCCTGGAACTGGAAGCGGCGGATGCTGATGAGCATGATCGGGACGACACAGAGCAACAGCACGACGGCGAGGGCGGCGCCGACGCCGAAGTCCTGAAAGACGAACGTTTCCTTGAAGAACAGTGTCGCGACGACGTCCGTCTCGAAGCGGCCGCCGGTCATGACGTAGACGAGATCGAAGTTCTTGAGGGTGAGGATGATGAGCGTGGTGGAGACGACGGCGATCGTCGGCGAGACGATCGGCAGGATGATGCGCCAGAAGAGTTGCAGTTCGTTCGCGCCATCGACGCGCGCCGCTTCGAGTACTTCTGTGGAGATCCCTTTGAGGCCGGCGGAGAGCACGACGACGGCGAAGCCCGTCCACATCCAGACGGCGACGGTGATGAGCGCGAAGTTGTTGAGCTGGATCGGGCCGATGGCGTCATTGGGGCCGATATCGGTGAGCCAGGTCTGCGGCGAGGTTTGATCTTGCAGCCAGGCGGTGCGGTCGCCGCCGAATTGCGTGACGAGCGCGTTCGCGGTGCCGATGTCCGGATTGAACTCGTACATGAAGCGCCAGATGACGGCGGCGGCGACGAACGAGATCGCCATGGGAACGAAGATGGCGGACTTCGCGAACGATTCGTACTTCACGCGGGCCGCGAGGATGGCTATCAGCAGGCCAAGCGCGATCGTGACCGGGGTGAAGACGGCGAGCCAGAGGACGTTGTTCAGCAGCGCGGCGTGTGTATTGGCGACGAACGGCTGCGGATTTTCGACGATGAACTGATAGTTGTCGAAGCCGACGAAGTTGTCGGAGCGGTTATCCATGAAGCTGCGGCGGATGGTGTCGGCGGTCGGGTAGACGAGGTAGACGCTCAGGAGCAGGAGCGCCGGGGAAAGCCAGATCCACGGCACCCACCAGCGGCGTCCGATCATCGGTCCCCCCGCGTTGAGGCGGTGGGAGGTGGGAAGTGGGAAGTGGGGAGACTTAGCTGCAGCATGTATCCTCGCTGCCCCGGTGTACGCCCAAGATTAGCACCGGCCCTCCGCCCGTGATGGACGGAGGGCGCGGTGTGTGAATGTTCGCGTGCTGGCGCCGCCTACCGTAGCGCTGGCGCGGCGGTCGGCTTACGGGTTGGCGCCTCCTTCGGTCGTCTCGTCGGCCGCAGGCGTTTCGCCATCTGCCGCCGGCGGGTCTTCGCCTTCAGCGGGCGTTTCCTCGCCGTCGGCGGCGGGCGGCTCGTCACCGCCATCGGTGCCGCTGTCGGCGATCTGCGCCTGAATGGCGGAGTCGATCCCGGCCAGGACGTCGTCGAGGCTGCCGGGATCGGTGAGATACTGCGTGACGCCGGAGAAGATCGCTGCCTGACCGGCGCCGCCGATGGCGTCGTCGAGGTCGAAGCGGAAGGTCTCGGCGTCGAGGAGTTGCTGCGCCTGAGCGCGAGCGACTTCGTCGGGGTAAAGGTCGAGGCTGACGTCGCTATGCACGGACGTGAAGCCGCCGAGTTCAACCCAGATCTGCTGCGCTTCGGCGCCGGCGATGTGTTCCATGAACGAACAGGTCGCCGGGTCGCTGTTGAACATGTAGGCGACGTTGGCGGCACCGGTCACCGCGCCACCCGGGAAGGGGAAGAAGTCGAAGTCTTCACCAGCGGCCGCGTCGGGGAACTGTTCGGTGATGAAGCCCGCTGCGAAGCCACCAAGGTGGACCATACCCGCAGCCGGCGGATCCTCGAACGGCGGGAATGAAGAATCGGCGAAGGGCGACGCAAGGACGCCCTGAGGGCCGCCCTGCGAGGTGTAGCCGTCCGGAAGGACGATCGACCCGAACTTCTCCCAAGCGTCGCGGACGGCGGGATCGGTGTATGCGATCGAGCCATCGACGAGGCCGTCGTAGGTGTCGACGCCGGCTTCGTTGATGATGATCTGCTGGATGGTATCGCTACCGGGGAAGCCGGTACCGGAACCGGCTTCCTGGCCGTTGGACCATGGCGGCGTGCCCGCGGCGAGGATGGCGTCGGACAGCGTGACGAGATCCTCGAATGAGGAGTCGGCGGTGAGCGGTTCCAGCGTGTTTTCGGTGAAGAACGCCGGATTGTAGAAGATGGTGCCCTTCGTGTCGGCTTTCATGAAGAAGCCGTAGAGCTCACCATCGACGGTGCCCAGATCGAGGAACGACTCGGGGTAACTGGCGCGGACCAGTTCTTCGAGTCCATCGCAGTCTGACAGCGGCGAGAGCAATCCTTCGCGCGCGAACTGCTGGAAGAGGCCGACCTCTGCCGGGACTGCGACGTCGGGCGGGTTACCGCCTTCGACGCGCGTGGTGAGGATCGCGGTGATGTCTCTCGTGCCAGTGAACTCCATGGTGCTGCCGGTGTCGGTTTCCCAGGGCGCGACCATGGCTTCAAACGACGTCAGTTCTTCATCGCCCCAGATGCCAAGGACGCTGACGGTGCCGCCATCGCCGCCGGCTGGTTGTGTTGTCCCCGCGGACGGGGTGTTGTCGGCGTCGTCCGGGTCATCGTCGTCGTCGCCGCAGGCGGCAAAGACGAGTAGCGGCGCAATGAGTACCGCGGCGATCGCCCGGTACCTCCAGTTTCTTCCCTTCGACATTGAAGACTCCTTTCCTCTCCGTCTACATGATGTACGCCAGCGCGGGGTGGCCATGTAACAAACACGAGTAGATGCGTAACAGGAGCGTAGCATGGATGTGCGCGGTTCCGGCGGATCGATCGTTGTGGGGCGAACGATATGTCAACCGCGCTGGTATCGCGCAATCGCCAGACGATATCGCGGACGTTCGTAGCGGCGCGAGAGGCGGCGCCTACCAGCGGGCAGCGTGATCTTCTATCCAGCCGAACATGTTCGTGATGGTGATCGGCGGTGTGCCGTCGGGAACGATCGTGCCGGCGTACTGGCCGAAGAGCTGATGTACTTCGGACATGTAGATCGCGTTGTCGCTTTTCGCGATGCGTTCGTAGACGGGTACGAAGCGGAGGTTGATGCGTTCGCTGCCGACGGTGGTGATGCGCCACGGTGACACGAGGTCGCGGGCGGCGTACTGGAATGAAAGGTCTTCGCCAAGCTTGGTGATGCGGCCGTCGACGCAGATGGCGTTTTCGGTCATGCCGGTGCCGTCGGTCCAGCGGCCGCCGAGGTTGAGGCCGACTGTGTGCGCGCCTTCCGCGCCAGACGCGGCGCCCCAGTTCCACGCTGCGAGCTGTAAACGGCCGGCTAGCAAGATCCTTGCTGGGTAGCAGCCTGCTGGATGTCGACGACGTTGATCTGCCCGTTCTTGTTGTAGTCGAAGTTCACGATGTAGAGCGGATCCCCGGCGTTGCTCTGGTGCTGGGCGATTTGCTGTAGATCGACGACGTTCACCGTCTGGTCGGCGTTGATGGATCCGATTTCCTTGCCGTCGTGACATGCGTCGTCGTCGGTGTTAAAGCTCACTGGCTCGCTCCCGTAGTACCGATACTCGATCCCGTCATGGATCCCGTCGCCATCCGAATCCACATTGTTCGGGTTCGAGCCCCATAACGCTTCCAGACCATTGTGTAACTGATCGTTGTCCGAATCTGGTCCGCCGACGCCCGGGACGCTGGCGGCGCTGTTGGGGTTTGTGCCGTAGAAGCACTCGGGGCCATCGAGAACGCGGTCGCCGTCGGTGTCCCGAACCCGCTGGTTCGTCGGGCCGCCTGCCGATGGACACGGCAGGTATCGCTCGGCCGCGTTCGTCTTACCATCGTTGTCTGCGTCCCCGTCGCAGCCGTCTTCGGCGTTGTCCGAGTGAACCATCGTCGTGTCGTCGTACGCTTTGGATGGGGGCAGGTCGATAAAGTTCTCGTCGGCGTTGCCGTCGTAGCTGTAGAAATCCCATGCGGAACAAATTTCATCTTGATGGGGAGTCGTTACGCACGCGTTGGTCGGTGTTCAGACCGGACACATAGGTAACACATGTACGAGGACATGGGTGACACTTTG
>CAZRHH010000126.1:0-5830 GCA_964599885.1 uncultured Dehalococcoidia bacterium | reverse complement strand
CGGGCGGTCGTGCGCTTGGCCGTGGGCTTGCGCGCGCTTCCGGTCGAGCGAGGGGCAGCGCTGCGGCCGCTGGCGCCGTTCGAGGAGCGGGCGCCGGTCGTGGCGCCGTTGCGCGAGGCGGGCAACTTGCCGCTCTGGAACTGTTGCATGAGCTGCATCTTGCGCTGGAGCATCTCGTCGCCGAGGCTCTCGAGCTTCTCGCGGCCCATTTCGGCGGCCTTCGGGAGCATCTCCGACTCTTCTTCATCGATGTGATGCTTCACGTTCTCGGCGAGCACGGTGTACTTGGCGTCGTAGTTCTTCATGGTCGCCGCCTTGCCGGAGAGTTCGGCCATGATCATCTTGGCGACGTGATGCTCTTCTTCGGCCTCTTCGAGAACGTCGGATGCGTCCGGCTGCCGCTGCATGGCCGGGTAGAAGATCTCTTCCTCGATCATGGCGTGGACTTCGAGTTCCAGGAGCGTCTCGTCGCAGATGCGTTTCTTGTCGCTCTTGCTGTCGGCGTCCTCGAACTGCTTGAACAGATCCTTGACTTTCTTGTGGTCGTCGCGCAGTAACTGAAGTGCATCAGGCATGTGACAGTCTCTCCTCATGTGCATTGCGTTTACGTTGACGTGCCAGTATCGCCGTGATGACGTTGCACGGTTGTAAACGTGTCGTGATCGGTCGTACACATCCGGCGTCAAAGAACATCAGGAGGTCCGGGCGCGGGCCCCGCCACAGTCCCCGCGTACCCGAACCACTGTTGGCGTTCGACCGAAATCGAGTGCCACGAACCGGGCGGAGCAGCGTCTGGACTTGTTGATAGCGGGTGCTTGTGACGCTGCACCACGACTCTTGCGAGTCGCCAGATTGAACGCGAACGTTCAATCCCGGTTCTTATGGGCCGATGATACGGACGGCTCCGTGCAGCGGCGGTAAAACGCGAGCGGCGATTGTCTTGCAGCGCGGTCAAGAAATACCATCGTTACAATGCGCGCCAAAGCAGCAGCGAAAGGCGTCTCCGTGCCGAATCGCGTCCCATCGCGCATCGCGCGAACATTTCCGTTTCGCCGCACGCACGCCCTGCCAGAGCTTACGCCGGACCAGGCGCTGACGGCGGCTACGGGGGCGCCAGTCGGGGCGACGTTCCGGGCGCTGCGCAACCGCAACTACCGGCTGTACTACATCGGCCAGACGATCTCGCTGAGCGGGACGTGGCTGCAGACGATCGCGCAGGCGCTGCTGGTGCTGGAGCTGACCGGCTCGAAGGTGGCGCTGGGCACGGTGACGATGTTGCAGTTCCTGCCGATCACGATCTTCGTGCTGATCGCGGGCGTCATTGCAGACCGGGTGCCGAAACGCAACTTCATCGTGGCGACGACGCTGCTGGCGATGGCGCAGGCGGTACTGCTGACGGTGCTGGTTTGGTCAGGGCGCGTGGAGTTATGGCATGTCTACGCGCTAGCGCCGGTGCTGGGCATCGCGAACGCGTTCCAGCAGCCAACGCGGCAGGCGTTTGTGGTCGAGATGGTCGGGCGGGACGATCTGCCGAACGCCGTGGCGCTGAACTCGGGCATGTTCAACGGGGCGCGGCTGATCGGTCCGGCGATCGGCGGGTTGATCATCGCCGCGTTCGGGCTGAAGTACGCGTTCCTGCTGAACTCGGTGACGTTCGTGCCGGTGCTGGTGGGGCTGCTGATGATCGACACGTCGAAGCTGTACAAGATGGACACGAAGCGCCCGTGGCGGAATCCGATCACCGATTTGCGCGAGGGGCTGTCGTACGCGTTCCGGACGCCGGCGGCGCTGCTGATCATTATTCTCGTCGCGATCGTGGGGACGTTCGGCTACAACTTCACCGTTATGTTGCCTTTGCTTTCCGAGTTCGTGCTCGACCGTGGTTCGACCGGGCTGGGGTTCATGACGGCGGCGGTCGGGCTGGGCGCGCTGACGTCGGCGCTGCTGCTGGCGGGGCGGGCGCAGGCGACGAAGTTCACGTTATTCGTCGGTGGTGCGGCGTTTGCGGTGCTGCTGGCGGCCTCGGCACTGAGCCAGTGGTACGCGCTGACGCTCCTGCTGCTGCTGGCGCTGGGGATGGCCAACACGGCGTTCGCGGCGACGGCGAACACGTCGCTGCAGCTCGCCGTGCCGGACTATCTGCGCGGGCGGGTGATGGCGCTGTACATGCTGCTGTTCGCCGGGTCGACGCCGATCGGCGGGTTTCTGACGGGGTACATGGCGGAGCATCTGGGTGTGTCGACGGCGTTGACGATCAACGCGAGCGTCTGCGCGGCGGGGATGGCGATCGGGCTGGCGTATTACGTGCGGAACCGCGCGGCGATTGGGTGAGCAGCGCGTTGCACGGCGACTGGAAGATGGAGGGTGGAGGGTGGATTCGGCTCCGCGCGACCGGCACAGCAAGCTGTGCCGCCACGGGTTGGTCAGTTGTGCGCGATACCGGGGCGGACACATAGATCCGCCCCTACCGCGGTGGCAGACCGACGAGACGGAGCTAAAGCTCCTCCGCTACGAGAGCCGAACCGAGCGGACGATCACGGAATAGCGCCGGATTCCTTCAGTCCGATGATGCCTTCCCATTCGTAGCCTAGTTCTAGCAGGACTTCTTCTGTGTGCTGGCCCAGTTCGGGGGAGAGGCCGCGGGGGGCGTTGGGGGTGCCGAAGAAGTCGATAGGCGTGTTGACGAGGGGCACCTGACCGTCGGGGCCATCGACGTGGGTGAAGGCGCCGGAGGCCTGCGCGACGGGATCGGCGAGCGCCTGCGTGATGGTGTTGACGGGCGCGTACCAGACGTTCTCGCGGTCGAAGATCTCGCCCCATTCGGCGAGCGTGCGCTTTTCGAATTCGCGGTCGAGTTCCTGGACGATGCTTTCGGCGTTGGTGCGGCGGGCGATGATGTTACCCCAACGTTCGTCATCGGCGAGATCGGGGCGGCCGAGGGCGCGCAGCAGGTCGGGCCAGTGGCGGTCGGCCTGCAGCAGGAGCAGCCACATCCAGCGACCGTCGCCGGTGCGGAAGCAGTTGATGATCGGGTTCGGCGGGTGGAAGCGATCGTACGGCTTCGTCTGCACGCCCATGCGCATTTCGAGCGCGTAGTCCCAGCCCATCATGTAGATGCCGGTACGGATCAGCGACGTGGCGACGCGCTGGCCTTCGCCGCTGCGTTCTCGCGCGAAGAGGGCGGCCGCGACGGCGCCGGCACCGCCGAGGCCCGTCATGTGATCGCCCATGCCGCCGCGCTGTTGCGGGATCGGCTCGCCTTCGGGCGTCAGCGAGGCGCCGACGCCGGCACGCGACCAGAAGGCGCCGATGTCGTACGAGGCGCGGTCGCGATCGGGGCCGTCGGGGCCGTAGCCGCTGATCTGGCAGTAGACGATGCGGGGGTTCGTCTCGCGCACCTGCTCGTAGCCGATGCCGAACTGCTGGAGGACGCGCGGGCGCATGTTGCTGACGAAGACATCGGCTTCGGCGAGGAGCTTTCGGGCGACGGCGCGTCCGTCCTCGTGTTCGAGGTTGATGCTGATGCTGCGCTTGCCGCGGTTATCGATCTCGAACGGCGGGTTGACGGCGACACCGACGCCTAATGCGCTGGCGAAAAGGCCGCGGAACGGGTCGCCTGTCGGCGGCTCGATCTTGATGACGTCGGCGCCCCAGTCGGCAAGGATGACGGCGCAGGACGGGCCGGCGACCCAGACGCCCATCTCCACCACCTTGATTCCGTCGAGCGGTCCGGGCATGGGGGATGCTCCTTCTGCGTGCGTCTTGCCATGCATGCGTGTGCGGGTGACCGGATTATACGTCGGTTCTCCACAGATGACACGGATGAGCGGGATGGGTTGAGTAGAGGTTGGAGGTTGGCGGTTAGAGGTTGGTCAGGACTGATGACACGGGGTGTCAGCAGCCCGTTGTGTTCGGCGGCTGCCTGCCACACACTCACACCGATGAATCATGACGAACTACTCGCGTACTACACCGAGCCGGGGCCGTTTACGGATCTCGGCGAGTTCGGCGGCGAGGTCGACGCCTTGCCGTCCGACGTACGGGCTATCGCGAAGTTTGTGCAACGGTTGCTGATTCACGAGGCATTGGCGCCGGCGTACAAGGTGACGCTCTCGCCTGAACGGAGCGCCGAGAAGCAACTTCACGGCGCGTCGGCGATGCTCGACTGCGCGCGCCGGGTGGACCCTCGACCAT
This sequence comes from uncultured Dehalococcoidia bacterium, assembly GCA_964599885.1. Classification (GTDB taxonomy): domain Bacteria; phylum Chloroflexota; class Dehalococcoidia; order DSTF01; family JACRBR01; genus CAZRHH01. The sequence goes on along the minus strand of CAZRHH010000126.1, from coordinate 1,636 downwards.
TTGCGGAGGGGCGACCGGCTGAGCGGCGGGTCGTTGGTGTGTGCCGACATTTCGCCACGCTGTTTGTGGCGTGTCTGCGGCGGAAGGGCGTTCCGGCGCGCGCGCGGGTCGGCTTCGCGAACTATTTCGAGCACGGGAAAAACGTCGATCACTGGGTGGGGGAATATTGGAACGCCGGCGAGGGACGCTGGGTGCTGGTCGATGCACAGGTGGACAAGCCGCAGGCGGCATTCTTCAAGCCAGACTTCGACTTGCTCGATGTGCCGCGCACGCGCTTCCTCGTCGGTGGCGACGCGTGGCAGATGTGCCGGAGCGGCGGCGCTGACCCGATGACGTTCGGCGTAGCGGGCACCGAGAACTGGGGCCTGATCGAAGTGTTTGGCGATCTGATGCTCGACGTCGCGGCGCTGCAGAAGATCGAGCTGCTGCCGTGGGGCTGGTACGGGCTGGCGAAGGTCGACGGCGCGTGTGAAAACGAACTGCCTCTCATCGACAGGCTGGCTCGTCTTTCGAGGAGCGCGGACGCTGCGGCGCTGGAAGATCTTCGACAACTCGTCGCCGCCGACACGCGGCTGGCCGTGCCGGATGAGACGCTGGCGGCGATCGTCGCAGCCGAGCAAGTTGTCGTCTAGCGGGAGGTTGAACAAGCGGCAAGACCTTGGATCTGAAGCGCTTCGAGTCCGTGCTGGACCGACGCACGCGGGCTGAAAGCCCGCTCCACAGATCTTTGAAACCGTTTTCTATGGAGGACCTTCAGCACTCTGTCAGGTATTCGTGATCGATGGCCGCGCGCTGCTGTCATAACGCGCGCAGGTGCGGTGTGACCCTGATACACTCGCTGCGATGACGACTGAAGTCGCGCAGGGAATGCGGACGGAGCGCAGGCGGCGGTGGCGCGGGCGGGCGCCGCCGGAGACGGCGCCGGCGGGCGATTGGCCGGAGATCATCGGGCGGCTGCTCTCGATGCGGGGCATCAGCGACGGCGACGCGGCGCGCGCGTTTCTTGCGCCGCCGGATATCACACCAGACTCGTACGTGTTGCCGGATCTCGATATCGCGATCGAGCGGCTGCTGCGCGCTGTACAGACGCGGGAGACCGTCGCCGTGTTCGGTGACTTCGACGTCGACGGCGTGACGTCGGCGGCGCAGCTGAGCGAAGCGATTGCGGCGCTCGGCGGCGTGCCGTTGCCGTACGTGCCCGATCGCTTCTCCGAGGGCTACGGGCTGAACGTCGGCGCGATCGAGCGGCTGCACGCGGACGGCGCGACGCTGCTCGTCACGGCCGACTGCGGCACGAGTTCGATCGATGAGGTTGCCGCAGCGCGGGCGCTCGGCATGGACGTGATCATTCTCGATCACCACACCGTGCCGGCGGTGCTGCCCGACGCGAACGCACTGGTCAATCCGAAGCTGCCGACGGCGCATCCGGGCGGGCTGCTCGAACTGGCGACGGCGGGGTTGGCGTTTCACGTGGCGTCGGCGCTGCACGCTGCGGCAGGGAAGCCGTTCGACGAGGCGGCGTACCTTGATATCGCGGCGCTGGGCACGGTGTGCGACATGGCGCCGCTAGCGGATGAGAATCGGCGGTTGCTGCGGGCGGGGCTGCCGGCGCTGGCGGCGACGCGGCGGCCGGGGC
>CAZRHH010000125.1:0-6221 GCA_964599885.1 uncultured Dehalococcoidia bacterium | reverse complement strand
CGGGCCGGCGGGCGCGGCGCCGGCGCCGGCGCAGAGCGCGCGGCCGGTTGCTTCGCGGCCGGCTTCGAATGTGAGTTCGTACAAGTCAGACATACTGATGCCTCATGAGCGGCGGCGCGCCTTCGGTCAGCGCGCGGCGAATCGGTCCGTGTGGGATCGCCATAGTAGGCGGCAGGAGTCGGCGTGGCAAAGAGAATGAGCGGTCACGCCGGAGATGGGTACACCGGGGCGAGGCACCCCAGCCTCCAGCCTCCAGCTTCCAACCTCCAGCGCTCGTCCCGGGCGAGGGCGTTATCGCAAGCGGGGGCTATGCATCGCGCCGCTCGCGATCGGCTCGTCGATGTAGAGATCCCCATTGCGGATCTTGATGTTGAAGCCGCAATCCGGGCTGGTACACGCCCACGCTTTGAAGTGAATCGCCGCACCCTGGCTGCCGAAGTCCGATAGCGGCACGAGGTCGCCCATCTTGCACTTCTGGCACTTCGGGAAACTCGAGATATCCATCCGAAGCCACCTCTCCCCACCGCAGGCCCGTACCGGGGCCGTCCTCCAACGTGGCGCGAGTATAGCAGCGCTGATTTTACAATTGCAATCATTGTGATCGTGTCGGCGCTCGGCGGGCGCTCCGGATCGACGCTCCGGCGGCGCCTCCGCCGAAAGGCGGATATGCCCAAGGAGGCGCGCGGCGTACAGTTCTGGCGGAGAATGCGGCTCGCCAAGCCGAGTCCGCGGGGAGAGCGAAAGGACAAGGAGAACCAATGCAAATGTGGAGGGTAGCCACGTTGGCAGTCACGGCGGCGGTCGCGGTGCTGGCCATCGCCTGCAGCGATGACGAAGGCGGCGGCGACGCCGACGACGTCGAATCGACGATCCAGACCGCGGTGGAGGCGTTCAGCGCCGGCGACGCGCAGGCGTTCGCCGACATCTTCACCGATAAGGGCATCCTGGAGCTGTTCGGTGGCGGCCCTCCCGGAGAAGGCCCTTCGGCCGAGGAGGCCCGCGCGGAGCTCGTCGCCTCTGCCGACGAGTTCAGCCTCGAGTTCCGCGACATCGACAACACCGAGGTCGAGGGCGACACGGCCACAACGGACGTCACCGTGGAGACGGACAACGTCATCGAAGGCAGCACGTTCAGCCTGATCAAGGAGGGCGAGGAGTGGAAGATCGACGGTTACGACGGCTACTCCGTCAGCCCCGACGTGCCGGACGATTATAAGACGGTCGATCTGGCGGTGCAGGAGTTCTCGTTCGTCTTCGATGAAGCGGAGATTGAAACCGGCAAGGTGGCGTTCGCCGTCGAGAACGTCGGCCAGCAGCCGCACGAGGTGGTGCTCGTCTCGCTGGCGGAAGGCGTCGTGCTCGAAGAAGCGCTGGAGTCCGACGAGGAAGAGCCAGCGGGCATCGGTTTCCTCGGCCGCATCGAAATGAACGACACCGGCGACGAGTACAACATGGTGCTGGTCGACGACGTGGCCGCCGGCCGCTACGCCCTCGTCTGCTTCTTCCCGGACACCGATGACCCGGAAGGCACGCCGCACGCCTTCAAGGGGATGGCGACGGAGTTCACGATCGAGTAGGTTCCGAGCGGCTCTGGTACGAATGGTCAAGGGCGGACTCGCGAGTCCGCCCTTCTGTCGTGTGGCTACTGGCGGATGCGGCGGGCGGCGTAGGCGAGCAGGAACAGCGTCCCGCCGAGAGCCGTGGCTGCCCACGCGTAACGCGAACCCTCGTCGCCGCTGGTGGGCGCGAGACCCGTCGGGGGTAGCTGAATCACAGGGCTCGGTCTTGCTTCTCGGCAGCCCTCACTAACGAAAAGCCCACGCGAGGTTCCCACGACCCCACCGGCAACATCGAGGGCTTGTATCTCCATAGAGGTCGCGGAGACGAGCCATTCATCCTGCGGGGGCAGGACGGGCAAAGGGAGATCGAAGAAAGACGAGGCGGTGGGCAACGTCTCATCAAGAGTAATCGTGCGGCTTTCGTTTGTGCCGTCCTGAGTCGGCAAGCACGGATTCGACGCATTGACCTCGACAGCGGTGAATTCGCCAGTAAGCCGGTAGCTCGCCGCACCGGGCACCACGCTCCAGGCGACACGCGCGCCCTGTAAGTCGATTCGCAAGTCGACGAACGTTGGCGCAACGAGAGGCGTTTGTGTCTCAGTTGGGCTGGGCGTCGAGGTCGTGGCGGAAGGTTCGCCAGCGGACGCGAACTGAACTACGGGTGCGAAGAGTAACAGCGCAAGAACGGTAGAGGAAACGAAAACTCGCAAAACGACCCTCCTAACCATTGACAACGACCGGTCGGTGTCTCAGTAATCGACCTACCCACCGGTCAAGTCAATTGCAGAAGGGAGTTCGCAAACGCCACTCCTAAGCACCCTCCACCTGTCCCCGCCTTAACGAAGGAAGGATTCCTTATGACGGCTCAAATATTATCGAGACGACCGTGGCACCTCGCACTGATTATACTCGTTGGTTCCGCGTTAATCTGGTACGCCAGCGTCGACGCTGGGGCACAGGAGTCGACGGATTCCCCCGCCGAACCAACACCAATCGCGACGTCGGACGCACCCCTCTCCGGCGAAGCCCCCTGCCAGACCAGTCTCTCCGAGCGATTCAGTACTGAAAAGCTTGCCCAGTCGAAGGCAGCGGCCTCCGATCCCGCACTTGCGACCGCAAAGTTTGCCAGCGTGGAGGACGGCGTAACCGTCACGATCGGCAAAAGTGGTAAAGTGAAGTTCTCCTACGTCACGAACGACACCGTCGCGTGCGACGCCCAAGGAATGCCCCTGCAGAATGGCGTGGTGTCCGTGTTCCACAACGATGCCCTCACGACGGGCAACTTCTTCCCTGTGAACACCGACACGAACCCAGGGGGAGACCCGCCTCGGGCAAACGATTGGGGACCAGAAAGTATCGGCGCCGGAATGTACCCTCTCGTGCGCGCCCGCATTCAGCTCAGCGAGCACACTTTGCCGGGTGAGACGAACTACCATTCGGTGCCTGGGCTTACACACGAGTTGGGGCACGCAGCCGGATTGGCGGATCTGTACACCACGGCCAACGGCTGTACCAACGACAACCATGGTACAACTTCCGTGATGGCATGTTTCGCGAATCTCGATCCGATCCCGGGGTTCGACCAGACCAATCTCTTGAGCCTTTACCAGCGGATCCCGCAGGGCATTCCTGTCACTGGTAACCCGCCTCAAGCGCCGAACTTCCGAACGACTGGCGCTACGACGACTTCTATTTCGCTCGCGTGGACGGACTACTCCTTCAATGAGAAGGATCAGATCGTTACCCGCACTTCCGACAACGCGACGCAGATCGCGCCACGCGATGCGCAATCGCACACTTGGACCGGCTTGTCTTCCGGCACCGAGTACTGCTTCAACATCAAACAGCGCAATGCGTATGGCGGTACCGCGGCGGCTAGCCCACCCGTGTGCAGGTTCACCACCGCAGTGCCGCCGGCCAACCCAAGCAATGTGCGCGTCTGTTCCGTCCCGTGCGACCTCTACGGGTTCAAGGACAACGCCACCAACGAAATTGGTTTCGGTGTCATCGTGCAGAAGAGAACCACGTGTTCGAGCGGCACCTGGACTCAGGTTGGCAGCAACATTCTGTTGCCCCCTAAGAACCAGACGGATGACGCGTACGCCTATAACTTCGTCGGCCCCGGCTGTTTCCGTGTGAAAGTACAGGCTCTGGGCGTCAACGGTGTGCACTCCGGCGTTGTCACGAGCTCTCCCGGAATCCATTTCCCGAACTAGGGGAGCGGCTGGTTTTGTTCACTGCGGAGGGCGGACAAGTGTCCCCTCCTTGTCGCTTTGCGTCGTCCAAAATTTCCGACGGACGCTTGCCGCGCTGCCCGCCGATTGGTACACTTCCACGACTTAGCACTCTCCCGTCGAGAGTGCTAATCAGATACAAAATATGCTCACAGAACGCCGCGCACGGCTCCTCAGCCTGATTATCAGCGAGTACGTCGATACGGCTACGCCCGTCGGCTCAGACGCGATGGTGCGCAAGCACGAGCTGCCGTTCTCGTCCGCCACGATCCGCAACGAGATGGCGCGCCTCGAAGAAGAGGGCTACATCAGCCACCCTCACACATCCGCCGGGCGCGTGCCATCCGACCAGGGCTATCGCTACTACGTCGAAGCGCTGATGCAGGAGCGCGACCTGCCGTGGGAGACGAAGCAGACCATCCGGCACCAGTTCCACCAGGCCGGGCGCGAAGAAGACGAGTGGATCCACCTGTCTGCGGCGGTGCTGGCGCGGGCGGTCGAGAACGCGGCGGTGGTGACGCTGCCGCGGACGCCGGAGTCGCGGCTGCGGCGGCTGGAGCTGGTCGGGATCCAGGACACGGCGGCACTGCTCGTGCTGGTGCTCCAGCAAGCGCGGATCAAGCAGCAGGTGCTGATCTTCCCGGAGGCGGTGGAGCAGGATCGGCTGACATCGATCGCCAACCACCTGAACGACGCGTTCGGCGGCCGCTCGGCGGGCGAGATCGCGCGATCGGAGGCGCAGCTAACGCAGCTCGAATGGCACGTCGCCAACGCCGTACGCGAGATCATGGCGGCGTCCGATAGCGGCGGCTACGACGAGGCGTACCTCGAAGGCGTCCGCAACGTGCTGCAGAAGCCGGAGTTTGGCACCAGCGACAAGATGCTGAACCTGCTGGAAGTGCTCGAACAACGCAACCTGACGAAGCTCATCCCGTTCCGTGAAATTTCGGCCGACGGCGTTACGGTGATGATCGGCGCCGAAAACGAGGAGGACGTGATGCGCGACTACAGCATCGTGGTCAGCCCGTACGGCACGCCGGGCGGCATCACCGGCGCGATGGCCGTCGTCGGCCCCACGCGCATGCATTATTCGGAGACGATCTCGACCGTACGCTTCATCGCCGGCCTGATGAGCGAGATGCTCGAAACGCACTACGGCGACGGCGAAGACGCCGAGCAGCAGCGCGCCGAGAAGCCGTAACGCCATGGTCGGTGGTGAGTTGCAGTGAGCTTGGGTGATCAGTAGTGACTTGTGGCACGGGCTTTCAGCCCGTGTCACCCGAGCGCCGCAGACCGAGATAGATCCAAAGGAGCATCGAGATGACGACCGAACGAGACGACGAGCCGACGATACAGGAAGCCCCGGACGAGAGCATCGAAGGCCTGCGCGCGCGGCTCGAGGAAGAGCGCGAGAAGGCGCAGGGCTTCATGCAGAGCTGGCAGCGCGCGGCGGCGGACTATCAGAACTTCAAGCGGCGCGTCGAGGAAGATCGCTCGGAGTCGGCGCGCTTCGCCAACCGGGCGCTCGTTATCAACGTGCTGCCGCTGTTCGATGATTTGGATCGCGCGCTCTCGAACGTCGATCCCGAACTGGCAGAAGCGACGTGGGTCGACGGTATCCGCCTGATCCATCGCAAGTTCGCGCAGCTGATCGAGATGGCGGGCGCGGAGGAAATCGCGGCCGAAGGCGAGATCTTCGACCCTGAGCTGCACGAGGCCGTCGCGCATGTGCCCGGCGACGAGAACAAGGTGATGGCGGTAACAGAGAAAGGCTACAAGCTCGGTGACCGCCTCGTCCGCCCGGCGAAGGTCGTAGTGGGACAGGGGCAGCCGCAGTAGCCGCAACGGAAGCGCACACTCGCGCGCAACACGCGCGATCAAGCAGACGCACATAGAGAAGGAGCGATACGAAAAATGGCAAAAGTAATTGGCATTGACCTCGGAACCACGAACAGCGTTGTCGCCGTCATGGAGGGTGGCGACCCGGTCGTCATCGCCAACGCCGAGGGCGCGCGGATCACGCCGTCGGTGGTGGCCGTCAGCAAAACGGGCGACCGGCTCGTCGGCACCGTCGCCAAGCGGCAGGCGGTGACGAACCCCGACAACACGGTGTACTCCGTGAAGCGGCTGATGGGCCGCAAGTTCGAGGACGCGGAAGTGCAGCGCGATATCTCGCTGCTCGGCTACAAAATCGAGCGCGCCTCCAATGGCGACGCGCAGGTGGCGATGGGCGGCCGCGGCTACTCGCCGGCCGAAGTCTCCGCGATGATCCTGCAGAAGCTGAAGGCCGATGCGGAGTCGTACCTCGGCGAGACGGTCACCGAGGCCGTCATCACGGTGCCCGCGTACTTCAACGACCAGCAGCGGCAAGCGACGAAGGACGCGGGCAAGATCGCCGGTCTCGAAGTGCTGCGCATCATCAACGAGC
>CAZRHH010000124.1:0-6509 GCA_964599885.1 uncultured Dehalococcoidia bacterium | reverse complement strand
TGGTCCCCTGCGAGACCGGTTCGGGTTCACCGCCCACCTCGACTTCTACGCCGCCGCGGAGCTCGAACACGTGCTGCGCAGGTCGGCTCGGCTGCTCGCCGTACCGCTCGATGTCGACGGCGGCGCGGAGATCGCGGGTCGATCACGGGGCACGCCGCGCATCGCCAACCGGCTGCTCCGCCGCGTCCGCGACTACGCGCAGGTGAAAGCCGGCGGCCCGATCACGGCCGATGTCGCCGATGAAGCGCTGGCGCGGCTGGAGATCGATCATCTCGGCCTCGACGCCGTCGACTACCGCGTCCTCCGCGCGATCATCGAGAAGTTCGACGGCGGCCCCGTCGGCCTCGACACGATCGCCGCGTCGATCTCCGAAGAAGCCGACACCATCATGGACGTCTACGAGCCCTACCTCATGCAGATGGGCTTCCTCCAGCGCACCCCCCGCGGCCGCCAGGCCACCCGTCTGGCCTACGAGCATCTGGGGATCGAGGCGAAAGCGACCGCCCCCCAACGCCCCCTCTTCGAATAACACTCGTAACGCCCTCCCTGAAGGACAACTCTGACTTGCAGATCGGCGTCGAGACGCTCTACGATGCCGAGCGGGAGATCCCCTCTTGCGGCTGTGCTAAGCTGAATTGCCGCCGGGTTAGGCCAAATTTTACAGCTTCTCAACCCGGGCTCACTCCGATTGGTTCAAGATTGGGTATTGCGATGCCGAGCATCTGAGCGTAAGCTTGGCATCCGGCGGACATGTGAAGTTCGTCACAAGAAAGGAGACACCGTGGCTAAGCCAATCACCGGCGTACGGTTGTCATCGGCTCAACGGCAGTGGTTGACCGAAAAGGTTCAGAACAAAACGGTCGATGCGAAGAAGCAGGCGGCTGTTGAGCAGCGCGAGCGCAAGGGCGCCAGTCGCGTCACCGTTTCGTAGTTCCGCGCAAGCAGCGAATCGTAGAATCACCCGGCTAAGCAGCCGGGTGATTCTCTTTCGCACCGACGGCGGGCGGTGGCGCGGTCGTTGCGTCAACAACCGCTTCAGGCGCGCCGCAGAGGTCGTAGTACATCGTGACGTGCTTGTCTTTCTGCGCCGGAGGTATCACCCGGAACCCCTGCTTCTCGTAGAACGAGATCGCGCCGGTGTTCGTTGGCTGCACGTCGAGCAGCACGATCTTGCAGCCGATCGGCAACTGGCGCGCAAGTTCCTTGATCCAGTCCATCATGACCTGCCCGACGCCGGTGCCCTGGTAGCCCTGGCGCACGGCAAAGCGCCCGACGAGAACGGCGGGGATATGTTGCCCGATGCGCAGCTCAAGGACGGGCGGGCGATAGCTCGCCTTGTTCGTGACTCCGTCGGCGCTCAGCGATGTGTACCCGACCGCCACACCGTTGTCGTCGTAGAATGGCCACGTTACGCCGATTCGAGACGCGGCATCGTCGAGCGCATTCTCTTTCGGATGCCCGTCCAAGTCGATGCGCCACTCGTCGTCTCCGCCGTCCGCATACGCGCAAGTGAAGTCCGCAAAAGCTTTGAGGTCAGCGTCGGTGAAGCGATGCGTGGACAGGTGTGGATGGTTCGTCATTGGAGCTCCCTCTCATTCAATTATCAGTTCCGCGGCGCCTAAACAAATAGGCGCAACTGTCTGAAACCGAGAGGGAAGGAGGCCTTGACGGCCGCTCAACCGTCGCGTTACTCTTGAGCCGCGAGACACAAGATGTAGCTTGCCCGCTGCCCGCAGAACACTCACGACCACAACATCGTGGGTGTTTTCGGTTTTCAACGGCCAATGTAGCAGTCTCACTCTGCGGAATCTACCCACCTTAGGGCGTTCTCACTGGGAAACTGCGGAGTCTGTCGGATCTGAGGTAATTCAGATTCAGAACACGATCGCGTACGCGTTAAATCCGCAAATCGCTGCGCGCACGCCAAGTGTGAGAAGCTATCGCTGGCGGCCACAGACGTACTCGCGCCGGCGGATAAGGTTTCGTTAACGCACGAACAGTCGCCCGGAAAAAATCGCCAACACCCGTCAACAAGCGACACCCCCTGTCGCCCCCACCTCCCACACTTCCCCCAACACACACCCCACCGCACACCGAAGGAGCACCGCGTGACCGCACACCTCGACCTCATCGACCCCGCCGCACTCGCGACCGCCGGCGCCACCAACATCATCATGATCCTCGACCGCTCCGGCAGCATGGCCGGCCAGGAGTCCGACGTGATCGGCGGCTTCAACAGCTTCGTCGCCAACTGCCGCAGCGCCGGCGTTGCCGCGTGTCGCGTCAGCTACGTGCGCTTCGATGGCGAGATCGAGCACGTCTTCACGCACCCGCTCGCCGACGTGCCCGAACTCAACGCAACGCTCTACGCGCCGCGCGGCAGCACCGCCCTGCTCGACGCCGTCGGCCAGTCCGTCAGCGCCGTCGTCGACGACCCGAACGACCGCTACATCGTCATCACGTTCACCGATGGATACGAGAACCAGTCGAAAGAATGGACGCGCGCGAAGGTCGCCGCGCTGATCAAGGAACGCGAGGCGCTCGGCAACTGGACGTTCGCGTTCTTCGGCGCCGAGATCGATGCCTGGGGCGAGGCCGGCGACATGGGATACCGCGCCGGCAACACTCGCGCGCACGCAAAGGACAAGACGGCGGACATGATGGCGGCGACGGGCCGCGTAGCATCCGTGCAGATGAGGAGCGATAGCGCGCGGATGCGGAGCAGCGAATTCTACGCCGACGCCGCCGAAGCCGTGGCAGACGACCCCAACATCTCCGACGCCGAGATCGAACGGCGCCTCACCCGCGAACCCGATGAAGCGCCACCTGCGTGAGCCGGGGGCCTTGCCGTACATCCACCTCTCGTCAGTCGGAGACGCTGGCGAAGGTGACGGCGACGGGCGGCCGCGGTACGACGAGGGCGCGCTATGGGTGGCGACGATCCGTGATCCGGCGGGCAACGTGATCGGCGTATAGCACGACGCCGCTGCTGCCCGTTACTTCTTGCGGTAGTGCGTCGTCATGAACTGCTGCCAGTTGCCCTTGTCGTCCTGCATCTGCGAGCTGAAGATGCGGTGATCGTCGCTCTTGAACTCGATGACGTCCCTATACGTCGATGTGCTGCCATCGCCGCTCATACTCGGGCCGTCGGCCGTGAGCGTCAGCGTGTTGCCGCTCAGCTCGCCGTCGTACTGCCACATGTACGTCATCATCGACGAGATGAACGTGCCGGCGAATCGCTTCTTCTGCGGATCGTAGCCCAGCGTCAGGATCGACGTATGGCCGTCGCCTCCGGCCACTCCCCCGCCGCCCTCGGCGATGACCCACAGTCCGCCGAGCGCTCGCACGCTCTCCGTGCCGGTCATCTTTTCCGCCGGTTGGCCCGGTCCCATGTTCATCTCACCCTCGGCGGTCCATTCGCCGACCAGTTTCTGGAGCCACTTGTGTTCCTTCGCCGGCTCGGGCGTCGTCATCGTCGGTTGCTGTGCGCTATCCGTCGTCATGGATTCGGCTCCTTTGTTCTTTGGTCTCCCGCATTTTCGTATCGCGCGCGGGGTTGACGCAATACGCACATGGGCGGCGAGTGGAACTGTGCGGCGGGCGATATACTCCCGGCACACACGCGGCAGACAGCTTCAGCGGAGCAGCATCATGACCATCGACTTCGGCTGGTTTCTTCCGACTATGGGCGACACCGAGAAAATCGGGCCGCCGACGCGGCGCGCGACGCCCGACTACCTGACGACCGTCGCGAAGGCGGCCGAGGACGCGGGCTTCGTCTTCGCGCTCGTCCCCGTCGGGACGACGTGCCAGGACGCGTGGCTTGCGTCGTCCGTCGTCGCCGCACGCACGGATAAGCTGAAGTTTCTCGTCGCCATGCGGCCGGGGTTCATCGCCCCCACGGTTGCCGCGAAGATGTCGAATACGCTGGACCAACTGACTCGCGGGCGCGTGCTGATCAACGTCGTCACGGGTGGCTTTCCGGCGGAGTTGGCGGCCGACGGCGACTTCACCGAACACGACGACCGCTACGTGCGCACGCAGGAGTTCATGCAGGTCGTGCGCAAGGCGTGGACGCTCGAGAAGGGCTGGAGCCACGAAGGCCGCTACTACAAGGTCGAGGACGCCAACGTGCATCCGAAGCCGTACCAGAAGCCGTGCCCGCCGTTCTACTTCGGTGGCGCGTCGGACGCCGCGAAAGTCGTGGGCGCCGAAGAGGCGGATGTGTATCTATTGTGGGGCGAGACGATCGAGATGATCCGCGAACGGATTGCGGACATGCGCGCGCGCGCGGCGGCGATCGGCCGCACGCTGCGCTTCGGCATGCGCATCAACGTCGTCGTGCGCGAGACGGATGACGAAGCGCGCGCGGCGGCCGGGGCGCTGGTCGCCGATATCCCGCAAAAGTTCCAGGACATGATGTCGAAGCACATGAGCGGCTCCGACTCGGAAGGCGAGAAGCGCCAGCGCGAACTGCAGGCGCAGCAGGACGAGTGGCTGACGCCGCACCTCTGGGCCGGCATCGGGCGCGCGCGTCTGGGCGTCGGCACCGCGCTCGTCGGTTCTGGCGAGAGCGTCGCCGCGCGCTTCCGCGAGTACATCGCCGAGGGCATCGACACGTTCATTCTCTCCGGCTACCCGCATCTCGAAGAGGCGCAGCGCTTCGGCAAGTACGTGATGCCGCACTTCGCGGGCGACGCGACGGTGCCATCGGCGCCGCCCGAATTGGTCGCGGCGGGCCGCTAAATGGCACTGCGCGCCGTCGCGATCTCGGGAAGCCCGCGCGCGCCGTCGAAATCGAAGACGCTCGCCGAAGCCATGCTCGCGGCGCTCGAACGCGACGGCTGCAAGACGACGATGATCGACGTGGCGACGCTGCCTGCCGAAGCGCTGCTCGCCCGTGAATCATCGCCGGAGATCGACCGCGCGAACGAGACGATCGCGAACGCGGCGATCGTCGTCGCCGCGACGCCGACGTACCGGGCGTTGTATACGGGCGTGCTGAAGGCGTTCTTCGATCTGATGCCGCCCGGCCATCTGCGCGCGAAGATCTGCGTGCCAGTTCAGACCGGCGGATCGCCCGCCCACTTCCTCGCGATCGAGTACGGGCTGAAGCCGCTGTTCGCCAGCCTCGAAGGCGTGCCGATCGACGGCGTCTACGCGACGGATGAGCAGTTCATCGAAGGCGCGCCGAACGACAAGCTGCGTGCGCGCGTCGACGACGTCGCGAAGCGCGCCGGCGCGATGGCAAACGCATCGGCACAGCAAGCTGTGCCGCCACACAACTGATGCGCATCTCGTTCGACTTCGACGGCGTACTCTGCGTGACACCGTTCGGCCGCATGGCCACGCACGCACCATCGCCCGTCGCCGAGCTCCCGGACGGGTACGAAGCGTTGTACGATGCGCCCCCGCGCCGCAGCCTGCCGCGACTCGGCGTCGAGTATCTGCGCTTCGGATGGCGCCGCATCGCTCCGGATGCGGCCGAGACGCTGCACGCGCTCGCCGAAGATCACACGCTCTACATCGTGACGGGGCGCAGCGCTGCGGGAGAGTCGCTGCTGCAGCGCTGGCTGCGGCGTCACAAACTGACAGATCGCGTCGCGGGAGTGCGACTCGCGCCGAGCGGGCTGCGGCCAGCGCAGCACAAGCTGGCGATCGCGCGGATGCTGAACATCGACGCCCACATCGACGACGATCCGCGCACCGCGTTTCATCTCGCGCGGAACGGCGTGCCACGCGTGTACCTGCTGGCGCACGATGGCGCCGCGCTGCCGGACGACGCCCCGTCCGCGCTGACGATTGTGCGGACGCTCGATGAGTTCCGCGAAGCGATCGGGTTGGCACCCGGGGACGGCGAGGGACGGAGTTAACGCTCCTCCGCTACAGCGATGGCGCGAATGGTTGCGTGGGTGCGCGATGCCGGGGTGCACACGTAGGTGCGCCCCTACCGCGGTGGTGGCCGAAGGGTGTGGGCGGAGCTAAAGCTCCGCGGCTACATCGGCTGGCGTGGGCTTGTACGCGGGCGCGGTGACTGTCGTGCGGCTAAAGCGCCGCAGCCACAGCGTCTGGTGCGCGCAGCATCAGCGCTTCGGCTTCGGCCATGAAGGCGGCATCGACTACGAAGCGTTGCTCCGCCTCGGTGCCGGTGAAGCGCGCGTACAGGAAGATCACTTCGCGGACGGGCATGCCCGTTGCGGCGTGCGCGGCCCAGGCGTAGACGAGTGCCTGGGTGCGGTAGTGGTCCGTGTGCTCGGCTAGCTCATCCGCGTTCGCAACGTCCGTCTTGAAGTCGACGATCACGATCCCGCCGTCCTCCTCGAACAGCAGGTCGATGCGGCCCTCGGCAAGCCCTTCGCTGAGACCGGCGTTCGCCGCAACATCGATCGGCAGCGCCGCCGTGAACGGCGCTTCGAGCAGCATGTGGGGTGATGCGACTGCGCGCGCGATCACGGGCGACGCGAGCGCGTTTGCCGCGAGCCGTGCCATCTCGTCCGCGCGCTCCGGCA
>CAZRHH010000123.1:0-6517 GCA_964599885.1 uncultured Dehalococcoidia bacterium | reverse complement strand
CGGGCCTCGCCGGCGCCGGCGGCGACAAGCCGAAACCCTAACTCCGCAGCTGAGGGTGCTGGCCCTTCTTCCAGCTTTCGCGTTTTCTCAGGAGGTGATCGATGGCGAAGGATGCAGCCACCCGCGATTCCGCCACCGCGGTGATGGAGCGCGCACAAGAACTGGGCGAGGAGTACGGGGCCAAACTGCAAGCATCGGCGAACCACGCCGGAACGGCCGTCGCCGAAAAGCTCGGCAAGGATGCGAAGAAGGCCGAGAAGAACCGAAAGAAGGAAGCCAGCAAGAAGGACAAGAAGAAGAGCACCGACGAAGATCCGGAGTACGAGGTCGAGTTTCAGACGCCGTTCGGCAAACTGGAGTTCGAGTTCGAGCCCGTCACGCTGAAGCAGAAGCGTGACAAGAAGCGCGCCGAACAGGCCGAGCGCGAAACGAAGAAGAAGGCCGCCGAGGCCGCGAAGAAGGCAGAACAACGCGTCATGCGGCAGGCATCATCGAGCGGCGGCGGTGGCGGCAAGCTACTCCTCGTGCTGCTCGTCGTCGGCGCCGTGATGGCGCTCGTCGCGCTGGCGATCTGGCTGTTCGCCCGCCCCGGCATCGATGACGAAGCCGTGCCGCCAGAGTTCCGCGCCGGCGCCATCGATGACGCAGCGATCATTCCAGAGCCGCAGGGGTTCGTCGGCAAGGCGCGCGCCCGCATCCGCGGCGCCGTCCGCGCCGGCCGCCACGCATCCCGCGAGGCGCAGCAAGAGCAAGAGCAGCGCTTCGAGAACATGACACACGGACGGTAACGCGACGGCGCGTGAACGCCAATCGAGGCATTGGCAGTTGGAGCATGGAGGATGGATTCGCGTCAACACGCTCCATCCTCCAGCTTCTATCCGCCAGTGTTCGAGCCGGTGCAAACAGCAGAAACCACAGGCTATACTCCGAGTGGAGAGGTGTCCGAGTGGTTGATGGTGCCGTTCTCGAAAAACGGTAGGTGATGAGCCTCGCGGGTTCGAATCCCGCCCTCTCCGCCATACCGACACCGACCGGGAACCTGGGGTCAGGTGCGCGTCCCATCCGCCGATCATCCAATCGGCGATGCGCGCTGATGCCGGGTTCTTCGTTCGTCGCCGTGTAAGGAGAGGTGCCGGAGTGGCCGATCGGGCACGACTGGAAATCGTGTGTGCGCGCAAGCGTACCGTGGGTTCGAATCCCACCCTCTCCGCCATCTTTGTTGGGGCCATGGGAAGTGAGAAGTGGGAAGTGGGGCAGCGGATTGAAGCTGTAGCCCGCCTCAACGCGCTTGCCTGAGAAGAAGCCAAACCGGCCCACGCACCGCTATGTCGCGCTCCTCCGCGGCATCAACGTCGGCGGCCACAAGAAGGTGCCGATGGCCGATCTCCGCGCATGCCTGGAGGCGCTCGGATACGAAAACGTCAAGACGCTGCTCAACTCCGGGAACGTCGCCTTCGATACCGTCGAGACGACGCAACCGGCTATCACGCGAAAAGTCGAGTCAGCGATCGAGGTGACATTCGGGTTTGAGGTCGGCGTGATCGTGCGTACCATCGACGACATCCAGAAGATCATCGACGCCAACCCGTTCAAGACCGTGCGCCTCACACTGGACACGCGCCTCTACGTCACGTTCCTCAAGAGTAAGCCGAAAACGGCACTGAAGATCCCGTACACATCTCCGGACAAGACGCTGCGAATCCTCAAGGTCGCAGATGACGCCGTCTTCAGCGTAGTCACGCTGACGCCAACAAGCCGCACGGTGGACTCGATGGGCATTCTGGAAAAAGAGTTTGGCAAGAACATCACCACCCGCAACTGGAACACGGTCGTCAAGATCGCCGCGTTGTGAGCGCGCCAGGCGGCGGCGCAGAACAGAGAGCGGGGAGGAACAAAGAACAGCGAGGCTCGCGCGGCGATGCAGTAGGGGCGAACCCACGTGTTCGCCCCGGTATCGCGCCGCCGACACTAACAAGCCGCGGCGGCGCAGAACAGAGAGCGGAGCAGCGACGGTCGCCCGGCGATGCGGTCGGGGTCGTCCGCTGCACTCGCTGATCTCGGCACTAGCCCCTACGCGCCGCCTCCCGCACAATCCCCGTACGCACGAACAGGCAAGCAACGGAGCAGCCAAATGGAACTGAAGGACAGCGTCGCGATCGTCACCGGCGGCGCGCGCGGCATCGGCCGCGGCATCGCCTACGAACTGGCGCGGGAAGGCGTGCGCGTCGCGATCGCCGACCTGCCGGCCGTCAGCGCCGACCGTGACGAAACGATCGCCGAGCTGCAGCGGATGGGCGTCGAGGCGATGGCGATCGACGTCGACGTGCGCGACGCGGCGCAAGTGCAAGCGATGGCGAAGGCCGCGATCGATCGCTTCGGCCAGATCGACATTCTCGTCAACAACGCCGGCGTCATCCGCATTGGTCCCGTTGCAGCGTTCAGCGAAGAAGACTGGGATCTCGTCATCGGCGTCAATCTCAAGGGCACGTTCCTCTGCGCGAAGGCCGTGCTCCCACACATGATGCAGCGCCGCACCGGGCGCATCATCAACCTGTCGTCCATCGCCGGCAAGCGCGGCCGGGCGATCTCGTCGTGCTACTCGGCGTCGAAATTCGCCGTCATCGGTTTCACGCAGTCGCTCGCGCACGAATGCGCCGGATTCGACATCACTGCGAACGCGATCTGCCCGGGTGAAGTCGATACGCATATGTGGCGTGACGTGCTCTCCCCCGCCATCGGCGCGGCAACCGGCGTCAGCGGCGAAGAAGCGTTCAAGGCGTGGATTGCGCGCGAGGTGCCGCTCGGCCGCGCGCAGTCCGCGGCCGACATGGGGCAGGCCGTGATCTACCTGTGCAAAGCGAACAACGTCACCGGCGTCGCCCTGAACGTCAGCGGCGGCACCGAAATGAGCTGACGCGGGCGGCTAACAGTTCCGCGCAAATGATGCACTGGAAGATGGGGCGTGGAGGATGGATGACGTTGACGACGATCCATCCTCCCTCCTCCACCCTCCAATGCTGGAGTCGAGGATGAACATCGCTTTCATCGGTGGTACCGGCGAAGAGGGCATGGGGCTTGCGTACCGCTTTGCGCTCGCCGGCCACCACTGCATCATCGGCTCGCGCGCGCTCGAAAAGGCGCAGGCGGCGGTCGACGAGCTGCACGAGAAGGATCCGGCGCTGCCGCTCGAACCGGCCACGAACCTCGATGCAGCGATCGCCGGCGAGATCGTCATCGTCACGACGCCGTACACAGCGCAGGCGACCACGCTGCCGCCGCTCGCCCACGCGCTCGATGGCAAGATCGTCGTCAGCACCGTCGTGCCGATGGCGTTCGAGGCCGGCAAAGCGTCGCTGATCAGCGTCCCCGAAGGTTCGGCGGCGCAGCAGGAACAGGCGCTGCTGCCCGGATCGATCGTCGTCTCTGCGTTTCAGAACCTCAGCGCGCGCAAACTCCTCAAAGGCGGCCCGCTCGAAGCCGACGTCATCGTCAGTGCCGACGATGCGGACGCGCGTCAGCAGATCATGACGCTCGCTGAAGCGATCGAAGGCGTCCGCGGCGTCAACGGCGGCGCGCTCGCCAACGCGCAGTTGGTCGAAGGCATCACTGTATTGCTCGTCAGCATCAACCGCGCCTACAAGACGCAGGCAGGTGTCCGCGTCGCAGGCATCGCATGAGCGACGTACGCATCTTCGGCCTTCCCGGTATTCCAGAAGTACACTCCGGCGACGACATCGCCCGCATGATCGTCGATGCCGCCCGCGCGGGCGGTGGCGTCGAAACGGGCGACGTGCTCGTCGTCACCCAAAAGGTCGTGTCGAAGGCCGAGGGCCGCATCGTTGATCTCGCGACAATCACACCATCCGCGTTCGCCCAGCAAGTCGCGGATACGTGGGAAAAGGACGCCCGCCAGGTCGAAGTCGTGCTCGGCGAATCGAAGCGCATCGTCCGTATGGGTCACGGCGTGATGATCTGCGAGACGCACCACGGCTTCATCTGCGCCAACGCCGGCGTGGACGCATCAAACGTCGAGAAGACCGGCACGGTGTGCCTGCTGCCCGTCGACTCCGACGCATCGGCGCAGCTGATTCGCGAGCGCGTCGAGGCCGCGTTCGGCGTATCCGTCGCGGTGATCGTCTCCGACTCGTTCGGCCGTCCCTGGCGCGAGGGCATCGTCAACTTCGCGATCGGTTGCGCCGGCATGATGCCGTTGCTCGACTACACCGGCCAGCGCGATCCTGCCGGCTACGAATTGCGCGTCACCGCGATGGCCGTCGTCGACGAGTTTGCCGCAGCCGCAGAACTCGTACACGGCAAGCTTGCGCGCATGCCCGTCGCAATCATCCGCGGCGCCGACTACACGCCCGGCGACGGCGCGCTCCGCGACATCATCCGCGAAGCCGAGAAGGATCTCTTTCGCTGACTCGTCAACTCCGCTGCGGCGACAGCATGCCGTAGCCACCGTCGCGCCGCTTGTACAGCAGCGCGTAATCATTGGTCGAGGCGTCGAGAAACAGGAAGAAGTCGTGCCCCAGCAGATCCATCTGCGCCAGCGCTTCTTCCGGCGACATCGGCTTCGCCTCAAACTGTTTCGAGCGCACCACCTTGCCGAGCAGATACTCCTCGACCTCACCGTCGTCCAACACCGGCGGCGGAGCCGCCGCAGGCACCGGTTCGACGACGTCTCGCTGCGGGCCGCCTCGGTGCCGGTCGTGCAGGCGCTTCGCATGCCGTTGCGCCTGCCGTGCGATGACGTCCGCCGCCGCGTCGAACGCCGTCCGGGCCTCGGTGCCGTGTTCCTCCGCTCGCAGAATCGAGGAGCTGGAGTGCACGGTCAGCTGGACGCGGTAGCGGTGCGCCGCGGCCCGCGTGTCGCTATGGGCGACCTCAATGACGACGCTGTCCACGCGCGGGAGGTAGCGATCGAGGCGTGCAAGCTTCTTTTCAGCGTGGGCTCGGAGCCCGTCTTCGATCGTGGCATGGTGGCTGCGAAGCGTGATGTTCATGCGTCGAGTGTATCGGGGTCGCATGGCGCCGTTCGTCGTGATGGGTCATTGATGACTAGTGATTGGTCGGCGTGCGTCGGCCGGTTGCCCTGGACGTAGCTGCGGAGCTTTAGCTCCGCCGGACGCCGGATCGACGGATGCGCGCTGGTCGGCGTGCGTTGGCCGGTTGCCCTGGACGTAGCTGCGGAGCTTTAGCTCCGCCGGACGCCGGATCGCAGGATGCGCGCTGGTCGGCGTGCGTTGGCCGGTTGCCCTGGACGTAGCTGCGGAGCTTTAGCTCCGCCGGACGCCGGATCGACGGATGCGCGCTGGCCGGCGTGCCTCGGCCGGTTGCCCTGGACGTAGCTGCGGAGCTTTAGCTCCGCCGGACGCCGGATCGCAGGATGCGCGCTGGTCGGCGTGCGTCGGCCGGTTGCCCTGGACGTAGCTGCGGAGCTTTAGCTCCGTCGGACGCCGGATCGCAGGATACGCGCGCCTGCTGCTGACTGGCGTTCGGTGATTGGCGCACCCCACCCGTCACCAATCACCAATCGCCAGTCAGCAAGCTCAATACGCATCGCCCGGACTGGCATTGCGCGATCGAGAGAGACCGGCGTATGCTTTAACTAAGCAGACACTAAAGGTTCGGCTGAAACGAGCATAACGCTTCCCAGGAGGCACAGCATGGTCACGGAAATTAAGGACACGAAGGCCGCGGCGGCACGCGTGTATCAGCAATTCATCGGCGGCGAACCCGTCGCTTCCGCAGACGGCGAGACGTACGACAGGCGCAACCCGGCCAACGGTGACATCGTCGAGACGATCCCCTGGGGCGGCATCGAGGACACGCGCCGGGCGATCGAGGCGGCGCGCGCAGCCTTCGACAGCGACGCCTGGTCGAAGGCGCCAGCGACAACTCGCGCAGCCGTGCTGCGCGGCATCGCGGCAAAGCTCCGTGCTGAGTTGTTGCCGCTCGCGCAGCTGCTCTCGAAAGAAGTTGGCAAGCCGACCAACATGGCGATCGCCGAGATCGCGATGGCCGCTGACGTCTACGACTATTACGCCGGCCTCGCGCTCGATATCAAGGGCGACGCACTCACGAACTACGTGCCGGACGCCGTCGGGCTGACGGTCCACGAGCCCGTCGGCGTCGTCGGCGTGATCACGCCGTGGAACTTTCCGGTGCTGCTGATCACGTGGAAGCTCGCACCCGCGTTGGCTGCTGGCTGCACGATCGTCGCCAAGCCGTCGGAGTTCACCGCGGGTACGACGTTCGAGCTCGCGCGCATCATCACGGAAGCGGGCGCTCCCGCTGGCGTGATCAACGTCGTCACGGGCCCGGGCAACGTCGTTGGCGCCGAACTCGCGGCGAGCGATCGCGTCGACAAGGTCGCGTTCACCGGGTCGACCGCCGTCGGCAAGTCGATCATGCAAGCGGCGTCGGGCAACCTGAAGAAGATCTCGCTTGAGCTCGGCGGCAAGTCGCCGAACATCGTCTTCGCCGATGCGAACATCGATGCGGCGGTGGGCGG
>CAZRHH010000122.1:0-6634 GCA_964599885.1 uncultured Dehalococcoidia bacterium | reverse complement strand
ACCCGGGTATCTAATCCGGTTCGCTCCCCACGCTTTCGCGCCTCAGCGTCAGGTGGTGCCCAGTGAGCCGCCTTCGCCGCTGGTGTTCCTCTCGATATCTACGCATTTCACCACTACACCGAGAATTCCACTCACCTCTGCACTCCTCAAGTCCGCCAGTATCCGAAGACCCCTCCCAGTTGAGCCGGGAGATTTCACCTCGAACTTAACGAACCGCCTGCGCGCGCTTTACGCCCAATAAATCCGGACAACGCTTGCCACCTACGTATTACCGCGGCTGCTGGCACGTAGTTAGCCGTGGCTTATTCGCCGGGTACCGTCATTATCTTCCCCGGCAAAAGGGGTTTACGACCCAAGAGCCTTCTTCCCCCACGCGGCGTTGCTGCGTCAGGCTTTCGCCCATTGCGCAAAATTCCCTGCTGCTGCCTCCCGTAGGAGTCTGGGCCGTGTCTCAGTCCCAGTGTGGCTGATCATCCTCTCAGACCAGCTACCGATCACAGCCTTGGTGCGCCGTTACCACACCAACTAGCTAATCGGCCGCACGTCCCTCCAAAAGCGTCTTGCGACTTTGGTTTGCTCCTTCTAAGAAGTAACCACATGCGGTATTAGCCAACCTTTCGGCTGGTTATTCCCCACTTCTGGACAGGTCACGTACGTGTTACTCACCCGTCCGCCACTAGGTTTCGGACCGAAGTCCTAGCCTCGTTCGACTTGCATGCATAAGGCACGCCGCCAGCGTTTATCCTGAGCCAGGATCAAACTCTCCAAAAATTCGAACTCACCGAAGTGAGATCTGGTTCAAACGGAGAACCCTCACCCGCACTATTCTTACCGCTATCCAATTGTTAAGGTGCCGGCCGCACCGCCCGAAAGCGAGACGGCGCCTGCGCCCCCCGAAGGCGGCACAGCGAACGAGTCTAGCGCTGCCCCTGAAACGTGTCAAACACCGATGCGTTCGCACACGTCGCGACACCGCCGCGCTCTATTCGACTTGGAAACTGCTGCGACAGGTTAGCTTGCGGTCCGCACCGTTGGTGCAGGTCGGGCTCTGCTGTTCGCCCGTCCGGCGTAGAAACGACCCCGCCGTGCGGGGCCACCGGACAACGTAGGTCGCGCACGACCCGTTGCGTTCGTTCGTCTCAGTATCGTACCCACGCTATAGCGCGAAGTCAAGAAGTTCCGCGTGTCGTATCCGCTACAACGGGGACTTACGGGACCGAGACGCCACCCTCGCGCCGCGCGAACACCGCGCCCAGCAGATCGAGCATCAGCTTCGCCGCCGTCCGCGCCGTGACGCCCGCTGGATCGAACATCGGCGCCACTTCCGTCAGGTCGAAGCCGACGATCTCGTAGCGCGCCGCTACGATCTGCAGCGCTTCTTTGAGATGGTAGTAGGTGATGCCGCCCGGCTCCGGGTATCCAGTGCCGGGGGCGCCGGCCGGATCGAGTACGTCGACGTCGATCGTCACGTATGCGGCGCCGCTTCCGGGCAGCGCCGCGAGGGCAGGCGCTACGCCATCGCGCACGATGCGGTCCGACGTCACGGTGACGACGCCATCGCGCTGCGCCGCCTCGTATGGCTCGAAGTGCTCAAGTACGCCGCGCAGACCGATATTGACGATCTGGCGTACGTGCGAGAGTTCGCTCGACCGGCGCATGTGGTTGTCGTGCGAATAGCGGACGCCGTGCTTCTCGTCGGTGTAGTCCTGATGGGCGTCGAACTGGATCAGCGTCAGCGGCGTATCGTCGAAGGCACGAACGAGCGGAAACGTGATCGCGTGGTCGCCACCGACGAACACCGGCACCCTGCAATTGCGCCGCGCCAACCGCGCTGCTTCCGTGATGGTCGCGAAGTTCGCCTGCAGATCGACCGTCTGGATGTCGACATCCCCGGCGTCCGCCATCGACACGTCGGTGAGGATGCGGGCGCCGCTCTCGGCGTCGATCCAGCCGTGCCAGCGCCGATCGGGCCGATAGCGCATCGAAGCGTCGCGGATCGCCGCCGGCCCGAAGCGCGCGCCCGGCCGATCGTTCGTCCCCGCATCGAACGGCACGCCGACGAAGCCGACGTCCGCCCGCCACGTCTCTGGATCATCCACGAACGGCGCGTCGAAGAACGACGCATACCCATGCCGCATCACGCCATGCGGATTCTCAGTCGTCGAATGCGCTCTGGGAGTGCGAAGTATTGTCATTGGTTGGTAGCCGGTCGCAAGCCCAATTCCTAATCCCCCAGTTCCTAGCCCGCCAAGCTAGGGGTCGATCTGCGCCTTCTGCAGCTTGCCGCTGTAGTCGACGTAGATCGACTTCCACTCTGTGAACGTCTCCAGCGCCGCGATGCCCGCCTCGCGGTGGCCATTGCCGGTACCGCGCGTGCCGCCAAACGGCAGATGCACCTCTGCGCCGATGGTCCCGGCGTTGACGTAGACGATGCCGGTTTCGATGCCCTCGAGCGCCTTGAAGACCTTGTTCACGTCCTGTGTATATATCGACGAACTGAGCCCGTACGGCACCCCGTTGTTCACTGAAACAGCCTCCTCCAGCCCCTCGACCCGAATCAGCGCGGTCACCGGCCCGAAGATTTCTTCCTGCGAGATGCGCATCTCCGGCCGGGCGTCGGTGAAGATCGTGGGCCCGAAGAAGTACCCGGCGCCGAGGCCATCGCCGTCCGCCAGCGCACCGCCCGTCGCCAGCGTCGCACCCTCATCATGCGCCACCGGCATGTACGAGGCGATTTTCTTTAACTGGGCCCGATTCACCACCGGCCCCACGTCCGTCGCGTCGTCCAGCCCGTCGCCAAGCCGAAGCTTTTTCGTCCGCGCCACCAGCTTCGTCGCGAACTCGTCATAGATCGACGACTGCACGAGTACGCGACTCGCCGCGGTGCAGCGCTGCCCCGTCGTGCCGAACGCGCTCCAGACGGTACCGTCGATCGCGAGATCGATGTTCGCATCTTCCAACACCGTGATCGCGTTCTTGCCACCCATTTCGAGCGACACGGACTTGCCGAGTTCCGCGCACTTGATCGCGATCTGCTTGCCGACGGCGTTCGACCCGGTAAACGAGATCAGCGTCACATCCGCATGCTCGACGATCGCGTTGCCCACATCGGCGCCCTCGCCGTGGACGAGATTGAGCACGCCGCCCGGCAGCCCCGCTTCTTCGAGCGCCTGCACCAGGTTGTGCGAACTCTTCGGCGCGTACTGCGACGGCTTGAAGACGACCGTATTGCCGCAGATCAGCGCAGGCATGATCTTCCACGACGGGATCGCCATCGGAAAGTTCCACGGCGTGATCAGCCCGACGACCCCGACCGGCGCGCGCACGGACATCGCGAACTTGTCCGGCAATTCAGACGGCGTCGTCTGGCCGAACGTGCGCCGGCCCTCGCCCGCCATGTAGTACGTCATGTCGATGGCTTCTTGAATGTCGCCGCGCGCCTCCTTCAGCACCTTGCCCATCTCTTCGGTGAGATCGCGCGAGAACTGCTCCTTCTTGCGCACCAGGATCTCCGCGGCGCGAAACAGGATCTCGCCGCGCTTCGGCGCCGGCATCCGCCGCCATGCCGGTTGCGCGTCGACGGCCGCGCACGCGGCCGCGCGCACATCGTCAGCGCCCGAAAGCGGGTAGTTGCCGGTCAGCGTGCCGTTCGCTGGGTTCTCGCGCTCGAAACGCGCGCCGGAACTCGCGTCACACCAGCGCCCGGCGATGTAGTTCTGGTATTGCTGGCTCATCGATGTACACCCTTCGTCGTCGCGCGAATGAGGGTACGCCCGTACCTTCAGTGTAACGCCGTGTCGCCACGATAACGGGTACGCAAACACCGGTGAACATGGACGAACGACGATGCTGGGCACATACTGAGGCAGCTTCGTCGCAACGAGGAGCCCGCTATGTCATCCGATTCGCCCGAAGCCCGTCTCGCCGAACTAGGCATCGAACTACCCGTCGTACGCCCGCCGGCTGGCACGTTTGTACACGCCGTGCGCACAAGCTCGTTGCTGTTCGTCGGTGGTCACCTGCCGTGGCGCGCCGATGGCTCGCTCGTGCAGGGCAAGCTCGGCGCGGAGCTCGACGTCGATGCCGGTTACGAGGCCGCGCGTCTCGCGGCGATCCCGGCTCTCGCAACGATCCGCGCCGAACTCGGCTCGCTCGACCAGGTGCAGCGCATCGTCAAAGTGAACGGCGTCGTCAACAGCACACCAGACTTCATGCAGCACACGCAGGTCATCAACGGCGCCTCGGACCTGTTCGTGGCCGTCTTCGGCGACCGCGGATCGCACGCACGACTTGCGGTAGGCGTAGCGTCGCTGCCGTTCAACCTCGCACTCGAGATCGAACTGGTGGCCGAGGTTATCGCTGACTAGTTGCCGCTAGCGACGCGACTTCGAGGCCTTGCGTGCCGTCTTTTTCGCTGCCGTCTTCGCCACCGGTGCCGCGGACTTGCTCGCCGCCGCGCCGCGCGATGCAGGCCTATCGTCGTCGAGGACGAACGTGATCAGCATGTTCACCCGGTAGCCGTTAATCTTCCCATCCTCAACAGCGACCTGCTGTTCCTTGATCCACGCGCCCGTGACGTTTCGCAACGTCGTGTTGGCTCGCTCGATGCCTTGCCGAATGGCTGCCTCGAAACTACGTGGCGACTGGGACGTAATCTCCGTTACGCGTGCAACTGACATGATCTTGCCTCCGTGCTTGTAGCCGCATCCGCGGGAACTGACAGGGGAGCGATCGTAGCACAGCCGTAGAGCCACAGATCGCCTCGTGCGCAACAAATGTGCAAAGCCTTGGCAGTGCGTCAAATGCGCGGACAACGGGTCTCTCATCCCAGAGGGGAGCCCGCTAGTATTCTCCGCCGCGTATGCTATGCACCACCAGTTCAGCACGAGGAGCAGAAATTTGCGGCAAGACGACGTTCGACGCATCGTCGGCGCAGCCCGCCGGGCAGCGCTCCTTCGCTGGGAGGCGTTGCAGCCGTATCAGACTCCGTCCTACGCAAAGTCCACGCCAGCGATCGGCGGCGGAAACGCGCTTGACCCATTCCTCCCGCCCACGATCCAGACCCTCGCCGCAGCCGCGATGTCGGACGACGCGGCGCGCGCCGTGCTGGCGACACTCGAAAGACTCACCCCCAGTGAGTTTCACGAGGTGCAGCAATACTATATGGAGTGGGGCCGCGACCGGTACGCGCCGTACTGGCGCCTCGCGAACCTGATCACGACGGTCTGGGCTGCCGCTACGCTGATCCGACCGCAAGCATACCTGGAGATCGGCGTGCAGCGAGGACGCAGCGCTGCCGTACTCGCATCGGTGGTGCCCGAATGCGACATCTTCGGGTTCGACCTGTGGATCGCGAACTACGCCGGAACACCGAACCCCGGTCCGGAGTTTGTGCGGGGAGAACTGGCGAAGGTCGGTCACTGCGGCGCGCTGACCCTCACGTCGGGTGATAGCCGACGGTCGCTGCCGGCGTTCCTGCACGCACACCCAAATCTGTTCTTCGATCTCATCACCATCGACGGCGATAAGTCGCTCGCCGGGATCGCCAGCGACTTTGCGCACGCTCTTCCCCGGTTGAAGGTCGGCGGGGCAGTCATTTTCGATGACATGCCCGTCAAACGGGTGCTTCGCCGCGTCTGGAATCGCGTCGTGAAGGACGATCCGCGCTACGCGGAGTGGGAATTCAAGAGTGGCGACCACGGCGTCGCGGCGGCGGTGAGAATCAGGGCGTAAACGATTCCGCCGGTCCGCGAAACGCGGCTCGCCGCCGGCCGGGCGCCCGGCTCGATGATCAGGGTGTTTAGCGACCCAGAAAACCCCCGCCAGATTCGCTACCCTCAGGCTCACGAAATCGCAAACGCAGCGAGTCTTGTGCCATTGCCCAGTCCTGAACTCCCGTCAACAACCTCAACTGTGGACGCCGCAGCGGCCGCGTCTTCGCGCCACGCAAACCGCCTGGTGTATCAGCCGGCTCTCGATGGCCTGCGCGGTCTGGCGGTATTCGCCGTGCTGGCGTATCACGCCGACCTGCCGTGGGCGCGCGGCGGCTTCCTGGGCGTGGATGCATTCTTCGTCCTCAGCGGGTACTTGATCACGGCACTACTGCTGGCGGAGTGGCGGGCGACTGGCTCGATCGACCTCGTGAACTTCTGGGTGCGGCGGATGCGCCGGTTGTTGCCGGCACTTTTTCTGATGCTCGGCGGCGTCATCCTCTACGCGGCGTTCATCGCCGACCCG
The DNA here is from genome assembly GCA_964599885.1 of uncultured Dehalococcoidia bacterium. Lineage (GTDB taxonomy): Bacteria > Chloroflexota > Dehalococcoidia > DSTF01 > JACRBR01 > CAZRHH01. Next base: position 397 of record CAZRHH010000122.1, on the reverse strand, counting down.
GACGAACTGGCGAGGCTGCGGGCGGACTTCCTCGCGAACCTGTTCTACGTCGCGAACTGGCGGCCGGTGTTCTCGGGCGAGTCGTATTTCGCCCAGTTCGCCGATCCGTCGCCGCTGATGCATACGTGGTCGCTATCGGTGGAGGAGCAGTGGTATGTGGTGTGGCCACTGCTGCTGAGCGCGATGCTGTTGCTCAGCCGCAGACACCTCGCTCGTGTGATCGCGATGATCTTCGGACTGGCGACGGCATCGGCCGTACTGATGGCCGCGCTGCACGATCCGTCGGGTGATCCTTCGCGCATCTACTACGGCACCGACACGCGGGCGCAAGCGCTGCTGCTCGGCGCGGCGTTGGCGGCGGCGCTGGCGCCCCGGCCGGACTTCAAGCCGGGACGCG
>CAZRHH010000121.1:0-6650 GCA_964599885.1 uncultured Dehalococcoidia bacterium | reverse complement strand
GGGTTCAGGAGCGCGCGACGCCGGCGCGGCCAACGGCGCGGCGGCGCCCGAGACGCCCTTTCGGCGGGTCTACCCCTTCGGCATCTCCCGCAAGCGGCTTGAACAGGCCATCCGGGAGACGGGTGCGCGCGCAGCGATCGCGGAGGAAATGAAGGACGCCGACACGGTGATGACGCTGCGGACGTACTTCCGTCGCAAGCCGCAGGCGCTGCGCGACGCCGAAGCGCGCGGCCTGGCGATCTACGTGCTGAAGACGAACACGGTCGCGCAGATGGAGCAGAGCTTGCTGTCGCTGAGCCAGGCGGCGCCATTCGAAGCGGGGCCGCACGTCGATGGCGCGATGCTGGAGACGGAGGACGCGATCACGGGCGTGCTGAATGGCAACGACGAGATCGTCGACCTGACGCCGCAGAACGCGTACATTCGCCGGCTGCAGCACCAGATGGCGCAGCGGTACAACCTGACATCGCGCAGTCACGGGCGGGAGCCGCACCGGCGTGTGCGGATCAGCGGCGACGATACCGAGCCGGTGGTGTTCGAGTAGCGCAGCGCGAGTGGGTTCGGTTCACCGCAAAGACGCAGAGGACGCAAAGAAGCGCAAAGGTCTGTTCGGTTTTTCCACAGATATCACAGATGATCTTGATGGATCGAATGCGGTTGGATGAACCGCGCGCTCAACGTTCTGCACGTTTCGATCCGAGATACGTGAACGTCGCTGCGGAACTCCAGTTCCGCCAGCGCGCGTGGCGGAGCTAAAGCTCCGCAGCTACATCTCGCTTGTCATGGAACGCGACCGTCTCTGCTGCGACCGACGCATCAACTTACGGTGAGGGTGCCGGTCATGGTCTGCGGGTGCGCGGTGCAGGCGTAGTAGTACGAGCCTGCGGACAGCGGGCCGAGCGTCAGCGTCTGCGTCACCGGACCGGTCTCTATCTCCGTGCCGGCGAGGCGTGACGACGACGATGACGTGCCGTTGTAGAAGACAATGTTGTGCGGCAGCGCCTGCGCGTTGTTGTTGAACACCACGGTGATCGCGCTGTTCGCGGGCGCTGCGAGTGACGCCGTGCTGAAACGTACGCCGCTCGCGGCGATCGTGATCGTCGTCGCGGCCGGCGGCGGTGGTGGTGGTGGTGGTGGCGCAGTTGTCGCGGTTGCCGCTGGTGGGGGCGGCGGTGGCGGCGCCGGGTTCGTCGTGGGCGATGCCGGCCGCGGTGCGGGATCGAAAACCGCGATCGTCGGCGTCGCTGCCGGGCCAGCCGGTGTTTCATCGGGCGTAACGGTGGCAGAGCCGGTTGGCGTTGTCGTCGACCCCGCAGCGCGCTGGGGCGTCGTTTGTGGTGTTGATGTTGCGGCGTTGTCGTCGTTCTCGCCGCCGCAGGCGATGGTTAGGGCGAGCGCGGCTGCAAGTGTGAACGTAGCGACTATCTTTGTTGTGCGGTTCATGATGTATCTCTCATTTCACTTTAGACGGCCTATCTGGACGACCTCTTTTTTCTCTACGTTTCCGACCTTGCTGCCGGAGCGACCGGGGCCCGGCAAGCGGGGCCCCTACCGTGTATTGAGACCCGGGCCCAGCAAGGGGGTGCCCCTCCCGTGTATTGAGACCGGGGCCCGGCAAGCGGGGCACCTACGTGTATTGAGACCGGGGCCTAGCAAGGGTACGCCCGCCGTGTATTGAGGGGCGGGGCCGCCGCGCGTTGTTGGCGGCCCCGCCCGAATGATCTCTCTACGCTAGCCGCGCTTGAACGCGAGCGCAGCGCCGGTCGCGCTCACGCCGAGCGCACCGATGACGGCGACCGCGAACCAGAGCGTCGCGTCGCTGCCACCGCCGGATGGGCCGCTGCCGGTGTCCGGTGCTGCGATGCCGGTAGCGCGGGTCGGTGTCGCGACGAGCGGCGGCGGCGCGACGCTGGTCGGTGCGGCAACGGGCAGCGCCTGCAGCGCCGAAACGCCTTCGATCTTCCATACCTGGCCGAGCAGGTTCAGCACGAACGCGTCGTCGCCGATGAACTCGAGCGACGTCGGCGCGGCGAGACCATCGACGATCGCCGTCATCACGCCGGTGCCGGTGTTGACGCGGAGAAGTTTGCCGGTCGGGGGCGGCAAACCTTCGGCCTCATCAGCGGGGTCGCCGAAGTTGAGTCCGTAGAGCTGACCACCCTGGCCGAACTCGACATCGATCATCTGCGGGAAGCCGCTGGCGACGGTCGTCGTCGAACCGCTCGGAAGAGCGATGCGCACGATCTTGCCATCTGCCGGCGCAAACGGGCCGGGGCCGAGGTTCGTCATATAGACGGGGCCCGTGGCTTCTGCTTCGAGGCCGGTCGGCACGACGTTGCCGTACGAGGCGAGGATGCTGATGTCACCATCGGTCGTGACGCGCAGGACGCGGTTGTAGTTGCCGTCGCTGACGATGAATTCGCTGCCACGCACCTGGATGGCAAACGGATTGCCACTGGGCCCGGCGTCCTCAAAGTCGACGGGGTTGTCTTCATTGAAGCCGCCGATGTCTGCGACGAGTTCGAAGTCGTCGCCTTCGATGCGGTAGACGCCGTTCGGCGAATCGGGGAGCCCCATCGCCGCGCCGCCACCCGTGGTGAGGAAGTAGAGATCATCACCCATGTAGGCGACATCGACGATGCCGGTGGCGCTACCATCGCCGAACCCGACGGAGGGGAGGCCATCGGCTATGGTGTTGCGTACGCCGGTCTCCGGGTCGATGCGCGAGATGCGCCCGGTCGAGCCGGGGAACACTTCGCCCTCTGGCGTCTCGAACGCCGTGCCTTCGCCGGTGCCGGCTTCGCCGACGTACAGGGCGCCATCCGGGCCGACGGTCGAGCCTTGCGCACTTTGTAGATCGCTGACGAGCAGCTCGCCCGATGTTGGCGGCGGCGGCCCGCCGTCCTGCGCCGATGCGCTACCAATGCCGAGCGCTGCGCCGAGCGCACAGACTCCTATGATGAACCTTCCAAGTTTCATGCGTCCCTCCAACAGAACTTGCCCGGGCAGGACATCCCACCCGGCGCCCACCGTGCCCCGCACGGCGTGTTTGCGTAGTAATGCCAAGGCGATTCTAGGTGAGCAGGTGCGTTACGGAAACACTTTTTGGTCAGATCTTTGGCGGAGCTGCGGGTGCGCCTTCGGCGGATGGCGGAAACGCAGGGGGATGAACAACGCCCCCGGAGCTAAAAGAGGGCGATCGCCGCGCGGCGATCGCCCTCTATCATCTCGTTCGTTTCGGCGCGGCTACGCGCGGCGGCGTGCCAGCAGGAGGCCGGTGCCCGCGGCGACCGTGCCCGCGAATACGACCAGCGCGAGCAGCGGCAGCAGCGCGCCAGGGCTGCCGGCGTAGGACGAACCATCGCCGGTATTTGGCGCGATAACGCCTCCAGGCGCGCCGCCCGGAGCGGGCACCTGTGGCGGCGGGATCGACGCGCCCGCGGCGACATTGATCGTGCCCGTCTGGCCGAGGAACTGGTGCAGCAGGCAGACGTAGTTGAACGACCCCGCCGTGGGGAACGTCAACTCGAAGTCTGCGGGCGCGCCCGGACCGAGTGCCAGCAAGCCCGAGTTGAACGTGAGGCTCGGGTTGTACGCCGGTGACGGCTTCGCCGCTGGTTCGCCGAACGGATCCAGCGTCGTCGGATCCTGTCCGGGCGCCGTGAAGGTCACGGTGTGCGGGGACGGGAACTGCCAGTGGACGGTGTCACCGGCGCGGATGTTGAGCGGCGATGGCGTGAAGTCGTAGATCTCCATGTAGCCGGAGCCGCCGCCGGGCTGCGGGCCGACCTCGCCGAGGGCGGCTGCGAAGATGTTGTGACGCGATGTCCCGTCGGCGTTCGCGGTCGTCGTGACGCGGCCAGCGGTCGCAGCCTTGATGCCGGGGACTTCGGCGAGGATCGAGACGCGCGTTTCGTCGGCGGCGGCATCGGCCTCCGCCTGGGTTGTGCGGTCTTCGGCGTCATCGACGGTGACCTCTCCGGCCATGCCGGGGTGGATGGCGCAGATGAACGGGAACGTGCCCTCTTCCTCGAACGTCATCTCAAGTGTCGACGTGGTGAAGATGACGCCGGTGTGCACGAAGTCTGTGCCGTCGTAACTCACCGGTCCGAGCTCAATGGGTTCCGGCGATTCCTCGTTGCCGAACGTCGATTCCCAGTTCGGCGGCGGCACACCGGCCGGGCCTTCGCCGAAGGTGACGGTGTGCGGTTCGTCGGACGCGATCTCGAAGATGATCGTGTCGCCGGTGTTGATGGTGACGGTACCGGGGGCGAAGACGTTGCCAGCGGTGGTGCCGGTGCCGACGCCGACATCGACGTTGAGCGTCACTTCGCTACCGGCGGTGGGTGCGGCCTGGGATGCGCTGCCGAAGGCGAGGGCCGCGACGCCGGCCACCGCGGCGAGCATGATCAGTCGTAGTTTCATCCAGTCTCCTCCATAGATGGGTTGTTGGTCGTTGCAGCGTCAATCTTGGGCGGTGGGGGAGTGAGGCGCAAATGGCTCGCGCCCCGCGGCGCTGAGCAGACCCGCTCGCCAACTGGTGATCGAGCACAGCGACGGGCGAGCGCCACCCGTTAACGATGCTGCGAACTGGGGCTACCCCGCTAACAAGATCCTTGCTGAGCGGCCACCTGCTGGATGTCGGCGACGTTGATCTGCCCGTTCTTGTTGTAGTCGAAGTTCGCGTGGTAGGGCGGATTCGGGGAGTTGCTCTGGTGCGCGGCGACCTGCTGCATATCGACGACGTCGACGGTTGTGTCTGCGTCGATGGACGCGACCTCTTTGCCGTCGGCGCAGACATCGCCGTCGGTGTTCGCCATGGTGGGGTCGCTGTTGTAGCCCCGGTACTCGACACCGTCGGACAGTTTATCGTCGTCAGAATCGACATCGTTTGGGTTGGAGCCCAAATACGTCTCAAGAACATTGTTCAACGAGTCGCCGTCACTGTCCGTGCCGCCGACGCCGGGGACGCTCGCGGCGCTATTCGGGTTCGTGCCGTACCAACACTCGGCGCCATCGAGCACGCGGTCGCCGTCGGTGTCACGCACGCGCTGGTTCGTGGGGCCGCTTGACGATGGGCACGGCGTGTATCGTTCGGCGGCGTTCGTTAGCCCGTCGTTGTCCGCATCATCGTCGCAGCCGTCTTCGGCGTTGTCTGAGTGAACCATCGTCGTGTCGTCGTACACTTTGGATGGTGGCAGATCGATGAAGTTCGCGTCGGCGTTGCCATCGTAGCTGTAGCGATCCCAAGCCGAGCAGAGCTCATCGTGATTCGGGGCCTGAATGCACGGGAATGTCGGCTCCGGAAATGCTGGAACTTGGGACATGAGCTGAAACGGCGCCGTACACTGGTTTCCTCCGTGATCGGCGATAGAAAACGTGTGCCCCATCTCATGTGCAGAGACAGCATCACGCCACGCATCGCTCGCAAGACCACCGTACTGTGCCTGATTGAACGCGATATAAGTCGTGTTGACATGCCAATGTGTGAAGGATGTCGTGTGCTGAAACGCGTACGGGAGTGCTTGATAGAATAGGTGGCAAGCGATCGCACCTTGGGGGCATTGGAGGGCACCGTACTCCCACATGAAGATGATCCGTGTAGTGTCGGCGCCACTGCACTGGGATGAAGTCTTGTGTAGGCGGATCCTTTCGACCATCGCCTGTTCCCACACCTCAGCGCCGCTACTCCACTGCGCTGAGGTGGTTGCGTCGCTTGTGCAGACCGTATAGTCCGCATCGTACTGGCCCTCGTGCAGATCAGCGGTCAAATGGGCTGGGCTCTTATAGTGATTGGCGACGGCCACTTCGCCTGACGCCACTAGAAAGATCGCGACCGCGCTTCCGCAAAGGGCACCAAACAAGAAGCGGGTACAATTCCTCCTCATTTCAGTTTCCGCTTTCCGCTTTGGGTGCCAACGGCTTCACAGCAGCAACGAGCCGCTCAAACGCTTCGCTGTCCTGGTCTTGCACCGACCGGCGGAAAACTCTTGCGTCCGCCGCGTTCAACACGATGGTCGATCGCGTGTTCGTAAACCCTAGGCTGGTTGCGATGCAGCGCTCGTCTCCCTCGCGGCAGAGACCCTGCGCGACCCACACCATGATGCCCGACGATTGATCAGGGCTGGAGTATTCTACGTTGCCGACTTCCTGCTTTTCGCCTGGTTCCGCCGAGGCATCGTACGGCCACCCGGCGCTGGGCGGAGACGTGTCGACGCGCAGCGACGCCAGCAGCGGCTCCGCCAGATCGGGACGTGCGGGCGACAGCGTGTCGCTGAAAACCTCGCCGGTTTCCGAATCGATCACCAGCGTCGGCCATTGCTCGTCTTCGGCATCGTAGTCGCGCTCTTCGGGCGGCGGTTCGACGTACGCATGGATACGCCAACGCGGTTGTGCATCGGTCACGGGCGGCTTGTGCGCAACGGTCAGATCTGAGGTGCCCGGCTGTGGCACGGTGAGGATGACATTGCCGTAGCGCACCTCGATGGTGCCTTCTTGGGACTCGCTGGTCATCGCACGGCCGGCGACGAACGTGACGAGTGCGATGCCGAACAAGACGCCGGCAACCGCTGGAAGCCATCGGATGGTGGAAGGGATCGGGCGGCTGTTTCTCGTGCGCATGATGGGGCCTCCTCTGCGCGGTTGGGCGT
>CAZRHH010000120.1:0-7177 GCA_964599885.1 uncultured Dehalococcoidia bacterium | reverse complement strand
TCGCCCTTACCCCGCAGCAGCGGGGCGGTATGTTTCTGTGGCACTTTCCGTCGCTTCGCAGCGCCCCGCCATTAACGGGCACCCTGCCCTTCGGAGTTCGGACTTTCCTCTCGCTCGCGCCGAAGCGCTCGCAAGCGGCCACCCGGCCCGCTGGCGGTGCAGTATACCGCCGGGCGGCCGACGCCCGGTCGGGCGACGAGCTGGAAGCACTTGCCGCCGATAGCACAGCGCCGGTAGCATCGGGGCGCGTTATGACTACGAGCGACTCGCACGATGCCGACACCAACACGCCGGCCGCGCGCGGATCCCGGTCGCCGTGGCACGCCGTCCGGGGCGCCCTACGCTCGGCCGCGGCCCGATCGCCGTCGCTCGATGCGAATCTCTTTATCGTGGCGCTGGGCGTCTTCCTTGCGACACGGCTGATCGGCCTCGTCGACTACCCGATCTACTTCTTCGCCGATGAGGCGATCCAGACAGTAAATGCCGCCGAGCTCGTCGATAACGGCTGGCGGAGCGAAGGCCGCCTGCTGCCGACGTACTTCCGCAACGGGACGTACTACAACCTCAGCGCCAGCGTCTACGCACAGGTCGCCCCGTACATGTTGTTCGGGTTCTCGGTGTTCGCGACGCGTGCGACCTCGGCGCTGATCGCCCTGACGGGCACGGCGGCAGCGGCGCTGATCCTGCGAGACGTGTTCAAGATTCGGTTCTGGTGGGCAGGCGCGCTGCTGCTCTCGATGACACCGGCGTGGTTCCTCCACTCACGCACAGCGTTCGAAACGGTACTCGCCGTGTCGTTCTACGCGTGGGCGCTCTACTTTTACCTGCGCTACCGATACGACCGGCCGCTGATGCTCCTGCCGGCAATCTTCTTCGTCGCCCTGTCGTTCTACGCGTACGCGGGCAGTCAGCTTGCCGTCGCCGCGATCACCCTGGCGATCGTCGCAACGGACATGCCGTATCACTGGCGGCATCGGCGCGTGGTGCTCGCGGCGTTGGGTCTCGGCATCGTTTTTGCGTTGCCGTACGTTCGGTTTCGCCTGGATCAGGGTGAGGAAGTGGCGAGCCAGTTGCGGTCGTTGGATTCGTACTGGGTCGACGACGACCTGACTTTGTTCGACAAGCTGCGCGAGTTCGCGACGCAGTACGGGCACGGCATCGACCCGCGCTACTGGTACCGGCCGGATACGACGCTGGATCTGCAGCGCCACGAGATGAAAGGGTTCGGACACATCCTGTGGCCGACGCTGCCGTTCGCGCTCGTCGGGCTTGGTGTATGCATTCGCAACATCAAATCACCGGCACACAGGGCGCTCGTGATCCTGCTCGTCGGGGCGCCGCTTGGCGGAGCGATCGTCGCAGTGTCGATCACGCGCGTGATGCTGTTCGTGCTGCCAGCGGCGCTGCTGAGCGCGATCGGCGTCGCATCGATCCTCACATTCGCCACGAGGCGCGTGCGATACGACAGGCTGGCGATCGGACTTTGCGCGCTGCTCGTCGCGATCAACCTCTTTGTGCTGCGCGCCGCGCTCGTCGACGGCCCGACGTGGTACCGGAACTACGGCTTGTACGGGTTGCAATATGGCGGCGTCCAGATCGCGGACGCGGTAGAAGCAGAACTCGCTGAGTCGCCGGACACGCAGATCTTCATCTCGCCGAACTGGGCGAACACCCCGAACTACATCTTCGATTTCCTGCTGCACGATGAGCCGCGCGCGCGCATCGATACGATCGACCGGTTTCGAAGGGAGCACGCGCCAATAAACGACGATATGATTTTCGTCATGCCACGTGACGAGTTCAATACTCTCAGCTTCGACGAGGTCTTTTCCAATATCCGCATCGAGCGCACCATCCGGTATCCGGACGATACGGTCGGTTTCTATTTGGTACGCGTCGCGTACTCATCCAACGCCGATCGCGTCCTGGAAGAGGAACGCGCCCAGCGGGCGAAGCCGACAACCAGTACGACGCGCATCGGTGACGAGGAAGCGTCAATCGTCCACTCGACGCTCGACATTGGCACCGTACAAGACTTGTTCGACGGCGATACCTTCACGCTGGCGCGCACGCTGGAAGCGAACCCTGCGGTGTTCGACATCCGGTTCACCACGCCGCGTGCAATCACCGGATTGACCGTGGCGCTCGGCACACACGACGTCGAACTGACGGCGGAGGTGTTCACTGGTGGCGATACGGCTGCCGCCACGTTCACACAAACATACAGTGGACTCGGTCCGGATCCGACGGTCGATCTCGCGTTCGAAAACGCGCCGCCCGACATCACGCGCCTCCGCCTCGCCATACGCGACCTCGACGCGAACAACGTCCACATCCACATTCGCGAGCTAACGTTGCGCTGATCGCGTTGCGAGCCGTCGGGCTATTGCCGACACTTAGCGCCGCAGTTCGATCGAGATGTCGTCGTCGGTCACGGTCATACGCGCGACAGCATCGCGCAGACCGGCCTGGCGATCGGCGAACCGCATACTGTCCCACGCGTCGAGTAAGGCTGCGACGCTGTGTTCGCGGGCGTTCTTTCGCGCCTCGGCGCCGAGGTGTTCGTCGATCTGCCGTTCGATTGATTCGAGCGCGTCCTCGACATTCAGGCGATCACCTGCCGCACCGACGCTGAGTTTGCGCATCTTGTCCTTCGTCAAGCGACCGCGTGCAGCCGCGTCTATGTAGCGTTCGAGTCGCTTGTCGATCGCACGCAGGCGCGCGCGCAACTTCTCACGTTCGCGCTCCTGATCCTGGTCGATCGCAACGGCGTCATCGGCCTGGGGAAAGCCGCCAGCCTCGAGAAACGCCCCCGCGAGCCACGTACGCAGGTCGCGCTCGAGATCGTCGGCGCGGCGCGTGTGGTAGTTGCAGACGCTCTGATTGGTGCGGGACTCGCACTGGTAGTAGCGGTAGGAGTTCTCGACGCGCTCGCCGCTGCGGCGCTTCCACGCTTGCTTGCGGCTGACGCCAATCAGTTTGTTGCCGCAATAGCCGCAAAACGCGATACCGGAGAGCAAGAACTGCGAGACGACCCGCGTTCCAGACGTGCTGGTCCGGCGCGCGTTCAAGCGGTCTTGCGCGACACGGAAGTCGTCGGCGGAAACGAGCGCCGGGTGACTCCCCGGCACTTTCACCCCGAAGCGCGAGTAGGTACCGAGGTACACGCGGTTTCGCAGGATGTCGCGGATGCTGACCATGCTCCAGTTGCCGCCGCGCCGCGTCTTCAGCCCTTCGGCATTAAGGCGGCGCGCGATCAGCCGGATCCCCATGCCTTCTTGCAGATACAGGCGGAAGATGTAGCGGATAACGACGGCTTCTTCGGGAATGAGTTCGAGACGGCGGCGGTTGCCCACCTTGTATCCATACGGCGGCCGTCCGAGTACCTCGCCCTTTACCGCTTTCCGGCGCATTGCGGCGCGGACACGGTCGCTCAGGCTGTTCGTATCGCCATCGCCGGTGCGCGTATAAACGATGTCAGCGTCGCCGGCGATCGGTGCTACCTTGCCGCCCAGACCCTCGATCTGAAACAGCCGCCGCGCCGCCTGCGACGTCTCGTCTCCGAGCGATGCAATGCTCGGCACGACCACGACAACGTCCTCCGACGCGCGCGATCGCAGATACGAGACGAGTTGGCGAAAGCCCGGCGAGTGGCCGTTGGCGCCACCGCCATCGGCGAACGTGTCGCCCGGCTCGTACCCTTCGCGTTCGCAGAATTCGCGGAACGCGTGGTTTTGCTGCGCGAGCGTCTCATCGCGCGCGGTTGTCTCGCGAAAGTACCCGACGGCCTTCATAGGCTACGCATACAAAATTCGCTCGCAGTTGGGACACTGCACGAGCGTACTCCCCGCTCTCGCTCGATTGACGGTCTGTACCGGCAGCGAGATCCGGCACCCGAGACAGAGATTGCGATCCAGCTTCGCCATGCCCTTGCCGTTGTGTGTGCGTCGCACGTGGTCGTAGTTACGCAGCAGTTCGCCGTCAATCCCGGAGGCACGCTCGTGACGGGCGGCATCGTACTCGGCGATTTCTACCGAAAGCCGGGCGATCCGGTCGCGCGCTTCGGTCTGCTCGTCGCGCCAGGCGGATTCGAGAGCGGCCAGCTCCGACTCGATCTCGCGTACCGATATGTCGGCCGCCTCGACCGCGCCGAGCGCGGCGAGGTCCGCATCTTCCGTGGCCGAAAGCTGGCGCTTGAGCTGATCGATGTCGGCCTGCAGATCGGAAAGCTCCCGCGGATTCTTGATCGAGCCGCCATACAGCTTCTCTTCCGCCGGCGCGATCTTGGACTTCAGGTCGTCGGCCTGCAGTTCAACGTCCTTCTGCGCCGACTCCGCTGCGCGCTTGGCGGCGATGCGTTCAGCAAGCGTCGCGCGCGCGGCCTCCACTTCTTCCGAGGAGCCGAGGCGAGACTCCGCATCTTCGAGTGACGCGCGGCGGCTGTCGAGCGCCGAGTCGATCTCCTGGAGTTTCCAGAGGTCTGCGATACGGTTCATTTGCAGTCGAGTCGACATCATCACGGCTTCCGCAACGTCAGTCCCGGCGGCGCGAAAGCGCGCCGTTCGACCGGCCCGATGGAAGAGATGAAGTTAGTGGTCGGGTACTGGACGTTTCGCCGATTATAGGCGATCGCGGCGGCTGAGTGGCAAGTAGGTTGCCTCGCCCGGCCAACGCTCGTTACGCTGAGTGTGCCCCCCGAGGTGGCGCCTGATGGAGTTCAACGTCTCTTCGCTGCTCAAAGAAACGGCCGGCGCAACGCGCGAATACGACATCGACGAGGACGTGCGCATTGAAGGAACGCAGCAACATCTAACCGGACACGTCCGTTTCGACCGAACGCCAAGGGGCATACTGGTTCGCGCCCGCCTGTCGGGCGAGACGCCTGAGACGTGCGGCCGTTGCCTCAAGCCGCTGTCGCTGACGGTACCGCTGACGATCGAGGAAGAGTACTTGCCCACGGCCGACGTGATAACGGGCGCTGTGATCGAAGCGCCCGAGGGCGAAGAAGACGCCTACCGCATCGACAAGCGGCACATGCTCGACCTCGCAGAGCCGATCGTCCACTACTGGTCGCTGGCGCTGCCGATGGCGCCCGTCTGCCGCGAGGACTGCGCGGGCCTGTGCCCGGAGTGCGGCGCCGAACGAGATGGCGGCGGCCATCGCTGCGATCGCGAGCAGGTGGACACGCGCTGGGCCAAGTTGCAGAATCTCAAGCTGGGATAGCGGCGTGGTGCGCCCCCCGTTTCACGCTAACGGCCGCCGTCTGTTAGACTGCCGACTGAATTCAGAAGGAGCCCAGGCCGTTGCCACCACTTCCAAAACGCAAGTATCCGAAGGCGCGCCAGGGTGCGCGCCGCAGCCACGACCACCTGAAGCCGGGCACGCTTGCCCAATGCCCGCAGTGCCGCTCGGCGCGTCTGCCGCACACCGCGTGCCCGACGTGCGGCTTCTACAAGCGCGCCGGTGCCGTCGACATCAAGCGCGCGAAGGCCGCCGAATAGCTTTGTCGCCGCAACCGCAACCCGCAACCTCGATGCTCGCCCCGCATGCCTGACGGGGCGATTGCGTGGGTGTTCCCAGGCCAGGGCGCGCAAGAAACCGGCATGGGCCGGGATCTCTACGACGCACATCCGGCCGCCCGCGACCTGTTCGATCAGGCGGACGCCGTACTCGGACGTCCGCTGTCCCGACTCTGCTTCGACGGGCCCGACAGCGAACTCAGCCGGACCGACAACGCCCAACCCGCCATCTACACGATGAGCCTCGCCTGCCTCGCCGTCGCGCGTGGGACCGGCGCGGTGAGCGACGTTCCAGCGTTCGTTGCCGGCCACAGCCTGGGTGAGTACACGGCCCTGTGCGCCGCTGGCGCGCTCGAATTCGGCGCCGGATTGCGGCTCGTCGAAGAGCGCGGCCGCCTCACGCAAGCCGCTGCCGACGCGACGCCGGGCGGCATGGCCGCGATCCTCGGCCTCGACGAGGACGCCGGAGCCGAGATCTGCGCCGAGGCCGGCGCGGAGCTATGCAATATCAACTCACCCGGGCAACTCGTCATCGGCGGCGCCAAGGACAACGTAGCGAAGGCGTGCGCGCTCGCACTGGAGCGCGGCGCCCGTCGCGCTGTCCCGCTCGATGTCGGAGGCGCGTTTCATACGTCTTTGATGGAGCCCGCGGCGGCGGGCATGCGGCAAGCAGTATCATCGGTAGAGTTGCGCACGCCGCGGGTGCCGTTCGTCGCGAACAGCACCGCGCAGCCGATCGCCGACGCCGCCGCGATTGGCGACGAGCTGGTCTACCAACTCACCCATCCGGTGCGTTGGGTGCAGTGCGTCGAGTACATGGCGAGTGAGGGCGTGACGACGATGATCGAATTCGGACCCGGGCGCGTACTAACCGGACTGATCAAACGGATCGCGCCGTCAGTCACGCTCCGCAACATCAACGGGACGGGTTCACTTTCCGCATGAATCGCTTGTTCGACCTCAGTGGCAAAGTAGCGCTCGTGACCGGCGGCTCGCGCGGGATCGGACGCGCGATTGCACTCGCCCTATCGGCGCACGGCGCGAAGGTCGCAATCAACTACGCCTCGAACGCCACGGCGGCGGAGGAGACGGCGCGAGCGCTCGGCGGCGAAGGCGCCGCGATCACGCTCGCGGGCGACATCGCCGAGATGGCGACTGGCGCGCGGCTCGTCGAGCAGACGATCGCCGCATTCGGGCGCATCGACATTCTCGTGAACAACGCCGGCGTAACGGCGGACGACCTTATCCTGCGCATGAGCGAAGAAGAATGGGACCGCGTCATCGATACGAACCTCAAGGGCACGTTCAGCGTCACGAAGGCGGCGATCCGGCCGATGGTGCGGCAGCGCTGGGGCCGCGTCATCAGCATCAGCAGCGTCGCGGGCGTCGTCGGCAACGCCGGACAGGCAAACTACTCCGCAGCAAAGGCCGGCATGATCGGCTTCACGAAGGCGATCGCCAAGGAAGTGGCGTCGCGCAGTATCACCGCGAACGTCATAGCCCCTGGTTTCATCGATACCGAGATGACGGCTGGGCTGACCGACGCACAGCGTGAGCAGATCAGGGCGCTGGTGGCGCTCGGCCGCACCGGCACGCCGGCGGACATCGCGCCGGCCGCGGTGTTCCTCGCGTCGGACGAGGCGGCGTACATCACAGGC
>CAZRHH010000119.1:0-7259 GCA_964599885.1 uncultured Dehalococcoidia bacterium | reverse complement strand
CGAGGAGCAGCGCTTCGGCGTCGCGCATAAGGAGCGGCTGAAGCAGATGCGCAGTGAAGTCGACGTGCTGACGCTGACGGCGACGCCGATCCCGCGCACGCTGAACATGGCGCTCACCGGCATCCGCGACATGTCGACGATCGAGACGCCGCCCGAAGAACGGCTGCCGATTAAGACGTACGTCACGGAGTTCGACGAACATCTCGTGCGCGAAGCGATCACGCGCGAGATGGAGCGCGGCGGACAGGTGTACTTCGTCCATAACCGCGTACACAACATCGAACTGCTCGCGCGCAAGATACGCGACGTGGTGCCCGAGGCCAACGTGCTGATCGGCCACGGCCAGATGCCGGAAGATCATCTCGAACGCGTGATGCTCGAATTCACCGAAGGCAGGGCCGACGTGCTCGTCTGCACGACGATCATCGAGTCGGGTCTCGATATTCCGAACGTCAACACGATCATCATCAACAACGCCGACAAGTTCGGGCTGGCGCAGCTGTATCAATTGCGCGGGCGCGTCGGGCGCGGCGCCGCGCGCGCCTACGCGTATCTGCTCTACGAGAAGCACATGGCGCTCAGCGAAGTCGCGCAGAAGCGGTTGCAAACGATCTTCGAGGCGACGGAACTCGGCGCCGGTTTCCAGATCGCGCTGCGCGATCTCGAGATCCGCGGCGCCGGCAACCTGCTCGGCGCCGAGCAGAGCGGCCAGATCGGCGCGGTCGGCTTCGACCTGTACGTGAAACTGCTCGCCGACGCCGTCGAAGGACTGAAGGCGCTTGCGAAGGGCGAACAACCGCCGCCATCGAAAATGCAACCGCCGATGACGATCGATGTGCCGCTCGCGGCGTATGTCCCGGAGAGTTACATCGGCGATCTCAATCTGCGGCTGTCGCTGTATCAGCGCATGGCGTCGGCCGACGCGCTCGACTCGGCGAGCGATCTCGAACGTGAGCTGAACGATCGTTTCGGCGCGCCGCCACCGCCCGTGCGCAATCTGCTCTTCATCGTGCGGTTACGGGTGCTGGCGAAGCGCGCGTCAATCGCCTCGATCGCGCGCGAGGAGAGCGGCGGACGGCCGCTGCTCATCCTGCGCACCCCGGACGGGCACGATCTGCGCGAGCAACTCTCGTCGGCAACGCGACGCGGCCTGGAGCGCACAGGCGCGGTCACGGTCGGCCGCACGCGCCTGAGTATCGATCTCGGCATCGTCGGCGACGACTGGCGCCCGCTGCTGGTGGACACGCTCGAAGACGCGGCCCGCGCGGAGCTGGTGGCGTAGCTAGCGGCTTTACATAGATCCGAACACACGTCCTAATCCCGTGATAGAATCAATGCATGCCTATGCGGAGTAAGCGTATCTACGACGCAGCGTCGCCAGACGACGGCGTGCGTGTGTTAACGATGAACTGCTGGCCGCGCGGCATCTCGAAGGAGCGGGCGGGCACATACAAGAGACTGCTCGGGCCCTCCCGTGATCTGCTTCGCGCGTTCAACGACGGCACCGTGAACTGGCCCGAATACGAGGTGCGCTATCTCGAAGAGATGCGTGCCCCCGATCGCCGCGACGAGATCGCCGCCCTGGCGCGACTTGCGCTCGATCAGACGGTTACCGTCATGTGCGCCTGCATCGACGAGGCGCAATGCCACCGTCGCCTGCTGCGAGAGCTGATCGAACAAGCAATGAAGGAGCCGGCATGATCCTCTACACCGCCGGCCACAGCACAGCGTCACTCGACGACTTCGTCGCTCTGATGAAGGAGCACGAAATCGATATCGTCGTCGACGTCCGCAGCAAACCGCGCAGCCGTCTCGCGCACTTCGACCAGATCCCGCTGCAAACGGCGCTCGAAGACACCGGCATTGCGTACCGCTTTCTCGGCGACCGCCTCGGCGGGGTGCCGCAAGATCCGCAGGTACGTGCGCGCTGGCAGCAGGGACGTCTCGACCCGGTGATCGTGGCGCACCTACGCGGCACCGATGAATGGCACGACGGCATCGCCGAGCTGACGCGTCTGATCGCCGGTGGCGTCGGGCGGACCGTGTGCATCCTCTGCAGCGAGGCGGACGCGGACGAGTGCCACCGCAAGGCCGTCGCGCTTGACGCGGCGGAGGTGACCGATGGTCTGAGAGTTCGTCACCTTGCCCTCAACGGCACAGCACGGCAGGAGATCGGGATCCAGGAGGTTTCGCGTTGAGCCGGCGCGTTCTACTGCTCGACGTCACGGCAATGGCAGCGGATGCCGTGTGCGTAGCGGGAATCGATCTGAAATCGGGTGCGCAGGTACGGCTGAACGAACCGCAACCGACACGCACGATGGTTGCCGGTTGGAGTCTCTGCCCAGGAGATGTGATTCGCGTCGACTACAGGCAATTGCGCCCGAGCAGACCACCCCATACGGAAGACTGCAAGTGGAACCCACGCTCCCTCCATCGGGAAGGCGGGATGCCGTTGGAAGACATTCGAGGGCTCGCCGCCAAGACGGCGTTTGCGTCCATCGAAGCCGCGTTTGGATCGGCGACGGCGAAGGGTAGCGGGCGGAACAGTGCGTGGACGCCGGGTAAGGGCCAGCGCTCGCTGGCGACACTTGCGGTTCGGTCTGTGCGAGCCGGGCGTGATCGGAGCGGCAAGGTTCGCCTCACACTAAGCGACGACTCCGGCGAGCTGTTTGACGCGATCCCCTTCCAGGATCTGCTTGTCCGGGATCACGAGGCCAGTTGTGTCGACTGCCGCGGAGGTTATCTGGAACACATCCAGCGCGAGTTCGACGCGGATCACGCTCTCGTCCGGATCGGTTTGACGCGTCCGTTTCAAGCCCACTCAGAGGACGCCTCCCTCTGCTGGTTGCAGGTGACCAATATCCTCGCGCGCCCGCGGATCCACTTCCGAGGGGCCGGCGGTGCGGTTGGGGCAGTGCACGACACTGCCGCCGGCAATCATGTCGGCATCCTGGACAAGCTGAGTTCGATGGTTCGGCGCGCCCTCGGCGGAACTCACGACGCAGGAGGTGCGGGATGATCACGCGGGTGTGGGAGGAATCGTAGCGCCGCTGATTCAGGCTCGTTGGCGCGCTTCCCGCTTCCCGCCGCCGGTTTCCGACAGATGGTGCGATCGCACTACGGGGAGATGGTGCATCCGCTCCTGACGCATGGCGCCGCATGCCGCCGATACTGGCGGCATGGATGACATCACCACCGACACGTACCGTAGCCGCCTGACACGTGACGCCGCTTCCTGGCGCGCGTCAGGGGTGATCACTGACGCACAGGAACGTGAGATACTCGCGCGCGCGGGCGCCGGTCAGCCGGCGTTCGCGAGAGCGTTGCGGATGGGGTGGCTCGTGACGGTCGTTTCGATCGCCGGCGCGCTCCTGGTCGCGGGCGGTGTGGTGCTGCTGTTCGCGGCGAACTGGGAGCGGATGCCCGACGTTCAACGCACGTTCGTTGCCTTCGCGGCGATGCTTTCGGCCTACGGCATCGCGTACGCGGCGACGTATTGTTTTGACATGGAGCGCCTCGGCGGCGCGTTCCTATTGCTCGGCGTGCTGCTGTATCAAGCAGCGATCTTCCTGCTCGCGCAGATCTACAACGTGCCCGTCGAAAGCCCAATCCTGTTCCTGCTCGGCACCATCGGCGCATTGCCGCTCGCCTACTTGTTCGGGTCGCGCATTGTGCTGCTGCTGGCGCTCGTGGCACTCGTCGGCTGGCAGGTGGGCGAAGTGTCGCTGCGATACGAAGAGGGCGCACTCGAATGGGCGGGCGTCGTCATCATCGGCGCGTTCGGCGTGGCGCTGTACGGCATTGGTCGCTTGCACACCCTGCGCGCGTCGCTCGCGCGGTTGGGCGACGTGTACGTGCTTGCCAGCGCGCTCATCGTGCTCTCGCTCGTGTACACGATGGCGTTCGACGAGCCCTGGCGCGAGATTCTCGATCGCGGCGTCACCATGTATGATGCGCCGCCGTCGGTCTACGTCGCGCTTGCGCTGGCCGGCGTCATCGTGGGCGCGCAGGCGATCCTGCGCCGTCGCTCACAGGAGAACCTGATCGACGCGGGCGCACAGGCTACGTTGCTCGTGCTTGCCGGCGTTGCGGCAACCTACCCCGCATGGACCGGATGGCCGCTCGTCTTCAACGCCGCGTACTTCGCGCTGGCCGCCGCCATCGTCGCGCGCGGCTATGTCACGGACGATGCACGGTACGTCAACGCGGGGCTTGCCGTCGCGGCGATCGGGCTGCTCACCCGCTACGTCGATGTGTTCTGGTCGTTGCTCGCTGGATCGGCGTTCTTCATCGTCGGCGGTGTCGTGCTGCTCGGACTCGCGTACGGCCTGGAGCGCGTCCGGCGCGAACTCCTGCGGAGCATGAGCGATGATGCCGACGACCGCGGTGACGGTCCGCCGCTCGGTTCCGTCACGGAGGTGCCGGTATGACGCCCGCCATCAAGCTCGCAATCGTCGTAGGTATGCAACTCGCCGTGCTGCTGTCGATCGTCGGGTTCAAGCAATACACGATCTGGACGGGTGAGACCGTGGTCTTGCGCGTCGCACCGATCGACCCGCGCGATCCGTTTCGCGGCGACTACTTCACCGTGCGCTACGACATCTCGACGCTCGACAGCGATCAACTGGCCGGTGACGACTACGTGTCAGAGGATGTCTTTGTCGAACTACAAAAAGGTGACGATGGCTACTGGGACGCCGTCGCCATCCACGACGATCGTGAGCGCACGTTCGAGGGAACGCACCTCATCAAGGGCAAGCACGACTACGACAGGTGGACACGGCAGGACGACGGCATTGCACTTTCTTACGGCATCGAAGAAGTGTTCATTCCGGAGGGCAGCGGCGAGCAATTGCCCTTCGGCGAAAGCGACTCAGTCGGCGTGGCCGTCAAGGTCGACCGCTTCGGTAACGCGATCGCGCGCCATTTCGTCGTCGACGGTGAACAGTTCGACCTGCGCCGCGACTAGCGCCTCGAACTCGCCGCGACGTATACCGCAATTGGCATCCGAACCGCTCCACGTTCGATGTATCGGCGCTTTGCGCGACGATATCGGGACGCGGGAGGTACATCATGTTGCATGGTTGCTACGAGGACTCGCCATGATGCTGATCACCCGCGTGGCGCGCTCATGGCTCAGCGGAGATGACGACAAGAGGCGGCGAGAACGTCAGAAACGAGCGTCACGCGCCGCATAACCGGCCCGGGCGCCATCGCACGTACACGCATCCTACACGTGACGCTCGCCCTGCTCGGCGGACTCTCGCGTGAGTCACCGATCCCGCTTGACGCGCCGCCGATTGACCCCGCATCGACGCTTGCTAGACTTCGGCCATGGCTAGGAACGACGGCGAACGCCGCCCCACCGAACGCGACGTACCCTTCGAAACCTCATCCGGGCGCCCCGTGAAGGGCGAATACACGCCCGCCGACCTCAATGGGTTCGACTACCAGCGCGACCTGGGCTTGCCGGGCGAGTTCCCGTACACCCGCGGCGTCCAGCCCACGATGTATCGCGGCCGCTTCTGGACGATGCGTCAGTACGCGGGCTTCTCCGACGCCGAAGAGTCGAACCGCCGCTACAAGTACCTGCTCTCGCAAGGGCAGACGGGCTTGTCCGTCGCGTTCGACCTGCCAACGCAGATCGGCTACGACCCCGACGACGAAATGGCGGAGGGAGAAGTCGGCAAGGTCGGCGTGTCGATCGCATCGATCGAGGACATGGAGACGCTGTTCCGGGACATCCCGCTCGAAACGGTGACGACGTCGATGACCATCAACGCGACGGCGGCCGTGCTGCTCGCGCTCTACGTTGCCGTGGCCAAAAAACAGGGCGCCAATTTGGCGAACGTTGGCGGCACGACGCAAAACGACATCCTCAAGGAGTACATCGCACGCGGGACCTACATCTTCCCTCCGCGACCGTCGCTGCGCCTGATCACCGACGTCTTCGCATGGTGCAACGAGAACCTGCCATCGTGGAACACGATCAGCATCAGTGGCTATCACATGCGCGAAGCCGGCTGCACCGCGGCGCAGGAGGTCGGATTCACGATCTCGGACGCGATCCAGTACACGCAGGCAGCGTTAGACAGCGGGCTGAAGATCGACGACTTCGCGCCGCGCCTCGCGTTCTTCTTCGCCTGCCACAGCAACTTCCTCGAAGAGATCGCGAAGTTCCGGGCGGCGCGTCGTATGTGGGCTCGCGTCGTGAAGGAACGATTCGGCGCGCAGGATCCGCGCTCGATGATGATGCGCTTTCATACGCAGACCGGCGGCGCGACGCTCACGGCCCAGCAACCGATCAACAACCTGGTGCGTACGGCGCTGCAGGGCATGTCGGCCGTCCTCGGCGGCACGCAATCGCTGCACACGAACAGCTACGACGAGGCGCTCTCGCTGCCGAGCCAGCACGCAGCGGAACTCGCCCTGCGCACGCAACAGATCATGGCGTACGAGTCGGGGGTTGGCGACACGATCGACCCCGTCGCCGGCTCGTGGTACATCGAGCATCTCACGGACGAGGTCGAGCGCGACGCGATGGACTACGTGCGGCGCATCGACGACATGGGCGGCGCGCTCGCCGCGGTCGAGCGCGGCTTCCAGGCGAACGAGATCCACGAGAACGCCTTTCGCATCCAGCGCGACATCGAATCCGGCCGGAAGATCGTCGTCGGCGTCAACGACTTCGTCGACGAAGAGCCGCCGCCCACCGGTCTCCACCAGCACGACCCGACCGTCGGCAAACGTCGCGCCGATCAGTTGCGGCGCCTCCGCGCCGAGCGCGATGGCGCTGCCGCGGCGGCGTCCCTGCGCCGCCTCGACGACGCCGCCCGCGGTGACGCGAACCTCATGCCCGTGCTCGTCGAAGCTGTCGAGAATTATGTCACGCTGGGCGAGATCTGCGCCCGGCTCCGCGGCACCTGGGGCGAGATGCGCGACACCCTGGCGCTGTAGTCGGCACGGCCGCGGCTCCCACGCACAACATCAGCCTAAGTCGAACGTAGAAAAGCGAGCTGCGCGGACAGTCCGCGCAGCTCGCAAGCTTCACCGCAGCGGGGCGCTAGAGCATGCGGTTGCGCACGAGGCGCAATGCGCCCCCCGCCAGAACCATGCTCACAATGGCAGCCGCCAGCGAACCGTACACCCAGACCGGCGTGCCGTCCTCGCTGGCGCCGCCGCCCGAACCTGTGGACGGAGCAGCGATGCCCGCAGGCCGCGTCGCCGTTGCGGCCGCGGCGGGCGGTGTGGCGCCCGCC
>CAZRHH010000118.1:6185-7266 GCA_964599885.1 uncultured Dehalococcoidia bacterium | reverse complement strand
GGGTGCGGTAGCGGATCTTCACGCCGGCGCGGATCGGCGCGGCGGGCGCGGCGTCGAGCCAGTTGACGCGCTCGGCGATCAGCGTGCTGGCGAACAGCGCGTCCTCGCCGCCGATGGTGACGACGTTGCTGTGCGGGTCGATGTTCGTCACGAAGCGCTTTTCGCCGACGGCGACGCCGATGCCGCGGCGCTGGCCGACGGTGAACCCGGCGATACCGTCGTGTTCGCCGACGATGCTGCCGTCTGCGCCGGCGATGACGCCGGGCGTACCGGCGCGGCGCTGCTGGACGAACTTCTTGTAGTCGCCGTCGGGCACAAAGCAGATGTCGGCGCTGTCGGGCTTGTCCGCGAGGCCGAGCTTCATCTCCTGCGCGAGTTCGCGGATGCGCGACTTCTCGTAGCCGCCGACGGGGAACAGCGTCTTCGCCATGTCGGCCTGCGCGAGCGTGTAGAGCACGTAGGACTGATCCTTCGACGCATCGACGGCGCGGCGCAGGCGGTGGCGATCGCCGTCGCGGTCGATCTGCGCGTAGTGGCCGGTGGCGAGGTAGCCGGCATCGAGCGCGACAGCGCGGTCGAGCAGCGCGCGGAACTTCACGTGCTCGTTGCAGGCGAGACAGGGGTTCGGCGTGCGGCCGCGGCCGTATTCGTCGACGAAGTAGTCGATCACGCGGTCGTGGAACTCGCGCTCCATATTGAGAACGTAATGGGGGATGCCGAGCGCGTCGGCGGCCTGGCGGGCGTCGTCGGTGTCTTCCACGGAGCAGCAGCGCTTCTTGCCGCGCGGCGCATCCGGATCGTCGAGCGTCCAGAGACGCATGGTGATGCCGATGACGTCGTAGCCGTCGCGCGCGAGGAGACCGGCGGCGACCGCGGAGTCGACGCCGCCGCTCATGGCTACTACTACGCGCTGGGGCTTGGTCACGGTCTCTTCGTTCCTCGGCTTGCGACTGGTGTCTGGTGTCTGGTGTTGGTCCATTCGACGTGTGGGTGTGGCTTGACGAAGGCGCAGCTAAAGCTACGCAGCTACATTCGTCTTTCTCTGCGCTTCAGGCTAACGCACGTCGGCGGAGGGCCGCTA
>CAZRHH010000118.1:0-6085 GCA_964599885.1 uncultured Dehalococcoidia bacterium | reverse complement strand
GGCGCAGCTAAAGCTACGCGACTACATTCGTCTTTCTCTGCGCTTCAGGCTAACGCACGTCGGCGGAGGGCCGCTATGCGAAGGGCGTTGCTGGTTCGAGGCAGGCGCAGCTAAAGCTACGCGACTACATTCGTCTTTCTCTGCGCTTCAGGCTAACGTACCGCGATGGCGGGTCGCCATGCGAAGGGCGTTGCTGGTTCGAGGCAGGCGCAGCTAAAGCTACGCGGCTACATTCGGGTTCCGCCGGGTCGAGCCAGCGCGATGCAGCCACGTTCGGATTGTCTTGCATTCGACGCGGCGCAGCTAAAGCTACGCGGCTACGTCCTCAGGTGGGCGTTCGCGTGCAAGGCGCAGCTAAAACTACGCAGCTACGTCCCGGGTTCGACTTGATATACTGGCGGCGCCTCAACCATCCACGCCTGAACCCTGGAGACGCGTACTGGAGTCTGCTGACCTCGCCCAACGAATCGCCGACCTCCTCTCGGACCGGCAGGCCGAGAACATTGTCCTGATGGACATCAGCAAAGTCTCGTCCTTCACCGACTACTTCGTCGTCGCAACGGCGACCAACCCGCGGCAGATGAACGCGCTGATTGACTCCCTCGATCGCGACTTGCGATCCGAAGGTGTGAAGCCGTCGCGCGTTGAGGGCGCGGCGGATTCGGGCTGGGTGCTGATCGACTTTGGCGACGCGCTGGTGCATCTCTTCGCGCCGGACGAGCGGACGTACTACAACCTCGAGGGGTTATGGGCGACGGGCGTGTCGGTCGTACACATCCAGTAGCTTTCGGCCCTTCTGCGCTTCCTTTTTCACCACAGAGGCACAGAGGCGCAGAGGTTTTCTCTGTGGGGAGAGCTTTGGTTGGTGGAGGTGGCGCGCGATACCGGGGCGCACACGTGGGTGCGCCCCTACCGTAGTGATGAGGTGTTCGTTTCGGTCGTGACGGATCTGAAGGTTCGTCCCTACGAATTTTTCGTTTGACGCGTTTCACTGACGGCCCGGGCAATCCCGGTGTAGCGATCGCCGCGCGCTTCGATCTCGATCGTGCGGGCGCGGGCGGTGTCGTAGGCGAGGCGGACGAGGAGATGCTCGATCGGAAGTTCGTCGGGGACACGCTCGGGCCATTCGATGACGAGGACGCCGCGTTCGGCGAGTTCTTCGAGCGCGAGTTCGGCGACCTGCTCCGGATCTTCGAGACGGTAAAGGTCAGCGTGGTACAGACGCAGCGACGCGCCCGCGTACTCGTTGACGATCACGAACGATGAACTTTTGATCGGGTCGGTGACACCCATACCTTTGCCGATGCCCTGCGCGAGCATCGTCTTGCCGGCGCCAAGTTCGCCGGAGAGCAGGACGACGTCACCGGCACGCAGCCGGCGGCCGATGCGTTCGCCGATGCGACGGGTGGCGGCGGGTGATGCGCTGTGCAGCTGCATCGGTGCCGTCACGATGCCCCGTTCTTCGGCGCGAGGTGATCCCAGCCGGATGACGGCAGCGTGACTGTGGCGCCGTTGTCGTCGAGGACACGGACGCGCTCACGTTCGTCGGCGCGCGTGGTACCGATGATCGTGAGCGGCATACCGATCCTAGGCTGCAATGCACCGAAGATAGCTTCTGGCGCGACGAGAAGCAGTTCGTAGTCCTCGCCGCCGCTCGCGGCCATCGCCGGCGCGTCATCGCCGTAGACACGGACGAGCGCTGGATCGAGCGGCAGGCGCGACAGGGTGATGTCGGCGCCGAGGCCACTCGCAGCGCAGATGTGGCCGAGATCCTGCACGAGTCCGTCGCTGATGTCGATGCCGCACGTAACGCCGGCGCCAACCGCGGCGCGGCCGGCATCGATGCGCGGTTGCGGTCGCATGTGGCGTTCGATCAGCGCGCGGATGTCGTCGGCGTCGGCTGTGCGTTCGAGTAAGGCGCGGAGTCCGCCGGCGGAAGCGCCGAGCGGTCCAGTCACGGCGATCGCGTCGCCGGGCTGCGCGGCGTCGCGTCGCAGCAGCAGCGGCGTGCCGTCGGCGTCGACGCTCGCATCGCCGAGCAGTGCGACAGTGATGCTGACGGTATCCGACGAGACGATGTCGCCGCCGGCGATCGTGACGCCGTACTCTGTCGCACACTCGAGTATGCCGGCGTGGAGTGCGTCGATGTCATCGACGCGGGAGTTGGGCGGCAGGCAGAGGGTGACGAGCGCAAACGTCGGCGTGCCGCCCATCGCGGCGATGTCGCTGATGTTTGATGCGAGCGCCTTCCAGCCGACATCGCGCCATGCGACCTGTCCGGGCAGAAAGTGGACGCGAGCGACCATTGTGTCGGTGGTGGCGATGGCGTAGCCGGTACCGGTGCGCCAGACGGCGGCGTCGTCGCCGGGGCCGACGATCAGGCGGTCGCTAGTTGCGACGCCGGCGGCGCGTACGAGGCGGTCGATGAGGCCGAATTCGCCGAGATCGCGGATGCTCATGATGGGAGTATAGGGGTGGGTTGTTGGGGACTGGGGATTGGGGCTGGTCGGTGGGGTGGACGATTGAGGGAATCGGCATAGCACGCTATGCCGCCACATGCGGTAGGAGCGGGGCGACAACAGATGGCGCGGTTCGACCGTTGGCCAGGCAGCGGGACCCCGGCAATGTGCGGGGGATGTAGCAGCATGAGCCGGTAGCATTCGCGCATGCGCATCGCCGTCATGTCGGACATCCACTCGAACATTGAGGCGCTGGAGGCGGTGCTGGCGCACGCCGCAACGATCGATGGCGTGTGGTGCACCGGCGATATCGTCGGGTATGGGGCGGATCCGGGTGCGGTGATCGCGCGGCTGCGGTCGGTTGATGCTCTGTGCGTCGCCGGCAACCACGATCTTGTGGCGTGCGGCAAGATGGGCGTCGAGGAGTTCAATCCCGTCGCAGCAGAGGCGGCGCTGTGGACGGCGGCAGCGCTCGACGACGAGTCGCGTGCATGGCTCAGCGATCTTCCGCTCGTCGTTACTGACGGCGACTTCACGCTGGTGCATGGGACGCTGCGGCGGCCGGCGTGGGAGTATCTGCTCGACGGCTTGCAGGCGGAAGCGCACTTCGCGCTGCAGACGACGCCGTACAGCATCGTCGGCCACACGCACGTGGCGATGCACTGCGCGGAGAGCGTCGTCGCGACGCTGGTCGATGCTACGGACGGGGAAGTGCTAGCGCTAGGCGAGACGCGTCTGATCCTCAATCCGGGCAGCGTCGGGCAGCCGCGGGACGGTGATCCTCGCGCCGGATACATGCTGTACGATGACGCCGCTGGCACCGTGACCTGGCATCGCGTCGAATACGACATTGCCGCGACACAGCGGAAGATCATCGCCGCAGGGTTGCCTAAGATGCTGGCGGAGCGGTTATGGCTGGGAGTGTAGACGAGCGCCGGAGCGGGGCATCGGCGCCCGGAAATGCGGCGATCGGATGCGGTTCGACCGGGGCCCAGCAAGCGGGGCCCCTACCAGTTGTTGGAGGCCGCCGCGTATGCGCGTTCGGGGCATCGGCATAGCAAGCTATGCCGCCACGGAGCGCGCGCGATCCTCAATCCGGGCAGCGTCGGGCAGCCGCGCGACGGTGATCCTCGCGCCGGATACATGCTGTACGATGACGCCGCGGGCACCGTGCCGTGGCATCGCGTCGCGTACGATGTGGCGGCGGCGCAGCGGAAGATTATCGCCGCGGGGTTGCCTGAGATGCTGGCGGAGCGGTTATGGCTGGGAGTGTAGACGAGCGCCGGAGCGGGGCATCGGCGCCCGGAAATGCGGCGATCGGATGCGGTTCGACCGGGGCCCAGCAAGCGGGGCCCCTACCAGTTGTTGGAGGCCGCCGCGTATGCGCGTCCGGGGCATCGGCATAGCAAGCTATGCCGCCACGGAGCGGGATGACGGGCAGCTATGCCGCCACTGAGCGGTTGTCCGGCGGTCGCACGAGTGTCGGCGATGCAGGATTCACGGCGGAGATAACGACACATGGCGTGGACGCTTGTCGGGCAAGAGAGCGCGATCGGTGTGCTGAGCAGCGCGCTGACGAGCGAGCGCGTGTCGCACGCGTATCTGTTCGCGGGGGCGGCGCACACGGGCAAGACGCTGGCGGCGCTCGAGTTCGCGCAGGCGTTGAACTGTACCGGCGAGGCGCCACCGTGTGGCCGCTGCCGTTCGTGTGAGCGCGTTGCTGCGGGCGCGCATCCGGACGTCGAGATCGTCGCGCCGGGCGGGTTGTGTACCGATCCGGATCATCCCGACCATTCAAAGGACAACTCGACCGGGATTCGCATCTGCCAGGTCCGGCGGATCGACGAAGTGATCAGCCGGGCGCCGTTCGAAGGGCGGTACCGCGTCGTGATCATCGAGCCGGCGGAGGCGATGCGCGAGGAAGCGCAGAACGCGCTGCTGAAGACGCTGGAGGAGCCGCCGGCACATGTGGTGCTGATCCTCATTGCCGAGCACGAAGACGTGCTGCTCGAGACGATTCGCTCGCGCGCGCGCCGCGTGGCGTTTCACGGGCTGGCGCGGGATGTCATCGAGCGGTCGCTGCGGTCGCGATGGGACGTCGAGCCGGAGCGGGCGTCGGCGCTGGCGCGGCTGTCTGGCGGCCGGATCGGCTGGGCGGTGCTGGCGTTGCACGACGAACGGATGATGCAGGCGCGCGAGGCGGCGCTGGCGAGCGCGGAGGAGCACGCCGGGACTTCCGTGACCGACCGTATCGCCTGGGCGACGGAGCTGGGCGGCCGCTACTCGAAGGATCGGGCGGGCGTGCAGGCTGTGCTGGAGATGTGGCAGGAGTGGTGGCGCGACATCTTACTGATCGCGGCGGGGCGCGAGGAAGCGGCGATGCACCGCGACCGATTGGACAGGCTACACGTGCTCGCGTCACAATGCGACGTTGCCGGCGCCGTGCGGGCGCTTCGCGCCATCAGCGACGCGCGGCAGCAGCTCGAAGAGAATGCAAGCCCGGCGCTGGCGCTCGAAGTGATGGTGCTCTCGCTGCCGCAATTGCGGCCGAACGCCGTCGCCGGGCGACTGAACCGCCGACCCGGGAACGCATAGACGGCGGAAGGAGCCGCGCTCACGGCGCGGCCAGTGATTCACATGAGCGACCACCAGCGCGTGCCTGTCGGCGTGCGATTCAAGGAAGCGGGGAAGATCTACTACTTCGACGCGGGCGAGTACGCACTCGACGTGGGCAACTACGTCGTCGTCGAGACGTCGCACGGGCTGGAGATCGGGCGCGTCGTGATATCACCGGAGCAGGTGATCGCGAGCGAGATCAAGGACACGCTGAAGCCGATCCTGCGCGTCGCCGAGCCGGAAGACCTTGAACAGCAGCGCACGTTGAAGGAGCGCGCCGAGGGCGACTTGCGCGAAGCGAAGCGTCGCGTGACCGAGGCCGGGCTGGACATGCAGATCGTTTCGGGCGAGTACAACCTTGAGGGCTCGCAGCTGACGTTCTACTTCACAGCGGGCGACCGCGTCGACTTCCGCGGCGTCAACCGCGACATCTCGGCCGACATCGGCGTGAAGGTGCAGATGCTGCAGGTCGGAGAGCGAGACCGCGCGAAGCTGCTCGATGGCTACGACGTGTGCGGGCAGCGGCTGTGCTGCGCGTCGTGGCAGACCTCGTTTCCCGCGGTATCGATCAAGATGGCGAAGGAGCAGGATCTGCCGCTCAACCCGCAGAAGATTTCGGGTGTGTGCGGGCGGTTGTATTGCTGCCTGACGTTTGAGTACGAGGGCTACCGCGAGATCCGCGGGCAGATGCCGAAGGTCGGCGCGATGATCTCGACGCCGTCGGGCGAGGCGAAGGTCAACAGCATCAACGCGATGAAGCGCACGGTGACGCTCTGGCTTACCGAGCAGCGTCAGGTGCTGGAGATGCCGGCGGCGGAATTGCAGATGCAGTACGGGCTGACGGTGCGGCCCATCGAACTGGTTGAAGAGATAGAGGCGCCGCTGAAAATGCAGCAGGCGGATGCCGCGGATGTCGTGGCGCCGGCAGCGTTTGGTGCGGCGCCGGAGGCGCTCGTCTCACCGGAAGGTTCGGCCGAGCCGCCACCCGACGCACCGCCGGCGGCTCATAC
>CAZRHH010000117.1:0-7355 GCA_964599885.1 uncultured Dehalococcoidia bacterium | reverse complement strand
CGCTGCACGGGCTTGAGGCCGTCGCGCACGTCGGGGAGCGCGCGCGCCACGATGACGGACATCGCGTAGTCGAGATACGACGCGCGCATCTCGTCTTCGATGCCCCTGTTGCGGATATTGCCGAGCCCGGAGTCCTGCGTCATATGCCTGAAATAGCCCTGAAAACGGCGTTGTCTGCGGCGCGCGTAGATTCAGCACGCGGCGGTATCTGACTATGGAAGTTTAACAGTTTTGGGGCTGTACGGGCAACGATTTTGGGTCCCTGAGAGAACCGGTTTAGGTTCGAACGCTGGCGATTGGGGACCTGGTTATTGGCCGCGGCTGGCGAAGTGAATTGGTGGCGCCGCGCGCGATACCGGGGCGCACACGTTGGTGCGCCCTACCGTGGATCCGGACACCGCCGTCGCCGTGAAACGCACGAGTCGTTACACCGTCACCTCCGCGTACGGCGGCGCGGGGTGGTACTCCATGAAGTTCTGCACTTTGCGCGCTTCTTCGGGCGACTTGAGCATGCCGACGACGTAGAGCGCCATGTCGATGCCCGCGGAGACGCCGGCGGCGGTGATGACGTTGCCATCCTGCACCCAGCGTTCGTCGACGAGCGTCGTGTTGCCGCCGAGCTTCGCCAGTTCGCCCTTCGCGCCCCAGTGCGTCGTCGCGCGGCGCCCTTCGAGGAAGCCGGCCC
This sequence comes from uncultured Dehalococcoidia bacterium, assembly GCA_964599885.1. GTDB lineage: Bacteria > Chloroflexota > Dehalococcoidia > DSTF01 > JACRBR01 > CAZRHH01. Next base: position 6,670 of record CAZRHH010000117.1, on the reverse strand, counting down.
GATGCAGCAGCATCGCGCCGGTGCAGACGGACGTGACGTACTGCGCGCCTTCGCCGGCGCGTTTGATGTAGCCGATCAGCTCGGCATCGTCCATGCCGGGGCGCGTGCCGAAGCCGCCCGGTACGACGATCAAATCAGCGTCGGGCGCGTCGGCGAACGTGTGGCCGGTGGCGACGCGCATGCCGAGGAACGCCTTCACTTCGCGCTCTTTGGCGACGATGAAGGGCTCCCACGATGTGTCGACGTACTTCGACGCCATGCCGAAGACTTCCCACGGCCCGGCGAAGTCCAGCTCTTCGAAGTCAGGAAACAGCACGAACGCGATCTTGAATGACATGGTGGCGCACCTCCGTGGGAGAAGCGTAGCGCGGCTGGCTTGTGGCGGGAAGAAGGTTAAAGGCGAGCCGCCTACTCCGGGGCGAGCGCGCCGGTGGCCGCCGCCGCAGCGTCGAGCGGGATGCGCTCGGCGCGGACGACGAGGCGCTTGTCGTACTGATGCGTGGCAGAGTTGAACGTGCCGCTGCACGTGATCAGCGTCACGGTTTCTGTCGGTGTGGCGCCGACGATCTCCTCGACGGGTGCGGTTGCGGCGTCGTATTGCTGCTTGAAGTTAACTGCATAGCGATAGACGGTGCCGTCATCGAGGTGAATGTCGATCTGGTCGCCCTCGTTCAGGTCCTTGATGTTCCAAAACACCGCCTTGCCGACGTTTATGTAGTCGACGTGGCCGGAGAACACGGCGTTGCCGCCGAACCCGGGCTTGGCGCTGAAGTCGTACCACGCCGTGTCGAACGCGTTGTCGGGGGCCTGCATGACGCGCGCGGCGTCGACGCCCTTGACGACGACCGGTGCATCGATCTCTGCGCTCGGGATGACGAGCCGGACAATCGGGGCGGTAGAGCCCGGTGGGAACTGGCCCGTCGGCGTTGGCGAGGGGCCGGCGGTCGGCTCCTCGATCGGCTGACCGAAGGCGGACGTGGTCTCGAGGTCGCTGTTGCCGTCGCCGTTGTCGATGACGTCGGTAGCGACGAGCGCGAAGAGCGCGATCGCCGCGATCATCAGTACGGTACCGACGGAGATAAGCGCGATCGAAAGTTTGTTTGAGTTCACGTGTTGGGTTCCCGCGCCTCTATCTCGAAGCCGAACGACTGGTGATTCGTGAATGGTGATTCGTCGCATCGCTTCCCGAACGAGGGGCATGCGGCGCGATGAATAGTCGCTCTCTCAGTATACGAACGCTGGCCGGCCGCCAGCCGTATCAGATGCGCACACCCCGCACGACGAGCCGGCTGTTGTAATGCCCGCCGCTGAAGGCGCCGATGCACGTCACCAGCGTGATCACGTCCTGCCCCGTCTGCTGCACAAACGGCGTGAAGTCCTGGTTCGGGCCCGCCTGCTGGCTCCACTGGATGGCGTACGTGACTGGACCGTTGGCGCTGTTGATCGTGACCTGATCGCCTGGCACGAGACTCTTGATGCCGTAGAAGACGGCCGGCCCGACGCGGATGTAGTCGACGTGCCCCGCGAAGACGGCGTTCGAGTTACCGGTGCCCGGATAGCCGCCGAGTCCCGGCCACGCCGAGAAGTCGTACCAGAGCACCATCCAGGCGCCCGACGGGTCGCCCATCTGGCCATTCTGGCCGATCGTGCGCGAGTTGACGCGGGTGTTCATGCCGAGTTTGGGGATGACGAGCGAGATATCGGTGCCGACGATCGGGCCGGGGCCGGAGAGCGCGGGCTGCGGCACGTAGGCGCGGACCGACCCGCCGCCACCACCACCACCGCCTCCGCCTCCACCCCCGCCGCCGGTCGCCGGGACGGACGTCGCCGTGGGCAGGACGGCGGCGAAGTAGCGAAGGACGTCTTCGACGGAGGCGGTCGGGACACTTGTCTGCGTAGATGTGGGCTTGGCCGTGGGACTCTCGGCAACGGCCTGTGCACCGTCGCCGCCGTCGCCGCCAGCGACAGCGGCGAACGTGATGCCGACAGCCGCGAGCGCGGCGATGCCCGCTGGCGCGGCGACGAGTAGCGCGCGCTTCAGCGGGCTGGCGTTGCGCCAGAGCGTTTGAACGGATTCCACAGCCGGCATCATTCCCCCTCTACCCACGTATCACTGTCGCCGTCCGACAGAAGGTGTACGGCAACCGCTAAGAGCGCCACCATCGGGCATTCGCCTATCGCGCGGCCAAGCTCGCACAACCGGCGCCCGATCAGACGTTCCATCAGACGACGCGCCGGCCCCAGACGACCTGGCGGTTGTTGTAGTGCCCCGCCTCGAACTCACCGCTGCAAGTGATCAGCGTGATCGATTCGTCGGCGGTGCCGGCGACGATCGCGGTCCAGTCGGCGTCGCCAGCCGTGATGTGCTTGTTGAACTCGATCGCGTACTCGACCATCGTGCCATCGGCCATCCGAATCTGCACGCGGTCGCCGACGGCCAGCGTGTGCAGGTCCCAGAATACCGCCGGGCCGTGGTTGATGTAGTCGACGTGGCCGGCGACGACGACGTTGCCACCGGCGTTCGGCAGACCGCCGAGACCCGGGAACTGGCTGAAGTCGTAATACGCGACGTCGTTCCAGCTATTGGGGTTGGGCATCTGGCCGCTGGTCGGCACGGTCCTGTACGTGAAGGGCGCATCGATGCCGATTTTCGGGATGATGATGCGCTCGCCGGTGAACTCGCCACGCGCTGGTTCGCCGGCGCCGCGAAGCGCCAGGTCGGCCAGCGTCAGCTCGCTGCCGGGGCTGACGGCGATCGGCGTCTTGAGGCCGGCATTGGCGCCGGGCGTCTCGGTCGCCGCGGCGGCCTTCGTCCTGGTGGCGGAGGGCGTGTTGTCGCCGCTCACGTTTTCGTCGCCATCGCCGCTGCCGCTCGCCACGGTGATGCCGACCACGGCTGCGACGATCAGCCCGAGGATCAGCACCGGCAGCCCGAAGATCGCGATGTCGGGGCGGCCACCCGTCAGCTTGCGCAGCGTTTCGTTCGCGCGCAGCCGTTCGAGGATGCCGCCGTCTTCTGTTGGTCCGTTCATGTGTGATTCCTCACTCCGGCCGTTGCGCTTCGGCCTGGATGCCTGCGCTTCGGCTGATTCCGCCGCCACCCTTCGTTCGCCCGATAGTTTGCCATATTTGCGGGGCCATCGCCGTAGGGGTTGTCCTTACTTCGTTTCGTCTTCCATTCGGCGTTGCGCAGCGTCTGCTGTCGCATCCGCTGCTTTCTCAATATGAGTGAGTGATCTGGGGGACACCCCCAGACCCCCGGCAGGCGCTGCGCCCTGCACCCGCTTTCGGGTTGATCCTCCAAGCTTCCGACGTTCATTCGGCGCCGCGCCCTGCACGCGCCTCTTCGGTGACCTTCCGGCTTCTGTCTTCCATTCGGCGTTGCGCAGCGTCTGCTGTCGCATCCGCTGCTTTCTTGTGTTGGAGGAGTGATCTGCGGACACCCCACTCTTGTTGTGCATGGGCCGGCAGGCGCTGCGCCCTGCACCCGCTTTTTCTTCGCTTCGATGCGGTGTGTACTGCCGACGTTCGGCACAGCACGCTGTGCCGCTACGGTTCGTGAGCCGGTTGTCGTTCGTTGCTAGTACGAACGGGCCGGACTACGGGTTCCTCCTGCATCGGTTCGTCTCCTGCCCCCACCCCTCACATCTCACTTCCCACTGCCCTCTGACAAAGAGGAGGGCCGCCTGCTTCCTTGCAGACGGCCCTCCGGGTTCGGACGTACCTTACGCCCGAGGGCGCGTGGTTACTTGCTTACGCGGCGCGTAACCAGGCCACCGCCAACGAGGGCGATCGAGCCGAGGGCCAGCGCAACCAGCGTCCACGTGGGGAAGCCAGCAGAGCTGTCCTGACCGATGTAGCCACCGCTACCGGTATCGGGGCCACCGATCGTGCCGGTGCGCGTCGGGGTAGCAACAGGGCCACCCGGCGTCGGCGGGATCGGGAGCGCGCAGTCCACGCGGACGGAGGACTGGGCGCTGTCGTCGTCGTCACCGGCCGTCACGACAACGGTGACACCAGCCGTCGCGCCGGAGAGCGGCGTGATCGTGCTGCTGGCCACACCATCGACCGTGTTGACCGTGATCGGGTTCGCCGTGCCGAGCGCAACGACGCTAAATTCAACATCGGTACCGTCAGCAACGTTGTTGCCTTCGGAGTCCGTGACCGTCGCGGTGACGGTCGAGGTCTGGGTGCCGTCGCAGGCGATGATCGCCGGCGCAACAGTAAGCGCAACAGTCTGGGGACCGCCGACGACGGTGACCGTTGCGGTCGACTCGTCCTCGTTCGTGCCACCAATGTTGATGGAAGCGGTGATCTCGGCCTCGCCGAGGTCCGTGCCACCGCAGATGACCGCGAAGGCGGCAGTACCCGACGTGCCACCGTCAACACTGACGCCGGTGGTCTCGCCGATGTCGGCGATGTCGTCGTCGTCGGTGTCGAAGCCAACAGCCACGCGGGTCAGCACGACATCGTCGTTGTCGGTGACGACCGCGATGCCCACCGTCGAGTTGGGGTTACTCAGCGCAGCGCTGTCCGTCACGTCGAGTTCGTTCTCGTCCGTGCAGTCGCCGAAGACAGCGCTCGTCGCGCTCGCCTGAACGACGTCCTCGACGAGCGTCAGGTTCACTTCATTGCCCGGGCCGGTGACAAGGATCGTCTCGCTCGTGTCGTCGTCACCTTCCTGGATGATGGTGACATCAAGCTCGTCTTCCTCGTCCGCGCCAGCCGCCGCCGTCACGGTCGCGACGACAACACCGTCGCGAGTCGCCGGAGCCGATGCCGCGTCGCAGTCCGTGTCGCCGTCTCCGACGCCGCAGACTTCGTCAGCGAACGGTGCAACGCTCAGACCTGCCTCAGCGTCGAATGTCACGTCGCCGGCGTCGTCCACGAACGCGAAGATGTAGAGCGACGTCGTGATGCCGGTGTTACCGAATGCCCGGATCTGGTTGCCGTCAAGGTCGACGTCCTCGAAGTCGGCGACTTCGAGCTCGCCGTCTTCGTCGCCGAGCGTGTCAGCGAGCGTCTCCGCCTCGCCGAGGGTCTCGACCAGCGCCGGCTCTGGCGGCACAACCGTCGCGCCGGTCTGAAGGTTGTCGCCCGTCGAGCTAATGCCATCGCACGCGGCGAGAAAGTCCGCCGTCGAGGTCACGTCCTCGTCGGTGATGTCGCCATCGATGGCGCCCGCAAGGAACTCACAGCCGATGGCAACGCTGCCTTCGACGTCGGCGTGAGCCGTTGGTGTGGCGAAGCTGCTGACGCCCAGTACGAGGGCTACCAGCGAGGCAATCGCCAAGATTCCGATGTTCTTCAACTTGATCCTCCTGATTGGGATGCTTGGGGCTCTACTCGAGTCACCCATGCCTTACTTCCGTATGCGATTGTGCTTGTCTGGCTGTTGCCACCGCGGCGGGTTCGTTCGGCGAGCTTGTGTGCGTCGCCCTCGGCCGAGTGATCGCGACGCAGACGCGCCGTGCCGCCCGAGTGGTCCACCGATTTGGCTTCTGCCCTCCCTCCTGTCCTCCAACGAAGGCATAGGTACACCGCATCCGTGCGGGGTCACGAACCGTCTGCGGCGCTCGCCGCGGCGAGGTGCCAGCCGTAGAACGCTTCGCCAAGGCAAAAGGTTAACCGCCGGGATCGTGATTTTTTATAGGGAGTTTCCCGTGGTCTGGCGGATGTTAAGTGCTGGAGGACGAGAGCTGGGGGCGCGTGCTATTCGTTATGGTTAGTATGAAGCTGGGGGTCACTGTCCGCCCGCACAGATGGGTCTTCCACCCCACACACTGGTAGGGGCCCCGCTTGCTGGGCCCCGTCGAAACGCCGCTGCGCGCTTTACATGCACCGGTGCGTCGGTTGGCGGAAACCACGCCATCGGGAATATTCAGGCAATGGAACGCAAACCCGCACGCCATGATTCCCACGACTACGCCACTCCCGGCGCCTATTTCATCACGATCGTGACGCGTGGCCGCGAGCCGTTATTCGGAGCCGAGGGCGCCGGCGCGGCCGTACGCGCGGCATGGTTGGCGCTCGACCAACGCTTTCCGCTGTGCGAGACGGACGAATTCGTCGTGATGCCTGATCACGTTCATGGCGTGTTGTGGGTGCTTGATCCGGAGGCAGCCTTCGACCGGGGCCCGGCAAGCGGGGCCCCTACCGCGGTAGACAAGCAGGCGACTCTTCCACAAATGGTGCGAGCCTTCAAGTCGCTTTCGGCCATCGCTGTAAACAGGTCGGTGGGGCGTTCCGGGCCGGTTTGGCAACGCAGCTACTACGAACGATACGTGCGCAATGACCGCGAGCTGGCGTGATTCCGGCGATACATCGTCGAGAATCCGCAGCGGGCCGATCACGACCACGCGTACCTGGATCAGACCGCACCGGGCTGAGCACCGGCGCGAGACCGAGCGGTCGTCGTGAGGTGGGCAGGGCCCGGCAAGCGGGGGCCGCTGGCGGGCGGGAAGAGAGCGGGGACATGCCCACACAAGCGAAAGGGCCGGTCTTGCGACCGGCCCTTTGGGCTGCGAATTCAGGAGCTGCCGCCTACGCGCGCTTCAGGGCGAAGCGGGCGCCGGCGAGGCCCATGGCGGCGACGAAGAGCGCCACTGCCGGCCACACGCTGAGCGCGCCGCGGCCATCGAGATCGCCTGCGGAGCCAGTGTCAGGGCCG
>CAZRHH010000116.1:0-7364 GCA_964599885.1 uncultured Dehalococcoidia bacterium | reverse complement strand
GATCTTCCCCCACCACGAGAACGAGATCGCCCAGACCGAGGCCTACACAGGTACCGCGCCGTTCGTCCGCACCTGGCTGCACAACGCCTGGGTGAAGATGGGCGAGGAGAAGATGAGCAAGTCGCTCGGAAACTTCATCACCATCCGCGACGGGCTGAACAAAGTCGGCGCCGACGGCCTGCGTCTCTGGATCCTCACGTCGCACTACCGCAAACCACTCACCTTCAGCGAAGAGACCCTCGACGCCGCGAAGCATGGCGCCGACCGCCTGCGCACGGCCGCCCGCGCGCCCGGCGGCGATGGTGATGGCGGCATCGATCTGCCCGCGTTCCGCGAGCGCTTCACGGGCGCGATGGACGACGACCTCAATACCCCGCAAGCGCTCGCCGTACTCTTCGATCTCGCGAAGGAACTGAACCGTTCGCGCGATGACGGCCGTGGAGTCGCCGCTGCGCAGGGCCTGCTCATCGAACTGGCCGACGTCCTCGGACTCCGCCTCGAGCAAAGCGAGCAATCGATCGAGGCGGCGCCGTTCATCGATCTGCTGGTGCAGATTCGCACCGAGCTGCGCGGCGCCAAGCAATGGCAGCTCGCCGATCGCGTCCGCGATGGTCTCGCGGAACTGCGCGTTACGCTAGAGGACGGACCCGACGGCACGAGCTGGCGGCCCGACTAGGCGCGCTTACGCCGCATTCAGCAATGGCATCGCGTCCATCGCCGCTTCATCGCCCGGGAACAAGTAGACGATGATCTGCCAGTGGCCGCTGCCCAACAGCGTGTTTCGCAGGCGGAACAGCGCGTCTCGCGCGCCCGCCGCATCCGTCTCGACGAATAACACCGCGACCATGTCGTCGAACACGCGCGCGACGACGTCGGAAGGCCGCACCTTCTCCTCGATGATCCGCAGCGCGAAGTCGATCTTCTTCCGGATCGGGATACCGTCCGTTACCGGGATCGCTTCGAACGTGACGACCGCAAACGGGCGCTCATAGCGTCGCGCGCGCGCCATCTCCTCGCGCACGCGGGAGCGCATATACGCACGATCGTGAATCTCCAAACCCGGCACGCTGCCGCTCCGATCGCATATCGGCGCCAACGCCGATGCTGGCGGTGCAATTTCCAACTATTAGGGGTATCGTCTAGGCGGGCTGCCTTCGCCATAGGAGGCGGCTTGAATACTAGGAGGTAGGAGCAGCCAGGCGGTCCACATCGCAGGCGCTGCAGGTTTGCCGCTAGATCGGGCCGTTCCTATAATGCCGGGACGCCGGTGGTCAGGATTGCCTTCAGGCAAGCGGAGTAATGATTCAAGTTGGCTGGAACTGACCCTACGGCCGGCGTCCGCTCCATACTCGTTCCGGTAGACGGCTCACCCGCCAGCATGGACGCGGTTACCCTCGCCTGCACCATCGCCAAGCGAAACAAGGGTAAGGTATATGCCGTGCACGTCATCGAGGTGAAGCGCTCGCTACCTCTCGACGCCGAACTGGCCGAAGAGGCCTCCGGCGGTGAAGATGTGCTCACGCGCGCCGAACGCGCCGCTGCTGAGGCAGACTTCCGTATCGAAGGCGAGCTGCTGCAGGCGCGGGAGGCCGGTCACGCCATCGTCGACGAGGCGATGGAGCGTGGCGTCGATTTGATCCTCATGGGCGCCGAGCACAAGGCGCCCCTCGGCGAGTACCAGATGGGGCGCCTCACGCAATACGTTCTCAAGGCAGCGCCATGCAGCGTCTGGCTCTGGCGTCACCCGGTGCAAGAATGATCGGACCAAGCGCGCGATGATGAAGGTTGTGATCATGGGATGTGGCCGCGTCGGCGCCGCGCTCGCCGCCGATATGAGCGAAGAAGGCAACGACGTGCTCGTCCTTGATGTTGACCCGGAAGCATTCCGCTTCCTGCCCGACGGGTTTAGCGGCAGCACCTACGTCGGCAATGGCATGGATGTCGATGTCCAGCGCAAGATCGGCGTCGGTAAAGCGGACGTCTTCGTCAGCACCACCCGCGGCGACAACCGCAACGTCATGGCAGCACAGATCGCCAAACACGTCTTCGGCGTGAAGGTCGCCGCCAGCCGCGTCTTCGATCCCCTGCGCGAAGAGATGTACCGCAACATGGGCCTGCGCACGATCAATCCGTCGCGCGTTCAGTCCAAGCGGCTCAAGCGCATCATCGAAGCAGACACGGACGAACAGGCCAGCGAGATCACCGCGGAGTTCCTGCGGCAGGATAACGCGTAGATGTACATCATCGTCGTAGGCGGTGGCAAAGTCGGCTTCCATCTCGCGAAGGAACTGGTCGAAGCAAATCACGAGGTGCTCCTCATCGAGCAGGACGCCGAAAAGGCGCGTGAGATCGCCGACGAACTCGGCGACATCGTCATGGAAGGCGATGGCTGCGAAGCGACCGTGCTCGATAAGGCCGGCACGGCTCGCGCCGACATGCTCCTGGCCGTCACCGGCGATGACGAAGACAACCTCGTTTCGTGCCAGGTCGCCAAGCAGCGCTTCAACGTCGCCCGCACCGTCGCACGCATCAACAACCCCACCAACGAAGAGATCTTCCGCAAACTCGAAGTCGATATCACCGTCAGCGCGACGTCGGCGATCATGGCGCACATCGAACAGGAACTGCCGACGCATCAGCTCATCCCGCTGATGAAGCTCACAGGCAGCGGGCTCGAGATCGTCGAACTGCGCATCCCCGCCGAGTCGCGCGTCGTCGGTCGCGCCGTCAAGGCGACGATGCTTCCCTTCCAGTCGATGATCTGCCTCGTCGTGGGGGAGGATGGCCAGCCGAAAGTGCCGTCCGGCGAAACGATCCTGCACGCCGGCGACGAGATCGTCGCTGTCACGCTGCATGAGAGCGAGGACGCGCTGCGCGAGGCGTTGCTCGCACCCCCGCCTACCCGCAGCTTCTAATGGAACCCCCCACGCGCGTCGCCTACCTCGGGCCGGCAGGTACCAACACCGAAGTAGCTGCGATGCGCGCCTATCCGGATGCCACGCTTGTCCCCTGTCCGACGATTGCCGCCATCGCCCGCACCGTCGAGAATGGCGACGCTGACCGCGGCGTGGTGCCGATCGAGAACAGTCTGCAGGGCAGCATCACCGACACGGTCGATGTGCTGATCCGCGATGACATCGCGCTCTGCGGCGAGATCGTCCTGCCCATCGAGCATTGCCTGATGATGCCGTCCGGCGCCGATCGCGCCGAGATCGACGTGATCTTCTCGCACCCGCAATCGCTCGGCCAGTGCCGTCAGTATCTCGAAACGAATTTCCCCGATGCCCGCACCGAAGCAGCACTCTCTAACGCCGAAGCCGTCGCCATTGCCATGCGCACGCCGCGCGCCGCCGCGATCGGGCCCGCTCGCGCCGCCGAGATCTACGGCGCCGAAATTATCGAACGCGGCATTGAAGACTCACGCGTCAACAAGACGCGCTTCGTCGTCCTCGCCAGCGAAGGCGCCACGCAAACAGGCGCCGACAAGACCTCCATCGCGTTCGCCGTCGCGCACGATCGCCCGGGCACGCTCGTTAGCGTCCTGCACGAGTTCTCCGATCGCGCGATCAATATGACGAAGATCGAATCGCGCCCGTCCGGCGAAGAACTCGGCGTCTACATCTTCCTGATCGATGTCGAGGGGCACCGCGACGATCCGATCGTCGCCCAGGCGCTCGCCGCCGTGAATGAGCAGGCCGTCTTCTTCAAGATCTTCGGCTCGTATCCCATCTGGCGCGAGTAGGCGGCCCGATGGCGCAGCGTACGATGCTCTCCGCCACCGATTACACCGACGCCAAGGTCTACGCCCGGGAGCGCGAAGCGATATTCGCGCGTTCATGGACGTGCATCGCCGACATCGGCCAGCTTGCCAACTCCGGCGACTACCTTGCGACCAGCATCGCCGGTTACCCGATCGTCGTCGTCAAGGACGGCGGGACCCTGCGCGCGTTCCACAACGTCTGCCGGCATCGAGGCGGTCCGCTGATGTGGGACGGCGCCGGCCAGTGCAGCAGCTTCGTCTGCCAGTACCACGGCTGGACGTACAGCCTGAATGGCAGCCTGCGCACCGCGCGTGACTTCGGGGACGCCGGTCTCCGCACTCAGGAACTGTCGCTCGTGAGCGCGCGCGCCGAAGCATGGCGCGGCCTCGTCTTCGCGAGCCTCGACGTAGCGACACCGCCGCTCACCGACTGGCTCGGTGGTCTCGCTGGCGAATGCGCTGACTATCCGATGGAGTCGTTCAAAGCGATGCACCGCTCAAGCCATCTGATCGCCGCCAACTGGAAGGTCTACGCCGAGAACTACCAGGAGGGCTACCACATCCCGCTCGTGCATCCCGGCCTCAACAAGCAGATCGATGCCCGCCAGTACCGCGTCGACGTTTGTGACGGCTATAGCGTTCATACCGCGCCCACGCGCGATGGATCGGCGACATCCGGCGCCTGGCTATGGCGCTTTCCTGGCCTCGCCGTCAATCTGTATCCCAACGGCATGTGCATCGAAACGTATGCGCCCGATGGCCCGCAGACCACTCGCATCGATTACGCATTCTTCTTCGCCGATGACACGCCCGAAGAAGAGATGACCGCCGCGATCAGGTCCTCCGACACCATCCTCGATGAAGACCGCATCATCTGCGAGGCCGTGCAGCGCAACTATGCATCGGGCCTATATGCCGGCGGCTTTTTCAGCCCGACGCATGAGCAGGGCGTCGCCCACGTCCAGCAACTCGTCCTGCAAGCGCTCGCCGCGGCCGACTAGCCCCACCTCCCGCTTCTCACCTCCCACCGCCGCTTCCGGCTATGGACTCCCGCCGCTACGCTGACACATCCGCACCAACAACATGCATAGATCGGGAACGGAATGGGCGCGGCCGCTGCATTGGCATCATCCGCGCTCTGGGCGCTCACCAGTGTGCTGCTCGCCTCGCAGTCCGGGCGCCTGCAGCCCCTCGTCATGTCCGGCGTCCGCAGTCTGACAGCGAGCTTGATGCTCATCGGCGCGCTCGTCGCGACGGCGGGCCTTGTCCAGTTCCAGGAGATGACGTTCATCACCGGCGTCTCGATGATGGGTTCCGGCATCATCGGCCAGGCCGTCGGCGACACGCTCTACATCAATGCGCTTGGCTCGCTCGGTGTCACGCGCACGTTCCCGATCACCAACAGCGCCTACCCGTTTCTGACGTTCCTGCTCGCCGTCCTCCTGCTCGGGGAAGAACTGACCTGGACCGTGCCGATCGGCGGCGCGCTGATCGTCGCCGGCATCACGTCGATCGTCCTCGAGCAGCGCCGCGCCGACGCCGCCAGCGCCGTGAAAGTCGAACTCGTCCGCGGCGTCGTGTTCGCGCTTGCGGCGGCGTTCGCCTGGTCACTGGCGACCGTCTGGCTCCGCGGACAACAGGGCAACCTCGACGCGCTCGGCGCCGCCAGCCTGCGCATCCCTGCCGCCTCCGCCGCCGTCATCGTCACCATCGGTCTCACGTCCCGCACCCAACGCCCGCTGCGGCTGCTTTCGCCGCGCAGCCTCGTCATCGTCGCGATCGCCGGCGTGCTCGGCACCGGACTGGGTAGCGTCTTGTTCATCTACGCCGTCGAAGACATTGGCGCTGCGCGCACGGCGTTCGTCACGACCTCCGCGCCCGTCTTTGCGATACCAATGGGCATGCTCTTCCTCGCCGAGAAACTGACGCCGCGCATGCTCGTCGGCACGGCCGTCACGATAGCTGGCATCTGGCTCGTACTGCTATGACGAACTCACCGATCACACCCATCGATCCCGCCGCGCTGGCGATCCTTAACACGACGCCCGCGCTCCTCCGCGAACTCCTCGCCGGACAGCCCGAAGATGCGCTCACTGACCCCCGCGACGACGGTTGGAGCGTGCGCGACGCACTCGGTCACATCGTCGACGCGGAATGCGGCATCATCTCAACACGCATCCACCGGATCCTCGACGAACAGCGTCCGTTCATACGCTCGATCGATGCGCCTGCGCGCCTCATCGAGGGCGGATACGGCGAGCGCACGGTCTCGTCGCTGCTGGACGAACTCACCGAGCGCCGCCGCGAGCACGTCGCTTGGCTGCGAACGCTCGATGCCACACACCTCGCCGCGGCAGGCGATCACGACGAAGCGGGCGAGATCACTGTCGGCAACATCGTGCACCAGTGGGCCTACCACGACCTCATGCACATCAAGCAGATCGCGTCGATGCTGCAGTCCGGCCTGGTCGACCGCATGGGCAACACCCGCCGCTTCTATGATGTGTGAGCATGCAGTGGCATACTTGAGCCAACAGCGACCAGGGATCAGCGACGGGGCCACCAGGATATGACCATCCGCACACCCCTCTGCGATCTGTTCGGTATCGACGTGCCCATCGGCAACGCCGGCATGGCGGGTGGCACCGCCGGGCCCGCGCTCGCTGCCGCAGTCTCGGAGGCGGGCGGCCTCGGCGGTCTCGGCGGCATCTCGCGCGGCGGCCCGGATGCCCTGCGTAACGACATCCGCGCTGTCCGTGCCCTCACGTCGAAGCCGTTCAGCGTCAACCTCTGGTCATACCTTCTCGATCAGGCGCCGCAATTCCTCGACGTCTGCATCGAGGAACGCGTGCCGTCGATCACGCTGAGTTTCGGCGCGCCCGGCGCTCACGCAGCCCGCGCGCAATCCGCCGGCATACTCGTCCTCAACCAGGTGCAAACCGTCGCCGGCGCCCGCGAAGCAGCCGCTGCCGGCGTCGACGCGATCATCGCGCAGGGCGGCGAGGCCGGTGGCCACACCGGCAGCGTCGCGACCATGGCGCTCGTCCCGCAAGCCGTCGATCTTGCCGGCGGTATCCCCGTGATCGCCGCGGGTGGTATCGCCGATGGGCGTGGCCTCGTCGCGGCGCTCGCGCTCGGCGCGCAGGGCGCGATCATGGGCACGCGCTTCGTAGCCGCAACCGAAGCGACCCCGTCATCGCGTGGTCACGCCGATATGATCGTCGCCTCCAACGCCGACGATACTCTCTTCACGGACGTATTCGACATCGTCGACGGCTTGCGCTGGCCTGACGGCATCAGCGGTCGCACGCTCGCCACACCCTTCGCCCGCGAATGGCACGGCCGAGAAGACGAACTCCGCGCGCAACGCACCGCGATCCTCGCCGAGTCCGCCACGCCGAACGAAGCGCCCGAGCGCGCGCACTCCGCCTACGCCGGCCAGTCAGCCGGCTTGATTACGAGCATCAGGCCCGCCGCCGCCATCATCGCCGACATGATCCGCGAGGCGGAAGCCGTCCTCGCGAAGCTGCCACGATAGCGGTTACCTTCCCAGACACCAGACACCAGACACCAGACACCAGACACCAGACACCAGACACCAGAC
>CAZRHH010000115.1:0-7529 GCA_964599885.1 uncultured Dehalococcoidia bacterium | reverse complement strand
GTGAATGGCGTCGAGGGTCTCCGTCAGCGTGCCGATCTGGTTGACCTTGATCAGCACGCTGTTAGCCGACCGCTCGCGGATGCCGCGCTCGATGCGCTTCGTGTTCGTCACGAACAGATCGTCGCCGACAAGCTGCACGCTGTCGCCGATGCGCTGTGAAAGCAACGCCCAGCCGCGCCAGTCGTTCTCCGCCATACCGTCTTCGATGCTGACGATCGGGTACTTGTCGCACCACGACGCCCAATGGTCGACCATCTGCTCGCTGGTCAGCGACGTGCCTTCCTTGGGCAGCACGTAGCGTTCGAGCTTGGCGTCCCACAGCTCGCTCGACGCCGGGTCGAGCGCGATCGCGAGATCGACGCCCGGCTTGAAGCCCGCGAGTTCGATGGCCTGCAGGATGACGTCGATCGCCGGTTCGTTGCCTCCGAGCGACGGCGCGAAGCCTCCTTCGTCGCCGACGTTCGTCGACTGGCCCATCTTCTTAAGTACCGACGCCAGCGCGTGATACACCTCGACCGCCCAGCGCAAGCCCTCGCGGAAGTCAGGAGCACCGAGCGGCATCACCATGAACTCCTGGAAGTCGGTCGAATCGGTGGCGTGCTTGCCGCCGTTAAGGATGTTAAACATCGGCACCGGCATGAGACGCGCCGACGGCCCGCCGAGATAGCGCCAGAGCGGCTCACTAGCGGACGCCGCCGCCGCGTGCGCGACCGCCAGCGACACGCCGAGAATCGCATTGGCGCCGAAGCGGCTCTTGTCAGGCGTCTCGTCGAGCGCGATCAGCTTGCGGTCGATGCCCGCTTGATCGCCGGCGTCCATGCCGGTGACGTTTGGCTCGATCTCACGGTTCACGTTGACGACGGCGGCGAGCACTCCCTTGCCACCGTACCGCTTGCGATCGCCGTCGCGGAGTTCGACGGCCTCATGCTCGCCAGTGCTCGCGCCCGACGGCACAGCCGCGCGCCCAAATGCGCCGTCCGAGAGCCGCACGTCGACTTCTACCGTCGGGTTCCCGCGTGAGTCCAGGATTTCGCGCGCGTGTACGTTCGCGATCTCAGCCATGACGTCTCCTCTGCGTTATGTGCGGTCGCCCTGCGCGATCACCGCGAACGATCCGCTCGCCGTCGCAACGAGCTTGCCGCCGCCGTCCGTGACACGCGACTCAAGGAACACGACGCGACGGCCACGTTTGATGATGTTCGTCTCGGCGGTCAAGCGTCCGCTGCGCACGCTCGCCAGATAGCTGATCTTGATCTCGATCGTCGCGCAGGTGTCGCCGAGCGGCAGCACCGACATCGTCGCGCTGCCCATGCTGTAGTCCACCATCACGTAGACGGCGCCGCCGTGCAGCACCCCGTGCGGGTTGAGCAAATCGGGCGACACATCGAGCCCGTAGCGCGCCACGCCGTCCGCGGCGCCGTCGTTCGAGATGTGCAAATGTTCGGCCAACGGACCGATACTCGATCCCGATCCGCGCGAGCGTTCGACTTGCGGGTTGATCACGCTTGCCCAGTCGAGCAGGCGCTGCCGCTGCACGTCGTCGAGCGGGTCGATCGCGGCGTCGAGGCGGGCGCGCAGGTCGTTGTCTGGCATCGCGTCCGAGGATACCGGCGCACCACGCGACGCGCGAATCTACGGCCGTACCAGCGTGATGCTGTATGGGGCGCGCTGGGTCGTGCCTTCCGTCGAGCCGGCGATCGCGACGACAACGCCGCTGAGCCCCGCCGCATCGAAGCGCAGCGTGCCGCCTGCGCTGGCGTCGAGCGGCACGTCGCGCACGACGGGCGTACCGTCCGTTGCTTCAGCAATGAGGCGCAGGATGTACGTCTGCGGCAACGCCTGATCGACCTTCAGCCAGCCGACGGCGTCCCAACCCGCATCGTCGAGCAGCGCGCCGTCCAGCCGCACGTCATCGATCGCCAGCCCTTCGCCGTGCGTGCTGCCGTCGGTGACGTACTCGAAGCGGAGGAGGATGCGCTGCCCAGCGTACGGCTGCAAGTCGATGCGTTCTTCGACCCAGGCGGGCTCGCTGCCGCCCGTTGTACCGGTGTAGCCAACCCCGTACGCCTGTTGCACCGGGTCGTCGGCGGTCGTGTGCTCGCCCGTCAGCGGCTCCCACGTGGCACCGCCGTCGGTCGACGCGGCGACGTAAGCCCAGTCGTACCAGCGCTCAACGTCGGCCCAGAGTTCGAACGTGAGGGCGGCATCGGCCGCATTCGTCAGATCGAGCTCGCGCGTCAGCGTCGTGTCGATGTCATCGCTCGTGTTGCTCCACCAGGTGTCGGCGCCCGGCGTCCACGCAGGCAGCACCGGCACCCCTTCCGAACCATCGAAGCGGAGTTCGTATTCGCCGCCGTCGAGACCATCGAGCGCATAGTAGTCGACGCCAAACTGTGCGACGTCGCCGTCCACCGAAGCGCCGACGGCGAGCGACGCGTCCGGCTTGATACGCAGCGGGCGGCTCCCCGCGGCGTACGGGCCAGCGGTGACGTCCAGCACGTTGGCGACGATCCAGGTGGCAAAGATCTCAGCGAAGCGCGCGCTTTCGCCGCGTTCCGCGAGAAACTCCTCGATGCCGGCGGCGCCGTCGGCCTCGGCACGGGCGATGTCGCCGAGCGCGGCGTCGCCGCCGTAGCGGTCGGCAAGGTAGCGCAGGAATGCCGCGCTGGCGCCGTAGTGGACGTTGCCGCCCGCCCAGTGATTGAGCTGCGTATCCGGACGCGCCGCATATGCCTGTTCGTAGGAGACGGCACCACCGACGAGGCCGGAAGCGTTCTCCGACAGCCCCTCGTCGATCCATGCCTCTTCGCTCTGGTCGTTGTTACTTTGGATCAGGTGCTGGAACTCATGCGCGAGCACGACGTCGAATGCCGCGCCGCCGATGGGCAGCGTGCGGTCGAGGTAGACCATCTCCGCCTCGTTGCTGAGCGGGCGGACCGTCCGAAGATACACATCGTCGAGCGAACGGTAGCCGCCGGCACCGCCGAGATCCGCTTGCAACACGATGATCCGCGGATCGCCGTCGATGCCCGGCGCCAGCGGCTCGCCGAAGACGCCGGTCACGCGCGGCCATGTCACGCTCTCGAATGTCGCCGCAGCGGCCTCGACACTGGACGCGCTGACGTCGAGTGTGTCGGCGACGAAGAAGTACGCGTGCTCGCTTTTCGCGCGCAGCGTCGCGGGCACGTCGTTGACGCGCACCGGATTGACGGTGATCGTCAGCACGTTAAAGTTGCGCCGGTCACCGACGTTCAGTTCCCGGGTAAACGGTTTGGCCTCCGGCGCGAGTCCGTCGGTGCGTCCGTATCGCGCTGCGAGATCGCGCGCGTCGTTGCCCGGCAGATCCGCGCGTTCGCGTAGTTGATCTGCGAACGACGTCGTCGCTGTGCGCGTCGTGGTGGCCGCGGGCGCGGAGGTGATGGCGGCGGTCGCGGCGCCGGTAGGGGTAACTTGCACCGGCGAATCGCCATCGTCACAGGCGCCGGCGAGCGTCGCGACAAGCAGCAAGAAAGCCGCCCCAACGACGAGGCGGCCTTGCGTGCGATTGTTTGGCAAGGAGTTAGCGTGCTCGGGGATGCGCCTTTTCGTAGACCTGGCGGACGTGCTCGTTGGCGACCTGCGTGTAGACCTGCGTCGTCGAAATATTGGCATGCCCCAGCAGTTCTTGCACGTGGCGCAGATTCATCCCACCCCTCAGCATATGAGTGGCGAAGGAGTGCCGCAACGTGTGCGGCGTGACGGGGGTGGCGATGTTCGCTTCCTTCGCGTACTGCTTGAGGATCAGCCAGAAGCCCTGGCGCGTGAGGCGTTCGCCGCGGCGGTTGACGAACAACGCCGCTTCCTTGCGCGCTTTCACGAGCGGCGCGCGGCCGTCGTTAAGGTAGTCGGCTACGGCGGCTGCGGCCTGCTCGTGGATCGGAATCGTGCGTTCTTTCGAACCCTTGCCCATGCAGCGCACGTACGGTCCGGACATGTTCACGTCATCGATATCGAGCGACACAAGTTCCGTGACGCGCAGGCCCGTCGCGTACAGCAGTTCGAGCATCGCGCGATCGCGCTTCGCCTCTGGCGAATTGCGTTTCATCGGCTGCTCGAGCAGTTCGTCGACTTCGGTGACAGACAGCGGCTTGGGCAGCGATCGTCCGACGCGCGGCGACTCAAGACTTTCGGCCGGGTTGCGCCGGATCACGCCTTCGGCCTGCATGTACTGGAAGAACGATTTGATCGCGGCAACTTTGCGCGCGACTGTCGCCTCCGCGTAATTGCGGGCGCGCAACGTCAGCAAGTACTGCACGATCAAGTCGCGTTCGAACAATTCCCAATCGCGCGGCTTGCCGTTGCCGTTGAGCGAGACGAGAAAGACATCGAACTGCTGCAGGTCGTTCTTGTACGCGGCGACGGTGTTTCCCGACGCGCCCTTCTCGACCGACATGAAATTCAGAAAATGCCCAATGTGGTCATCCATGGGAAGCCCTCGGACTATCTTGGTGTTACGCCAGGGGGTGAAGCAACGCGATTGTAGCACGACTTTGCTTGATGTCCAGCAACTGCATCACACAAATCCGCAACAATCGATACGAGTAGAGAATAGCCACACGGCGTTCGCATACGCCGCGGTTATCGCACGTTGATCCTTCCCGAAGCACCGCCGGGTCCTGCATCGGGCCAGGCGCCCGCCCCGATCAATGGCACGAACGCGCAGGATCCCAACCGCACAAGTTCGATGCCGTGATCCGTCTTCGTCGCGCGGACAACCTCTTGCGAGCGTCTCGCACCGATGGGCGCCACGAGCCTTCCGCCGCCAGCAAGTTGATCGAGCAGCACGCGCGGGATATGCGGTGCGCCCGCAGAAACGAGGATCGCATCGAACGGCGCATTCTCTGATCGGCCGAGGCGATCGGTGGCTTCGTACAGCCGGACGTTGCTGTAGTCGCACGCCGCGATCGTTGTACGAGCACGCTCCAGCAACGCCCGCCGGCGCTCGACGCCGACGACTTCGCCGACGATCTGCGCGAGGATCGCGGCGGCATATCCGGAGCCGCTGCCCACTTCCAGCACGCGATCCTGCGGCCGCAGCAGCAGCGCTTCAAGCATCAAGGCGACCATCAACGGCTGTGAGATCGTCTGGCCCTCGCCGATGCTCAGCGACGTATCGTCATAACTCCGGGCGCGCAGTTCGGGCGGCACGAAGCGTTCGCGGGGGACGCGCGCCATCGCCTCGATGACGCGCTCGTCGCGAATCTCGCGCCGGAGGAGATCGAGCATCCGGTCGCGCGCGAACGACAGCGCCGTGTCGGCGTCTACGGCCACGGCTTACACCTGCGCCTTCACGCGCTCCGCGAGCGCGGACGTGAAGCCAACTGTCGCCGCGATCTCCTCGACGCTGGCTTCGCGGATGCCGCGCACGGAGCCGAATTTCTTAAGCAGCGCCTTTTTTCGTTTCGGGCCGACGCCGGCAATCGTATCCAGGGCCGACTGCATGCCTGCCTTGCTGCGGATGCCTCGGTGGTACGTGATCGCGAAGCGGTGCGCCTCGTCGCGGATGCGCTGCACGAGGTACAGCGCCTGCGACGCTCGCGGCAGTACGATGGGTTCTGACACGTCCTGCACGTAGATCTCCTCGTGCTGCTTCGCGAGGCCGACCGTCGGTACGTGCTTCACGCCCATGTCGCGCATTACGTCTACTGCCGCCGAGAGCTGCCCCTTGCCGCCATCGATGATCACCAGATCCGGCACCGTCGCGAACGACTCATCGACCTTATCACTCGCCGACACCTCCAGCGCCGCCCCTTCGACGTCGCGAGACGAGTCGTCGCGCTTCAACCCGTCGGCTTCGATCATCTGCGCCCGCGCCCGGGCGAAGCGGCGCCGCAGCACTTCGGCCATCGACGCGAAATCGTTGGCGCCCTCGACCGTTTTGATGCGGAAGCGGCGATACTCCTGCGGCCGCGGGTGCCCGTCGGCGAACACGACCATCGAACCGACGGACGATGTGCCCATGATGTTCGAGATGTCGTAGCACTCGATACGCTTCGGGAGCGCCGGTAAGTCGAGTTCCTCCTGAAGCTGCGTCAGAGCGGCTTGCGTCTTGCCGGTATCGGCCAGCCACTTCACGCGTGCCATGTCGAACGCTTCGCGCGCGTTCGTCGTGGCCATCTCGACGAGACGGCGCTTCTCGCCGCGCTGCGGTACCAGCAGTTCGACGTTCGAACCGCGTCGTTCGCTCAGGTATGCCTCAATCAGCTCGCGCTCGGGCAGCTCGACGGGCACGATGACGCGCTTCGGGACATAGGTCGCAGACTCGTAGAACTGCTTGATGAAGCTGGCCATCACATCGGCGTCCGATTCGTCGCGGGTGCCATCGAGCGTGAAGCTGTCGGCCGCGGCCAGTTTGACGCCACGGACGAACAGCACCTGCACCATCGCCTCGTCGTCGCCCCGCGCCAGCCCGAAGACGTCTTCGTCGGAGCGCTTCGTGCTGGCGACGGTCTGGCGCTCCGTCACGCGCTCGATCGCCGTCATCTGGTCACGGACGCGAGCGGCGCGCTCGTAGTCCATCTTCTCTGAGGCGTCGCGCATCTCCGCCTTGAGCGAGCGCATCACCTCCTCGGTGCGCCCTTCGAGGAACAGGATCACCTGCCGGATCACCTCGTCGTATTCCTCCTTCGTGCAGTACGACGTGCACGGCGCGATGCAGCGGTTGATGAAGTAGTCGAGGCATGGCCGCGGGTCCGTCCCCGTAATCGTCTTCGTACACGACCGCCAGGGAAACAGCTTGTTGACGATGTCGAGCGTCCGGCGCACCGAGCCGGCGTTGGCGAACGGCCCGAAGTAACGGGCGCCGTCCTTCGCGACGCGCCTCGTTATGTAGACACGCGGCCACGGATCGGCGAGGTCGACCTTCAGGTACGGGTAGTGCTTGTCGTCTTTGAGCCGCACGTTGAAGATCGGCTGGTGCCGCTTCACGAGCGCCGCTTCCAGATGCAGCGCCTCCTGCTCGGTGTGGGTGACCAGGTACTCGAAGTCGGCGATGGCATCGGAGAGGTAGCGCGTCTTCGATTCCATGCTGAGGGGCGAGCCGAAGTACGATCGGACGCGGCTGCGCAGGTTCGCCGCCTTGCCGACGTAGATCACGTCGCCGGCGGCGTTGCGCATGATGTACACGCCGGGGCCGGTCGGCAGTTGCGCCAGTTGTTCAGGGAAGCGGGTTTGAGTCACACCTACATTCTAGCGAAGCCCCCTGACGACGCCCTGTCAGGAGCGTCTACGCCGCCACCGCCAGCTTTGCTCGCTTCCGCCGCACGCGCGCCAGGCGCACACGCAGCGCATCCTCAGCAACGCCGCCGTCGGCAGCGCGGAGGAGCGCGACCGTCGTTTCCTCCGCCGCCGCCAGGTCGCGGGCGTGATGCTCGTAGTGCTTCGCCAACTCGAGGCCGGCGGCGTCGTCGCCGAGACGCCAGAGCTGGCGCCAGAGCGCCGCCGCCTCCTCGCGGGCACCGGCGCGCTTGCACAGCCGGGCGTGGCGGCTC
>CAZRHH010000114.1:0-7608 GCA_964599885.1 uncultured Dehalococcoidia bacterium | reverse complement strand
GAGGCGCTGCGGCCGGGCGTGCGCGGCGCGGCGCACGACTTCGCGCTGCTCGCGGGCGACTGGCAGTTTGCGCTCGAAGACATCCGGGTGCCCGTGCATCTCTGGCACGGCGAGCGCGACTGGCTGATTCGCGCCGGCCGCGGGCACGCCGTCGCAGACGCGATCCCGGCGTGCGATGCGCACTTCATCCCCGGCGAGGGCCACCTGATGATCTTCGATCACGCGCCGGAGATCCTGCGCTGGGCGCGATAGTGGCAGGATCCGCACGATGATCCCCGCACGCGCAAGCATCATCACGCTCGGCACCCGCGATTTCGCGGGTATGCGTGCGTTTTACGGCCTCGGTTGGCGGATCGTCGCCAAGGCTGACGACTTCGCGGCGTTCGGCACGGGCGGCGCCGTGCTCTGTCTCTTTCCGTTCGAGAGCCTCGCCAAAGACGCCGGCGTCGCGCCCGCGGCGACGTTGCCCGCCTACCGCAGCTTCGCGATCGCCCTCAACGTTGAGCGGCGCGAACTCGTGGATGAGGTGATCGGCGAGCTGCGTGCCGCCGGTGGCCGCATCACGAAGGAGCCCGAGGACGCGTTCTGGGGCGGCCGATCCGCGTACTTCGCCGATCCTGAGGACAATCTCTGGGAAGTCGCCTGGATCCCGGCGGCATCGTTCGATGACCGCGGCGGACTGATCATGGGTGGCTAGCCTCTCGCGAGACGCCGACACCGCCCGGTCGGCGCCCTCCACCCTCTATCCTCCAGTCCCCGTGAAACGCACGATGTTAATTCGCGCCCCTGCTACACTGCCGCTCGTACGCGCACCGAATCACCAACGACCAGAGGCAACGTGGACGATCTCGAATACCAGCGCACGACGCTCGACAACGGGCTGCGCATCCTCAGCGCGCCGATGCCGGGCACGCGCTCCGTTAGCGTCAGCGTCTACGTCGGCGCCGGGTCCCGCTACGAGACCGACGCCGAGGCGGGCATCTCGCACCTGCTTGAGCATCTCGTCTTTAAGGGCACCGAGAAGCGCCCTGAACCGCAGGAGATCTCTGAACTGATCGAGGGCGTTGGTGGCGTGCTGAACGCGGCGACGGACCGCGAACTCACCGTCTACTACGCCAAGGTGGCGCGGCCGCATTTCGAGCGCGCGGCAGACGTACTGACCGACATGATGCGCCACCCGAAGATCGCCGCCGAGGAGATCGAGAAGGAGCGCAAGGTTGTCATCGAGGAGCTGGCGTCGATTGAAGACTCGCCGGCGCAGCTTGTCGACGTATTGCTCGACGCGACGATGTGGCCCGATCAACCGCTTGGCCGCGATGTCGCCGGCACGGAGGCGTCCGTCAACGCGATCACGCGCGAATCGACGATGTCTTACATGGGCCGCCAGTACGTCCCGAATAACATCGTCGTCGCCGTCGCCGGCGCGATCGATCACGACGAAGTGGTGCAGTTCGTCGATGGCGCGCTCGGCACGTGGAAGGGCGGCGAGCCCTCGGCGTGGTTCCCGGCGACGAACGGCCAGAAGGCGCCGCGCGTTGCCGTCCAGTACAAACGCACCGAACAGGCGCACATAGAGATCGCCGTCCACGCGCTCTCGAACCAGGATCCGGACCGGTTCGCGCTCGACATGGTCAGCGTGATCCTCGGCGAAGGCATGAGCAGCCGCCTGTTCATGGAACTGCGCGAGCGGCGCGCGCTCTGCTACGACGTCCACAGCTACGCCAGCCACTACCTCGATACGGGCGCCTTTGCCGTGTACGCCGGCGTCGATCCCGCGAAGGCCGTCGAAGCAACGCAGGCGCTGCTCGAAGAGCTTTCGAAGATTCGCGCGGACGGTGTGACCGAAGAAGAGCTGAACAAGGCGAAGGAGCTATCGAAGGGCCGCCTCCTGTTGCGCATGGAAGACACGCGCAACGTTTCCGGTTGGCTCGGCGGTCAGGAGATGCTCAACGGCGTCGTGAAGTCGCCGGACGAGATCGTCGCGCTGTTCGATGCCGTCACGCTCGACGACGTGAAACGCGTCGCCAAGCGTCTGCTCGACGAATCGAAACTGACGATGGCGATCGTCGGGCCGTTCAAGAGCGACCGCCGCTTCGCGCCGCTGCTCAAGCTCTAGCGGGTTTATCCGCAGATTTCGTAGATGTTCAGGATGGGTTCATAGCGAAACGACGCGCATTCCACCGATGGTGGACGCTGTGTGGCGAACGCCGCCCGCGCGGGCTGAAAGCCCGGGCTACGACGGCGATTTGAACCTGTTTATCGGCATCCGCCGCAGACCCGGTAGCGGTTCCATTCGTCCTGCTGGAGCAGATTCTCCGCCATCATCTGCTTGCGACGTTCGAGACGTGCGGTTCCGGAACGTCGAGCCCGCCGGCGATGTCGCGGAGCTGTAACGGACCCGCCGCCTTGATGAGCTCACAGACGTCCTTGATGGAGAAGCTGTGCTCGATGGTCTGGACCATCGCCGTGTGCCGGCCGAGCGCTGGCCGTGGCATCCGCACGAAGCGGGGTGAGCCGTGGCTGCGGGCCGCCACCGGGATCATCTCTGTCGGGAATATCGTCGCTGTCTGTCGTGTCGCGTTCATCTTGTTATCTCCTCGGTTGTTCGCGTCCGGTTATGCAGTATTCTCGCTCGCACCGGTGACCCTCGCATCGGACACTAGGCGCGCCGATTCCGAGAACTTCGGCCGAGTGCTGAAGTACGCCGAATGGCGGAGACAATGCTGGGGGGTAGGCCCTCGTCGGGATACTCGTTCGACGTCGCCTCCGTGCTGTAACGGCGCCCGCGCGGGCTGAAAGCCCACGCTACGTTGAGGGAACTGGCGGCCAGCGACCGGTGGACAGGCGATGTAACCTTTTCCTGCACCGCCGCGTCTAACAGATCAGAAGGGAGAAGCAGGCGTGGACGACCGGCAGGCGGACAGCCCCCTCGCGCTGCTTGAGCGCGCGAAGTCCGGTGACAAGGACGCCTTCGGCGCGCTCGCCGAAGAGCACCGAAACGCGCTCCTCCGCCTGTGCTACAAGATGACCGGTTCGCACGAGACGGCCGAAGACCTGGTGCAGGAAACGCTGCTCAAGGCCTACACGCACATCGCCGCGTTCGAGCTGCGGTCCTCGCTGGCCACCTGGCTGCACCGCATCGCCACGAACGCCTGCCTCGACCACCAGCGCAGCCGCAAGCCGTGGGACATCGAAAAGCGCTGGCAGTGGTTCCGCGAGAACGGCGAACTCGTCGAGCAAATGGAGCAGAACCTCGTCATGTCGCCGGAGCGCGTGGTCGAGGTGAAGGAAGTCGCCGCGACCTGCATCAACTGCATCACGATGTCGCTCCCGGCGAAACAACGCGCGGCGATCGTACTCTGCGATCAGCTCGGCATGTCGCGCGACGAGGCGGCGAAGTCGATGGGCGCGTCGGTGGCGTCCGTGAAGACGGAGCTGCACCGCGCGCGCAAGACGATGACCGGTGTCTTCGAACACCACTGCCAGCTCATCGACAAGAACAACGACTGCAACGGCTGTCTCGTCGCCGGGCGCATGAAGCGAGCAACGGACGAGCAGCCGCGAGCGACACCACCGGGAGATGCGCTATGAACTGCGACGCGATCGAGGAGCTGCTGTCCGACCTGATCGACGACGAGCTACCGGCCGCGACGCGCGCCGGCGTCGAAGCGCACATCGTCGGCTGCCCGAACTGCGCGACGTCGTATCGCCAGTTGCGCCGAACGGTGCGCTTTGTGCGCACCAACGCGGATGTGCCGCTGCGGCACGGAACGCCGGGAGGCGCGTACGCGGAGTTCACGCGCGCGCTCATTGACCCGACGTACGGACACTCGGGCACGGAACTGATGACGGAGTACATCAAGCTGGACGAACCGATGGAAGGAGACGAGTCATGAAGAGCGACGTCGTGATCATCGGAGCGGGCGTGAGTGGGCTTTCGACAGGCGCGCTACTTGCGAAGCAGGGAAAGCGCGTCTTGGTGCTCGAAAAGGGCAACGCGGTGGGCGGCCGCGCGTATTGCTACGAGGACAAAGGCTTCACGCTCAATTATGGCCCGCACGGCATGTACACGCCGGAATCGGGCGTGCTGGCCGAGGTGATGGGGCGGCTTGGCCGCCCCGTGCCCGTATGCGGCTACCCGGAGGCGACGCGCAGCTACTGGCAGCATCACGAGCGCTTCGCATCGATGGGCGCGAAGCCGCATCAGCTGATGACGAGCGGACTCTTCTCGGTCGGCGGGCGGATGACCGTCGCGAAAATCATGCTGGCGATTCGGGGCGCGAAGCTCGATCGCATGTCGCCCGAGGTGACGTGGCGGCAGTGGGTGGAATCGAAGACGTCGGATGAAACGGTCCGCGAATTCATGATCGCGTTCGCCACCGTGAACTCGTACACGAACCCCGTCGGCGAACTCTCGGCGCGGTGGTTCCTCGGACACATGCAGCGCAGTCTCTTCGCGAAGGACTTCGTCGGCTACATGCACGGCGGCTGGCGAGTCATGTACGGCGCCTGGATCGACGAGATCGAAGCGAACAGCGGCGCCATCGTCCACGGCGCCACTGCTGACAAGCTGGAAGTCGACGACGGCCGTGTCGTCGCCGCCGCGACGTCCGATACGCGCTATGAAGCTGACGCATTCGTCAGCACGCTGCCGCCGCAGGACGCGCCGTCGATCGCGCCCGCCGGTTCGGCGCTGCAGACCGAGATGCAGCGCTGGTCGGGGCTGCAGGACGTGCGTGCGTACTGCATTGACCTCGGGTTCGACCGGATCATCCGCGACGACTTGAGTTTCGTGTTCGACGTGCAGCAGCAGTTGTACTACAGCATCCACAGCGAGGCCGCGCCGGATCTCGCGCCGGCGGGAAGCCAGTTGTTGCACGCGATGGCGTATCTCACGCCGGAAGAGTCGACGGACGACGCGCTCCGCAACCGCCGCCGCGACGAACTGATCGCCGGCCTCGATCGCCGCTTCGCCGGCTGGAAGGACGCGGCTGTTGTCGAGCGCGTGCTGCCTAACGCGCGGATCGTCGGCGCGCGGCGGACGCCCGAGAACATGAAGAACCTCGTGCCGCTGCGCGCTGCGTCAGCAGGCAATCTCTACTTCGTCAACGACGCGCGTGACATCGACCGCAACCTGTCGCAGGTCTGTTTGGTGGCCGCGATGGAGGCTGCGGACGCGATTGTGGCGGCGCCGGTGGCTCGATTAACGGCGAAGATCGCTGGGTAGCCGCTCGCGACCGGCGGAGTAGCCGCGCGATTCCGGGGCGCACACATGGGTGCGCCCCTACCGTGGGCTATGGGCGACAGAGTCTGGCTCCACCGCAAGGACCATCTGCGCCATCTGTGGACATCTGTGGGACAACGAAAAAGAAAGGCCCTTTGCGTTCCTCCGCGACCTTTGCGTCTTTGCGGTGAACCCGAATCGCGCTAATCCGACCAGCGCCGCAACACGAGCGTCGCGTTCTGGCCGCCCATGCCGAACGAATTGCTCAGCACGGTGTCGACGCGCGCCTCGCGCTTTTCGTTCGGTGTGTAGTTGAGGTCGCATTCCGGGTCCGGCGTCTTGTAGTTGATCGTCGGCGGGATGGCGTTGTCGCGGATCGATAGCACCGATGCAACGGCCTCGACGCCGCCCGCGGCAGCGGCCGAGTGCCCCGTCATCGACTTGATCGAGCTGATCGAGACGCCGTACGCCGCCTCGCCGAACGCGAGTTTGATGGCCGCTGTCTCCGTCTTGTCGTTGTACGGTGTGCCCGTGCCGTGCGCGTTCAGCCAGTCGATCTCCGCCGGCGCGATGCCCGCGGACTTGAGCGCGCGGATCATCGCCAGCGACTGCCCTTCAGCATCCGGCGCCGCGTCATCGACGGCATCGAACGACCATCCCTGTCCGATGTACTCGGCGAGGATCGTCGCGCCGCGCGCCTTCGCGTGCTCCTCCGCTTCCATCACCAGCACGCCCGAGCCCTCGCCCAGCACGAAACCGTCGCGCGTGAGATCAAACGGCCGCGATGCGCTTTCGGGCGTGTCGTTGTAGCCCTTCGAGAGCGCGCCCATCAGCCCCATTGTCGCGACGGCAACGGGCGTGATGATCGCCTCGGCGCCGCCGGCGAGCATGATGTCCGCCGAGCCGGCGCGGATCATGTTGAAGGCGTGCCCGAGCGCATCGGTCGCCGAGGCGCAGGCGCTGTTGATCGACGTGCTCGGTCCGCGCAGCCCGAGTTGCCGGCCGACACGCCCCGCCGCCATGTGCGGCCCCCACTTCGGGATGATCAAGGGATCGACGCGCCCGGGGCCGCGCTCCTCGATGATCGTTTCCTGCTTGCCCATCTCGAAGACGCCGCCGGTGCTGGCCATGACGACGCCCATCTCCGTCGCCGTCGCCGTATCCAGCTCGATCTTCGCCGACGTTAGCGCCTCCATCGAGGCCTTGAGCGCGAACTGCGCGAAGCGTCCCGAGCGGCGCGCCGTGCGGTGGTCCATGATCTCGCGCGGGTCGAACCCTTTGACCTCGCCCGCCACCCGCACGTCGTGCTTCGATGCGTCGAACAGCGTGATCGGGCCGGTGCCGCTGACGCCGGCCAGCAGGTTGCGCCAGAACGTCTCGGCGTCGTTGCCGATGGGCGTGATGGCGCCAATCCCCGTAATCGCGACGCGCCGAATCTGCTGCACTGGTGGATCCTTCCTCTAACGTGTCCAGGTCAGTCTATCAACCTCCGCGCCGCCAACCTCCGCTCCCGACCTCCGACGTCCGTCGTCCGATCTCCCACACCTCCCAAACCCGTAGAATGACCACCAAAGAGACGCCTCTGTGAGAACTTGCAGCCCCGGAGCCTGATCTGGACGCCCACCCGCCACGAACCACTATCGGAGATGTAGACGGCGGAGCCGTAGACGACGCAAGTCTGTTGCGATCGATACAGGCCGGCGACCAGGAAGCCGTCGCCACGCTGTACGACCGCTACAGCGGCATCGCCTACGGGCTGGCGTACCGCGTGACCAACGACGCTACGGCGGCCGAGGACGTGGTGCAGGAGGCGTTCGTCTCGCTCTGGAAGATGGCGCCGCGTTTCGACCCGGCGCGCGGGAAAGTGCGCTCGTGGTTGCTGACGATCGTCCATCACAAGGCGGTCGACGCCGTGCGGCGGCGTGCGGGACGGCGCGAACGCAACCTGCCCGAGGGCGCGGCAGACTTCATCGCGGCGCAGGGCACGCCGGATGAGCGCGCCGAGATGACGATGGACGCGGAGGCCGTGCGCGAGGCCGTCAGCCGCATCCCGGAGGATCAGCGGCGGACGGTGGAGATGGCGTACTTCATGGGCATGACGCACATCGAGATCGCGGAACGGATGTCGGTGCCGCTGGGCACCGTAAAGAGCAGATTGCGGATCGGGCTGGAGAAGATGCGCGAGTATCTTCGCCCATTGGTGATGGAATGAACTGCGAACAGGCTGACGAACTGCTGGGCGCGTATGCCGTCGATGCGCTGGACGCTGACGAAGCGGCAGCGTTTCGCGCGCACATCGCGTCGTGCGCCGAACACGCGCGCTTGGCCGCCGAACTGCGCGGCGTCGCGGCGCGCCTGCCCGATCTCGCCGACGAACGCGAGGC
>CAZRHH010000113.1:0-7675 GCA_964599885.1 uncultured Dehalococcoidia bacterium | reverse complement strand
GCGCGGATGCGGTCGACGGCTTCGGCGGTGGGGCCGGCCGTGGCCTCGGCGCGGGCGGGCGCCAGCGTGCGCGTCAGCCAGCGGGCGGTCGTTGCGGCTTCAATATCGTTCATGGCGGCCGGCGTTTGCTTGGTCATGACGTCCCTCTCAGTCTCAGAATCGGCGGGAACCCCGAGATCTTTGCCGGTGCCTGCACCCAAGCTGGAAGCGGGAGTCGCGAAGCGGGAAGCGGAAAGGCCGATTCGCCACATCTGGAGCCGAAGCTCCGTAGACTCGCCTGCCGGTCTGGGCACGGGCCGCCAAGATCACAAACGCACGCAGGGGCCAGATGTTACAGGTTTCCGCGTCAATCGAGGGCGAAAGGCGATCCAGACTAAGTTCAAGCGGCCTTGATGCTTGCTGATGTGGCGGTCGCCAGACGAGTTGGCTCGTATCCGCTCCATCTCACGCCACGGCGTCGGCTTTCAGTTCGACCATGATCGAAGGTTCGAAGAGTCGGGCGACGCCGAGCAGCGTACACGCCGGCTGCACGCCCGCCGCCGCCAGGCGCTCCGCCAGCGGCCCGAAGTGCTGCATGATCTGGTCGACGTCCGTGGTGTACACGTTGAGCCGGACGACGTTTGTGAGCGTCATGTCCGCCGCCTTCAGCACCGTCTCAAGGTTGTCGAGCGCGAGTTTCATCTGGGCGGCCATGTCGCCGGCGTGCATCGGCTCTCCGTCGGCGTTCACGGACGTCTGGCCAGAGCAGCGCAGCACGCGCTGGTGACCGGTCGTTTCGATGGCTTGCGAGATGCCGAATGCATCCTGCCACGTCCACGGATTGATCTTCCGGTTCTCGACCATTGTTCGTCCCTCCATCGATAGCGCCACGCCGCGGTCTCACTGATTCCGACGATACCGCAGGTGTGGCTTCGATTGGAAGTGCGGCGCGCGAGAACGCGATGGGCCATCGCGCGCTGTTGACGTACGATCTTGCACATGCCATCTGCTGAACATCTTGCGGTGGTCGACGCGTACCGGGCGTACCAGCTCGGTGTACCGGCGGCGGCGCTGCGCGAGCCGGGCGTGCTGGTGGTGCCGCACGGCGAAGGCTTCATCGGGTATGC
Source organism: uncultured Dehalococcoidia bacterium (assembly GCA_964599885.1). Classification (GTDB taxonomy): domain Bacteria; phylum Chloroflexota; class Dehalococcoidia; order DSTF01; family JACRBR01; genus CAZRHH01. Next base: position 6,569 of record CAZRHH010000113.1, on the reverse strand, counting down.
CGGCGTGTACGCGTTGCGGAGCGGCGCATCGCTCGTCATCAGCGCGCCGGACGCCGTTCGCGACGCCGTATCGGCGGTGGTCGACGGACGCGCGGCGGGCGAGGCCTTCGATGCGCGGCTCCTCGCAGACGCGCTGGGCGGCCGCGTGGAACGCCTGGTCGGGCCGGCGTGGATCGGCTACGCCGACGCTGGCGACGCGCGTGGCGGGGACGGCGGCGCCGCGCGGCTGCTCGGTGATGCCGACGCCGGTGCGTTGCTCAGCCTGCGCGATGCGTGCGATCCGACCGAGTGGGAGCATGGCGGCATCGACCCGGCGGTGGCGCCAATCTTTGGGATGTACCAGGGCGGCGCGCTAATTGCCGCGGCATCATGGAAGGAGCACGGGGAGCGCATCCGCCACGTCGGGTTCGTGACGCATCCAGCGCATCGCGGGCGTGGCTACGGACGCGTCGTGGCGGCGGCGATCACGGCGCACGGCGTCGGACCGGGCGCGATCATGCAGTGGCAGACGCTGCTCTCGAACGAACCATCGCTGGCGGTGGGCCGGGCGCTGGGCTATCAACACCGGTTCGACTCGCTGGCGCTGCGGCTGCGCGCGGATGCGAGACAGCAGGAGTGAACGCTCGCCGCTAACCGCCGCTGTCCGGCGACGGGATCGTGGTCAGCGTGGTCGTTGTCGAAGCACTCGACGTATGTGTGGTGACGACCGTCGCCGAAGGTACGGGCGTAGGTGTGATGGTGATCGTTGTGGACGCTCTGGGCGTGCGTCTGGCCGCCATCGTTCTTGGCGGCCTGGGCGTGCGCGTGGCGCCGTGCGTTGCGGCGGGGCGGGCGGTGCGTGTGGTGATGACGGTGGTCGTCGGGATCACCGTTCTTGTCGCGACCGGTGTGGTCGTATGATCGGGGTCGAAGTGAGCGGCGGCGCTGATCTGCCCTCGCGCTGCCTGCTCGACGCTGAAGACCGCAAGGCTCACGCCCGTACTCGCGCCCGCGAGCGCCAGCGTCGCGCCCACGCCCAGCAAGGCCGCTGCCCGCGACCAGCGCACGAGCTTCATCGCGCCTCTTGCCGGTTCGTTCGGAGCTTCCGCAGATTCTGAACAATGCTGATCGACTCAGAAGCTAGGATGATGAGCGCGGGAAGCGCGAGCGCAGACAGGAAGCCCTCACGCGTCTGCACGCGTTGCGAGACGTGACCGAGATACGGCAGCGTAAAGCGCACTTCTCCGACGGCCGTGCTCGCCGGGACGGCCCAGGTGTCGAATCCTTCGTTCGCGTCGCCCTTCGTCCAGAGCGTCGACTCGCCGAGGTGATCGGTCACAGCCGCGACGCGATGCGACACCAGCGTGCCCTCTTCGTCCGGGCGCGGGAACGTGACGACGTCGCCTGCCTGCACGTCCGCCGGGTCGACCGGCGCGACAAACGCCAGGCCGCCGACGGGCATCGCCGGCTCCATGCTGCCACTCAGCACGACGAGCGTCGACCAGCCGAACGCGCGCGGCAGCGCTACGAGCGCGAGCACGCTAATCAGCGCCAGCGCCGCCATCACGGTCAGGAGGGCTTGCACGTATCGGAGAGCTCCGCTCATGTTCCTGCTCCAATGCGCAGGCGCGGGGCTGCGGGCAAATCCCCCGCGGCCCGCGCGCCGCGCACGCTAGACCATTTGACGCGCCGCGGCGCGTTTAGTTGACCGTGATGAGGAGCACCATGTTATACACGGCGCCCTGGCAGTCGTTGCCCGCTCCGGCCGCCAGTTCGACCTCGATCGTTGCGTCGAAGAACGTGCCTGGCGGCAAAATGTCGCCGGGGACCACGTTGATCGAGGGCTGAAATTCCTCGCCGCCAATGGTGAGATCGCAGTCCGCACCGATCGAACCAGAGAAGTCGATGCTCGCAATCGTGAGCGCGGACGTTCCGTCGTTACGGAGTCGCAGGTTGTCCGTGACGGAGTTGCCGGGCGTGAGGTTTTCGATCGCTGGGGACTCGAAGACGAATTCGTTTTCGCCGTTGTCGTCGTCATCGTTCTGAAGCAGATAGAGGTTGAGGGTGCCAGCATTGACATCGCCGCTAGCCGTCTGCGAGTCGGAGAAGAGCGCTTGCGTCCCGGCAGCAGCCAGGATGCTGATGGCCGTGCCCATAACGAGCACGCTGAGAAGAATGGATCGCTTCATGCGTGTGTTCTCCCTGAATACGGTTCTCTGAAAATCGGCAGACTGTATGCCCTGGTCGCACCTCCTTGTGAGCGAGTCCGGGCGTGAAGAAGCTGCCTGTAGAGAACTGCATCCAGAGGGATACAATGACAAGGCAGCGGCCGTCGGCCTGAAACCGGACTCCGCTGTTGGCGCGCTCTGCGGGTGCAACCGCAGGGCGCGCTCCTTTTTGTAGACGTTCCAATCGCGCTGAGGCCGTACCATGGCCAGCTGGGGGGCTATCGTCGCATGGCCAGCGGTATTACGTCAATTGACATGCATGCGCTGCTTGTGCCGTATGTCAAGCCGCTCTGTGGTCGTCCACCAGCGGCGATAACCGGTGCGTATGCACGACTTGTTGCGAAGGTGTTGTACAGCTTCGGGTTTACAACGGGTTAACACTCTGGTGGTAATTCGTTGACACGGCATCTGTAGGTTGATCCCTGAAGGACGGGTCGCTTGTACGTCGTAAGGCGTAGGGTGTGACTATCTTGAGGCAGGGAGTGAACAAGCGGCCCGTCCTGCTTCCCCTATACTGAACCCGGCCGGCGCGACCGAAGCGCCCACACACAGTTGGTAGAAGGTTGCAACCTTATGCCGGGTACGATCCTCGTCGTCGACGATGAAAAGAACATCGTCCAGCTCGCTCGCCTGTATCTGAACAACGAGGGCTTTCGCGTCGAGACCGCGCACGACGGCAAGGCCGGCCTGGAGAAGGCGCGGTCGATCCGCCCCGATCTCGTCGTCCTCGACATCATGATGCCCGAGATGGACGGCCTCACCGTCTGCAAAGAAATCCGCAAGACCAGCAACGTCCCCGTGATCATCCTCACAGCGCGCGGCGATGACATCGACCGCATCATCGGCCTTGAGATCGGCGCCGACGACTACATGAGCAAGCCGTTCAACCCGCGCGAACTCGTGGCCCGGGTGAAGGCCGTGCTGCGCCGCAGCCAGGGCGAACGCGACGTGCCCGAAGTCATCGAGGTGGCCGGCCTGCGCATCGACGCCGCCAGCCGCGAAGTAATGCTCGACGGCAATTCGCTCCACCTCCGCGCCAAAGAGTTCGATCTGCTCTCCGCGTTCGCGCAGCACAAGGGGACCGTGCTGGACCGCGAGCGCCTGCTCCGCCTTGTCTGGGGCGCCGACTATTACGGCGACTCGCGGACGATCGATGTCCACGTCGCGTGGCTGCGCGACAAGCTCGGCGAATCCTCAGTGAAGATTCAGACCGTGTGGGGCGTGGGGTACAAGCTGGTCGTGGAAAGCGATGCTCGGCAACCTTAGAGCGCGGCTGATCGTCTCCTTTACGCTCGTCGTCGCCGGCGCCGTCGTGCTGGCCGGCATGGGCGCGCTCTTCTTGCTGCGTGACGAACAGGAAGCCTCCGCCCGCGAGCGCTTTGGCCGTCACGCCGAACCGGCCAACGAACGCGTCGCATCAATGCTTGCCGGCGGCACGCCCTTCGCAGACGTCCGCGCGATGCTGGCCGAACGCGCGGCGATGCTGGATATCCGGTTCGTGCTTCTCGACGACGATCTGCTCGTCGTCTATGACAGCGCAGACCAGCTTGAGGGCGAGTACATCCTCTCGTTCGAGAACCGCGATCTGGAACTTGTCGATGACAACGGCTCACGCTACAAGTGGGCGAACTACGACGGCCCGGACACCGACCTCACCCTCTTCGCGCCGCCACCTGTCGTTGCCCGCGGCGACTTCGCCGCATCGACGTATCAGACCATCGTCGCTGTACCAGAGAGTCAACTGTCGTCGGCGTGGCTCGAACTGGCGCCGCGGCTTGCGCTGGCCGGCGCCATCGCGCTGCTCGTCGCGTTCGCCGTCGCGTACTTCATCGCCCGCTCGATCTCGGGTCCGCTGGCGCGGATTACGCAGGCGTCGCAGCAGATGGCCCAGGGGAACTACGACGTCCACATTCCGTTCGGTGGCCGGGACGAGGTTGGGCGGCTCTCTGACGCGTTTAATCACATGGCGCGCGAGGTCAGCAGTTCGCAGCGGATGATGAAGGATCTGCTCGCCAACGTCTCGCACGAGCTGAAGACGCCGCTGACCTCGATCCAGGGCTTCTCCCAGGCGATGCTGGATGGGGCGATCACCGACGAGGAAGCGTTCCGCGAGTCCTGCGGCATCATCAACGAAGAGGCGAACCGCATGCGCGCGCTGGTCGACGACCTGCTACTGCTGTCGCAGATCGAGTCTGGCCAGGCGGCGATGGAGCACGCGCACGTCGACCTGGGCTCGTTGCTGGAACGCACGCTGGAGCGCTTTCAGTGGGCGCTGCGCAACGCCGGCATCACGGCGGGCATGAACATCGACTGGCTGCCCGCAATCCACGGCGACGAGCGGCGGCTCGAGCGCGTGTTTTCGAACCTCGTGGAAAACGCCGTGCGTCACACGCCCCGCGACGGCACGATCACGATCAGCGCGATCTCGAAACGCGGCGGCGAACTGAGCATCGGCGTCCACAACACCGGCTCGTTCATCGCACCGGAGGATCTGCCACGGGTGTTCGAGCGGTTCTTCCAGGTGGATCGGGCCCGCGCTCGCAAGGGCGGCAGCAGCGGTCTCGGTTTGTCCATCGTCGCCGAGATTGTGGAGGCGCACGGCGGGCGCGTACAGGCCGTGAGCGATGCCGGGCGCGGCACGGAATTCATCGTGACGTTCCCCGGCGCGACGGCACGGAACGGACGTCATCGATCCGTGCCAGCGCCAGGCGCCGTGAAGCCGCAGCAGCGCACGAAAAAACGGCAGGCGCCCGCGTAACCTGGCGCTGCGTTTTGTCCCTGCCTGTCACGATCACCATCTGCACGCTACGCTGCCGCCATGCATGCTGTCATCCTCGCCGGCGGCGCCGGGACGCGGCTGCGTCCTCTCACCTACGCGCGGCGCAAGGAACTCGTGCCGCTGCTGGACCGTCCGCTGCTCGAGTACCGCTTCATCAACCTTCGCGATCACGGCGTGACCGATATCGTGATGGCCTGCTCGCAGGGCGCGCACGAGATCGAAGCGCACTTTGGCGACGGCGCGTCGCTCGGCGTCAACCTCAGGTACAGCTACGAAGATCGCCCGCTTGGATCCGGCCGTGCGGTGAAGGAAGCGGCGCGGACTGTAGGCGCCAGCGGCACGATCGTCGTCTGCAACGGCGACATCCTCACGAACGTGGAGCTGGGGGCGATGATCGATCGCCACCGCGCTACGGGCGCCACCTTGAGCATCTCTCTTTCACCGGTCGATGACCCGTGGCACTTTGGCGTCGTCGAGGTGGACGACCAGTTGGGTATTTCGCGCTTCATCGAAAAGCCGCCGCAGGGCGAGGAGCCGAGCAACCTGATCAACGCCGGCACGTGGCTGTGGGAGCCCGAGGTGCTGGATCGCATCCCCGCCGACGACTCGGCAATCCGCGATGGCTTCTCTGAGCGCGTGCTCTTTCCGGGCATCATCGACGACGGCCTGCACGTGCAGGGGTTTCTCGAGGATCTCTGGGTAGACGTTGGCGCCCCCGACCGTTATTTCCGTGCCACGGCGCTGCTGCTCGAACGCACGGCAGCGCAACTCGGCGCCACCGTCATCGTCCGCGACGGTGCATCGATCGCGGATGATGCCGATGTACGCGGCCTGGTGTTCGTCGGTGCGGGCGCGCGTATCGAACCGGGGGCGCGCGTTGTTGGTCCGGCTGTGCTCGGTGAGGGGGCCGTCGTCGGTGCGAATGCGACGGTCGAAGGCAGCGTGCTCTGGGAGCAGGCGTCGGTCGGCGCGTCGGCGGTGGTGCTTGACAGCATCATCGCGGCGGGCGTGGTAATCGGCGCGCATGCGCGTATTGACGGTGCGATTCTTGCAGATGGTGTCAAGATCGCGGCGAATCTCCAGCTTCCGTCCGGCGAATTTGTCATGCCAGGAAAAGAAGTAGAAGAAACCTTTTCATAATCTTGTCAAGGGATTACATTATGGCTTACGCCAGCATCCTCGCTGGGGCACCATCGTTGCAATGGCCGCTTTTTGTCGTGGAGGTGGATGTGTTTTCGGCGGCTCTGCGTTTTACTGGCGTTTAGGCCCGGCTTCCCCGCCGCGGCAACTTCCGGGGGATTACATTGGAGGCAGCAGGATTGCTAACTCAGCATAAGTATTGGATTGGAACGCTCACCATCGGACTCGTGCTGGCGCTAGCGGTCGTGATACCGCGCGCGTTCAGCAGCAACGACGCCGAAGCCGTCGGTGGTACCCCATTCGACATCACCGCCGACTGCGACACGGTGGCGGGCGGCGTGCAGACCGATTGCGTCTACCCTGCCGGCACGACAAGCATCACCGTGGACCTGGTGGCGACGAACAATTCGCCCGACAACGTCGTCATCGCATCGTTCCAGCTC
>CAZRHH010000112.1:0-7710 GCA_964599885.1 uncultured Dehalococcoidia bacterium | reverse complement strand
CGGGCGGTGCATCAGTCGCCGCCTTCGCCGCCGCATCCGCCGGCTGCGCGCCTTCGGGCGCTGGCGCCGCGGACTCAGCCGTCTTCTCGATCGATGCAGCCGGATCAGACGGCAGTTCGCCCGTCGCCGCCGGATCGGCGAGCTTCGTCTCCGCAGGCAAGTCATCGGCCGTAACGTTCTCAGCATCGACGGCGTCCGGCTTCGTATCTGCTCCCTCAGTGCCGACGTTCGTGCGCTCGTCCTCGGACTGCGCGCCGGCAGCGGGATCGCCCGGTGGTGGGGCGCCCGCCTCCTCGGCGGGCGTCTCGTCCGGCTTGAGATCCTGCCCGTCCGTGGTCGTCATTACTTGTGGCGCTCTTCCATGATCTTGTGCTGGAGCGCGATCATGCCATCCATCAGCGCCTCGGGACGCGGCGGGCATCCCGGCACGTACACGTCCACCGGGATGATCTTGTCGACGCCCTGCATGACGCGGTCGTAGCGTGTGTACGGGCCACCGTTGGTCGCGCACGCGCCCATGGAGATGACCCACTTTGGATTCGGCATCTGCTCGTACAGCAGCTTCACCGCCGGCGCCATCTTCTTCGTCACGGTGCCCGACACGATCATCACGTCCGACTGCCGCGGCGACGGCCACGGCACGATGCCGAAGCGGTCCAGGTCGTGCCGCGACATGAACGTCGCGATCATCTCGATCGCGCAGCACGCCAGCCCGAACGTCATCGGCCACAACGAGGATTTCCGCGATATAGCCAGCAACGAATCCGCCGGCACCTGGATGATCCCCGGCAGAATCTGACGGTACAACGCCTCGCCCGGCATGTACGGCGCAGGCGTCAGGCGCTCGGCTTCCCGCTCGATGCCAGTCTGCTCGCGCTGCGGCGCCCCCGGCGTCTCGACCGGCGTCGTCGCCGGCGCGGACGGCGTCGTCTGCACTTCTGCTTCGGAGCGCGTGGTCACTTGTTCCATTGCAAGACCCCCTTCTTCCACGCGTAGCCCAGACCCGCAGCGAGGATGCCGATGAATAGCACCATCTCCCAGAAGGCCGTCGCTCCGGCCTCCGCCACGTTCACGGCCCACGGGAAGAGAAATACGGCTTCCACATCAAAAATGAGGAACAGAATCGCGAACAGGTAGTATCGGATGTGAATCTGCGCCCGCGTCCGGCCGATCGGCAGCATGCCGCACTCATACGATGTGCGCTTCTGCGTCTCGTTCGAATAGGGAGCGAGGAGCCGCGCCGCGATCAGCGCCGTGGAGATGAGTCCGAACCCTACGATAACCGCCAGAAAGACGGCCAGATAGTTGTCGAGCAGAGCCTGGAACGGCAAGCGATCCTCTCCCGCCCGGACGGCAATATTGGCGTGCGCCCGCGTCTCTCCACTTCTGGAACGAGGCGCGCACGTCTCTGCCCAGGTTCAACCGGATCGTAACAATGGTGCACTCGTACGTCAATTCACAAAGTGGCCCGTCCGAATCTGCCGAGGGTGACACGGACCACTTCGACTTCGCCCGGCACCCAACATAGTCTGCCCCAATGAAAACTGCCCAGGGACGCTCCACGCCCGCGAAGGTGAAAAACTACGAAACCGAACTCCGCCCAACCGAAGGCTGCGAGCGAGCTTGCAACACGAAAATTACGAAACGAACTCGACCAAGCGAAGAACTACGAAACGAACTCCACGCCCCGATTCCAATCCATCCAAGCCTCTGCGCCTCCGTGCCTCTGTGGTGAAAAACACCAGCGACCAGCGACCCGGCGATCCATAGATCATCGCATCAATCGCCTTGAAACTGCACGCGAACCGCTGAAGCTCGCGATTACGAATCGGAAGCGCGCAGCGTGTCGATGCCTCGAATCGTACGACCAACGCGCCAACCTTCGGAACGGGGGGGGTTGACGCCCTCACCAGCCACCGAGTACGCTCGTGAGAGATAGCCGCCGCCGCCAGGCGGACAGCGTCATTCGGGAGGAGGTGCGAACGATGAACGTCAAGGCTCACAGCTTCGCATCGTCGCGCTCCCGAAGGGATGCTTCGTAACCAATCTCACTCATTGAACTTGGTACGGGCCGCCCGCTTCGGGCGGTCATTCTGATCATCGCGCTGCTATCGACGCCGTGAGCATCGAAGCGCGATCGCGCACTCGCTGCGACTCCACCATTTCATTCCGCATTCAAGGAGGACGTCTTCATGACCGTCTCAGTTAACCGTCGAGACGAACGCCGACACGATTCTTCAATCATGCGTCCAGGAGGACAGCTTGGGTCAGAACAGAGAAAACGAACAGATGGCCGCGCTCGGTGAGTTCATCGATAGCGGCCTGATCGACGACGTACTCGGCATCGTCAAGAGCGGCAAGGAAGCGACCGTCTACTGCTGCACCGACGGACACGACACATCCCGCCTGCTCGCCGCGAAGGTCTACCGTTCGCGCAACGTCCGCGGCTTCAGCAACGACGCCCAGTATCAGGGCGGACGTCTGCGCGGCACGGAGACGCGCTACGCCCGCGCGATCGAAACCAAATCGCGCAAAGGTCGCGAGTTTGCCTTCGACGCATGGGTCGCCGAAGAGTACGCGACGCTCTCGCTCCTGCATCGCGCCGGCGCCGCCGTGCCGGCGCCGATCGCGCAATCCAGCAGCGTCATCATCATGGAGTACATCGGCGATGAGGACGAGCCTGCACCGCCGCTCAACAGTGTCCGCCTCGACGCGGCGCACGCACCCGGAGTGTTCGACGATTTGATGCGCAACGTCGAACTCGCGCTCGCGAACGACCGTATCCACGGCGACCTCTCCGCGTTCAACGTGCTGTACTGGGACGGCGCCATCCGGATCATCGACTTCCCGCAGGCTGTCGATCCCCGCTTCAACGCCAACGCGCAGGCGCTGCTCCAGCGTGACATCGACAATCTGTGCGGCCACTTCGAGCGCTACGGCATCTGTCCGGATGGCCGCCGCATCGCCACCAACCTGTGGAATCGCTTCATCCGCTCCGAACTATGAGCCAGGCCAGACAACAAGACGGGGGGTCGCCGCGGCGACCCCCCGTCCGTCGTTCCCTGGGCCGGATGTCTGCTACTGGAAGACGCCCGGACACGTGCCGTCAACAGCCGCCAGCACGTGGCCGAAGACCGTCGCGTCCTGCGTCAGACCGCTGTGGTTCGGGCCGCTGACCTGCTTGAAGCAGGCCCCGCCATCGAGCCGTGACGACGAGTTCGGGATCAGACCGTCGTTCGTGCTGTAGATCGTCGTGTAGAGCAGCGAACCGACGGTGTCATCACCAGAGTTCAGGTTGCTCAAGAAGGAGCTCCACGGGCACATCTGCCCGCCTGAGCCCGTGAACAGGAAGCACGCGGGTGCGTAGCCGTAGTGCGGGCTTCCCAGCGACACATACTGGGCGACGTTCGCGCCGCCGTTGAGACGCTTGATGTAGTACCGCGTCGAAAGCCCGCCCATGCTGTGGCTGACGAGGTCGACCTGCGTCGCGCCCGTCTGTGCCTTGACGCTGTTCACAAGCGTCGCGATCGAGTTCGCGTTGGTGATGTTGTTCTGGCCGGGCAGCGTAAGACTGAACGCCTGCCGCCCCTGCGCCTCAAACCGCGACTTCAGCGTCGCCATCGAGCTCGCCGAGCCGTTCCAGCCGTGGACCAGAATGACGGGGTTGATGGTCGCGGCTTCGGTGGTGTCGGGTGAGTTGCCGCCGTTTCCGCTGCCGAAGCCAAACACCATGGCTGCGAGCAACACGGGTACGAAGATGAACGCTTTCTTCACGCTGTCTCCTTACTGCGCGGGGGAGTGTGACGCCCTCTTGATGTACTCCGGCCGGGAACGAGGCGAACATACGACGCGCCCCAAGCGCCCGTCAAGCGATAGTCCGTCAAGCTGGAATTTTTGTTACCCGACTCCCGCCGCACTCGGACGGACAGAAGCCTCGCACCGAGCGAGGCTCCCATCACAGGCAGAGGAAGGAGGTAGCCGGATGACCGTCCCTGCACGACGGCCTACCGCTACAAGATCAATCGGCCATCCGCGGCCGATCTGTTGCGCGGCCACGGCCAACCCTATACTTCGGCGCGAAGGGAAGGCGCGACGTGAAAAGAGACCTCAGCCGCCGCATCATGGCGCTCCCTCTGCGGTCCAAATTCACGCTTCTCTGGCGCATGTTCCGCGATCCCGACGTGCCCGTCATCGCTAAAGCCGTCTTACCGGCGCTTGTCGCCTATCTCGCCTTCCCATTCGACATCATCCCGGACTTCATCCCCATCCTCGGCCAGCTCGACGATCTTGTCATCATCGCGCTCGGACTCGGACTCTTCGTCATGCTCACGCCGCGCCCCGTCGTCGAAGAACAGCTCGGTAAGCTCGAATGAGGCTTCCGCTCGTCACGTCGCACGCCGCCTGCAAGGGACACGCCCCGGAAAACACGCTCGCCGGCATCGAAGCCGCGCTGCGTCTCGGCGCCGATGCCATCGAGATCGACCTCCACTGCACCGCCGACGGCGTCCCCGTGCTCATTCACGACGAGACAGTCGACCGCACGACCGATGGCACGGGCAACATCCACGACATGCCGTTCGAGACCGCGCGCATACTCGACGCAGGCGCGCGCCAATTCGCGCCGCAGTTCCAGGGCGCGCTCATCCCCACACTCGCCGAAGTACTCGATCTCACACGGGGGAAAGCGCTGCTGCAGATCGAAGTCAAACAGACCGACATCGAGGAGCGCGTCGCCCAGGTCGTCCGCGATGCCGGCGCCATCGCCAGTTGCGAGGTGCACTCGTTCTACCCGCAGGTCGTCCGTCAGATGCGCATCGTCGAGCCCCGCATGGCATGCGCGCTCCTCACCGACGGCCGCCGCGTCGTCGACTGGCCGGACTTTTTCGGTTTTGCGCTGTCGCTCAACGCTCAAGGCGTCAGCGTCTATCACACGTCAGCAACGCGCGAGCGCGTCGCCGAAGGCCAGCGCCGATCGCTCACGTTCATGGTCTGGACGGTGGACGATGAAGCCGACATGCGCAACATGGTCGATGCGGGCGTCGACAGCATCTGCAGCAACTTCCCCGACATCGTCCGCAAGGTTGTCAGCGCCAAAGCACCTCGCGCTACCCGCTAGCGAGTCGACGCTCGCTACAGCGCACCGCCTGCGCACGCCAGCGCGGTGCGCACCGCGAACGTACCCCGTACACCGAACCCGATGGCCGACCTCGACTCTTCGATTCCGCGCGCTCATCCTCTGCCCGTCGGCTCGTGGCCCCGCCGCCGTTTTTCGGGCGCGCACGCATCTCCTATACTTGCCACACGCACGGGTGTAGCTCAGCTGGAAGAGCAGCGGTCTCCAAAACCGCCGGTCGGGGGTTCGAGTCCCTCCACCCGTGCCAGCTTCGGTCTAGATTCGAGGGGCGAACCGCAAGGTTCGCCTTCTTGACGCGCCTCACGCGCGATGCGTGGAACCGAGGATCAGACTCGGAGGGGTATCCCGGGCGATCGTGCCTCGGCGGCGATCCCGTCGGTACCGAGAACTTATGACGGGCGCGCCACCGACCGCCCGATCCGGGGATCCCTTGCGCTCTTCGCCCCGGTGCCGGCAAGGGGAGCGACAGACAGCAGAGGAGCGCCAACCGCGTAACGAGCGTGCTACGATCGCCGCAAATGTGGGATTACATCGTCCCGGTCTTGACGTTCATTGCGGGCCAAGCGTCGATCCTCGGCGGCGAATGGTTCCGAGACGTGCGTGCGCGCGATCGTGAGCGAGAGGCGAGGCATGAGACCTCGGACATTGAGCGCCGCGCCTTGCATGATCAGTTTCAAAAGGAGACGTTACTCGAACTCCAAGACGCTCTGAAACGCTACATCCGGGCGGTTGGAGCGGCAGACCACCAGAATCACATGGTTGCGCGACAATCAGGGAATTGGAATCCGGGCGCATGGACGGAGACGCCCCGAGCTACGGAGATCAACGATGCGTTGTTTGAGTCGGACGGCGCTCTTTCGCAGTTCGCCTCAAGGGTTGACGATGGACAGATTCGCGATTGGGTGAGCCAGTGTCGCGATCAACGACTCCGCCAAATGACAACCTTCGCCAAGCACGAGAATGACATTTCCGCCCTTGCACTCGGGGCGCTTGGGCTCGTAATCCATGAGCGGATCGGCGAGCGGCTACGCGGCTTGTTCCAGGCTCCCACGCAGGAGGACACCGACCCATGAACAACGACAGGCATGTAACCGAAGTCGAAGCCGAGGCAAGGGCATACATCGAAAAGACGTACGAGATCGACTTTGTGTTACTCGACGAACTGATCGGCGAAATCTCGCTCGGTTGTTCCGTCGTCTCCGGCAACGATCACGATCGCGGCGTCGGGTTCCTTCATCTTGTGTCGTTCAACCGCGCGATCAACGCCCTTCGCCGGGCACGCGAGGACATTGCTACAGGCTACTCGGCACAAGCGCTCACAATGACGCGCTCGGCGTATGAGGATTTTGGCGTGATCTGTTACACGGATCGCCATCCCGAGATCGTCAACACATGGCTACAGCATCTTCTACCGGGGATCCAGGAGACCAAGACGGCTCCGCCAACGAGGGCGATGATCTGGAATGATCTCAAGCCCACGATGGGCGACGAGGTAGGCGCCTTGTACGGGATGCTGTGCGACTTCTCGCATCCCGACGCGATCGGCTTCGCATGGTTGATCAGCTACGAAGAGGGTTCGTGGCAGTTCACTGTTGGGCCACAGATTGACGAGATCCAGGTCTTAAGCGCACTCCATCACACGATCCTTGTTGCGTCGGCACTCGCGGGGCGGGTTGCTGATCTCCAAGAGAGGTTGATCGGCGAGCGTGACAAGGAATGGTGGCGGCGGATTGCCTCCTTGATCATGGAGGTAACGCCCAAGATCGCCAACAAGAACCGCGCCCGGCTTGTGGAGCTTTTCGGGTTCGATTCTTCGGCGGCGGTTGACGTATCCACGGCAGAGGAAGCGTGAATCAGAGGGCGGCAAGGAACGCGCGTTGCTTCTCTACATCGTCGAAGCGTTCTTGGATAATATGCGGGCTCAATCCCGCCTGTTCGTGCCGCTTGATCAGGTCAGCAAACCCATTGAGGATCCAACCCATGAGTTCAAGCGTATCCTCGCGACACTTCGCGAAGTCGTCCCGTTTGCTGAATGCTTCCAGGGTCTCACGCGCGAGCGCGTCCGCGCCGGTAGCGAGTAGCCCCAAGTTGTCGAGTAGTTCACCGATTCTCATTGGCTCGCCTCACTCTCTGATGATTGTCGGCCTGACGGACACCGGCAAACAATCAGAAAACAATCACCCGATCCGCGAGCTTCCACCCGACACTACCCCGATCGCCTGATCGTCAGATTCAAAATGCCCGCATTTGCCCGACGTAACCCGGCGCAACCCGCCTGATCTCGTTCTCCAAAACCGCTTGTCGGGGGTTCGAGTCCCTCCACCCGTGCCACTGTTTGGCTCTTCGTACGCTCGCGTGCCATCGGTTGCCGCCGTGTGTTGCTGCCTCCGGGCCGTCCGTCTACCGCTCCGGATTTACTGATCGAGCACGCGCTCGGCGCGGTCCAGCTGCCGGGGGACATCCTCGGGGTGGTGGCGGATCGCCCAGTCCGTGCGACGGAGCGCCATGTGCGCGACGTACGCCCGCAGCACGTGCGGCTCGACGAGCGCCTCGACGCCGTCCCAGATCTGCTGGCC
>CAZRHH010000111.1:0-7715 GCA_964599885.1 uncultured Dehalococcoidia bacterium | reverse complement strand
GGCCGCATCGGCCCGCGCGACGCCGCCAGCGCGCGTCTCGGCCGCGCGCCAGAGCGCTCGTGAACGTGCTACGGCGCCGAGCGTGCCCCCACCGCATCGTTTGGCGCATCGCGTGGCGACTAGACTAAGATGCGTGCATGCTAGGTCGGCTCAAGGTCGGCGATCGTCTCGTACCTGGATCGGGTTCCACTCGGGAGGAGACTCCCGTCTACGCGCGATCGATACTGTCAGGGGTGGCACGCGGCATTCTCATCGTTGGCATGGCGATCGCGATCGCTCTGATCTTGTACGCACCGCGACTTTCCGATTACTTCGCCCTAGACGATTTCATTTGGCTAAACGCCGTCAGTTCGCAAGGCTTCGGTACTCTGATCGTGCGGGAGTTCACATTTCCCGCGGCGACACCCTTCGAAGCGCCGTCGCAATTCTGGCGGCCGGCTGCAGGACTTTTCTTCTACGCTGAATACAGCCTGTTCGGGCTGAACCCCATCGGTTACCACGTTGTGAACGTACTGTTGCATGGACTATTCGCCGCCTTGGTCGGCGTGCTGTTCCTGCGCTTGATGGGATCTCTCGCCGGAGCGATCGCGCTTTCCATGCTCATCGTAGTCTGGCCCTCGTATGAATTTGCCGTGACGTGGATCTCCCAGTTCTCTGAACTGATGGCGATGGTGCTCGTCCTTGGTGCGCTGCTCATGTACCACGCGTTCCTCACGGCATCGCGTGGCTTTTCGGCTGTCCTCGTGGCCCTCACGACGCTTTCGCTAGCAGTGGGATACATGTCAAAGGAATCCGCGATCATTGGATTCCCCCTGCTCATATTGGTGACCCTGGCGACGCCGGAATCCGAACGGCGGCGGTCGATGCGCGAAATTGTCATGGCGTTCATCCCCTTGGCGCTGGTGACTGCGATCTATGGGACGTTTGCGTTCGTGCATGAGTACCTCTCCATAGAGGGCGAGTCTTATGCGCTGGGATGGCATGTCCTCGAAAATGGTTGGTACTACCTGGAGAGGATGGGCTTCCCTCACACGACGGAAGCGCCGGCGGCGGACCGAGCGAGGGTAGCTTTGGGCGCGGGTTTTCTCGCGTTGGGCGTATTCGCACTCGCGGCGAGACAGCGTGTGCCAGTGTTCTTCTTTCTCTGGAGTCTTCTGGGCATCCTTCCTTTCTCTGGCTTCCACCTGACAGAGTGGCGATACACATATGTCGCGACCGCTCCATTCCTCGGTTTCGTTGTGTCTGAGTGCGTGTGCGCAATGCGCGCGCTTCCGGGGCGCGCGCAGAAACCGCTAGTCTCGGTTCTGCTCGCAGCGGCGATCGTCGTCGGGCTGATGGCGGCGCAGCAGTCACGAAAGCAACAGTCGTGGATCCACGGTCAGTCCGTAGCCTATGCCGAGATGATCGCCGCTGTCCGGGAGCAGTGTGTACCATTGCCGCCCGACGCATTTGTATACGTAGTCGACAGCAATACATTCGACCTCTACGGCATCAATACGACGAGCGCGCTGAACATCGAGTACGAGCGAGTGCGCGTCGGTCGGGGGGAGCCCCACCCACTCGCCGTTCTCAGCGCAAAGCACTGCGTCGCGAGGGTGCGGGACAGGCGGTGAGCATCGGCCCGGTCTAGGGCACGACGGATGCCTTGGCCATGTGCGCCCGTTAAACCCGCGAACGGTCCGTCGTGGCGAACGATGTCAACGGCCGTCCAGCGTTCTACGGCGCAGCAGTCTTCTCCGCCGGTGCGCTCTCGCGATCGGCGCCTTGCCGTAGCGCCGCCGCTTCGTCGCGGAAGAGCTTCGTGATGCCCATGCGGCGCACGATCGATCGCTTCAAGCCGGGGGCCATCTCGCCGAACGCCAGTAACGGGCGCATCGGTCCGCTCGCGGCGATCACTTCGGGTGCGCCGCCGATCGCGCGCATCACGGCATCCGCCACCTTCTGCGGCGCGACCGGCCGTGCCATGAACGGCGCCTTCATGCCGTTGCTTGAGTGTTCGGCATACATCCCGACGTCCGCAACGAAGCTCGGGCAAACAACGCTCGCCGTCACGCCCGTGCCATCGAGTTCGCCGCCCAGACCCTCAGTGAAGGCGATCAGTCCCGCCTTGCTCGCCGCGTACACCGTGGCGTACGGCACCGGCGCCTTGCCTGCCAGCGACGATACGTTGACGATCGCCCCGCTGCGCCGCGACAGCATCGACGGCAGGACGAGCTTCGTCAGCCAGATCGGCGCGTTCAGGTTCGTCGTCAGCAGGTGATCGATCTGATCCGTCGAGAGCTTCGTGAACTCCTCGACGAACTCGATACCCGCGTTGTTGACGAGAATGTCGACGCTGCCCAGCTCGCGCTCCGCGGTCGCCACCAGCCGTCGCTGATCGTCGAGCGACGTGACATCGCACGCCACGGCGATCGCGTGTACGCCGGCGGCTTCGCAGATCCGGCGCGTCTCCTCGAGCGGCTCGGCCGAGCGAGCAGCCAGCACGACGTTGACTCCACGCGCCGCCATCGTCTTCGCGATGTATACGCCGAGTCCCCGCGACGCCCCCGTAACGATCGCGTTCTTGCCTTGAAGGTTCTTCATCTCGCCACTCCTTCCATCGGCATCCTCACCGAAGGCCGCGATCATATCACGACTACGCACCTCAATAGCATGGGAGGCCAAAAGCTGGGGCATGGGCACCGCCGGAGCGAGCGCCGCGTAACCGAAGCAGCGGCTACACTCCACGCAATGCCAGCTCAAAGCCGTACGGCGCTCGATCGGCTGCTCAAGCAACTCGATCTCGACCGGCTCGACCGCGATCTCTTTCTGGGCGATCCCGGGAAGGGAATGTTCCGGCTATTCGGTGGACTCGTGGCGGCGCAGTCCGTCATGGCGGCGTATCGCACCGTCGATTCGGCGGAGAGCGCGCTGCACTCGCTGCACGCCTACTTTCTGCGCCCGGGGCGCCACGACGTGCCGATCCGCTACGTCGTCTACCGCATCCGCGACGGCCGCACATTCACGACGCGCGATGTCGTCGCCTACCAGGCCGGCGAGGCGATCTTCAACCTTTCGTGCAGCTTCGCAAAACCGGAGGACGGCATCTCGTACTCCGAACCGGCGCCCGATGTTCCCGGCCCCGACGGCCTGCCGGCATGGGAGTTCGCGCGCCCCGACCGCCGCGAGGAGCGCGAGATGATGCAACGCTTCGAGCGCGAAAGCCCCGTCGAAATGCGCGCCATCGACCTTGGGACGCAGCCGGCGGGCGAGATCCCGCGCCGCCGCGTGTGGATGCGCGTCCGCGGCGAACTCCCCGACGATCCAGCGATCCATGCGGGATTGCTGGCGTACGCCAGCGACCGCGGCCTGATCGCGACGGCGCGCATCCCCCATGGTGGCGCGCGCGCCAACTGGGCGTCCGCCAGCCTCGACCACGCGATGTGGTTTCATCGCGCGCCGCGCTTCGATGGCTGGCTGCTGTTCACGAGCGAGAGTCCCGTCGCGCATGCGGCTCGCGCGCTCATCTTCGGGCAGATGTTTCAGCCCGACGGTACGCGCGTCGCATCCGTCGTGCAGGAGGGCCTCATCCGCACGCCAAAGGACACGCCGCCGGCCTGAATCTCGCCGCGCTTGTGCCACCATTCCGCAGACAATGTTTATGCATCGGTAATCGCGGTTGCTGTTACTTTTTGCCCGGAGCGGAAGATGTAACTGATGAATGAAAAGACACCGGCTGATGACATGATGGCCGAGGATGCGTTCGACCCGCCGGCGCGAACGCATGAAGGTGACGATCAGCTGGTCGCCGCATTAGTGGCGCACGAGCCGGCGGCATGGCGCCACCTGTTCGAGGAGCAATACGACCGCGTGTACCGATACGCCTACCTTCGCACAGGGAACGCCGCCGACGCCGACGACGTCGCGTCGACGACGTTCGCCGAAGCGGTCCGCGGCATCGGACGTTACCAGCACCGCGGCACACCCATCGCCGCCTGGTTGTTTCGCATCGCGCACAACGAGACGGTCGATCTGCTCAAGCGCCGTGCAAGGCGTCTCAGCGTGACGCTTGAGCATCCGCAGGTTGCCCATGCGGCCGCGCCCGACGACATCGCCAGCGCCGATCATCGCCGTGAAGTCGCCGAGGCGCTCGGCGTACTCAAGCATGAACACCGGGACGTGCTGATGCTGCGCCTCGTTGAAGGGCACAGCGTTGCCGACACGGCCCGCATGCTCGGCAAGACGGAAGGCGCCGTCAAGGTGATGCAAATGCGCGCGCTGCAGACGGTACGTCGCGCTCTCAGCATCGACAAGAAGCGACCAGACACCGCCACAGGGGAGACGCCGTAAGCATGGACAATCAGCCATTTGAAGACTTCACGGACATCCTGGACAAGTGCATCGAGCGCATGCTCGAGGGCGAGACGATGGAGCAAGTGCTCGCGTCGTACCCACGGTATAGCGCGTCTCTTGCACCCGTCCTGCGTTCCGCCGGGGTGTTGCTGTCTGCCAGCGCGCCCGCAGCGTTCGCCGTTCAGCGATCACGCGCCGAAGCGCGCATGCTCGCTGAGGTCGCGGCGGCGCCATCCACAATCGTCCGGGGAGGCACTATCATGAGTTGGTTAGCATCGTTCAAAGCGCGACCGGCTATGTTTCAGGCGGGTGCGCTCGCGGCCGGCGTGATCATGTTCGGCGCCGCCGGCATCGGTGGCGCCGCCGCAACGGGCAACACACCCGAACCGGTGCGCAACCTTTTCAGCTCAAGTTCGCCGGCGTTCAACGTCGAGTTCACTGGGGTGATCATGGCCGTCAACGGTGGTGAGTATTCGGTCGAGGTCGGCGGCGCCACGCGCACGTTCGTACTCGCCGACAACGCGGACGTCCGCTTCGACGATCACGATGACGATGGAACGACGGCCGGGCTGAGTGTCGGCGCTGTCGTCAAGGTGCGGGGCACGCTGCTGCCGGACAACACGATTCTCGCGTCGCGCGTCCGGGTCGAGGACGCGGATGATCGTGACGACGACGGGAACAAGACGGCGACAGCAACCGCATCGTCCGTGGCCAGCAGCACGGCGCCAGCAGCGACGGCAACGACAGCGCCGCCGGTCGTCGTGCCAACGATCGATGACGATGACGACTGCGATAACTCGGGTCCCGGCAGTCCGTGTGACGATGACGACGAACGCAACGATGACGACGGCGAAGAAAACGACGACAACTCCGGCCGCGGTAATGGCGACGATGACGGCGATAACAACGACAACTCCGGCCCGGGTAACGGCGACGACGGCGGCGACGACTCAGGCGCGGGCGATGACGATGACGATGACGAAGACGACGACGACAGCTCCGGCTCGCGCGGTGACGACGATGACGATGGTGATGACGACTAGCGCCCAACCCTGGCGTTCGAACGATAGAGGCCGCACATCTCGTGCGGCCTCTATCGTTTTCAGGCAATCAACGACTAGCGACTAGCAAGAATTACACCTCGAGCGGCTCCACGCCGTACGTCCGAACGCCGCTTGACGCCGACGCGAGCGCATCGTCAATGATCTCGTCGGCGCCGCCGTTCGGTGACAGCAACGCAATGCCCGCCTCGCGAAGCTCAGCGGAAACGCGCGCCTGCGGCATCGCCAGTTCGATTCGGTCGCCATCGTTCGCGTGGATGAAGAGCCGCACGCCCTCGTCGCCCGGGTAGCGCTCGATCAGCGCGATCAGCCTGTCGAGCCGCAGCCGGTCAGCGTCGGGATCCGACGATTCGTGCAACCAGAAGCGGAGGCGCGTTGAGGGTTCCTGAGTCGGGTTCGACGACTGTTGTTTGGTGTTTGGTGTTTGGTGATCGCCGTTCGGGTGATCGCCGTTCGAAGGTGCGGCTGCGCCACCACCGTTCAATGCGTCAGGCGGGTTCTTTGTACTGGGTTCCGGGTTCTCGCCTCTGTTCTCTGTTCCTGGTTCTCTGTTCTGTACCGCCACTACACCCACGCCCGTCGCCGAACGCACTGCGTCCGTCAGCCAGTGCGGGATCTCGAACTGTTCGTGGCTGATCGAACCGTCGGCCGCCTGCACGAGTGAGAC
Source organism: uncultured Dehalococcoidia bacterium (assembly GCA_964599885.1). Taxonomy (GTDB): domain Bacteria; phylum Chloroflexota; class Dehalococcoidia; order DSTF01; family JACRBR01; genus CAZRHH01. The sequence continues at coordinate 1,655 of CAZRHH010000111.1, read as the reverse complement.
TTGCTGCACCGAGACCTGGAGCCGGTCGCCGCGCTCGCGCACCCGCAGCAGCATCAGCAGAATGTTGCCCGGCACCCAGAGATCGCGCGTCGGTTCGTAGACATCCGGCCAGACGGTCACTTCTTCGCTGCCCGAGAGATCTTCTACCGTCACGGCGAGAAACGTCTTGCCCGCTTTCGTCGCGCGCTGGCGCACGTCGTTCACCATCCCGGCGATGACGACTTCGCGGCCGTCCAGCTCCGGTGTTAGTTCGCTGACGAGCGCTGACGTGTGTTTCGCCAGCGTCAGCGCCGCGCTTGTGAACGGATGCTCCGACACGTAGACCCCCAACAGCTCGCGCTCCCACGACAGCAGCTCCGCCTTCGAGACGTCGACGTGCTGCAGTTCGAGTGACGGTAGCGGCGTCGATACGCTATCGCCGAACATGTCGAACATCGTCGATTGTCCGCTTTCCCGCAGCTTCGCCTCGCGCTGCGCGAGCGAGAGGATGCGATCGAGATTCGCCAGCAGCGTGCCGCGCGCGCCCAGCGCATCGAGCGCGCCGCACTTGATCAGCGACTCGAGGGCGCGGCGGTTCAACGCCTTCAGATCGACGCGCTTCGTGAAGTCTTCGATGCCGTTGAACGCGCCGCCTTCCGCACGCGCGGTGATGATGCATTCCGCCGCGCCTGCGCCGACGTTCTTCACCGTCCCCAGCCCGAAACTGATGACCTGCTCGCCGTCGCGGTCATCGAGCTCGAAGGTGGCGCCGCTCGTGTTGACGTCGGGCGGCTGCACGGTGATGCCCAGCCGCACGCACTCAGCCACCGCCTGCGCGATGCGCTCGTGCGCCCCCGCGCTCGACAGCACGGCGGTCATGTACTCGTGCGGATAGTTCGATTTCAGGTACGCCGTCTGGTAGGCGATCGTCCCGTAACAGGCGGAATGCGCCTTGTTGAACGCGTAGCCGGCGAACGGTTCGATCAGCTCGAAGATCGCCTGCGCCTCGTGGCGCCCGTATCCGTTGGTGACGGCCGCCTCGATGAATTTCTCGCCCTCGGCCTGCATCAGCGACGCGATCTTTTTCGACATCGCTTTGCGGACGGCGTCGGCGTCTTTGAACTCGTAGCCCGCAAACTTCCGCATCACCATCAGCACCTGATCCTGATAGGCGATGACGCCGTACGTCTCGTCGAGGATCTCGGCGAGATCAGGGTGCGGGTACTTCACCAGCGAGCGGTCGTGCTTGGCGCGGCAATACGCCCCGACGTGCTGCATCGGCCCCGGCCGATACAGGGCCACAAGCGCCATCAGGTCTTCGATGCTGTCGGGGCGCAGTTCCTGGATCAGCCGCCGCATGCCGGGCGACTCCAATTGAAACACGCCGAACGTGTCGCCCGCGCTGAGCATCGCGAACGTCTGCGCATCGCCGTCCGGAAGCGCCTGCAGATCGACGCGCACGCCCTTCGTGCGTTCGATGATCTCGATCGCGCGGCCGAGGATCGTCAGGTTGGCGAGGCCGAGAAAGTCCATCTTCAGCAGGCCGATCTCGGCCACCTGCGCCATCGCGTACTGCGTCGTCGGGATCGACGACTCGTCGCCGCGCGTCGGACGTTGCAGCGGCACGTGCTCGGCCAGCGGCTCGCGCGAGATGACGACGCCGGCCGCGTGCGTGC
>CAZRHH010000110.1:0-7923 GCA_964599885.1 uncultured Dehalococcoidia bacterium | reverse complement strand
AGCAGCGCGCGGATCGCACCGGCAAACGCCGCATCGGTGCGCGGCGCGACGACGGCGGCGCCGGCAGCGCGCGCTTCCGCGGCGATGTTCACTTCCGGCGTGACGATCACCGGCAGCCCGGCCGCCATCGCCTCGACAACCGCCACGCCGAAGTTCTCCGTGTACGAGGCCAGCGCCCACACATCGGCGGCGGCGAGCGCATCGTGCTTCTCGTGACCGCGCAGCATGCCCGTGAACACGACGCGCTCTGCGACGCCGCATCGCTCGGCCAGCGAACGCAGCCGCGGCGTCAGTGATTCGTCGTCAGGACCAGCGATGACGAGCCGGGCGTCGGTGGTTGTGCGCGCAACGATCGCGAAGGCGCGGATCAGCGTGTCCAGACCCTTCTTGTGTGAAAGACGCCCGAGACTGAGCACGACCGGCGCGCTTTCGCCGATGCCGTATCGTCGCCGGAACGCGGCGCCGTCACCGCTCGGCGCGAAATCATCACAGCGTACGCCGTTCGGCACGACGACCCGCGGCGCGCGATAGCCGAGATCGGCGACGAGGCGCGCCTCCTCTTCCGTCTTGAAGTGCAATGCCGCGGCGCCGTCGAGCATTCCGCGCTGCCACGCGAGTTCCGTGATCGTCTTGATCGCGCGGCTCCGCGGCCGGAGATGCGGGTCGAGCGCACCGCACGGCGACACGACGTACGGCACGCCGTGCCGCCTCGCCTGCCAGTACGCGGCCATCTGCGGGAACGTGAACAGCATGTGGATATGAACGACGTCGCTTCGCGAGATCTCGCGTCCGAGCGCCGCGTACATCGACGGTGCGAACGCCCACCGCTGCGGCCAGCGCGCCGGAAACAGCCGCACGTCGAGTGTTTCCGCGCCGGCTGGCAGGTCGCCTGGTGTCGCGCGCCTGTGCTTCCGCGCGGACACCGCGCCGGCCATGTCCGTGGCGAAGGTCGTTGCGTCGATACCGCGTTCGCGCAGCGCCAGCGACGACTCGACGACGTTGACAGCGGGCCCGCCGATACGCGCCGACAATTGTGGGATGACGTGCAGCACTCGTAAACGACGGCTCATGCGGCAAACTCCTCCAGCTTCTGTTCCGATACGGACTCCGTCCAGCGGCACAGTGCGTAGAGCGACCACGGCCGCAGCCAGCGCAGCCCGTCCCGCGCGAACTCGTCCCAAATGTCGCCCATCGCATCCTTGCTGATCATCGCCGCCAGCGCGTCCGGCGGGTGCCGCAACGCGGCCTCGATCTCGTCTCGCATCTCGTGGCGCATCCAGCGGGCGAGCGGCAGCACGAATCCTTGCTTCCGGCGCTCGAAGATCGCCGCCGGCAACAGATCGCGCGTCGCGTCGACCAGCAACGACTTCCGCCGGCCGCGTACCGACGCCGGCAGCGAAAGCGCCCACTCTGCGAGCGCGTGGTCCAGGTATGGCACACGGACTTCGAGGCTGTGCGCCATGCTCATGGCGTCGGTGTCGCGGAGCAGCACGTTCTTCGTGTACGTCTCGAGATCGCGCGCGCCCGTGCTTAGGCGCCGGGAAGTGGGAAGTGGGAGGTCGGGTCGCACGTTGAGCGCGGACGGCGCTGGGGCGTCGACCGTCATTCGCGCGACTTCGTCCGGCAGGTACAACCGTCGCAAGAGACCGTGCGCGTCCGTCCCGGCGCTGTTCGAGAGCCATGCGGCGAGCTTCGCGCTGTTCCCGTTCGGCGCGAGCCCGGCGCCCCGTCCGACTAACGCTCGCGCCGGCGCGGGCAGCCGGCGGAGCGCATCGAGCGAGGCGATACGGCCGGTGTGGCCGTAGCCACCGAACAGCTCGTCCGCGCCGAGGCCGCTGAGCGCGACCTTCAGGCCCGCACCTGCGGCCGCGCGCGAGACGATGTACGTGTTGATGCCGTCGAACGTCGGCTGATCCATCGCAGTAAACGCGCCACCGAGATCGGCTCGCAGTTCATCCGGACGAAGCGTGACGCGCGTGTGTTCGCTGCCGATGTGCCGCGCGACCATCTCCATGTACCGCGCTTCGCTGAACGCCGGGTCGTCGAACTCTACCGAGACCGTGCGCACACGATCGTCGTGCCGTGACGCGAGCGCCGCCAGCACCGACGAGTCGAGCCCGCCCGACAGGAATACGCCCAGCGGGGCATCGCTTACCAAATGTGCGCGGACGGTTTCATCGAGCCGCGCGCGGAGTTCCGACACCGCCTCCGGGCGGCCTAACGCGCGCTGCGTGACGTTGTGCACGCTCCAGTAACGTTCGAGCGTCAGCGCGCCGTCCCGCAACGTCGCTGTGTGACCCGCCGGCAACGCACGGACGCCCTCGATCGCGGCGAGCGGCTCGCTGACGGCGCCGTACGCCAGGTACGAGCGCATGGCGTCGCGCGACAGCGTTGGGGGTATCGCGCCCGTCGCGAGCAAGGCGCGGACCTGAGATGCGAACACGAACGACGGGCCCTGGTGCCAGTAGTAGAGCGGCTTGATGCCGAGCCGATCCCGTGCCATGAACAACTCGCCGCGTACCGGATCGTGGATCGCGAACGCGAACATGCCCTGGAGGCGCTCGACGCAGCGCGCGCCGAAGCGCCCGTACGCCTTCAGCACGACTTCGGTGTCGCACCCGGAGGCGAACCGCTCGCCGTCGCGCGTCAGTTCCTCGCGCAGCTCGCGGTAGTTGTAGATCGTGCCGTTGAAGACGATGGACGCCCCGCGCGACTCGTCGATCATCGGCTGATGGCCATCCGGCGTCGGATCGATGATCGCGAGCCGCCGGTTGCCCAGCGCAAACGCACTCGTCCCGAGCGTGCCGGCGATCACGCCACCGTCGTCCGGTCCGCGGGCGATCATCCGGTCGCACATCACCCTGACAGCGCGCCGCACGTCCAGCCCACCGTCGGCAACGACGCCCGCTATGCCGCACATGCGCGTTCTCCCTGCGAGACGCTTGACGCGCCGTCGGCGACGGACGCGTACGCCTCGGCGAAACCGGCGATCGTCTTGTTCCACGTGAAACGCCGCGCGCGCTCAAGGCCACGCGTACGGAGCGACGACGCAAGATCGCGCGAATCGAGAATCGCCCGTACAGCCGACGCGAGCGCAGCCGTATCGCGCGCCGGAGCGGACAGCGCTGCATCGCCACACACTTCGAGCAGCGACGGGCAATCCGACGTGACGACGGGCGTCCCGCACGCCATCGCTTCGAGCGGTGGCCACCCGTAGCCCTCGTAGAACGACGGGAAGAGCAGTACGTCCGCGGCGTTGTAGAGTTCCACGAGCCGCGCATCGCTCACGCGCCCGCATTCGACCACGCGATCTGCGATGCCGAGTTTGGTTGCCAGCGCGCGCCCTTCGGCACGCAGCGGTATACCCGCACGCACGAGCGCGACGTCCATGCCCGACCGGCGGAGCGCCGCCAGCACGCGCAGTGTTCCCTCGACGTTCTTGTATTGATCGCCGGTCGAGACGTGCATGAGCAGATGCTCGCGGCCGGGCGCGATCTGCGCCTTGAGTGCCGCGCGCGTCTCCTCGTACATGGCCCGGAACGCCGCACTGACGCCATACGGCACGACGCTGATCCGATCCGGCGCGACGCCGCGCAGTCGCACGAGATCGCGCTTCGTCGCTTCGCTGCACGTGACGACGCGCGCGACGCTCTTTAGATACGACGTGCTCCAACGAAACCGCGCCAATGCGACGTGGCCCGGGACGAATCCCGCAACGCCCTCCTGCGCCTTCAACAGCATCAGATCGTGGCACGAAGTGATCGTCCGTTCGCGCGGCAGCAGCGCTGCCAGGTGCCCGTAGCCGTGATCGACGATGTGGTACACGTCCGCGCTCTGCCGCGCTGCCGCGAGCGGATAGCGCACGAACCGCGTGGCGTAACTGTCCGCACGTCGCAGCCCCAGGCGGGCGGCGCGCGCAGATTCGTGGAGTGTCGTCGAGCGCATGCGTACGCGCCGGTCGTTCTCGAACCCGCGCTGGAGTTCGTCGGCAAAGCGCTCCATGGAGAGCAATCCGTGTTCTGGCACATCGCGCAGCAGTAGCACGTTGGTGCGGACGTCGCGTCCGGCGCGTTGCATGCTCATCGGCGCGCTCGCAGTTCCCAGCTCGCGCCCCACCAGGCGTCGAACAGCGGCACGCGCAGCAGCGCCGGGATGTGCTTGATGGCGCCGAGCCGCGTCGACAGCGGCACCGGCCCCATGCGCCACACCGCTTCGACCCTGAAGCCGGCGTCTTCGAGCAGCAGCCGCGCCGAGCGCTGCGTGAAACCACGAAGATGCGTGTAGTCGGCCCAGACGCGATGCGGCCGCGCCATCACGACGGATGCGACGAGCACGCCGCCCGGCTGCATCACGCGACAGATCTCGCTCGCCAGTTCGCCGGGATCCTGCACGTGCTCGAAAATGTCCTTCGCCAGCACGCCGTCAAACGTTGCGTCAGCGTATGGCAGCGGCGCGCGGTCGAGATCGACGCACACCGCACGCTCGTGCTGCGACGCTTCGGCGATCGCTCGCGCGTCGACGTCGACGCCGTGTACTTCGATCGCGGGCGACGGGCGCAGCCGCCCAAAGTCGCCCGTGCCGCAGCCGGCGTCGAGGATCGTCTTCGCGCCGGCGAAGTGCGCGTAGTAGATCGCGGCGAGTTCTGGCGCCATGCGGGCGTCGCGATAGTACACCTGCTTGGCGACGATGCTCAGGCGGCGCGCGCTGTGTGGTGCCATGTCTTCTCCGTTGCTCGCTGTTCCGTGCAGGCGGCGACGATCCCATCCGCGCACGCTTCGATGCTGTAGTCCTCGATCAACGCGGCGCTTCGTCGGCCGAACGCTTCGCGCTTCGCCGGATCCGTGACGAGCGCACCAATCGCATCCGCCAGTGCGGGGGTGTCATCGTGCCGCACGACGTAGCCGTTCTCGCCGGCGCGCACGAGGTCGGCGGCGCATCCGACCTTGTCCGACACGACGATCGGCAGCCCGAAGTTCATCGCCTCGTTGACGACGAGTCCCCACGTCTCATGCAGCCGAGATGGCAGCACGAAGACGTCGGCTACGGCGTATGCGGCCGACAACTCCGACTGGTTGAGGAAGCCGGCGATGCGCACATCGGGCACGTTGAGGCGGGCGATCAGAACTTCGCAGGCCGCGCGTTGCGGGCCGTCGCCGGCGATCAGCAACGTGCATTGGTGCTGCGCCCGCACGCGCGCAAAGGCTTCGATTAGCCGCAACGGCTGCTTCTTGTCGATCAGCTTGCCGGCGAACAGCACGAGTGGTCCATCGCCCGTCACGCCGAATCGCGCGCGTAGTTGCCTGCGCCGCGGCTGCAAGACCTCCGCGCGTTCCCGGAAGTACGCGTTGTCGACGCAGTAGCGCGCCGGAAACAGCGCATCTTCGCGGGCGCCGTGCGCGAGCATGAACCGCCGGTTCTGTTCGCCGATGTAGAGCCCTCCAGCCTGGCTGAAGAGCGCGCGCAACGCCGCCGCCTTCGCCGTCGAACGGAGGGGCGATCGATCGTGCAGCAGCGTTTGTTCGTCGCGGAGCAGGAGGCGCGCACCGCCGATACGCGCAGCGGCGAACGCGGCCCACGTCGTCGCGTGCGCGTATCCGTGCGCCCAGACGACGTCGTATCGCTGGCGGGCGATCTCGCGGACAACGTCGACGTTCACGCGCGCGCTGCTGCTCGTCGCGGGTGTGCGCGTTGCGCTCGGCAGGATCCGCGAGCGATAACCGTCGAGCAGCGGCGTCTCCCAGCGGACACTGCGTCCGAACTCCGCGTCGTGAAAGTCGCGCACGGTCGCGTCGGAGTAGTAGTACACGGTCAGGTCGATTTCCGGGCGTGTCGCCAGTTCCCGGTAGAGCGGCGCGAAGTATGGGATCGGATGCGAGACGAGATGCGCGACGCGGACGGGACGCTTGCTCATCGCTCACCTCCGGCGATCGACAGCGCGCCGACGTTCGGATTCGTGCGATGGATGACGAACGGGCGACCCATCGCCGACGAGAAATCCCAGAACGACGTGTTCCAGGCGATGTCGTCGGCCACCATGACGCCGGTGGGCGCCATGTGCGGCAACACCGTCGCGAACTCCCACATCATGTGCGCGTAGCTGTGGTCGGAGTCGTGCAGGAACAGATCGACGGGCGCTATTTCACGCAACAGCGGTGGCAGTTCGTCGCGGACGTTGCCCTCGATCAGCGTCCAGCGTCCCGTCAGCGATGGCGGCACGAGGAAGCCGGTCGCGACACCGTCGGGCAGGCCCGACCGTGGGTCGACCTGGCTGAACTGGCCGACCTTCGCCGGCAGATCGATGCTCCAGAGATGCCCCGCGCCATTGCGGTCGAGCGCTTGCAGCAGCACGGCGCTGTCCCAGCCGCTAAAGCAGCCCGTTTCGATGACAACGCGCGGCTTCAACACGCGCGCGACGACATAGAGCAGCACCGCGCGCCCCTTGCCGGTCGCGTGCATCGCGAGACGCATGCCGAGCAGGTCGCGCGCCGTCATCGTCGCCGGCATCGTTGCGTGGTAGCGGCGGCTGTCCGGCGTGGCGATCGCGCCGAGCAGTTCCGGCGACTCGGTCAGTTCGCGCAAGTACGCGTCGACTGCGTCGCGCGTCGGCATCATCTGCCGTGGCAGCAGCATCTGCAAGCACTTCATGTCACCGGCGGTGGCGTAGTGACGAAGCGCCTTCCACGCGGCGTTCTTGACTGTTTGGGGGCGCATCATCACAAGGTTCAAGGTGTGTGCGTCGCCTCCAGCGCGCCGGGCGGCTGCGCATGCGGCGTCGATTGGCGCGTGAAGACACCGCTGCGGAGCGACAACAGCGCGATCATGGCAAGACTGCCGAAGCTCGATACGGCGACACCGGCGGCGGCGCCCTGGAGGCCGCCGAGCGCCACGCCCGCCGGCACGGCGACGAAGAACAGCGCCCAATTGGCAACTTCGGCAATGCTGGTGATGCCGGGGCGGCCGACGCCGCGCAGCACTTCGAGCGGGAACGCACGCAGCGACATCGCCATCGCGGACAGTGCGAGCAGACGCAGTACCGGCGCGGCGCCGTCGAACTCGCTGCCGAACAGCAACGCGACGATGGGGCCGGCCAGCGTGAACAGCGCGATCGCCGGCAGCGTCGCGGCCAGCACGTACAGCGCGAACAACGCGCGCAGGCGTGGGCGCTCGCCGGCTACGTGCGCCGCGCTCACCTGCGGAAACGCCACCATGCTCACCGACGCCGTCAGCAAGCGCGGTGCGGCGAGAAACGCGGCGGCGGCGACGAACAGCCCGAGGTCGTGCGAGGAGAGCAGCAGCGCGATGACGATGGCATCGGCGCCCAGTGACTGCGGCGAGAGGCGCCCAATGTGTGCGCGCGCGCCGTACGAGAGCGCGGCCTTCGCGAGCGTGACGTCGGGGCGGCCGAACGTCCCGTTGCGGCACAGCAGCGTGAACGCCAGCGCGTCGGCGATACCGTTGGCGACGACGAATCCGGCGGCGGCGGTGATCGGCGAGAGCGTGCCAGTGAGCGCCAGCACGACGATCGCCACCACGTACAGCGCCGGCGTTGCGAAACGCACGATGTTGAACGCGCGAAAGTCGAGCATACCGCCGAGCGCGGCGACGCAGTAGGCGCCGCCGAGGTACAGCGGGATCAGCGCCGCCATGAGCATCGCGGCGCCGGTGAGACGCGCGCCGTCGAAGACGAACGGCATCAGTACCAGATACAGCGGCACGAGGGCCGCGCTCTGTGCGATCGCCATCGTGAGCAGGGTGGCCGGTGCGTTCGCGCGTCGCGCGGGGTTGGCGCTGAGATACGTCGCCGCGAGATCGACGCCCATGTTGCCGACGGTGCAGAACAATTGCGGCCAGAGCAGCAGCAACGCCAGGTCGCCGCGGCTCGACGGGCCGAGCGTGCGCGCGGCGATCACGCCGCTGGCGATG
>CAZRHH010000109.1:0-8109 GCA_964599885.1 uncultured Dehalococcoidia bacterium | reverse complement strand
GGACGCGGCGGAGGAGGCGGTTGGCGACGCGCGGGGTGCCGCGGGAGCGCGCGGCAATGGCGGCGGTGCCGGCTTCATCGATCGGCACGCCGATGATCGTCGCCGAGCGGCGGATGATCTTCGAGAGCGCGTCGACGTCGTGAAAGTCGAGCCGGTAGACGGCGCCGAAGCGATCGCGCAAGGGCGGCGACATCATTGCGTAGCGCGTCGTCGCGCCGATCAGCGTGAACGGTTTGATGGCGAGGCGGATCGCGCGGGCGCCGGGCCCTTTGCCGGTGACCCAGTCGATGGCGGATTCCTCAAGCGCCGGATACAGGAACTCTTCGACAACACGCGACAGCCGGTGGATCTCGTCGATGAACAGCACGTCGTTCGGTTGCAGGCTGGTGAGAATCGCCGCCAGATCGCCGATGCGTTCGATCGCGGGGCCGGACGTGATGCGGATGCTGACACCCATTTCGACGGCGATGATGTAGGCCAGTGTCGTCTTGCCGAGACCGGGCGGGCCGTAGAGGAGTACGTGATCGAGCGGCTCATCGCGCTGGCGGGCGGCCTCAATGCTGATGCTGATGTTGTCTTTGACCTTGTCCTGATTGATGTAGTCGGCGAGGCGCTTGGGGCGCAGCGACGTGTCAGCCTGGAGGTCGCCCTCAAGCGGCGCGCCCGTGGTGATGCGGTCGGTGGGTTCGGTGGTCATCGAAGGCAGTTTAGCCGCTGCGCGGGTTGAAGGCCGAGATCTGGCACGCACGCTATAGTGTGGACGCTAGCCCGTCTCAGTGACGCGAAGGATGCCACATGGCCCCGCGACCGACCCTCGACGAAACACAAAGCGCTCACATCCGCGGGCTCGTAGGGGGTGCTCGCCGCGAACGCGAAACGCTCGATCAACAGCGCGGCGCGCTCATGCAGGAGCACGAACACGAGTGGGTCGCCTCATACGGGGGAAACTTCGCGTTCGGCGGCTCACTCGACTCCGTGCTCGAAGAGGCGCGCCGGCGGGGATGGCCGATGGCCGTGGTCGCGGTCGACAAGCTCGAACGCGAACGCCCGAATGTTTTGCTGTAGGTGATCCCGGGATATTTCTCGACGATCCATCCCCTCGGCAGACACTACTCACCGATGCATCCGCCCGTCCCGCTCCTCGATGCGGCAATCTGGATTCCTGCGCTGGGCGAAGTGAATGATCCAGCAGCGGCGATTCCGGTCGTTTTCTTGGTCGACTCCGGTGCCGACATGACAGTGCTACACCCGCAAGACAGCCGACGCCTGTTTGTCAACGAGGAGCAGTGGGCGAAGGTGCGCCAGTATCCCTCGATCAGTGTTGGAGGTGCGGGCCAGGATCAGCCGCACTATCAAGTGCCAGGCTACGTGTTGCTTCTGCACGAGGATCAGCAGGTGGACATGCAGTCCGTAGAGCTTCACATAGCGGAGAGGCATGCTGGCAACGAACAGATCGAGTCGTTGCTCGGTCGTGATGTTCTACAGCACTACGTCACAACCTTCGATCAGGTGCGCGCGTTATCTCTCATAACGCCTGCGTCCTGAATGTCACCCGCCGGCGGATACAGCAGCCCGTTCTCGTACCGCCACCCCGGCGGCACGGTGCCCGCGATGAACGAGGCGCGCGGCACGGGCGGCCAGAAGAACGGCCGCAGCTCCGCCTCCCGCGCGTACGCGAAGCCGCTGCGCTCTGCCAGCGACATCAAGCTCTTCTCGCTGGCGATGCGCCCGCCGTAGCCACGCAGCCAGAACCGCTGCCACCACGCGAACCGTCCGTCCGGCGCCGCCAGCTCCCAGGCCAGCAGCAGCAACCCCGGACGCAGCACCCGCGCCGCTTCTCGCAGCGCCGCCTGGGCGCCGCGCACATCGAGAAACCGCAGCACGTCGGAGCAGAACACCATGTCGAATGACGCATCGGCGAACGGCAGCGCCTCCGGATCCGCAAGCACCGACGACAGCGGCCGCGCGTTTGCCCGAAACGCGCGCCCGGCGCGGCGCGCCAGTTTTGGCGATGGCTCGACGCCCACGGCGCTCGATCGCTCGAACCGCACACGATTATCGAGCAGCAGCAAGCGGCTTCCCGCGCCACTCCCGATCTCCAGCACGCGGTGATCCTTGTGCATGAGCATCTCCTCATGCAGACGGTGAATCGGCGGGTTCGCCAGCATCTGTCCCGGCACGGACAGCAGGAACCGCCGCCAGATCGATCCGGCAAGCTGCTGCTCGCGGCGCGCGATGTCAGTCGTGTTCATCGTGAGGAACGTTAGAGGGCGAGGCGGTTCAGGGCAAAGGGAGTGAGGACGGCGACTCGTCGCTGCGGGCGACGAAGAAGCACAACACCGCGAGCATCAGGGCGAATGGCGCCCACATGAAGCGCTCCCACGCACTCGACGACGCCGCGTTCAGCATCGCGCCGGCCAGCATCAATCCAGCGAGCAGCCAGGCGCCGATGCGGAAGATCCCCGCGTACCGCGCTCCCCAGTGCCCCGTGCGCCCGAGCACAACGAGCGCCGCGCCAACGTAGACGAGTACCGAGAACGAACTCGCGATGCGCTGCGCTGGAGTCAGGTTCTCCTCAGCGCCGCCCCACGCGGCTTTGCCCCACGGCACGCCGAGCGCCAGCAGTAGCTGGAAGCCGCCGATAACGAGGAACATGCCCGCGGCGAGGGCGGCAGCGCGCCGGGCGATGTTGGTCTGGCGCATTTGTGCCAACGATAGGCGACGCGGCATACACAGTCGAGCATTGCACGCGGTCTTGCGCGCAGGCAGGTGACCAGTGCGTTACTCCGGCTTGAACTCGATGATCTGGACGTAGTTCCCGTCGGGATCCGGGAACGTCGAGATGACGCCACCCCAGTACTCGCGCCCCGCCGTCCGGATGAAGCGCACGCCGTGGCCTTCGATGCGCTTCTGCTCCGCGGCCAGATCGGCGACGAACAGATTCAGCATGATGCGCGCCGGCTCTTTTGTGGGGCCGTGGAGGTCGCTGTGCCAGCCGATGTAGATTGCGGCATCGCCGGCGATGAACGGATTGCCCATGCCGGGGTGGTCGTCGGAGAGGCCGACGACGTCGCGGTAGAACTCGCGCAGACGCACCGGCTCGTCGCTGAATCGCTGGACGGCGAAGAACTCGTTGCCGGGAGGGGCGCCCTCCATGCTGAAGATCTGCCCGTAATTGCCGTCGGGATCGACGAACGTCGAGAACGAGATCGGCTCCGCCGACGGTTTGCCGAGGAAGCGCACGCCCGCCGCTTCGAGCCGCCGCTGTTCCTTCGCGACATCATCGACGGCGAAGTTTGGCATCGTCCGCGGCGGTTCCTGCGCGCGGCCGGCGAGATCGCTGTGGCCATCGATGATGAAAGGCGTGGTGGCCGCGATATCGTAAACTCGACCTGTGGTAGCCCGCCCATCTTCTCGTACACCTCGGCAGGAATCCGTGCGAACACGTCACCTTGGCGCAAAGCGCGAGAGTCCCACTCGATTTCCTCATCGCCGAACTGAGGTTCTTCGTAGGTCAGAACGCCGGCTTGGGCGATGAGTAGCGGGACGTGCCGGTGCTTTCCGATATTGCTGAGATTCTCGAGCGTGAGCAGTCCAATGCGAGATCTATTGGTAAGTTGTTCGTTGTAGGGCTGGAAACGCTCCACTAGGCGCGCCTGGTCTTCGGATAGTCCACGCAGCCGCCCTCTCTTCCGCAAGAATGCCTCAGCGTCTTCCGCGATGACGAACATCACCGTCTTGTTGGCAGAGCCTCGGCTCTTCGCGGACGCGTACGCGACGAAATCAAGGGTGGCCCGCAGGTTGTACACATAGCCACTGATGGTATGCGTTACTGCGGCGGGGATGTCGTATTCAGCCCTGAGCAGATACTGCTTCCTCTCGGCATCGAACTCCACGACGGGAGGACGGTTGTGATGTCGAAAGATCTGCATCTCGTAGGCATCGATCAGCTCACGGTGATGATGTGCCCATAACAACTTTGCTCTGGCGTCGCTGAACCAGTCCAAGCCACACCCCTCTCCCAACGTGACACGGGTTGCCTAACCTGTGGAGCTCGTTGCTCCCACAACAATCATCCACTTCATCAGCGACATCCGTGGTAGCCCGACCACCACTAGTTGCTACCGCAATAATATCCCCACATGCTCGCGCATCCGCGCCTCCACTTCACTGCGCGTCGGCATCGCACCCGCACCCACACCACCGACCGACACGCTCGCCGCGGCCGCGCCAAACCGCGCCGCTTCGCCGACGTCGCCCGTCTCGTGCAGCCGCACCAGAAACCCCGTCGCGAACGTGTCGCCCGCGCCCGTCGGGTCGACCTCCGTCTCCGGAAACGCATCCATCGATCGCCACGCGCCGTCCGCATATACCTCAGCGCCCTGACGCGACTTCGTCATCGCAACGATGCGCGCATCACGCGTCCACAGATCGAGATCGTCGCGCCCGCCATCAAGGTCCTCGTCCGAAACGAACACGACGTCCGCACCGTGCCAGAACGGCGCGCCGTCCCAGTGCGATCGCACCACGTTGCCGTCACCGTCGAGCGACCGCAGCCACCCCTGCGCCGACACACCGACGAGCGAACCATCATCGAACGTCGCCGCCAGCGACGGCGCCACCTCGCCGAACACCGGCCCGATCAGCACGATCGAAGCCGCACGCCACGCATCAGGGACATCAGACGCTAGGACTTCGTCCGCCCGCGCGCGTACCTTCTGACGGCGATGTCCCTGCTCGTAGGCGTTCTCGAAACTCGTCGTCACCGAAGACGGCGCCTGCACGATCTCCGCGAACGGCAACTCCGCCGCCAGATCGAGATCGCGCGCAGCCCGCGTCACCACGCCGACGCTCAGGCCGAGGCGATGCGCCTGCACCGCCGCAAACGTCACCGTTCCGCCGAGCTGCCACCCGCCGGGAACGATGTCCCGCACAGCATGACCAACAACAACGAAGTCAGGAGCCAACATGAGAAAGTAGTTGATAGGACGATAGTTGCAGCAACAACGACATGCGCCATCCGCACACGCCCATCAAAGTTAGGTTCTCGGTTCTGGGTTCTGGGTTCTGCGCCGAAGGCGCCATCATCGGCGCAGCGAGACGGACACCTTGCGGTCGTCGCCCTCGCCGACGCTCGACGTCTCGACCAGCCGGTCCTCCGACAGCGCGATGTGGATCATCCGGCGCTCGTTCGGCGGCATCGGCTCCAGGATGACGGGCCGTCGCGTCCGCTTCACCGTGTCGGCGGTGCGCCGCGCCAGCGTCGTCAGCGCGCGCTCGCGCCGCTGCCGGTACCCCTCGACGTCGACAGTGAAGAAAGCCCGGTTCGTCACCTGGCGGGCCACCATGAGATTAAGGAGATACTGCAACGAAGTGAGCGTCTCGCCCCGCCGCCCGATCAGCAGCCCGAGGTCCTCGCCCTCAATGTCGAGCACGGCCTGCGCCATGCCCAGTCCGTCGCCCGGCGTCTCCGGGTCGCGGATCGAAACGTCCGCGCGCACGCCCATCATCTCGAGCAGCTTGTCGAGCATCTGCGCGGCGAACTCGGCGTCGTCCTCGATCAGTTCGCCTTCGCCGTCGGCGGCCGCCTCACCGTCGGGCGCCGTCCCGTCGGCCGGCTCTTCCTCGTTGTCGCCGAGCAACCGGACGCGCACCCGCGCCTCGCTCGCGCCGACGCCAAGCACGCCGCCGCGCCCCTCGCTCAGCACCTCGACATCAACAGCGCCGCGCTCGACGCCCAGCTCCGAAAGGGCATTCTCGATGGCCTCGTCGACGGTCTTACCGCTTGCCTCTACGCCTGCCATGTCGCTTCCTTCGCGTGTCCGAGGAGGCGATCGCCGCCGGCTCGGTCTGTCCATCGGGCGCGGGCTCGGACTGCATGTCCGCCGCGCCGTCCTCATCGATGTCGTTGCTGCGCTTGTCGCGCTTCCCGCTCCGGCCGCCGTTCGACGTGCCCCGCACTCCCGGCGCGGGAGCGGGTGGCGGCCCGAACTTGAACAGGCTGCCGAAGTCGAGCTTGCGCCCCATGTACAGGTACTGCAAGACGATGCCAGCAAGGTTCGAGACGGCCCAGTACAGCGCCAGCCCGGCCGGCACGCTCAGCGCGAAGAAGCCGAACATCAGCGGCATCATCCACAGCATCATCTGCTGCGTCTGCTGCTGCTGCGCGGCTTGCGGTGTCGCCGGTGCTGCCGTCGGCGTCGGCGTGATCAGCTTCTGCTGGACGTACATCGTGACGGCCGTAAGCAGCGGCAGGATGTACGTCGGGTCGCTCTGTCCGAGGTTCCAAAACAGGAACTGGTTGGTGATCGGCAACGCGCTGTGTACGTAGTCGAGCGGGTAGAGCTTCTGCGACAGGGTGACGAGGCTCTCCGGCGTCTCGCCCAATGTCGTGTTGATCACCTGGTACAGCGCGATCCAGATCGGGAACTGCGCCAGCATCGGGAACAAGCAGCCCAGCGGGTTGACGCCCGCCTCGCGGTACAGCGCCATCGTCTCGGCCTGGAGCTTCTTCGGGTCCTTGCCTTTGTACTTCTTCTGCAGCTCCTGCATCTTCGGCTGCATCTCTTGCATGCGGCGGCTCTGCTTGTACTGGCTCGCCGTCAGCGGCCACGTGATGAACTTCATGATCAGCGTGAACACGATGATCGAGATGCCGAAGTTGCCCCCGAACAGCCGCGCAAGCGCGATCAGCACGTTCGTCATCGGGACGACGAGGATCAGTTGAAACAGGTCGGCGATCAGCTCCATCAGGTCCCTTTGTCGCGCTCACCGCGACGGCTTCTCGAACTACGGCAACTCAATCACGGAACACGACCTTGCCTGCGCCTCGCACGGCGTCGTCGAAAGCTCGCGTGTCGCGTCAATGATATAGAGCGTGGAACTGCGCGGCACGACGTAGACGTTGCCGTCGTCGTCGGCCGTCAGGTTGGCCTCAACGTTCGTTCCCGTCTGGATGACGCCGCCTTCGGCCTGGCCGCTTTCGGCATCAATCTTGTGGACCTCGCCCTCGCGCGTCGCGACGACGACGCCGCCCCCAGCCAGCACCGGCGACGATCGCACCGGCGCTCCCGCGTCGAACTCCCAGCGGACGTCGCCGCTCTCGGCGTCAACAGCGTACACCGTGCCGTCGAGGCTGGCGGCGTACACGGTGTCGCCATCGACGGCGGGCGCGCCCCAGAACCAGTTGTCCGCTTCGACCGACCAGCGCATGTCGCCGCTGGCAGCATCGACCGCGTAGAGCTGGTTATCGAACGAGCCGATGTAGACAGTGTCGCCCTCAACGACGGGGCTGGACGCGATGCCGGAGCCGGCGTCGCTGAAGGTCCACTGCTCGTCGCCGGTCGCGTTGAGCTTGTGCAGCGTGCCATCGAGCGAGGAGACGTAGATGTCGCCATCGACCACCGCCGGCGCGGCCCAGACTTCGCCGCCCGTGCCGAAGGACCAGCGCAACTCCGCCGTCACCGCGTCGATGGCGAGCAGTTCGTCGCCCTTGGTCCCGACGTACACGATGTCCCCGTCGCTATCAAGAGCGGCGCCGCCGACCATGCCGTCGCTGGCGTCGTAGATCCAGTTCGTGTCGCCGGTCTCGACGTCGAGCGCGAAGAGCCAGCCGCCGTAGGTGGGCACGTACGCGGTGGCGCCGTCCTCGGAGACCGCGATCTCGCCGTAGAGGGCGCGGACGTGCGTGAGGGCGTCCTTCTCGGCGTCGCGGACGTCGTCGATGGCGCTCTTGAGGTCGTCGAGGCGGTCGCGGACGGACTCGTCCGTGCTGTTGTCGCGGGCGGCGTCGATGAACCGCTTCGTCGTCTCGCCGGTCGGGCCATCGACGGTGAGGTCACCGATCAGCACGTTCAAGTCGGATGCAGCCTCCGTCTCGAGTCCAGAGTCATCGGCGAGGAGTATCAGTCGCTCGCGGGCGTTCTTCGAGACCGGATAACTGTCCCGATCGCGCGTCGGAAACTGCCAGTCGATCGTGCTGGAGCCGGCGGGGAGCGCGTACAGCCGCGACCTGTGCGCAGCCAACACGATGTCGCCATCGCCGCCTTCGACGGTCACGGGTTGGGCGCCTGCCCACCCTCGCGGCCCGGGCGGGGCGCCGCACGCCGC
>CAZRHH010000108.1:0-8319 GCA_964599885.1 uncultured Dehalococcoidia bacterium | reverse complement strand
CTCTCCAAGAATTTGGAGAGGGGGCCGGGGGGTGAGGCCGCGCGTCGTGCAACGCCCGTTCATCGGCGCAGGCATCAACGCTCCCGCCCCCGCCCAGCGACCACCCGCCACAACTCAGCGACCCAACCGAAACCACTCGATCGTCCGCTCAAGCCCGTCGCGCAACGACGTCTGCGCGCGCCACTCGGTCGCGGTGATCAGCTTCTCCGATGACGCGTACGTCGCCGGCACATCACCAGCACGCTCGCCGAGATCCTCGACCGGCACGTCGTAGCCGACGATGTCGGTGATCGCCCGGACGATGTCGATCATCTTGCTGCCGGTTTCGGAGCCGACGTTGTAATAGTCGAGGCCGCTCAGCCCGAGCACAGCGGTGTGCGCGCGAGCGAGATCGTCGACGTAGATGAAGTCGCGCACCTGCTCGCCGTTCCAGTACAGCGGAATCGGCCGCTTTTCGAGCGCGGCGCGGATGAAATTCGGGATGGCGTGCGTTTCCGGCTCGTGCAGTTCGTTCGGGCCGTACGGGTTGAAGTAGCGCAGGATCGTCGCGTCCATGCCATAGAGCTGGTTGTACGTCGCGACGAACGCCTCGGTCGATACCTTCGACGCGCCGTACGGGTTCGATTGTGCACCGAGCGGATCGGCCTCACGGATTGGCAAGGTCTGCGGCGTGCCATACACCGTCGCGCTCGACGAGAAGACGATCTTGCCGACGTCGGAGCGGTGCATCGCATCGAGCAGTCGCACCGAATTGATGATGTTGTTCTCGGCGAACAAGAGCGGCTGTTCGACCGAGCGCGCGACTTCGATGAATGCCGCCATGTGAATGACGGCGTCGTGGCCGCGCAGCCACTCGGGCAGGTTCTCCTCGTCGGCGAGATCGCCCTCGATAAAGCGGGCGCCTTCCGGTACGAGTGAGCGGAAGCCCTTCGAGAGATTGTCGAGTACCGTCACTTCGTGCTGTTCGGTGAGCAGCATGTGCGTGACGGCCGAGCCGATGAATCCCGCGCCGCCCGTGACGAGGACGCGCATTAGGCCACGAACTTCTTGAAGACGAGGCAGGCGTTCTGGCCGCCGAACCCGAAGCTGTTCTTCAGCACAACGTTCACGTCGCCGATGTTACGCGCCTCGTTCGGGATGTAATCGAGATCGCAGTCCGGGTCCGGGTACTCCTGGTTGATCGTCGGCGGCGCCCAACCGGTGAGGATCGACTGCACGCAGACGACCGACTCGATCGCCGCCGATGCGCCCAGCGTGTGACCGATCTGCGATTTCGTCGAACTGATCGGGATCTGGTACGCGAACTCGCCCATGGCGCGCTTCATCGCCACCGTCTCGTACTTGTCGTTCATCTGTGTCGACGTGCCGTGCGCGTTGATGTAGTCGACGTCGCCCGCCGTCACACCGGCGTCCTTGAGTGCCAGCGTCATCGCCGCGGCCGTCGTCTCGCCGTCTTCGACCGGCACGACAACGTGGTGCGCGTCCGACGTACAGCCGTACCCCGCCAGTTCGGCGAGAATCGTCGCGCCGCGCGCCTGCGCGTGTTCGAGCGATTCGATGACGAACACCGCCGCGCCCTCGGACGAGATGAAGCCGTCGCGCTTCGAGTCGAACGGGCGGCTCGCCTTTTCCGGCGGGTCGTTGCTGCTGGAGAGCGCGCGCATCACCTGAAAAGCCGCCAGTCCCAGTTCCGAAAGGCCTGCCTCGGTGCCGCCCGTCAGCATCACGTCGGCGCGGCCGGAGCGGATCATCTCCAGCGCCTCGCCCATCGCGTTGCCCGCCGAAGCGCATGCCGTCGAGATCGTCGCGTTGTAGCCCTTCGCGCCGTACTGCATGGCGACCTGGGCAGCCGCCATATTTGGCAGCATCTTCACCATGTAGAACGGGTCGATGCGCTTCCCTTGCGTGCGCACAATGTCCTTCACGGCCTGGTCCGTATCGGGGTACCCGCCCATGCCGTTGCCGAACAGCACGCCGACCCGGTACGGATCCTCGTGGGCAAGATCGATCTTCGACGTGGTCACGGCTTCGTGCGCGGCGCCGAGCGCCAGATGCGAGAAGCGCGCCATCCGTCGCGCCTCCTTGCGATCGATGAAGTCTTCCGGCGTGAAGTCTTTGACTTCGCCGGCGATATGAATGTCGTAATTGCTGGAGTCCACCTGCGTCAGCCAGCCCACGCCCGACTTCGCGGCGATCGCGCCCTCCCAGAAATCAGCGACGTTGTTACCGAGCGGGTTGACGGTGCCCATGCCCGTGATCACGACGCGGCGGCGGCCGTTCGAGCCGTTGTTCATGCGCTCTTTCCCGTTGTTTGGCCCCGCTAAGGGCTCACGCGCCCTGCGTCGTTTGCAGTCTGATCATATCTGATTCGATGCCGAGCAGGTATTCGCGCACTGCCGCCACGAACGCGATCGAACCGAACGCCACAACCGCGCCGCGCTGCCCCGCGCCAGCCGTGGCAGCTTCGATCGCGTCGCCGAGAGCCGCGAACGTCGTGACCGGAACGTCGATCGCGCGAACCGCCGCAGCGAGAGTCGCCGGGTCCGCCGCGCGTGCATGCGGCCACGCCGTGACGAACACATCCGCCGCCATCGGTGCCACCGCCGCAGCCATCGCATCGACATCCTTACCGGCGAGCGTGCCAAACAGGAACGTCGCCTGCGACAGCGAGAAGTGTTCGCGCAGCGCGACGACGAGCCGCTTCGTCGAGTCGCCGTTGTGCGCGCCGTCGACGATGAACAGCGGCGAGCGGCGCAACACTTCGATGCGCCCCGGCCACACCAGCGCACCCAACCCGCGCGTCACCGCCCCCGGATCGAGCGTGCGCCCCGCGCGCCGCTCCAGCTCCTCGCACGCAACAATCGCCGTCGCCGCGTTATCGAGCTGATGACGCCCCGCCAGCGGCAGCTTCGCCGTGTACGTCGCCTCGATCGCGCCCGCTTCGCCCACGTGCGTCTTCAGCTTGAAGTCCTGCACTTCGGCCTGCATGCGCGTCCGCGCCAGCTGGCACACCGCCGCCACTTCGATGACGCTCGCTCCGCGCTCTTCCGCCACCGCATGCACCACGTCGAGCGCCGACTCGCGCTGCGGCGCAGCGACCACCACACACCCCCGCGTGATAATCCCCGCCTTCTGCCCCGCAATCTCGGGAATCGTCGCCCCCAGCACCGCCGTATGCTCCAAACTGATCGGCGCAATCACCACCACATCACTCCGCGCAGCTATTTCGTCATCTGTTCTCTGCTCTGCGCGCTGTTCTTCCTCTTCTGTTCTCTGTTCTATGCTCTCTGTTCCCCGTCCTCCGACTTCCGACGTCCGACCTCCCCCACCCTCCGTGCCTCTGTGCCTCTGTGGTGAACCCTCGCCCTCAATCGCATGGAAAACGTTCGTCGGATCCAACGTCCCCCCGAGCCCCACCTCGACGATCTGCACATCCACGCCCGCATCCCGAAACGCGACGAACGCCGCCGCCGTCAGCGCATCGAACGCCACGAACCGCCGCTCCGGCATCGCGACCTGTACGATGTCCATCGCGGCGCGTACGACATCCATCGCCGCGCCGAAGCCCTCGCGCGCGATCGGTTCGCCGTCGATGCGGATGCGTTCGTTCCAGCGATGCAGATGCGGGCTGATGTAGTAGCCCGTGCGTGTACCCGACGCCCGCAGCACCGCCTCGATCATCGCGCCGGTGCTGCCTTTGCCCTTGGACCCGGCGATGTGCACCGTCGCCCGCCCCGCATGTGGCCGCCCGAGCGCTTCCAGCAGCGCCAGCATCAGCGACGTATCAGTGCGCGCCTCGAACCCACCCGTCCGCTCGAAATCCGGCAGCGTCAGCAACCACCTCAGCGCGTCGTCGTAATCCATACGCCCATGCTAACGGGTGGTGCCCGTGCTGGAACATCCTACGGACGAACCATAGGGCGCGTCTCGTTCGTGCGGCACGGAAACCCAAATTGCGCGCACCCAACTTCGATCAACCACCGTGGGGTCTCCGGCAATCACGGTAGGGGCGGACCAATGTGTCCGCCCCGGTATTGCAGGCCGAACCTACCAACTCAGTGAGGCGACCAACGTCCGCCACCGCGGTAGGGCCTACCAGGAATCCGGCGCCGACGTACTCTACGCGCCGGGCGTCAGGGAGCAGTCGGACATCGCGACCATTGTCGCCGCTATCGATCGCCCGCTCAACGTCGTCGTCGGCGCGCCGGGCTTCGGCTGGAGTGTCGACGAGTTGTCGGCGCTCGGCGTCAAGCGCATCAGCACGGGCGCCGCCCTCGCGCGCGCCGCGCTCACGGCGTTCCTCGCCGCTGCCCGCGGGATGCACGACAACGGCACCTTCGCCTTCGAAGGCCTGGCATCCGGCCGCGAGATCAACGCCATGTTTCCGCGCTAACATGTCGGCGTGGCGCCGGGCACTTCGTAGCGGCGGAGCTTCAGCTCCGCAAAAGCGGGCGCAGGGCGAAGCGTCTGCCGGGGTCTGGGGGTGTCCCCCAGGATGAATCTCTCATTCCAGAAAGCAGCGTCTGAAGGGACCGCAAGACCATGCCAACTGAACAAGGAACCAAAGACAACCCGTGGAGACTCAAGACAGCGCCCGGATCGTCCGAGTACGAGATGTACCGCGACGAAAAGGACGGCAAGCAGATCATCGTCTGCACCGTCGGCAAAACGATCCTGCATTACGACGCGCGCGCGATCGACGACCTGCACGCCATGCTCAAGAAGCACGGCGATTGGATCGGTCTCGGCAGCGCCGACGAGCAGAAGCCGGCGAAAGACGGCACGGTCGAGGCCTGGGGCCGCTCCCCGGATAACCCCGTCGGCGGCTGGTACGGATTGAAGAAGGGGTTCCGCGGCCGCTTCGGCATGTACATTCCGCCGCTCATGGAAGCGCTCGGCCTCGCCGAACTCGAGCACAACCCGAAGAACAACCGCATCCGGGCGACGTAGCAGCTCACGCCTTCAGCGCGTCGACGATCTGCTCGATCTGCCAGTGGTGATCCCACTCGTGGCTCAGGTATTCGTACAGCGCGCGCGCCGTCGTACCCTCCCAATCCGTCGCGGCAGATGCACGCGCGCACTCGTCGTCCGTCAGCGCAGCGAAGCGCTCGCGGATGAGTGCGTGACGCGCCTCAAGTTCCGCGACGACGTCATCGAATGAGATGCGCTCGTCGATGCGCAGGCCGCGAGCGCGCGCATCATCATCGCTCATGAACGAGTTCGTGCGCCCAAGTGGTGACTCCGACGCCTCGCCGAACGCACGACCCCGCGCCCACGCGTCTTCTGAGTTGATGAGGTGCCGCAGGTTCTCGACGATCGACCACTCGTCGTCCGGCGTGCGCGCCTGGCGCTGGTCTTCGGTCAGCGCGCTGCTGCGGGCGAGCGTGCGATCGCGCAGTTCGTCAATGTACGCGAGCGCGTCGCGCAGGCCGTCGGCCTTGTCGACGAGCAACCGCTTACGGTCCGGATACCGGCGCTGCAGTTCGTCCCAGATCAGCCGGCTCACATTGATGCCGTTGATCCTGATGCCGCCGTACGGCCCGTTGATCTTCGAATCAAAGAGCAGGCACTCCTTGAACACCGCGCCCGAAAGGTCGCAGTTCACGAACTCCGTGCCGCGCATGTCCTTGTTTTCGAAGCGTTCCGCCGGCATGGTGGGTACTCCTTCGCTACGGATGCGAGGGCTACTGTACTACGGTCGCATCGTAAATGTGAATCGCCGCCGCGCTCGCCGCAAGCCGCGTCGCGTCGCGCACGAACTGGCCGGACGCCGGTACCACGAAATGCGTATCGACGGCCGCGCGATCGGCCCACGTCTCGAAGAAGAACAGCCGTCGCGGATCCTCCGCATCCACGAACAACTCGTGCGAAACACACGCCGGCTCCAGCCGCGAGCGGTGTACGTGCGCAAGAGCGATCGCGCGCAGTTCCTCGAACGTATCGTCGCGCGCCGTGATGTCGCCCGTGATGATGATCATGCCGGTTGCTCCTTTCGCCCTCCTGGAGAACTCGTCCACACGCATTCCCAATCTGAGCGATACTGTACTAGCGCGAGGCGGCCGACGCCGCGCGTACCCGACACCAGACACCAGCCGTCCAGCCGAAGGAGCACACCATGAACGACGCCAACCTCCGCGATGAACTCAACGACGTCAAGCACCACGCGCGCGAAGCCGCCCGCGCCACCCTCGTCGCCATGCGCACCGGCCTCGACGCCGCGATCAGCTTCCTCGAAGAACGCCGCGACGCCGCGACGGCCGGCGATGCAGGCTCCGCTGCGTCCGGCGCCACACAGGCTGGCCCGCCGCCGGCCACCACGACCGCCAACGACGCGCAGCCCGAAGGCTCGATCGTGCCGCCGTCGATGCCAGACGACAAGCCACCCGTCGCGAACGCTTGACCTCGCCGCGGTTCACTTCGTTCGATGACGCCTGGCGCTGGTTCACCGGTGGCGGCGCGCTGATCCCGATCTCCGACCGCATCGAAAGCGTCACCGCCGGACGCGCGCAACTGCTCGCATTTCAGATACCCGTCACCGAACCGGATGTGCTCGACGCCATCGCCGATACGCAGGACGCGCTCGCAGACATCGACGGCGTGCTCGCCGAACCGCCGGAGCGGCTGCACATTTCGATCTACGTGCCGGGCTTCCAGGTGATCGAGGCGCGCCGTCCCGACGAGGTGCTGCGGCAGGATGTCGGCCGGATCGCCGAACGCGCCGCGAAGATCGTAAAAGCAACATCAGCGCTCGAACTGCAGATTGGCCCCATCGGCGTCTTCCCCGACGCGCTGATGCTCGAAGTACACGACGGCGGCATGCTCGCCGAGCTGTATGCCAAACTCGCGCACTCACACCACGGCGCCGGCGCGGCACTCCGCGTCGACGACTTCCTCCCGCACCTGACCATCGCGACGTTCGCCGACGCCGCCGTCGGCGACATCCTCCGTGAACGGCTGCCCGCGATGCGGGACGCGTCGCCCATCGCCATGTCCGCGCGGCGCGTCGAACTCTCCCGCATCTGGTTCACCGGCATCGACGCTCTCGCCGAAATCGAGATCGACACCGTCCGCACCTACACCCTCCGCCGTTAATCCTCCGATGTAGGGACACACCTTTAGGTCCGTCCCCTTCGATGCCAGCACAACGCCACAAAATATCCCGAACCGAATGTAGCGGCGGACCTTCAAGCTCCGCCCAAACGTTCAACCGCGGCTACGCTCTGAACAATCAGCACGACCAGACACCACACACCACACACCGGGTCCACCCACTAAGGGACAAAGAAGGCGCGAACCAGCAAAACACCCATAGCAACTCCGGGTGCCAGCCACCAGAATGCGCCCTGCGGGACCAGTCCGCGGAGGCCAAACATGAGGAACGTCGAACGCCACCCCTCATACGTGCGAGTCGAAGCCGTCACGACGACGTTCGTCGCCTCCGGCCAGCCCGACGGCATCCACGACCTCGGCCGCTTCCTCGAAATGCTCAACAATCCTGCGCTGTCACGTCAGATCGAAGTGCGCTCGGCATCGATCCGCCCGCTCTACCGCGCCGGCGGCCAGGTGCTGCTCGAAGCGCCAGTCCTCGTCCGCCGCGACGACATCATCTTCGCCAACTTCGAAGGCCCGCACTTCACCCGCGGCACCGTCCGCCCCGCAATGATCGATCTCCCGGTGCTGCTGATGGCGCCGCCGTTTCAGATCAGCGGCATCGTCCAGTTCGCGCCCGGCGCCGATGCAACGGCAGCGCTCCGCACGATCACTCAGACATTCTTCGTCGTCCGCCGCGCCAGCGTCTACGACGCAGATGGCAACGCGCTCGGCGAGGGCGACCAGATCGTCGTCAACGGCGGCCTCGTCCAGATGACGAGCGCATCGGCCCGCTACATCGAAGCCACCGCGCCGGCAACATCGCGCCGCCGCGACACCCACCCCGACGTCATCGGCCTCGTCGTCCCGGCCGAAGAAGCCGCCGCCGCCCGCGCCGCGTAGCCGTCGGCTACGCCCGAGCGACAACTCTCACCAACTGGTAAGGCACCGCTTGCCGCGCCCCTCGTCGAACGGCCGCAACCGCTCGAGCCGCCTAGCCGTCGGCCAGCGCACGACCGTCGACCCTCATCAACTGGTAGGGGCCCCGCTTGCCGGGCCCCGGTCGAACCACGCTCACATCTCATCGTGAGACGCGAACCGTAGCGGCACAGCGTGCTATGCCGTCGTCGGTTCACTACCACGCCCCGGAACGTCCAACGCGAGTCTCATCATCTCGTAGGTGTCGTATCTCAAGAGATGGTTGACGCGGGGAGCCGCGAGATGGGCGGC
>CAZRHH010000107.1:0-8380 GCA_964599885.1 uncultured Dehalococcoidia bacterium | reverse complement strand
TCGCGCCCGCCATACGCGCCGACCGGCAGCCCGCCGCCGATCACCTTGCCGAGACACGTCATGTCCGGCACGACGCCGTAGTACTGCTGCGCGCCGCCCGACGACAGCCGAAACCCCGTGATCACTTCGTCGAAGACCAGCAGCGCGCCCTCGCGCTGCGTGATCTCGCGCAGGAACTGCAGATAGCCGGGCTGCGGCGGCACGACGCCCATGTTCGCCGGGACGGGCTCGACGATCACCGCCGCGATCACGCCGCGATGCTGCGCGAAGATCGCCTCGACCGCGTCGCGATCGTTGAACGGGGCGACGAGCGTCTCCGCCGTGAACGACGCCGGCACGCCCGCGCTGTCCGGCAGCCCCAGCGTCGCGATGCCGGAGCCCGCCTTCGCGAGCAGCCCGTCCGAGTGTCCGTGATAGCAGCCCTCGAACTTCAGTATCTTGTCGCGCCCCGTGAACGCGCGCGCCACCCGCAGCGCCGACATCGTCGCTTCCGTGCCGGAGTTCACGAACCGCACGCGCTCGATCGATGGCACGGCATCGCAGACAAGCCGCGCCAGTTCGACTTCCATCTCCGTCGTCGCGCCATAGCTCGTGCCGCGCCCTGCCGCCTTCTGCAGCACGTCGACAACAGCCGGATGCGCGTGGCCGAGGATCAGCGGCCCCCACGACGCTACGTAATCGATGTACTCGTTGCCGTCGATGTCGAAGAGATGCGCGCCCTTGCCGTAGCTGATCACCACCGGCTCGCCGCCGACCGCCTTGAAGGCGCGCACGGGCGAGTTGACGCCGCCCGGCATCAGCCGCTGCGCCATCTCATGTACCGCGCGTGATCGTTCGCGTTGGGGCATGCGCGTAGTGTAAAAGCTGCGTCAGGCAAGGGGGAGCGACATCGAGTTGGTCGACATGTGTGGCTAGTCCGTCGCTTCGCCTCCCGATACGCGGTGAGAGATTCCTCCGCCCATCCCACAATGTATTTTGCGGCCTCGCGCCACGCGGCCTCCTGAGGGCCCAAGCCAAAGTCTCGCCGTGCGCCGTCGACGAGATTAAAGAGGCCATCCTCTCCCAGCCGGCTAAACACCAAGGGAACGAACAAGCGAAAGTCACTGGTGATCGGCGAGACGAAACTCTCCGCACACCCCTGCGCTCGCAGGGATGCCTGAAACGCTTGCTGGTCAAAGACATCTGGACGACGAGCCATGGCTGTTCTTCCTCCTCGACTTACGGGAGCGGAATCAAACGATAGACACCGTAGGAGCAATGGCACGGGGTGTCACGGTGCCGGCGAGCAAGGCACATCGTTGCGGAGTCCCCACTCCCCCACAGCACCTGCGGCCATGCCGATTGCGTCACAATGAAAGTGAACGCAGCGTCCCGTCGCCACCACTAGGAGCCCTCGCCATGACTACCACGCAACCGCGCACCCAACCCGAATACATCGTCCTCACCGATGACGATTACCGCGTGCTCGGCCAGGCCGACTTTGGCGCCGAAGGTCTGCAGGCGATCGAATCGATCGGCCCGTTCGTCGATATCCAGGCCAGCGGGCCGCTGCTGATGGTGCACGACGCCCGCATCGAACCGCATCTCGGCCTCGGCCATCATCCGCACCGCGCGAACGAGCGCCTCTTCTACATCATGCAGGGCGAACTCGACCACGACGACTCGCGCAACGACATCCAGGGACACGTCAATGAAGGCGACGTCGCGCTCTTCACCGAAGGCGTCACCGGCATGATGCATTCCG
This sequence comes from uncultured Dehalococcoidia bacterium, assembly GCA_964599885.1. Lineage (GTDB taxonomy): Bacteria > Chloroflexota > Dehalococcoidia > DSTF01 > JACRBR01 > CAZRHH01. The sequence goes on along the minus strand of CAZRHH010000107.1, from coordinate 6,636 downwards.
AGTGGAACAACGGCGACAAGCCGACGCTCGCCTACATCCTCGTCTACACCACCGACCCGGTGCCGCCTCAGGCCGCGCTGACGGTCCTCCGCGCCGCCGACATCGTGGAGCGCGACGAGGCGCCCGGCATCCGCACGAAGGAGATCGTCGGCGGCACGTCGCAGCTAGAGGTCAACGGAGACCTGCGTTACTTCGCCGACAGCGCGATGGCGGCAGGCACATCGCTCGATGTTACGCTTGCGGACGGCGAGGGCGCGCTGATCTCTGTCCGCGATGGCGGCGTCACCTTCGACGGCCGCGCCATCGGAGCCGGCGCCACGGTCGTCTTCCCGCCGGCTCCCGCACAGCGCACCGCGACACTGGAAGCGACGAACGGCGCCCGCGTGCTGCGCACCGTCCACGGCCCCGGCCTCGGCTTCGTCCGCCGCAGCTCGCACCGATAGCGCTCCCGCGGGCACAACCACGCACGAAACTTGACGTGCGATGAGACGCATTTGCAACGCGCAGCGGTCGAAGGCCCCGGCGCCCTGAAGTACAATACGTTCGGTTTGACTCCTATCTCCGCAGGTAAGTGAGCCCCAATGACGAGGTTCGGATGGTAGTGCAGCGCAAGCCTCCGGCGCCCAACCTGGATAGTGGCGCCGAGTCGGTACCCCCAGTGTCGCCTGAATTCCTCGAGGCGCTGGGCGTGGCCGTGTACACCACGGACGCAGATGGCATCATCACGTCCTTCAACGAAGCCGCCGCCGAACTCTGGGGACGGCGTCCCGAGATTGGCGTCGATCAGTGGTGCGGCTCGTGGCGGATCTATACAACCGACGGCAAACCCCTCCCCCACGCCGAATGCCCGATGGGTATCACGCTCAAGGAGAACCGCACGGTACGCGGCGGCGAAGCGATCGCTGAACGCCCGGATGGCACGCGCGTCTGGTTTGCCGCATACCCCACGCCGCTTCGTGATGCAGATGGCACGCTTGTCGGCGCCGTGAATGTGCTGCTGGACGTTACTGATCAGCGGCGGGCCGAAAAAGATGCTTCGTACCTGAGCGCAATTATCGCGTCATCCGACGACGCCATCGTCAGCAAGGATCTGGACGGATTTGTGACATCTTGGAACGCGGGGGCCGAGCGGGTCTTCGGCTTCAAGGCGGAAGAGATGCTCGGCAAGTCGATCCGCACAATCATTCCCCCCGATCGCCAGAGCGAGGAGGATGACGTCCTTGCCCGCGTGCGGCGCGGCGACCCTGTGGAACACTTCGAGACGATGCGGCGCCGGAAAGACGGAAGAGAGATACCTGTCTCTTTGACCGTCTCGCCGGTGAGAGGCCGCGACGGCAAGATCATCGGCGCATCGAAGATCGCGCGCGACATTACCGAGCGTAGAGAAGCAGAACGGGCGATCGAGGAAGCGCTCGCCGTGAAGGATGACTTCATCGGGCTCGTGTCGCACGAACTGCGCACCCCGGTCACAACGATCCTCGGCAACGCGCAGATTCTCGCGCGGCGCGACAGCACGCTCGACGAGGAGGAACGCCGCGCCGCGATCGGAGACGTGCACCAGGAGGCGGTTCGCCTCAACCGTATCATCGAAGATCTGCTCGCGCTGGCCAGGGCGGACGGCAGCAAGATCGAGTGCGAGCCCGTGTCGCTCACGCGTGCCGTTGAGAAGATCGTGCGCGGATATGGCGAGAGAGCCGCGCCGGGCGTCGAGTTGCGCATCGATGCCGAGAAGTCGCCGATCGTCCTCAGTGAAGAGAACCTCATTACGCAGGTATTGACGAACTATCTGTCGAACGCCGCGAAGTACAGTCCGCCCAACTCCGCGATCGACGTGATCGTGGATGCTAACGAAACGGCTGCGCGTGTGCGCGTGCTCGACCGCGGCATCGGCATTGATCCGGACGAGGCGAATCACCTCTTCGACACGTTCTACCGTTCGAAGAACGTCGGTTCGATCAGCGGCATGGGCATCGGGCTGTCGGTGTGTCAGCGCCTCGTTTCGGCTGTCGGCGGCGAGTGCTGGGCGGCGCCCCGCGAGGGCGGCGGCAGCGAGTTCGGCTTCTCGCTACCGATCTACGTTCCCTCATAGCCGCATTACTAGCCCCAGCACCCATCTCCCATTACGCTCCTACAACACCCTCTGCGCCTCTGTGGTGAAAAACAAAGGACACCCTTTGCGTTCCTCTGCGCTCTTTGCGTCTTTGCGGTGAACCTGAACAGGAGCCACTCATGAAAACCGTCACCTTCCCCAACGACTTCTCCTGGGGCACCGCCACCGCCTCCTATCAGGTCGAAGGCGCGTGGGACGAAGACGGCAAGGGCGAATCGATCTGGGACCGATTCAGCCATACCGAAGGCAAGATCATCACTGGCGAAACCGGCGACATCGCCTGCGACCAGTACCACCGCTACAAGGAAGACATCGCGCTGATGAAGCAGCTCGGCCAGCGCGGCTATCGCTTCAGCATCGCCTGGCCACGCATCTTTCCAAACGGGCGCGGCGCCGTGAACCAGGCCGGCATCGACTACTACAACCGCCTCATCGACGAACTGCTCGCCAACGGCATCACGCCGTTCCCGACGCTCTATCACTGGGACCTGCCGCAGGCGCTGCAGGACCAGGGCGGCTGGGCGAACCGCGACATCGTCCCGGCGTTCACGACGTATGCGGAGACGTGCGTCAAAGCGTTCGGCGATCGCGTGGAGAATTGGATGGTGTTCAACGAACCGTGGGTGTTTACGTTCATCGCCTATCTCTACGGTCAGCACGCGCCCGGCATCCGCGACTCCGCGATGTGCATGACGGCCACGCACGTCGTGAACCTCGCGCAGGCGTCGGCGATGCGGGCGATGCGCGCTGCGGGTGCGACGAGCGTCGGCTCGGCGTACAGCATGTCGCCGTCGTACCCGGCGACGGATAGCGCCGAAGATGCCGCCGCCGCTGACCGTCGCGACGCCTTCAGCAACGACTGGTTCCTCGCGCCGCTGCTCAAGGGCGCATATCCGCATGCGTACGTCGAGCAGGAGAAGACGCTCGCACGCATGGACATCCGCGCCGGCGACATGGACGCGATGCGCGAGCCGCTCGACTTCATCGGCATCAATCTCTACCAGCGCGCGATCGTCGCCGCCGACGAGAACGACCGCAACCTTGGCCTGCGCCAGCTACCCGGCCCGGGTCCGAAGACGGACTTCAACTGGGAGTCGTGGCCGGCCGCGCTCTACCAGCAGATCAAGCGCACGTCGGCGCTCTACGGCAACCCGCCGATCTACGTCACCGAGAACGGCTGCTCGTACGGCGACGCACCCGGCGCCGACGGCCGCGTCCACGACGATCGCCGCATCGACTTCCTCAACGGCTACATCGGCCAGATGGCGCGCGCGCTCGATGAAGGCGCCGACGTGCGCGGCTACTACTGCTGGACGCTGATCGACAACTTCGAGTGGGCGATGGGCTACAGCCAGCGCTTCGGCCTGATCCACGTCGACCACCACGGCGACCTCAAGCGCACGATCAAAGACAGCGGCTACTGGTACCGCGATCTAATCGCGGCGGGGCAGATCGCGTATGACGAAACGCTGGTGTAGGATTCCGCCTCAAACAACGTTGCGGAGGTGTCTCGGTCTCAGTACTCGATTCCGAGACAATAGCGCTCAAGGTCACCGTAAAGTTCGACCAACGCACTATCGAAGCGGTTCTGGTAATCGCGCAGTTCCTCCCCGAGAGCGCGTAGCTCTTGCGCCTTTTCGTCGTTCCACGGCATGGGATTGGAACCTAAGAATCGACGCAGCGGTAGCAGGTTCTCACGAAACTTCAGGTTGTATCCACTTACCCGTCTCACGGAACGGACGATCTCCTCGTCGGTCACCCCGGACAGCGCCGCGTTGATACTTGGTGATCGCCCATCGTCCGAGCTGACCGTCGCGGCGATAGTTTGCGCCGCATCCAGAGCCGCGGCTTGGGCGATCGGGTCGCCTCGAACGTTTGCGGCAGCATTGAGATGCTCGACGTCAATGCTGGCCACCAGCCTGTGTTCAAGCCAGTTACGAATGCGCTCCGCCTGTTTGGCCCTAATCTCACGAATGAACGTCTCGGATCGGATGCTCTGGTCGTTGGCGTACGCCGCGCGCATGCGGTCACCATCGGCTCGCGCCCGGTGACGTTCGCGGCTCGCTTCAAACCATTGGGTGACCACGACACCGGCGATTGCCGAAGAGGCGCCGACAATCGCGACAACCATGATCTCGCTCAAAAGGCAGATCCTCCCGGACCGAACGTTCCGTCCCGACTTGGCCGCGGACCCGACTGACCTAGCTTACGGCTCGCCAATTTCTGGCCTCAGTGCCGAGACCATCAATGAACTAGATAGGCGAGCGGACTCTGTATTATGAGCAGCATGGCAGACGCTGGATCAAACAAGCGGATATCCGAACGGTTCTTCAAAGCGCTCCGACGCCTTGACGGCGAGGCATGGGCTCAGATCGGAGAGTCTGTCGCGACGTACGCGACGGCCTTTTGCGGCTGGGGCTCCGATGAGCTAAAGCGCGTCATCGAGGTGCAACACCGACGAGGAGACGAACGGGCATTGGAGGCGCTCGCCAAAGAAAGCTTCGAGTTGGGGGACATGCAGTGCGTCACCGCCGTCGTCTATGCGGCGATGTCGTTGGCCTACTTCGACGATGTCAACGATGACTACCAGCTGACGGCCGCGTACGGCCCGTTTATGAGTACGGTCAAACTGCGGGAGATCGATCCCGATGGGACGCTTCCGGACGTTCTCGAGGTGCCCCCGGAGGAGTGGCGACGATTTCTTTGGCGAGCATTCGGCCTTCATGACTGGGACCAGCCGGTGACGCTCGGTCGAGCCGTACAGCATGCCGTTGGGTCGAACGCTGTAGACGCGGCACTAAATCGTGGATTCTCTCGCCTAGAAGCGGAAGATGACGAGGCAGATCGACTGGCGACGGCAATCGTCCATGCAGACGAGTTCAAAGAACACGTGGGTGTCGGCGGACTTGAGAGAAGTGCCGACCTCTACGAGATGCTTGCCAAACGCGTTGGTAACACGTCTTGGGCGGCCGCGCGCACGGCTCATGATCAAAGCGAATTGCAGGTGTATCGGCTACTCGTGAACCGGGCTGCGCAGGCTCTGATACTCCGAGATTACATGGAGGATCAAGGTTTTTGGCTCTTGTATTTGCCATTTGTGACGACAATCCCCGTTCACACCCTGAGGGTCGGCGCAACACGCCAGCTGTGAACCAATGACCAAACGCGCCCGTGCCCCCATGCGCATCGACCTCGCCGGCGGCTGGACGGACGTGCCGGCGTTCGCCGATGCGGAGGGCGGCGCCGTCGTCAACGTCACGATCGACCGTTACGTCCGCGCGACGCTGCACGACGACGCCACCATCACCTACGAGCACGATGTGCGGACCGGCGGCCTCGGCTCGTCGGCCTGCGAGCACGTGCTGGCCGAAGCGCTGCGCAATCCGGATGCCGATCTCGACGAGATCGCGGAGGCGGCGTACGCCGCCGAGACAGCGGGCGGCGTGCCGGGCGGGCGTCAGGACCAGTACGCCGCCTGCTACGGCGGCCTCAACTACATGACGTTCACGCGCGCCGACGCGCCCAACGGCCCGGTCGCGATCGAGCGCATCGAACTGCCGGAGCCGCTGCTGATCGGACTGCAGAAGCGCATCGTGCTCGTCGATAGCGGCGTCGCGCGGCTCTCGGGCCAGATCCACGACGCCGTCTGGAGCGCCTACGCCCGGCACGAGAACGACGTCACCGGCGCCCTGTTCGCGCTCAAGCAGTACGGCACCGCCATGCGCGACGCGCTCGTTGGCAGCGACTTCGGTGGCGTCCGGCACGTCCTCAACGAGAACTGGCTCCAGCAGAAACGGCTGCACCGTAGCGTCACCAACGAGACCGTCGACGCCATCTTTGAACTGGCGCTGCGCAACGGCGCCTCGGCCGGGAAGGCGTGCGGCGCCGGTGGCGGCGGCGCGCTCGTCTTCTACGCCTCGTCGGACGGCGACGCCGTGACGCTGCGCCGGGCGCTCGCGGAAGCGAAGATCGCGGTGATCGAGTGCGCGTTCGTCTTCGAGGGGCTGGTGGATGAGGAGTGATGCCACCACTGACGGTCGTCCCGGTTCCACGGTAGGGGCGTACCAACGTGTGTGCCCCGGTATCGCGCGCCGAGCTACCGAACCACGAATTGACCCCCTCTGTGCACATCGGTGAATCGGTGGTTCCTAACGCGCGCCGTGTCCATCCGTGTGAATCTGTGGTTCCTAGCCCCCCGATCTCTGTGCCTCCGTGCCTCTGTGGTGAACCCCAGATCGTGACAATCGCGCCTTGAACTTGTTATCCGGCGTTCGCTAAGATGCTGGTGGGCGGCATTCCCTGAGATGCCGCTTTTGTGTTGTGGCTTCCCCCAGCCCCGCGGGAGAATATGCCAAAGTACATCTTCGTGACCGGCGGAGTCGTCAGTTCCGTTGGTAAGGGCATCACGACGGCGGCGCTCGGCCGCATCCTCAAGAGCCGCAACGTCTCCGTCTCCATCCAGAAGCTCGATCCGTATCTAAACGTCGACCCGGGCACGATGTCGCCGTACCAGCACGGCGAAGTCT
>CAZRHH010000106.1:0-8406 GCA_964599885.1 uncultured Dehalococcoidia bacterium | reverse complement strand
GCCGTCGCCGCCTCGATCGTGAACCCGAGCGCCGCCGCGATTCGCGCCCCGCGCAGCAGCCGCAGCGGATCCGCCGCGAAGACGTCCTCTCCGTTCATGCGCACCACGCCCGCTGCCAGATCGTCGAGCCCTCCGCCCACGTCAACCACCGCGCCGCCATCAACCGCCGCCGCCATCGCGTTGACCGTGAAGTCGCGCCGTCGTAGATCCTGCTCCAGCGTCCCCCGCAGCTGCGCTACGTCAACGTGCGCGACACCGGCATCGCTGCGGTTCGCTCCACCCTCCATCCTCCACCCTCCAGTGCCCGTCAGCGCAGCACTGTCGGTAGCGGGCGGCAGCACCACGCGCGCAATCGCGTTCTCGTCGTCCAGCGCCACGAAGTGCCCGGGCAACGCATCAGCGAGCCGGCGCGCGAACGCCAGAGCGTCGCGATCCACGGCGATGTCGAGGTCATGTACGTCGCGCCCCAACAGCAGATCGCGCACGGCGCCACCGACGACATACGCCGTCACGCCGGCGTCACTCGCCAACGCAGCGATGCGCGCCAGCAGCGGCCGTAGCCCGGGCGGGACGTCGAGAGTAGTCATGGTGTGTAGCGGCGCGCGCTCAACCCACGCTGACTTCGGCCTCGGCCACCGACTCGTCGCCATCGTCGTCGACCGAAGGCCGGATCGGGATCAGCTGATCGGCGCTGTCGAGGTAGTCGATGTACAGCACGCCGTTGATGTGGTCGATCTCGTGTTCCAGCGCCTGCGCCAGCAGCGAATCGACCGCCTTGATGCGCACGTCCTTGCCGTCGCGGTCGAGCGCCTTCACCGTCACCTGCACCGAGCGAGTCACTTCGGCCTGGTAGCCGGGAACGGAAAGACACCCCTCCATCAGTTGGCGCTCGCCTGATGTCTTGACGATCTCCGGGTTGATCAGCGCCAGCAGCTGCGGCTCGCCATCTTCGTCCGGCGTCTCGATAACAACAACACGCAGCGACACACCGACCTGCGGCGCCGCCAACCCGACGCCCGGCGCCGCGTGCATCGTGTCGATCATGTCATCGATCAGCTTCTGGATCGCCGGATCAGCGGCGTTCTTGACCTTCTTGGCCTTCGTCCGAAGCACCGGATCGCCCGCAATCCGAATCGGCAGGATGCCCATCGCGCAGTCTCCTCGGCCACCATCCTACCGCGCACGCAAACATCCACGCGAGTGCGTCCAGCCCAACCCCGCACGTCGCCCATATACGCAACCGCGAAGCTTCAGCTCCGCCGACTCATAGACGTAGCCGCGGAGCTTCAGCTCCGCCGGACGCCGGCCACGGATGCGCTACCACACCGCTGCGCCTTTGATAGTTGAACGTAGCTGCGGAGCCTCAGCTCCGCCGGACTCCGGCCACGGACGCGCTAAAACCGCTGCCGCCGATAACAGTTGGACGTAGCCGCGTCGCCTCAGCTCCGCCACACGCGGAGAATGCTAACGGCAACTCGAAGGCACTCCATCCTCCAGCTTCCATCCTCCAATGCTCGGTTTGGGCGATAAGCGCAAAGTTCAGACGCCGGCCGGCTCGAAGATATCGCACAGCTTCCGCAACTGCCACAGGTGCGCCAAGTCATGCTCGTTCATCTCGCGCGCCACCTGCGTGATCGTCAGCGGCCCAAGATACGGATGCACACCGCGGCGCTCCCAGTCGTCGTCATCGAGCGACGCCAGCATGTACGCCGCCTGCCGCCGCTGGGTCGAAAACTCGTCCATCGTGTCGAAGACGTTCTGCGGTGCGATTCGCTGCTGCGACGCCTCGATCGAATCGCCGTCGAACGCATCGACGCGCGGCTCGTCCAGCCGCACCATGCGCTCCAGCCGGGCGATATACCGGCGCTCCATCTCGCACATGTGTGTCACCAACTGCGCGCATGACCACTCGTCGTCGGCGGGCTGCCGATGGAGCGCGTCTTCATCCAGCTCCCACAGCAGCGATTCCATCGCGTGCGCGGTCTCGCGCAGCGCCTTCAATAACCAGCTCTTGGCGTCGTATTCGGGAACGGGACGCATGACGCGCACCTCTGCCGGGATCGTGCAAGTGACGGATCGACGTATTCGGCGATCCTACGCCGATCGTCTCGCACGTACAACCCCCCAACAATGAAGTCGTGCGCTGACGGGAGCGCCGTCCGGCGTACACTGACGATCCCATGATGCCCCACACCACGCAATACCCAACTCAGCCCGCAAACGCGCAGGCGTTCGACGCGCTCGTTACCGACGTGCGCGTATGCACAATGTGCGAGCGCATGGCCCACGCGCACGTCCTCGGCGATGCCAACGGTCCGCTCGATGCCCGCGTGCTGTTCGTTGCCGAGGCCGTCGGCCGTCGCGGCGGCGCCATCACCGGCGTGCCACTCTCGCGCGACGAATCGGGCAAGCGCTTCACCTCGTTTCTCGCGCTCGCCGGCATCGACCGCCGCGAGGTCTTCGTCACGAACGCCGTGCTCTGCAACCCGCTGGACGCGGCGGGCCGTAACCGTCCGCCGATTCAGAGCGAGATTGCCCGCTGCCGCCCGTTCCTCGCCCGCACGCTCGATGTCGTCCGCGCGCCGGTCGTCGTCGCCCTCGGACGCGTCGCGCTCGACTCGCTCCGCGCCATCGCCCCACACGACGCCGACCTCCGCATCGACGCCGCCACCGCCATCCCGTGGCACGGCCGCACTCTCGTCCCGCTCTACCACCCCAGCCGCCAGTCCACCCTCCACCGCTCGCAGTCCGCGCAGGAGGCCGACTGGCGCCGCCTCGCGTTGTTGCTTCCGCCGTAGTGGTGGACCGGTGATCGGTGTCTGGTGTCTGGTCGAGCCGGGCAGAGTTCGTTTGGTAATTTTCACGGTTCAGAGTTCGTTTCGTAATTTTCACTGTTCGGAGTTCGTTTGGTAATTTTCACTGTCCGGAGTTCGTTTGGTAATTTTCACTGTCCGGAGTTCGTTTGGTAATTTTCACTATCCGGAGTTCGTTTCGTCATTTTCGCTGTCCGGAGTTCGTTTGGTAATTTTCGAGCCTATGCATGTCCGGCGAGGCGCAGCTAAAGCTACGCAGCTACGTCCGGATTGACAGGCAAGTAGCCCCGGTCGCCTGCATCGTTTGCCCGGCAATTGTGCGTAGACACAGCACGATCTCCAAGCCGAACGTGTCGCTGGGGCCTCCCGCTTCCCGCTTTCCTACAACCTCTGTGGGCTCTGTGACTCTGTGGTAAACCTGAACGGGCCGTTACCATGACACCGCATGAACCTCGACGCGCTCCCCTATACGTCCTACATCGTTCTGCTTGAGTTCTGCGTCGGATCGCTCATTGTCTGCGTGTTCGCCGACTGGCGCGGCGGCGTCGCCGAGAGCTTCGTGAAGTTTTGCGCCGCGATGGTCTCGACCGGCGCCGTCGTCCTCGGCCTCAACGCCCTCGCGCTCGACCCCAACTCCGTCATCGGCGGCTACCGGCTTGAAAACGGCCTCTTCGAATGGGTGCGCGCGGGTTCGTTCGTCTTTCTCGCGACGACGTTGCCGTACACCTGGTACGTCTTTCAGGAGCAGAAGCGCCCCGCGATGTACGCCGGGGTCGCCGCCAGCGCCATGGGCATCGCGCTCGTGGCGCTCGTCTCGCTCTACGTCGCGATTCCGACGTGGGGCTATGCCGGCGTGCTGCTCAGCATCGGCGCCGGCACGCTCGCCGTCGGCGCCGTCGTGCTGGCGATGACGCTCGGACACTGGTATCTCGTCACGCCGCGGCTGCCACGCGAGCCGCTCGAGCAGATGACGCTCCTCCTGCTCGGCGCCATCTTCCTCCAGGCCGTGCTGCTCACGATCAACGTCTTCATCGACCCCCGCGAGACGCCGGACGCGACGGCGTTCCTCGGTTCGAGCGATCTCGGCACGAACCCGGCGTTCTGGCTGCGCATCGTCATCGGGCTGATCTTCCCCGCCGCGCTGACATGGATGTCGCACGTGTCGAGCAAGGGCTACCCCAACAACGACATGGCGATGATGTCCGCGACCGGCCTGCTCTACATCGCCGTGGGCGCTGTGCTCGTCGGCGAAGTGCTCGCCCGCGGCCTGATGTTCCTCACCGGGGTGCCCGTCTGATGCGCCTGCTCTACCTGATCCGTCACGCCACGCCGACCATCCGGCCCGAACTGCCCGCGCGCGAGTGGACGCTCTCCGAACGCGGCGTCCAGGAGGCGCAGGTGGTCGCCGGCACAGCCGAGGCCTGGGGTCTCGAAGCGCTTTACACCAGCAACGAACCGAAGACGCGCGGCACCGCGCTGGTCATCGGCGACGCGCTCGGGCTCAACGTCAACGTCGTCGACGCCTTCGGCGAGCTGCGCATCCCGGAGTGGATCAGCAACGCCGACGAGTTCAACATGCTCGTACGCTCGGTCCTTGAAGGCACGACGCCCGAACGAAAGATTCACCTCGACCCGCTGATCGAGCAGCGCACCGCCGAAAGCGCCGAAGCCGCCGCGCAGCGCTTCGCCGACGGCGTCGCGCTCGTCGAAGCGGGCGCGTTCCCGGCTGCGATCGTCTCGCACGGCCGCATCCTTACGTCGTACCTGATGACGATGATCGAGATGGAGTCGCCGTTCGACTTCTGGCGCACCATCCCCATGCCCGGCTACGCCTGCCTCGATCTCGACTCCCCGAAACGAGAGCTCGTCCTCCCTTTCACCGCGTGAGGAAGCACGGCTTCGCGAACGCACTCGTCCGGCCGTAGCCGCGGAGCTTCAGCTCCGCCGGACGCCGCTCGCGGATGCGGCATCAAGCCGCGCGCACGCGTAGTCCCCCGAACGTCAAACCGACGATGCGACTTCGACTTTCGATCGCGGTAGGGCCCCGCTTGCCGGGCCCCCGGTCGCAACACGTACTCGCACACGAATCCGCCATCACCAACTGTGGCGGCATAGCTTGCTATGCCGTCGTCGGCCCAACACGGCACGACCACGACGTAACAGCGTTCGCCGCGATGCGCCCGACTCGCAGCCACTGCTCTCGCGTTCCGGAGCGGACGTAGCCGCGGAGCTTTAGCTCCGCCGGACTCCGCCGCACGGATGTGCCATCAAATCGCGCACGCGCATCAACCGCCGAACACCGCCTTCAGCTGGTTCCAACCACACCCAACACCGGATACGCAGAAAGGGCGCCCGAAGCGCCCCCATCCACCTCATCTGTGAAATCTGTGGAAAAACCTCAACCAGTCTTGTCGTCCAGCAGCCGGATCACTTCCTTCACCGTCTCCTGCCGCCAGCCGCCCCAGATCGGCCCGTTCTGGAAGTCGATGTACTCCTGCTTCGCTGCGGCCTGCTCTTCCGGCGTCTGATCCGGCTTGCGCAGCCGCGCGTACATCGGCGCGATGTCCTTCATCTGCGCGTTCGCCATCTCCGGCCGTTCGATCCAGTGCGCGATGTACTCGTGGTCCTTCGTGTAAAACACCGCCACCGGGATTGACTCGAACTCACCGCCCGCGAGGAACTCCGCCATCACGTCCTTGTTCGCGTCGCGCGGCATAAAGCGCATCTCGATGCCCGTCGCCTCGGCAAGCCGCGCGAACACCGGCGCCCCGCGAAACACGTCCGGGCACCAGTCCTCGCCGATCACAAGCATCTTCGCCGGCCCGTTCGGCCGCGCCATCAGCTCCTTGAACGCCACAACGTCGTCGGCCGAGACCGCCATCGCCTCGTAGTTCTCGTTGAATCGCTTCTGATTGCGCTCGACGGAAGCGACGTAGTCCGGATATGTCATGCCCTGCGCAAACCGCTCCGGCGTGACGACGCTTTCCTTCTGCTGCACCATCGCGTGCTCCTCTCGATGCATTTCGTCTTAGAAGCGCAGTGTAACATCTACAGTGCCCCACGAATCCCCGAATCCCGTCAACCCTCGTCGTCTGTTCTATGCTCTCTGCTCTCGCTAGACCGCCTCCACACTGAACCCTCCGACTTCCGACGTCCCACTTCGAACCCCATCCCGCTTCCGCCTCCCGCTTCCCGCTTCCCGCCTCCCGCTTCCAACGAAGGTGCTATCCTCAAACGTGATCGACCAACCCCCAAACGAGGGCCCGCCGCCTAGCACATCACCCTCACTGGGCGACCGCATCCGCGCCCGCTGGCGCAACGACCTCCTGTTTTTCGCGCTCGCGGCGGGCATCGTCGCCGCCGATCAGTTCACGAAGTGGCTCGTCCGCTCGAATCTCCGTCTCGGCGAGACGTGGCCGGACAACAGCGACCAATTCATCCGGATCATCCACGTCGTCAACAGCGGCGCCGCCTTCGGCATCCTGCAAGGGCAGACGTTCTTCCTCATCATCACCAGCCTCCTCGGCCTCGGCGCCATCATCCTCTACTACGTCTTCCCGCCGATGGATCACGGCATCATCCGCCTGGCGCTCGGCATGCAGCTCGGCGGAGCCATCGGCAACTTCATCGACCGTGTCCGCATGGGCGAGGTCACCGACTTCATCGATGTCGGCGGCTTCCCGACCTTCAACATCGCCGACGCCAGCATCTCCATCAGCATCACGGCCGTGCTGCTCTTCTTCGTGCTGCAGGAATTCGACCGCCCCGACAAGAAGCGCCCACCAGAAGCACCATCCGTACCAGAATCGGCCGCCGGTGACGACTGAACTCGTCGTCGATGTCGCCGGCGAGCGCCTCGACGTCTTCGTGACGCGGATGCTGCCCGAACTCACTCGCTCTTACGTGCATCGCCTCATCGATGACGGCCGCGTTGCCGTCGCCGGCCAGCGCGCCAAGCCCGCCCTCCGCCTCGAACCCGGCCAGCGCGTGAGCGTCGACGTCCCTCCTCCGGCGCCCGCCACGGCGCAACCGGAAGCGATCGCGCTCGAGGTGATCTTTGAAGACAGCGACATCATCGCCGTCAACAAGCCGCCGCGCATGACGGTACACCCCGCCCCCGGCCACCCGTCGTCGACGCTCGTCAACGCCGTGCTCGCTCACAGCGACGACCTTTCCGGCATCGGCGGCGTCATGCGCCCCGGCATCGTCCACCGCCTCGACCGCGACACGTCGGGCGTCATCCTCATCGCCAAGAACGACGCCGCCCACAACGGCCTCGCGAAGCAACTCAAGAACCGCACGATCGAAAAGACGTACCTCGCGCTCGTCGAAGGCACACCGAAACCGGCCGAAGGCGTCATCGACGCGCCCCTCGCCCGCGACCCGCGCCGCCGCGAACGCATGGCCGTCATCGAAGGCGGCCGCGAGTCCGTCACCGCATACACCGTCATCGAGCGCTTCAGCGGCTCGTCGCTCGTCGAAGCCCGCCCGAAAACCGGCCGCACGCACCAGATCCGCGTCCACCTCGCCGCCATCGGCCACCCGATCGTCGGTGACCGCGTCTACGGCAAACCGTCGCCGCTCGTCGCCCGTCAGTTCCTCCACGCCCAACGCATCGTCTTCACCCACCCGCGTACCAACGATCGCGTAGAACTCGAAGCGCCGCTGGCCGCGGACCTCGCGGCGGCGCTGGTGGCGTTGCGTGCCGCCGCGCGCGACCGCATCGAGTAGAATCGCACACTTCAAAGCTCGCTCATCCAGAACACACAACTGTAGGCACGAACCTTCAGATCCGTCCCCTCCGGCCGCGCACGAAGCATCATCTCCATATTCTCCGCCTGAAACGCCTCGACCAATGGCCTCTGTGCCTCTGTGCCTCTGTGGTTCCCCGCTCATCCCATCCGTGAAATCTGTGACATCTGTGGACAAGAACCCGCTAAAACAACGTTGCCGGATCCACATCCACCGCCCAGCCCGGCGCCAACAGAAAGTCACGCACCAGCGCCCCCGGATCGCGCCCGCGCAGCAGCAACTGCCAGCGCCACCGCCCGCGCACGCGCGGCACGTACGCCGGCGACGGCCCCAGCACCTCGATGTCCGAACCCTGCTCCGCCCGCCGCTGTGACATCGCGCGATGCACCCGCGTCGCCTCCTCGCGCGCGACCTTCGCGTTGACGTGCGCGTAGGTCATCCGCACGAGCCGCGCGAACGGCGGATAACGATGCTCCGCCCGTGACGCGAGTTCCGCCGCCGCGAAGCCCTCGTAGTCGTACCGAGACGCCGCGTCGATCGCGTAGTGCTCCGGTTGATACGTCTGGATGATCACGCGCCCCGGCCGCTCACCGCGGCCGGCGCGCCCCGCCACCTGCGTCAGCAATTGAAACGTCCGCTCGCCCGCGCGGAAGTCCGGCAAGTGCAGCCCGATGTCCGCGTTAACGACGCCGACGACCGTCACCGACGGCATATCGAGCCCCTTCGCCAGCATCTGCGTGCCGATGAGGATGTCCGCCTCGTGCGCCAGGAACGACGCGAGGATCCGTTCGTGCGCGTGACGCCCGCGCGTCGCATCGCGGTCCCAGCGCTGATCTGGGCC
>CAZRHH010000105.1:0-8436 GCA_964599885.1 uncultured Dehalococcoidia bacterium | reverse complement strand
GACGCCGCGATCTCGGCGACCTGCTCGACCAGTGGGCGCCGCGGCAGCTCGAATGGCGTCGCCGTCTCGAACGCCAGCGACGCGCTCGCCGTCTTCGGCGCGTCGCCGCGCGGTGCGCCAGCGAGCACGGCTTGCGCTGATGGCGCGTCGTCGAGCGGCTGCGCGTCGTCCTCCGCTTGCGGTGTGTTCGAAAGATACGCCGGCAGCGCGTCGAGCGGCTCGTCCTGCTCGAAGCACGACAGTAGCACGAGCGACATGTCCGGCTCGTCCTTCGTCATCTGGTACAGCTCGGGCAGCGCGTCGTCGGCGCCGCGTTCGAGAATGCGCCGCACGTGCGGCTCGGCGATCAGCCGCTCGATCGCCGTCGACGCCAGCAGCACGAGATCGCCCGGCTCCAGCGGAATGCGCCGCAGCCGCGGCTCGAACGTCTCCGCCACGCCGAGCGATTCTTCGAATGTCGGCGGGTCGGCGTGCAGACGGCGGAAGTCGCCGTTGTGCGTCAGCACGTACGCGACGCTCGGGCCGACCTGCGCGAGATACGCGTCCGTGCCGCGCAGCGCGAGACAGCTCGACCCGGCGCCGACCTGATGTTCGCGCAGGCTCTTGCGGTTCCAGTCGCGCAGATGCTCGTGCGCGGCGCGCATCGATCGCGTCAGCGCGCCGGTCAGCGACAGCGGGTCCTTGTTGTAGAGCTGGCCGATCACGTCGACGAGCTGCGACGTGTACTCGGCACTATCAGTGTTCGAGGGTTCGACGAGGACGTAGAGTTCGTCGGCTTCTTCGTCGGGCCGCTGGCGGATGAGGGAGCCGAGCCACGGCCCGTCTTCCTCGACGCGGCCATCGATCACGCAGAAGCGACCCACCCAGGTCCTGACCGCCATATCCCTCCGTGGAACTCGCCGCGGCGAGTGGTGATCACTACGTCAGTGGCTCGTCGCGGCACGCCCCGACCAAAGGACGTAGCTGCGGAGCGTTGGCTCCGCCCATCGCGGAACCCTTACCCAGAACCTGCAACCATCTCCCCGCGCGCGGCGCATGCAACAGTTTGCCCGCACCCGGCGCGGATGCTTCGTCAAACGGCTGCACTGTGGGAGATGAGCACCCGTCGCATACCGGCGACGGTCGGTGGTTCGGGCGCATTATACGCGCCGATCACGCCCCGCGCACGGGGGAACGCGGCGAATGTGTGATGCGCGGCGCAGGTTGGCATAACGAGGATGTGCGGTGGCGCGAAGTGGCGAAGGTTCGACCACCGCGTTCAGATCTCACGAAGTTCGGCTATGGCGAAACCCAACGCCGCAACGAAGAGAAAGAAAAAAAGCGCCAGTGTCAGCGTGGCAATCGCTTTGAGTGCGCAGTCACTCGCCCACGCGTACGTGTGCTTAGTCCACCAAGACCTTCGCATTCTCGTCGGATCGCGAAAGTCCATCAGGCCAATCACGAGCCCGACCGTGCCGATCAATGTAAGGAATATGGCCCCAATCACGTGCGACATTTGTCTTCTCCGACACGGTGTCTGTCAAAGTATCGGCCGCGAAGCGCGGTAAGTCGGGCGCTGAGCACACAAAAGCGCGCCGATCTCAACGGTCGGCGCGCTCCCACATCTAACTCAGCCGCGAACCGCAGCCTACATCGCTTCGATGATCGTCGAGATGCCCATGCCGACGCCGATGCACTGCGTCGCGAGGCCGTAGCGCTTGCCGGAGCGGCGGAGTTCGTGCGCCACCGTCGACACCAGCCGCGCGCCCGTCGCGCCCAGCGGGTGGCCGATCGCGATCGAGCCGCCGTTGACGTTCACCTTGTCCATCGAGATGCCGAGGTCGCGGCACGACGGGATCACCTGCGCCGCGAACGCCTCGTTGAACTCGACGCGGTCGATCTGGTCCGCGCTGATGCCGGCATGGCGCAGCGCCTTGTTCGTCGCCGGAATCGGCCCGAGCCCCATTACCTGCGGCTTCACGCCCGCGACGCCCATGCCGATGATCCGCGCCAGCGGCTCCAGCCCCAACTCCTTCGCCTTCTTCTCGCTCATCAACAGCGCCGCCGACACACCGTCGTTCGTCGGGCACGAGTTGCCGGCCGTGATCCGCACGTCTTCGCCCATCAGGCTGACGATGCCCTTCACCGGGTTTAGCGAGCCGAGGCCCTCCATGTTCGTGCCGCGGCGCAGGCACTCGTCCTGATCGAACATCAGCTTCTTGCCGCGCTCGTCCGGCAGCCAGTTGCCCTGGTCGTCGAACACCGGCGCCTCGATCTCGAGCGGGATCACTTCGTCCTTGTAGATGCCCTTGTCGTACGCCTCCGCGACCTTGCGGTGGCTGTCGACCGAGAACTGGTCCATCTCCTCGCGGGACAGCCCGTACACCTCGGCGACGTTCTGCGCCGTCTGCGTCATCGACGTGATCGGCGACGCGTCGAGAATCGCGTCCGGAAACTTCACCGAAAAGTTCGCGTCGTGGTCAGGCGCCATGTTCCGCTGCATCTCGTTCATCTTCACGAGTTCCTTGTTGAACTCCGTGACGCGCGTCTTCGGGGCGCCGTTCGCGCCGCCGCCGAGCGAGCGGCCCATGCGCTCGATGCCAAGCGCGATGCCGCAGTCCGACGCGCCGACCATGATCGACTGCGCGACGCGGTGCAGCGTCTCCATGCTCGATCCGCACTGACGGTTCGTGTCGAACGAGCACACTTCGGCGGGCAACCCGGCGAGGTGCGCCACGTTGTTCGCGCCGATCAGGATCAGCTCGCCCGCGCCCATGACGTTGCCGAGACCGATGTCCTCGACCATCCACGGGCTGACCTTCGGGTTGCGCTCCATCAGCGAGCGCAGCACCGTGCCGGCGGCTTCATCGAGCCGCGTGGCGACGAGCGATCCGCGCCCCCCGCGGCCGAACGCCGAGCGCGCGCCATCGACCAGGACTACGTTATTGAGTTCCATGTTTCCTCCGGTTCCTTTCGCGTAAAGCGCGGCAACGTAGCCCACGGCAGTTGACGCCCGAGAAGAATAGACCATGAGGAAGCGAGATGCGAGAAGCGGGCAACGGGATGTTTGAACGCGCTGCAACGAACGATCCACATCCAACGGTAGGTGCCCCGCTTGCCGGACCCCGGCCGAAACCCGCCCGTTCGCCGAAATTCGCGTCAACACATGCTCGGTCGGCATGCACGGGTCGCGCCGTGGCGGCATAGCTTGCTATGCCGATGCCCCAACGCACACGGCGCCACCAACCCCGAACCAAATGCACGCCGCCCTTCCCGTTCCTCCCCGAGCGCCGCTCAGGCCCCACCGAGCTCTTCGATACGATGTGTCGGGCATGGGCCTGACGGCGATCGAAGAGAAGAAATTTCATGAGTACACTCGCCTTGGTGCGGCACCGCCGATGAGGATCGATGATCCAGAGCGCGACCCTCGGCACGCCGCGTCCTACGACACGAATCATCTGTGGAGTGAAGCAGACGACTTCTTCCTCGGCGTCGCAAACCGTAAACCCGGATTGCGGGTGCTTGACCTCGGTTGCGGAACCGGGCGGCTGGCATTAGCGCTCGCGCTCGCCGGCCACGCCGTGATGGGAGTCGATCCGAATCCTGCGTTTCTTAGTATGGCCCGAACGAAGCCCGGCTCCGACCAGGTCGCGTGGATCCGGGGCGAGATCGTTGTAATCGCGAGGCGCTAGTTCGGTCCGAGCCATAACGATGCGGTTGTGCGCCTCCGTTTGCGAGGCTCCCGCTTCCCGCTTCCCGTCTCCCGCCTCTAGCTTCCACCCTCCGGCCGCGTAGTCCGCAACCGAAACGCGCCGATCGCCAGAAACACCGCCGCAATCGCCCACTGCCCCGTGATCGCCCCCGCCGCCACTGCAACAGCGATCGACGTGAAGATCCGGATCACCGCATACGACGTCACCGCCCGCCGCTGCACAAACAACGATTCCATCAGCATGTACGAGACAATGACGACGCTGATGGCAATGGAAACGATGTCGAGCGCGTCGAGATCCATCAGCGCGCAGCGCCCGCGACGCCGTCACGCGCCAACTTCACCTCCGCCGCCGCGGCGACGGCGAGCGTCCCAAGATCGTTGGTGATCGTGATCATCTGATACCCCGCCGCCGTGTGCTTCGCCGCGAGCGACGCGTTGGCGTGGATGCCCGCCGTCACGCCGCGCTCGGCGCACGCCGCGGCGACGCGCAGCCGCGCTTCCTCGAACGCGCCGCCGTTGTCCGGCCCCGGCGGCAGTCCGTACGTCACGCTCAGGTCCGACGGTCCGACGTACGCCGCATCGATGCCGGGCACAGCGAGAATGTCGTCGAGACGCTCAACCGCCTCCTTCGTCTCGATCATCGGAATGCAGGCCACTTCCTGATTGGCGTTCGGGTAGTAGTCGGCGCCCGCGTACCATGCCGCGCGCGTCGGACCCCAACTGCGCGATCCCTCCGGGAAGTAGCGGCAGGCGGCGACGGCCTGCTTCGCTTCGTCGGCGCTGTTCACCATGGGTATGACGACGCCCATCGCGCCGGCGTCGAGCATCTTGCTGATGATGCTGATGTCGTTCCATGGCACGCGCACGAACGGCATCGCGTCCGTCGTGCTGATCGCCTGCAGCATCGTCACGGCGACCTGATAGCCGATGATGCCGTGCTGCATGTCGACGCAGACGTAGTCGTAGCCGGCGTGCGCCATCATCTCGGCCGAGATGCTGCTCGGATTTGTCAGCCAGGCGCCGAGGGCGACGTCGCCGGCCCGCCACTTCGCTTTCACGCTGTTCTGTCGCATCGATGCTCCTCCGTACGAGTCTATCCACAGATAGTCGCCGATGTGGCGATCCACGCCCCGTTGCGCGCGCGTGGAAGCGCGAGAGGCCGTTGACATCGCGAGGCCTCGGCATTTAGGTACAAAATGTACCGCGATACCGCTTGTTCAAAGAACATAACAACCTGTACTATCGCCTTCTCTACATAATTGACTCGGCGCGCGGGGTGGTGTTGGTCTGGTCGTGGCGCCTGTGAACCGAGGTGTGTCTTGCTTCGTGCTGTCATTCTTATCGCGTCATTGATGCTGATCCTCGCTGCTGCGAACGCGCCGCATGGCGCCGTCGCCGCCGGTCGTGTGGATACGGTCGCGCCCGACCTGCCGGCGGGCGGGCTCGCCACTCGGGGGACGATCTCCGGGACGGTCGTCGACGCGCTAGGCGCGCCGATAGCCGGCGCTCTCGTGACCTTGCAGCCATATGGTTTCTGCTGCTTCTCCGGCGACTCAGTAACAGCGGACGCGGGCGGCGCATACGCGATCGCCGTCGATCCGGGCACGTACCGCGTCGAAGCCGGCGCGGTCGGCTTCGTCTACGAATACTTCGACGGCGTCTATGATTCGTCGGTCGCCGAACCGGTGGCGGTATCCGTCGGCGCCACGGTATCGGGCATCGACTTCACCCTCGACGTAGGCGGCAGCATCTCCGGCTTCGTGCGCGACGGCGATGGCAATCCGCTCGCGAACGCGCTCGTCGAGGCGAGCGCGGAGAACTGTTGTCAATACGGCTCGGTGTTCACCGGAGCAGACGGCTCGTTTACCATCGACACGCTGGCGCCCGGAAGCTACCTCGTGGAGGCGCACTACGGCGATTTAGCGCCGCGCTACTACAACAACGAGTATGACCGCGACGCCGCGACGCCGGTTGTGATCACCGGCAACGCCGCGATCCCCGGCATTGACTTCGGTCTGACGCCGGGCGGGAGCGTCTCCGGAATCATTACGGATCACGAGGGCACGGCGCTTGTCGGCGCGGAGGTGGCGTTCTTCAACGACGAGTTCTGTTGCATCTTCGTGGGGACGCAAACCGGGGGCGCCTACCAAGCATTTGGCTTGCCGCCGGGCGCGTACACCATGCGGGTGCGAGCTGATGGCTATCCGGACCAGTACTACTCCGGCACCTTCGACGAGGAGAGCGCGGCCACCATATCGGTGTCGGAAGGCGCCATTACTCCATTCATCGATCTGCAGTTGATGATCGGCGGGGCCATTTCCGGCACCGTCCGCGACGGTAGTGGGCTGCCGATCGCCGGCGCTGTCGTGCTCGCGGAGACCACGGAGTGCTGTGCCGGAAGCGGCTTCGCCATCGCTGATGCGGCCGGCGTCTACACGATCGACGAGCTCGCGCCCGGCGACTACTTCGTCGACGCAAGCGCCGCAGGATTCGCGCCCGAGTACTTCGACAACGTGATCGACGAAGGCGTGGCCACCGTCGTCGGCGTAAGCGCCGGCCCGACGTCCCCCGATGTCGACTTCTCGCTCGGCGTGGGAGCGACGATCTCCGGGACCGTCACCGATGCGGGCGGCCTGCCGATTGCCGCCGCGCTCGTATCCGCAAGCAACGATGCGTGCTGCCTGGGTGGGTTCGGTGCATTCACCGACATCAACGGCGTCTACACCATCACAGACTTGAACCCCGGCGTGTACCGCGTCTCGGCGTTCGCGAGCAGCTACGTACCCGAGTACTACAACAACGCGCCGACGGAGGACACCGCCGCCCCCGTGTTCGTGACGGCCGGCGGTACTGCCGCCAACACCAATTTCTCGCTCGACCTCGGCGGCACGATTTCCGGCGTTGTGCGCGATGCGGACGGCGCGCCGATCGCCAACGCGGACATCTTCGCGTTCGGTGACCAGGGGGACGACTTCACGAGCACGGCATCCGACGGCAGCTACACGGCGCGTGGCTTGCCCGCCGGCGACTACACCGTATCGGCGCGCGCAGAGGGCTTCGTCGAAGAGTTCTACAACAACGCCGCCAATTTCGAGGATGCGCTACCGGTATCCGTCGCGCTGGCCGCCGATACGCCAAACATCGACTTCTCGCTCGCTCTCGGGGGCAGCATCTCCGGCGTAGTCCTCGATGCCGGCGGAGCGCCGATCGCCGGTGCGGACGTGTCCGCCGTCAATGCAGGTGCGTGCTGCGGGTTCGGCTTCGACGAGACGGCGTCCGATGGCAGCTTCACCATCCGTGGGCTGCCCGCTGGTGACTACGAGATCAGCGCGACGGCCGACGGTTACGTCGCCGAGTACTACGACAGCGTGCGGGACGTGGGCGATGCGACGCTGGTCTCCGTCACGCTGGCGGTGCTGACGCCCGACATTGACTTCGAACTCGAAACCGGCGGCAGCATTTCGGGCGTCGTGCGCGATGGGGAGGGTGAGCCGTTGCGCTTCGCGCTCGTCGAGGCGATCGGAGACGCGTGCTGCCTGTACCCCGGCGCGGAGACGGATGCAAACGGCGAATACACGATCGATGGCGTGGCCCCCGGACAGCACAGCGTGCTCGCGCGGGAGTTCGATTTTGCGCCGCAGTACTACGACCATGTGCGCAACCAAGACGAAGCCACGCTCGTCACGGTGTCGAGAGGCGTAGACACCCCGGGCATCGACTTTGATCTGCAGCCGCCGCATCCGGATTACTTCTTCAGTATGCGGCAGGTTCCGTCGCTGCCGTACACGGATACGTTCGATACGACCGGCTCCGGTCTGGACGACGGCGAACTGCAACCGTGCGCCGCTATCGGCGCGACGATCTGGTACATCTTCGAGCTGCCCGCGTCGGGGCCACCGCGCACCGTGACGATCGATACGGTGGGCAGCGACTTCGAGACGGTACTCGCCGTCTACACCGGCACGCTGTCCCCGCCCGACGGTATCACTTCGCTCGGTTGCGATGACGGCGCCCCGGGTCAGCCGTCATCGCTCACGTTCCCCGCAGTGCCCGCGCAGGCGTACCTGATCCAACTGGGCGGAGCCGGCGGCGATACGGGCAACGCGACGATCAACATCTACTGCGCCGGCGATCCGGAGTGCGATGACGTGGTCGAGAGTCCGACGGCGACCGTAACCCCGAGCGTGACGAGCACGTCCGTCGTGCCCACGGCCACACCAACGCCGGACGGCTCGCCAACCGAAACGCCAACCGTGACTGGCACACCGACGCCCACGTGGACGGTACCCGCCGCGACGCTGACGGCCGTCGCGAACGACGCGGCGACGGCCACCGCACTCGCCGCTGCAACCGCCACGACCGCAGGGGGCGCCACGAACACGCCCGAGTTCACCGCCACCGTGACGGCACCCACCGAAACGCCGACTGTCGTCGTACCCAGTGCGACGACGACCGTCGCGGCGACGCAGACAGCCGACACGGCGGGCACTCCGGGCGTGGCCACTGCAACATCGACGACCGAGCCGGATGCCTCGGCGACGCCGCCGGCGACCGCCTCACCAACCGCGACCGCATCAACGACGGCCGGTGGGCCCGGTTCACCCACCGCAACAGTCGTCCGCACGCCGACGGCAACGCCGACCCGCACGCGTGATGATGACGATGATGACGACGACGACGCGAGCACGCCCGCGCCGACCGCCACGAGCAGCGCCGGTGCGCCCCTCGCGACGGCGACGAGC
>CAZRHH010000104.1:0-8515 GCA_964599885.1 uncultured Dehalococcoidia bacterium | reverse complement strand
GGTGTCGCGCCCGCCGGCGTCGTCGGCGCGGGCGCGGCGGCGGCGAGTACCTCACCGCACGACACGTACGTCGTTAGCTGCGTCGTCGACAGGTGCACATTGATGATCAGCCCCGCGTCGACAAGGTCGTCGATGCCCGCGCTCAGCAGCGTAAACGATTGGCCGTCCAGCACGTTCGCCAGCGGTTCGACGATGGGTCCCGGCGCCGCGCACGTGCCCGTGTGGAAATGCGCCGGCTGCTGCACGCCAACAGCGCCCGGAGTAATGTCGAGGAACACGCCCGTGATGCCCGGGCTGTCGGCGAAGATTGACGCGGTTCCCGGCTGGTTACCGCCGGGCTGCGCAGCGAGCGCGATCTCTGTCGGCGGCGGGCCTTCGTCCTCGCCACCGTCGTCTTCCTGGCTGTCCAGGTACGCCAGGTAGTCCTCGGTTTGCTGGTCCGTCTCGTCGTATGTGAAGTCGCCGCGGGAAATGAGACCGGCGTCGGTGGTCGTCACGGTAAACGGCTGCAGATACCGGTCGACACCTGCTTCGTCGGTGAAATCGTCCGTCCATTCGGCGACTCCGGTGACAGTGTTACCGTCGACATCAAGGTCGGTCAGCGTGATATCCGCGTTCCCGGCGACAACCTCCTCGAGAACGGACTCAAACGCCACTCTACCGACGACGGCGAACGAACCGCCGTCAATGTCCGTCAGGACGAAATCCTCCGTGACGAGCGCTGCCGCGCCAGACGTGTCACCCGCATTGAGTTCGGCGAAGAACTGTTCGACGAGAGCTTGTGGATCCGGGTTGCCGGCTTCCGCGCGGGCCGGCCCGTTGACGCCCATCGACGCCAAGACCACTGCCGCTAGCGTACAGGAGAGTATGATGCTTCTTCGAAGCGTCATCGTGATTCCTCCAACGTTGTGCCCGAGCCACCGGGGATTGCGAAGGGGCGTCGTGGGAACTCCACGCCACGTTGCCGATCGTAGGTTTGACCCGGTCGTGTGTCAACGCCGTATGGTCGTTTGCGATGAAACGGACATGGTTCTGCCAATCGCGTGCAACGCTTTAAGCGCACGCGCGTAGCTCTCGCCGCGTTTGCTGTAAGCTTCGCGCACGATGCCGTACTTCAACTATCGCCATCCCGACGAACTGCGCGCTGATATCGCCGCTCGCGGCGACGCGATCGCGCTCAGCGAGGACGTGGCAAAGCAACTGGGTGCGCCGGTTCGGATCGGGCCGTTCACCGCGGCGAATCGCCTCGCCGTCCACCCGATGGAAGGCTGCGATGGCAATCTCGATGGGACACCGGGCGAACTGACATTCCGGCGCTGGAGGCGCTTCGCTGAGGGTGGCGCGGCGGTGTTATGGGGTGAAGCTACGGCCGTCGTGCCGGAAGCGCGTGCCAATCCGCGACAACTCGTTATCTCGCGCGAAACGCTGCCCGAGATCAAGCGCCTGCTCGACGAGACGCGCGCCGCCCGCCGCGCGCGCCTCGGCACGACGGAGGGGTTCATCGTCGGTATGCAGCTCACACACTCGGGACGCTGGTCCGCCGCGGCGCCGATCATCGTCCAGCACGGTCGCGCGATCGACGCCGTGAAGCACACAAAGACGCTCGACGTGCTGACAGACAGTGAGCTCGCGCGGCTGGAGGATCGCTTTGTCGAAGCGGCCATCCTGGCGCGTGAAGCGGGCTTCGACTTCATCGACATCAAGCAATGCCACACCTACTTGCTAAACGAACTGCTCGGCGCGCGTACACGTCGCGGCGACTACGGCGGCGGGTTCGAGCGACGCACTCGCTTCGTCCGCAACGTCTTCGGCACGATCCGCGGGCGTCTGCGCGACAGCATCATGCTCGCGACGCGCATGAACGTGTTCGATGGCGCGCCATACGTGGCACGCGAGGACGGTGTCGGCATCCCCGCTGCTCGCGATATGCCGTATCTGGATGGTTGGGGCGTCGACAGTCGCGATCCCGAACGCGCCGACCTTACAGAGCCGGTCAAACTCATCGGTGAACTGCGCGGTCTCGGATTGCAGCTGCTCAACGTCTCGATGGGCAGCCCGTACTACAACCCGCACATCGGCCGCCCGTTCGAGAAGCCGCCGGTCGACGGTTACACGCCGCCCGAACATCCGCTCACCGGCGTCGAACGGCACTTCGCGCTGACTGCTGCCGTACAGCACGCCCATCCGACGCTGCCGGTCGTCGGCACTGGCTACTCGTGGCTGCGGCACTACGCGCTTCACGCGGGCGCCGCCAACGTGGCGGCGGGCGATGTGACGCTCGTCGGCCTCGGCCGTGGCGCGCTTGCCTACCCGGACTTCGCGGTTGATGCGCTCCACGGCGACGGCATGGAGCGCGACAAGTCGTGCATCGGCGTCAGCTACTGCACGGCGCTGATGCGCGCCAAGCACAACGAGTTCGGCCAATACGCAACGGGCTGCGTCCCGCGCGACCGCATCTACGCCCAGCCCCTCCGCGACGCCCGAGTGACCGAAGGCTGGCGTTAACTCTCTGCACGGCTGCTTTAACGTGCGGGGGAACGTCGTCGCTATTGACACCACGGCGTCTCAATCCTACGATAGAAGCAGTTATCGAGATACTCTCTTTATCATTTGAGAGGAGCAGGCGATGGCCGACATGGACAACGACATGATGGTGCCCGCGCAAGACATGCTCGCCGAGTCGTTCATCGATGAAGCGCTGCTGGACCGCTGGATCCGGCCACTGATCGCCGAGTTCATCGGAACCTTTGCGCTCATCTTCATCGGCGCCGGCGCAATTCTCACGGCCGGAACGCAGGGCTACAGCAACGGTGGCACGTTGGTCGCCGTCGCCCTCGCGCACGGACTCGCCATCGGCTTGATGGTCGCGGCCGCGGGCCATATCTCCGGCGGGCACTACAACCCGGCGGTCACGGTCGCGCTCTTTGTGAGCGGAAAAATCGGCGCGATCAAGTCCGCCGCGTACATCATTGTGCAACTCGCCGGCGCAGTCGTCGCCGCACTGATCCTCAAGCAACTCTTCGACGAATCGAACGTGTCGTACACGAACGCCGTCCCGCGGGTTAACTACGACGGCGACGCCGATGCCGTGATCGTCGGACGCACGAACGCGCTCATCCTTGAGTTCATCCTGACGTTCTTCCTCGTGTACGTGATCCACGGCGTGGCGATCGACTCTCGCGGCGCGCAGGCGATCGCGCCGCTCGCGATCGGCCTGACGATCACGATGGACATTTTGCTGGCCGGCCCGCTGACCGGCGCGGCGATGAACCCGGCGCGTCACTTCGGGCCGGCGCTCGTGGACGGCGAATGGAAGGACACGTGGATCTACTGGGTGGCGCCGATAGCGGGTGGTATCGCGGCATCGATCGTCCACAACTACATCCTGATCCCGCGACGCGTCGGCTTCCCCGAAGCAACGCCCAGCGAGTACCAGGACGAGCGGCCCTCTCCTCGCGGTGGACGCTGATCGACGTGGCGCGGGCGTTCGCCCCGCGCCACTTCTTCATCACCGAACAGGCGAGCGAGTGGCGCACTCATGATGACCGCGCTGCTCGTCGCAGCCGGCGGAGCGCTCGGGGCGATCGCGCGTCATTACGGCGCATCCCGGCTGACCGAGTGGACGAACTCCGGCGCACTCGGGATCTTCGTCGTGAATATCGTCGGCGCCTTCCTGATCGGGCTATTCCTGACGCTGAGTGTAGATCGCTTCGGCTGGGCGTCTGAGTGGCGTCTATTCGTCGCGGTCGGCTTTCTCGGCGCCTTCACGACGTTCTCGGCGCTTGCCTGGGACACGCTACAGTTCGCCGAAGCGGGTGACATGCTCGCACTCACGGCGAATCTCGCCGGGAGTGTCGTCGTCGGCATGGCCGCGGTCTACGCCGGCGCCACGCTCGCGCGAGTTGGTGCCTGAGCGAATGTTCTGAAAACGCCACGGACACGCAGCCGTGGCGCGTAGGCATCGGAGCGCACTACACTCTCGACGCAGCGCATCGGCGCGAAGGGAGTACGAAGCATGGTCACGATTCTTGGCGATCTCACGGCGCAGGACGACTACACGCACCCGCTCGGTCCGGAGCAGAACTTCAACGAGAGCATGTACTTCAACTTCTTCGACCGCGCGAAGAAGAGCGGCGGCTTCCTGCGCCTCGGCAACCGCGCGAACGAGGGCTACGCGGAGATGACGCTGACGCTCTACATGCCGGACGGCAGCGTGCTATTTCAGTTCAAACGGCCGGAGATCACGAAAAACGACGCGATGGACGCCGGCGGCATGTGCTTCGAGGCGATCGAACCGATGGAACAGCTACGCACGACGTACGAAGGCTCGGCCGTCTATCTCACTGAACCGGCGCAGATGGTCGATCCGCGCGACGCGTTTCGCAACAATCCGTTCCGCAAGGTGAAGGTCGATCTGATGCACGTATCCGCCGGTCCCGTGTACGGCAGCACCGGCGGTAACCGAAAGATCGTCGATGCATCGAAGGAGTTTGGCAAGGCACACTACGAGCAACACATGGTCGTTCGCGGAACGGTCGAAGTCGACGGCGAAGCGCCGATCGCGATCGACGGCCTCGGCTTGCGCGATCACTCGTGGGGGCCGCGCTTCTGGCAGGCGATCCACTCCTATCGCTGGCTGACGATCAACTTTGCGCCGGACTTCGGCATGATGGTGTCGACGATCTGGCGCGACCCGGAGCACAACATGCAGAGCGGCGTCGTCGTGCGCGGCGACAAGATGGAGCGCATCATCCGCGCCGACATTAACACACAGTTCGACAAAGGCGGCTTGTTTCACGAGAGCCTGACGGCGCACCTCGCGCTCGAAAGCGGCGAGGAACTCGACGTTACCGGCCGCGTGATGTCATTCATCCCGTTGCGCAACCGCCGCGAAGGCATGACGACGCACGTCGGCGAAGGCATGACGGAGTTCCGCTGCGGCGACCACGTCGGCTACGGGCTCTCGGAGTACCTCGACCAGGTCAGCTAGTGACAGATGACCTGACGGCCGGCATTCAGGCGTTCCTGCTGCGCGCAACCGGCGCAAGATCCGTGCGTGTGGACGACATGCGCCGCCTGACGGGCGGCGCGTCACGCGAGACGTGGTCGCTTGACGCGACGGTCGAACGCGCCGGCGGTACCGAAACGTTGCCGTTGATTCTTCAGCGCGACACGCGCGGCGCGCCGAAGTCGATGGCACGCGCGCTCGAATTCAGCCTGTTGCGCGCGGCGCACGACGCTGGGGTGCCGGCTCCGGAACCGCTCTTCCTCGGCGATGATTCGCTGGGCGGCGAATTCTTCATCGTCCGCCGCCTTGACGGCGAGACGCTGCCAAAGCGACTCATGCGCGACGACGCGTACGCCGAGGCGCGCGCCGCGTTACCGGCGCAACTCGGGCGCGTACTCGCGCAGATCCACGCGATCGCGGTCGAGAACGAAGCGTTCGCTGGACTTCCCGCGCCGGCATCCGGCGTCGCGGCCGCGGATGAAGTTGACCGCTATGACACGATCCTGCGCACGATAGCGCCGGAGCCGCATCCCGTGTTCGATCTGGCGATCCGGTGGCTCCGCATGCACATGCCGGAGCCCGCCGAATCAGGCGCGCTCACACTCGTCCACGGAGATTATCGCATGGGCAACGTGCTCTTCGACGCGAGCGGCGTCGTCGCCATCCTCGATTGGGAACTCGCGCACGGCGGCGATCCAATGGAGGACATCGCCTGGATGTGCGTGCGGTCGTGGCGCTTCGGCGGCGATAAGCCAGTCGGCGGCATCGGCGAACGCGACGATTTTTACGCCGCGTACGAGGCTGCCGGGGGTGCCCGCGTCGATCCAGAACGCGTGCGGTTCTGGGAGATCTTTGGCAACCTGCGCTGGGGCGTCATCTGCATGGGCCAGGCGCGCACGTTTCTCGATGGACACTCGAACAGCGTCGAACTCGCGAGCATCGGTCGCCGCACCGCCGAAACGGAATGGGAACTGCTCGAGTTGATTGGGTGATCGTCGCGAGGGACGCTGTCGTGACCGCGCGATCCAGATCGGAGCCAGACGATGCATGACCGCCCGACTGTCGACGAACTCTTGCGTGCGGTACAAACGTTGCTCGACGATCAACTCGTGCCCGGGCTGACGGGCGCATCGAAATACAACGCGCGCGTCGCCGCCAACGTCATCGGTATCGTGCGGCGCGAGTTGCGCGACGAGGAACGCGCGCTCGATGCGGAGTGGCGCGGCCTCGACTACGTGCTCGGTGCCGAAGCACGTCCTGAAACGCTCGACGCGACGCGCCGCGCGCTCCTCGAACGCAACGGCGAGCTGTCCGAACGCATCCGCGCCGGCGACGCCGATGCTGGGGACTTTCGCGCGCTCACGCTCGCCCATCTGCGCGACGTCACGCACGCCAAGCTTGAGGCGTCTAACCCGGAGTGGATCGAGGGGACTTAGCAGAATGAGTCGCCGCCACGCGTATCGCGGTGTTGTCCGATTCTCGTGCCGAACCCACGAACGCGGGCTGAAAGCCCGCTCCACAGATCATGGAAGTTCTCCAGCCTGATGCAGGGCGCTGCGGTCACGCGTGCGTCGCGGTGATGATGTACGGATCGCCGGCTTGCGCGCTCTGATCCGCCGCGCCGTATGGCGTCCACAACACGTCGCTGTCGAGCGCGATCACGGGGGCGGTGTCACGGTAGCGGCGCGCAACCCTGCGATCGACGTAGTAGTCTTGCAGCTTCTTGTGGCCGCGCATGCCGCGGGGCTGGAGGCGATCGCCCGGGCGTCGTGCGCGGATGACGGCGCCGGGCGGGAGATGCAGCATCGCGCTCGTCGCCTGGGCGCTATCGCCGCGCGCAACGTCGATGTGCCACGCACCCAGTGTGCCCTCGAACGGCAGCGGTGCTTCCGCCGTCGGGTCAACGGCTGCCGGCGCAAGCGGTCCAAGGGACAGGACCAACGCATCGGCGTCCACCGTGACGACGACGTTGCGCGGCAACTCGAACATAGCGCCGGTGCGCGCCGCCGCGACATCCGCGAGCATTGCATAGTGCTTGCGCCCGATGTCGCGTGCATCGCCGAGCAGTTGGACCAGCGCGCGGCGATACACGTACGGCATCAACTCGGCGGACAACGCACGCAATGCCGCGCGCGGGAGCGTCACGATGGTCCCATCGAAGTCGAGCGGCACCGCAGCAAGGGCAGCCGCATCCAGCGCCGACACTGTGGCTTTCGCCGTTGCGGCCATAGCCAGGATTGCGTTTCCCGATTCAGGCTCCTCCGCAAACACGCGCCGCAGCACGTCGAGCCGTACACGGTTACGCAGCAGCGAACGATCTTCGTTCGTGGCGTCGTCGGCGTACGCGATGCCGTGATCGGCACACCACGCTCGCGTCTGTGCCCGCGTGACGCGCAGCAATGGCCGTAATAGTCGCGGCGCGCCCGTCGATCGCGCGTTACCGATCGGGAACGGCGCATCCGACATCATGCCGGAGAGTCCGTGGAGCCCCGCTCCACGCATGGCGTGCATGACGACGGTCTCGATTTGATCGTCGGCGGTGTGTCCGGTGAGCACAGCATCTGCGTCACAATCTTCTGCCACCGCCCGCAGAAACGCGTAGCGTGCTTGACGAGCGGCAGCTTCGCCGGGTCGCGGAGCGTCCCACGCGCCAACGCACAACCGCAAGCCGTAACGTAGGCAAAGCGCATCGACGACCTCGCGATCGCGCGCCGATGACGACGGATCACGTAGCCGATGGTCGAAGTGCGCGACGATCGTGAGAGTGGGATCGATGAGTTCTGCTTCGCACAACATCGACACCATCGCCGTCGAATCGCCGCCGCCGGACGCGGCGAGGACGACACGTCGATCGCGCAACGTTGGCAGGTGTTCGCGTAAGAGGGCCTGGATGGAGTTGAGCGCGTTCATGTGGACATCGTAACGCACCGAAGGCGGACGCTCGGGGCTACGAAGAAGCAACCACCATCGCGCCCTCGACAGCGGCGCTCGCGTCAGACGTGAGATAGACGACCGCTGACGGGAGATCGACGTCACCTCCGTGCGGATGATGCTCTTTCAGCGCAGGTCCGATTGCGTCGGCCGCACCGCGCGACGCAACGAGGGCGTTAGCTCGCAGGCCGGCGTCCGCGAGTTCCCTGGTCCACTCCAGGAGCGCGCGCGGATCGTCGCTGGCGGCATCGTCGCCGACCAGCACAACGATCGCAGGATCGGATCGAAGCGCGGCGAGCGTTTCCCGTGGCAACGGCGCGAGCGCGTGGTACACCAGCACGCTGATCGGGCCGAGTTCAACGGTGGCATCGGCGATCGCTTCGCGCACGGCTGTCCCGCCGGAGTCTGACGTGAGCGCGATACCCTTCCGGCCCAGCGCCCAGAACTCGTTCGCGGTACTGTTCGCCGCGAACTCGGCCTTTACGTCTTCCGCGAGCGTGACGACGGCAACGTTCGCGCCGGCTTCGGCGAGCGCCACGGCGGCGCGGCGCCCCGCCGGGCGCTCGACGCCGAGCA
>CAZRHH010000103.1:0-8624 GCA_964599885.1 uncultured Dehalococcoidia bacterium | reverse complement strand
CCAGCGTCGACGGCGAAGCGGCGAGCGGCGGCGCCGGCAGCATCGCCGGCCCGAACGTCGGCCTATCGCTGGCCGACTACGTCCACGGCGAAGCGCTCGACACCGTGCCGGACGAACTGCGCACGTTCCTTCGCGACATCAGCCTGCTGCCTGTGTGGACGCCCGCGCTCTGCAACGACGTCGCCGGCCGTATGGACGCCGAGCGCCTGCTGCGTGAGATCGCAACGCGCGTGTTGTTCGTCACGCAGCACAGCGACGAGCCGCCGACCTACCGCTGCCATCAGCTCATGCGCTCGCTGTTGATGCAGCAGTTCCGCAGCGACGACCCGGTGGGCTACGCCGAATCCGGCCGCAGCGTCGCCGAGACGCTCTCCCGCTTCGGACTGTTGAACGAAGCCGTCGAGCTGTTGTTCGAACTCGAAGAATGGAGCGACGCCGCCGAGCTGCTCGAAGAGATCGCCCCACGTCTCGTCCAGCAGGGTCAGGCGCGCGGCCTCGCCGAGTGGATCGACCGGCTGCCGCACGACGCGCAGGCCGAGCGGCCGTATCTGCAAGTCTGGCGCGCGCGTGCATCGCTGAAACTCAAGGAGTTCGATGAAGCACTACGCCTGATCGAAGAAGCGACGCGCGTCCTCCGCGGGCAGGACGACGTGCGCGGCCTCGTGCAGGCGCTCTTCGTGCGCGGCGAAACGCAGCGGTTCAAGGGCTACATGGACGAAGCGTTGCAGACGTTCGGCGAAGCGCGCGCCGCGCTCGAAGCGGCGGAGATCGACGACGGGCAACTCATCGGCGACGTGCTGCGCAACATCGGCGTCACCCACACGATCAACGGCGATCTCGATCCGGCGATCGACGAACTCGAAGAGGCGCGGCGTCTGCTCGAGCAGGTCGGCGACTTGCAGGGCATCGGCAACACGTGCGCGTCGCTCGCGCAGTGCTACAGCCGCCGCGGCGAGCCGCTGCAGGCGCTCGGCGCGTTGCAGCGCGCGCAGTCCGCGTTCGAGCGCGCGGGCAACACGTACGACCTCGGCCTGACGCTCAACAACACCGGCATGGTCTACTTCGAACTTGGCGAGTACGAGCAGGCGCTACAGGTCTACGACCGCGGGCTGCGCCTTGTGCGCGGCACCGGCAACGTCAGCTACGAGGCGTTCATGATGGCGGGCATCGCCGAGACGTACCGCAGCATGGGCCGCTACGACGAGAGCCTCGCCACCTACACGGAGCTGCAGCCGATCATCGAGGGCTTGCAGATGCCGTATCTCATGACGGAGCTCCTCGAAGGGCTCGCGCTGACGAAGCTCGGCCTGGGCCAGGGTGAAGAAGCGGCGCAGATGCTGCGCGGCATCGCGCCGAAAGCGGGCGAACCGCCAACACGCTTCGCGCAGCACGCGCTCGCCGAAGCGCAGGTCGCGCTCGAAAAGGGCGATCCGGCGGCGGCGCTCAAGCCGCTCGATGTCGCGTCGCGCAACCACGAGGCCGCCGGTAACCGGCAGGGGCTGGCGATCGCATCGTTCCTGCGCGCGCGCGCGCTGTTCGAGAGCCATCAGCCGCGCAAGGCGATGACGGAGATCGAGCGCGTCGCGCAGGCGTGCGAGCAGCTCGGTTACCGGCGCTTCCTGCGGCCGTACGCCATGCGCGCGAAGGAGATGGTCGAATACGCGCTCGTCCGCCACACAGCGGACGGCCTGCTGACAGACCTGACCGGCGAGGTGCGCCCGGCGAAAGCGCGCGGCGGCAAGAAGGACAAGGCGCCCGCGTCGGACATGCTGCCGGCCGTGCGGGCGTTCGCCTTCGGCCGCGGCAGCGTGCTCGTCGGCGAGCGGCAGGTGTCCGATCTCGAATGGCGCAGCGAGAAGAGCAAGGAGATGTTCTTCTTCCTGCTCACCAAGGACGAAGCCGTCAGCAAGGACGAGATCTTCGCCGCGCTCTGGCCGGATCTGCCCGAATCGAAGTGCAACAGCAACTTCCATTCGAGCCTGTACCGGCTCCGGCGCGCGCTGTTCCACGAGTGCGTGGTGCGCGAGGCGGCGGGCGGCTACACGCTGAACCCCCGCGGCGTGTTCGAATCGGACGTCGCCGCGTTCAACCGCGCGATGCTCGAGGCCGAGGTCGCGAAGGCAGAAGGTGCGCGCGAAGCGAAGCTCGGCGAGGCGATCGCTCTCTACAAGGGCGCCTTCCTCAGCGCGATGTACAGCGAATGGTCGGACCCCGTTCGCCGTGAACTCGAAGATCGCTACATCGAAGCGCTGAACGAACTGGGCGCCTGGAACCTGCGCGAGGGCCGCTTCGATGAGGCGCTGGCGCTGTTCAAAGCGCTCGAGACACTGGACACATACACGGAGGCGGCAGCGTACGGCATCATGCGCGCCCACATCGGCCTCAACGACGGCCCAGCGGCCGCGCGCCACTATCGACGGTTCCGCCAACTGCTGAAGGACGAGCTGGATGAAGAGCCGCCCGCCCGCCTCGTGGCGTTGTACCGCGAGGCGTCTGGGTCGTAGCGACGGCCAGGTGCATCGATGATCCCGACCGGTGTAGCGGCGGGAGGTTTAGCTCCGCACCCGTCGAATGCCAGCCGATGTTGTGAATTCGGGTTGAGTTCGGGCCGATCCAGCTTCCAGTCTCTAGCTTCCAGTTGCCGCTAGAACGCACCAGCACATGGAACCGCGCTCTACGCTTTGACGGCGGTCGCGGCGACGGCGGGCGCCGCCTGGCGCGACTGCGGGCCGCCCGGCTTCGGGGCGGCGAGTCCCTTCGACCGGCGCTGCTTTTCGAGGTCGACTTCCGGGAACTCCATGTGGAGCCCGGCGCAGTACACGCGCGCGTGGACGATCTTGCCTTCTTTGTTGAGCGTCAGCAAATGCGCCTGCCGCAGGGCCCGCATCTGATCCTCCGGCTGCAGCTTCCACATCACTTCAAGTTCGAGCGTCGCCGAATTGCCCTTGCCGGAGGTCTCGTTGCTGTACGTGACGGTCGAACTGACGCCGGGTGTGAACCAAACTTCAAAGATCTTGGCTACGGTAGGCCCATCGCTGGCGACCCAGTGTCCGGCCGGGGTCCACGCCTCGAAGTCCACGCCCGAAGCATACATCCGTCCGATCGACGTGAATTTCCGATCCTTGATCGCCTTGAGAAGCTGACCCGGAACGGAACTGGCGGATGCTGGCGTGGTCGACATAATGCGCCCCTCGGACTGCTCCCGACAACGGCGGGGTTCAAAATGTGGTTGTTTTGTTAAGTGTAGCGCACTACAGCCCGGTGGCGCGATGGCCATCGGCGGTCAGCCGGCGTCGGCAGGGAAGGGAGGGCGGTCAGCGCGCGCGCTACTTCTTGTCCTTGTTCTGCTTCGGCTTCTTGGTTTCGCGGTTGCCTTTGTCCTTCTTGCCCATGACTGGAACCTCCTGCGCTATGCCGTCCGAAGCTAGGAAAGGTACTGTGTGCGCTTGTGGAGCCGCGTCTTGGCTGCCTCCTGCGCC
Source organism: uncultured Dehalococcoidia bacterium (assembly GCA_964599885.1). Classification (GTDB taxonomy): domain Bacteria; phylum Chloroflexota; class Dehalococcoidia; order DSTF01; family JACRBR01; genus CAZRHH01. Next base: position 5,145 of record CAZRHH010000103.1, on the reverse strand, counting down.
TCGAAGACGCTGGTGCGTGCCGCGCCGCTTACGCCGCTCCCTCCGACCGTCATACTCGCGAAGGCAAGATTAAGCGCTTCGAGCTGATCCGGCGTCATCTTCACTGCCCGCCCGTCGAAATCACGGTCCCGCAGCACCGGCAACTGCTGATCGAGCGTCGTCCCAGAGCGCTGGTAGAGCCGCCGGTAGGCCACGCGATGACGCTCGTCTAGCCGCACCGCCACACGCCCGGGCGGAATCCGTACAGGGCTACCAACGAGCGGCTCGATCATCATCGTGAGCTTAGGTCATCGCCTCCCGCGTGGCAACGAATTGCGCGAGATACAGTGCGTTGTTTACATAATTCCCAGCGTCGCACTGCACGCGGACCCGCTCGCCGCCGACAATCCCCTTGATGGACAAAAGCTGGATCCTGTTCGACCCGGACACGGGCCTGCATGTGAGCTGGTACTTCTGGCTGCGCGTGCTCGATGAGGCCAACCGCTCCGCACGCTACGGCGAGCCGTTCGCGCTGCTTCTGCTCGAGACCGCCGTCGATGACGATGAGCAGCACCGCTCGCTCCAGGAAGCGACTGCGACGGTGCCGTTCGCGATCCGCAGTACCGATCTCGGTGGTCTCGTTGGCGAGGGCCGCGTCGGCGTCATCCTGACGCACCAGCCCGCGACCTCCGCCGCGATGGCTGCCGAACGCATCATCGAACGGCTCGCCGCGAATCGCCCAAACGGCATTCGCTGGGTATCGCGTCTCTTGTGCTATCCGGATGACAGCGCCGAGATCTCGCATCTCCTGACGGCCGGCTGGGATGCCGGGCGCGATGGCGAGGCCGATCCCGCCGTGCAGCAACCTGCCTGACGCGCGCCGGGCGTGCGATCCAGTGCGCCGGGCGCGCCCAGCTGTCGATGATCGAAGCGGGGTTGGGTCGTGAATGAGGATTGGAAAGCCCGGATTCTGCACGCGCGGAAGAAGCACGACGTGCGCCGCAGCGCGATCGGCGCGCGCACCGAAGTCGCGCAGGTGTTCCGGCGCATGATCCAGACGGTGCTCGAACCGGCGTTTCGCGAAGTATCCGACTTCGCCGATGCGCAGGGTGTCGCCTGCGGCGTCGAGACGGAACTCGGCGGCGTGCAGCCCCGTGCCATGTTCTTCATCCGTCCTTCCGGCCGTTCGATCCGCTATGTGCTTGACCCCGACGGATGCGCCGTCCGCGAGATCGAGGGCGTCTACCACCGCCCCGTCGGCCAGCGCATGGTCTGGTCGTCGCCGGAGGAACTGCTGCGCCAGCTCACGCAGGGCTACGCCCGTGCCGCCGCCGCCGCGATCGTGCAGGACCACTTCCGCTCGGCGCCGCTCGCTGAACCTGAGCGCGATACGGAAACCGGATAGCGCGCCTCGGGCGGCAGCCCGAATCTGAAGGTGCGCGCTGCGAAACGTCGGGGCAACGCCTACTCGTCCCCGCCGGCGCGATCGCACGATACTCACGCATATGGAACCGCTGCGTCTGCCGCTGCGCCACTCGACTCTCCCGCGCATTGTCACGCTCGGCGAGCCTCGCGACCCCTTGCGCCAATCGGGCGATACGCTCCGTCGTGCGATCGAAGGCGCGACCGCCGCGCAGCGAATCGACGCATCCTCGCTCATCCGTGATGGTGTCCGCGCGTACCGAAGCGCCCGGCGAGCGATGCGCGACCGCGGCGCGGAGGGCGTGCATCTGTTTGACGCACGGCTTGCGCCCGTCGGGGCAATGCTCCGCCGCCGGCACGGGGTTCCCGTCTCCGTGTCGCTCACAACGGCCGACCTCACGTCGCGCGCGCCCGGCGCGATGCTCGCCCGTCGCGCGATCGCCGGGCTCGACCAGGCGTTCTACTCGGGCGACGATGCGCCCCGGCTGCGTCTGCCGATCGTGGCAATGCCGCCCGTAGCACAGCCACTGCCCGAACCGTCGCCTGTCGCACTCGCGCGCATTGCCCGCTTGCTGGACGGGTTGATGCCTGGACGCCTCGTGATCGCTATGCCCTGGCCGGCGGACATCGAAAAGCTGCGCTGGTATCGCGATGCCGTCGTCCCGTTGCTCGTCGGCCGGCCGGCGACGTTACTGCTCGGGGCGCCCAGCGCACGCCAGGCGCGCATCACCGTCGGTGCGCGCGGCATGCGCGACGCATTCCGCATCGATACGCGCCGGATCGACATCGACGTGCTGTCCGCCACGGCGCGCTGCGCTGACGCCTTCGCGATGCTCGATGACGGCACCCGCGGCCTTCGCGCTAGCGACCTCGCGTCGGCGATGGCGTCGAGCGGCCTGCCGCTGGTGACGGGTGGCAGTGTGAACAGCCAGGTGATCTCGCACGAAGACAACGCGTTGACCGTCGAGCCGCGCGACGCGTTCGGGCTCGTCACCACGCTCAACAAGCTGCTGTCACTCCCCGCCTTGCAACGCCACTATCTCGGCGCCCGATTCGCCGAGTACACGCTCGACCGCTGGTCGCCGGACGCCGCCGTGCAGGCGTATGCCGATCGCTTCGCGGTGCTCGTCGGCAGGGCGCCGATTCCAGCGAACCTGCGCGCCGTCGCGTGACAACAATCACACAGGCACGGCCACAAACACCGCGCGCGACCACGGCCGTGCGAACCGCTACCGGCTCGCGGCTCCTGCCTTCATAATCGACGCATGATGCATCGGTTCGGACGGAAACTCGCGCGATGGCGCCTCTGGCGGCACGTCTGCGCGTCCTTGATTGTTGCGGCGGCTGTCGCAGCCACGCTCCGCCCGGCCGCCACGAGTGCGCAAGGCGCCGATGCGCTGGCGATCGGCCGCGTACTCGCTTCACTCACCGTCGATGAGCGCGTCGGCCAGCTCGTGATGGTGAACTTTGTAGGCGATGACGTCTCCGAAACGTCGGATATCGCCGCGCTGATCCGCGATTTCAAGGTCGGCGCCGTACTCGTCACCGCCAGCAACGGAAACGTCGTCAACCGCGGCGATACGGCCAGCCAACTCGCCGAACTGACGAACGGCCTGCAGGAGACGGCGTTCGCTTCGAACAGTCGCTCCGACGCCGGCACCGAGTACTTCCTGCCCCTATTCATCGCCACCGACAACGAGGGCGATCTCTTTCCCTTCACGAACGTCACTAACGGCTTTACGACGGTGCCGAACAACATGACGATCGGCGCCACCTGGAGCAAACAACACGCCCAGACGACCGGTCGCATCATCGGCGCCGAGCTGTCGGCGGCCGGCATCAACATGCTGCTGGGCCCGGTCGTGGACGTGCTTGATAACCCGCGGTCGGGCGGCAGCGGCGATATCGGCATCCGGTCGTTCGGCGGCAACGCGACGTGGGCCGGCGCGCTCGCCCGCGCCTACGTACGCGGCGTCCACGAGGGCAGCGAAGGCCGCATGCTGACCGTGGCCAAGCATTTCCCCGGCCACGGTGGCAGCGACCGCTCGACCGACAACGAGGTGCCGACGATCAACAAGTCACTTGGCCAGCTTCGCGCGACGGAACTCGCGCCGTTCGCAGAAGTTACGCGCGAAGACGATGCCGATCCGCTAGGTACCGTCGACGCGATGATGGTGTCGCACATCCGCTACCGTGCGTTCCAGCCGTCGGCGCCGGCGCCGTTCACGCGCCCGATCTCGCTCGATGCGTCGGCACAGACGACGCTGATGGATCTGCCCGAGTTCGCAGGCTGGCGAGCCGATCATCTCGTCATGGCCGATTCGATGGGCGTACCTGCTGTGAAGCAGTGGTACGCGCGCGAGGAAGGCGCGCCCGAGTTCCCCAACCGTACTGTCGTTCGCGAAGCGCTGCTCGCCGGTAACGACCTGCTGCCGCTGATCGAGTTCTATCGCAACCCCGACGAGCGCGGCTGGCGCGACTACCAGATGCCCGTCATCCAGGACAGCATCATCTACATGCGCGAGCAGTACCAGTCCGACCCGGACTTCCGCCGCCGCGCCGACGAGGCCGTGCGTCACGTCATCGCCGCGAAGATGAAGCTGTACCCCGCCCTGCAGCGCGCCGGCGTGTTGAACGCACCGGAGCGTGCATCGGCGGCCGTCGGCCTCGGCGGCGAAGCGATGCGGGCGCTCAGCGAGTCGGCGCTCACGCTCGTACACCCGCCGACGATCGGCGATCTTCGCGCGCGATTGCCGCGCGGGCCGGTGGCGCCTGACCGTGTGCTGATCGTCGAGTGCTGGGAGGACTGCTATCCGTACCGCGTGATGCCAAGCCTCGACCTGCAGAACGCACTGCTGCGCCTGTATGGCCCCGACGGAGGGGGGCGCCTCAACGCCGCCGACGTTGACACGATCAGCTTCGGCGATCTCGATGCCTGGCTAGCGGCGCCGTCCGATCCGGAGAACGATGCGACCGCGACCGCGGTGACTGACGCGACCTGGATCATCTTCGCGCTGAGCGAGTACAACCCGGAGGGCCGTCCCGCATCAGGCGCTGTGAAGCGCTTCCTCGATGGCACGCCCGTCGACGTCCGCAACAAGCATCTCGTCGCGATCGCCTACAACGTTCCGTATCATCTCGATTCGACAGAGATCAGCAAGCTGTCCGCGTACTTCGTCGTCTACAACAAGACGAGCTATGCGATCGATACCGGCTTCCGCGCGCTGTTCGGCGATGTCGAGCCGCAAGGGCACTCGCCCGTGAACATCAGCGGCATCTTCTACCGCGTCGACGACGCGACGCAGCCCGAACCCGAGCAAGAACTCGTCGTGTCGGTCTTCGGCCACGACCCCGAAGCGGTGCCGAACGGCGACACGATCGGCCTTGTCGCCGGTCCCGTACTGGACCGCAACGGCAACCCGCTGCCCGATGGTGCGACCGTGCTGTTCACGCTCGAGCAGGCCGATGGCACGGCGACGACCGCCAGCGGCAAGACCGTCGATGGCATCGCCGGCGCCCAGCTCGATGCGGAAGGCGCGGGCGACTACACCGCCAACGCGAGCATCGCCGGCATCGCGTCCGATCCGCTCGCCGTGCGTCTCGTCGCCGGCGCCGTCCCGCCGACCGCGGAACCCGCCAGCCCGTCGGGCCTCGGCGACGCCTCGGACGGCGGCACGAGTCCGCTGCTCCTTGCGCTTGTAATCGGGGCGCTTTTCATCAAGAAACGCAAATCTGAGGATTAAC
>CAZRHH010000102.1:0-8966 GCA_964599885.1 uncultured Dehalococcoidia bacterium | reverse complement strand
CGGGGTGGCGCGGTTGATCTCGTCGGCGAGGACCACCTGGGCGACGATCGGGCCCGGCCGGAACTCGAAGTCGCTCGTCTTCTGGCTGTAGATCGAGACGCCGGTGACGTCGCTGGGCAACAGGTCGGGCGTGAACTGAATGCGGCGGAAGTTGCAGCCGGCCGAGATGGCGATGCTGCGGGCGAGGATCGTCTTGCCGACGCCGGGCACGTCCTCGATCAGCACGTGGCCCTGGCAGAGGAGCGCGATCAGCGCCATGCGGACCTCCGGGGCCTTGCCGATGATGACCTTCTCGACGTTGGCGATGACACGTTCGGCGATGATCTTGGGGTCTTCCATGCAGCCTCCGTGGCGAAGGAGAAGCGGAGAATGGGCCTTACCGGTAGTACGAGGGCGGGTGCGGGAAGGTTCCTCGCCGGCCGCTTCGAGTGTCCCGATTATAGCAGCGGTCCACCGCTTTTACCGGACGCCAGCCCTACACCGGACGTGCGGTAACCGTTCGGTAACGCTTTCGGCGCCCGGAGCGCACTGGCCGCGGCCATCCCGGTTCCTTCAGTCGCCGCCCGAAACGCCGATGCTTCATCGGAATGAGGTTGCATACCGCGGTGTCCTGGCCCGGGCGGGTGTTCGCGTATCCAGGGAGTCACATTCGCTGGAAGATCATCGCGCCCTACGCGTTGCTGACCGTCGCGATCGCGCTGGCGGGCACGTATCTCGTGACGCGGCTCGTCGCCGGATCGCTCGATGAACGCTTCAACAATCAGCTCGCCGAGGCGGGGCGCGTGGCGTCGGATTCGCTCGTGCGGACCGAGCGCGGCCACCTGGAGGCGGTGCGCGCGATCGCCTTCACGGAAGGCGTGCCGGACGCAGCGGCGACCGGCAATCCCTTCGTCGCCGCGGCGCTGGCGCAACCAATCGTGGCGAACGGCGGCCTGGAGCGCGTCGAGGTGCTCACCAGCGACGGCGACCGCATCTACGCGGCGCAGCGCACGGACGGCGCGGCGCTCGAGTACGCGCAGCTTACCGATGCTGACGATCCGTCGTCGTGGCCGATCGTGCAGTCGGTACTCGCCGGCGGCGACGCGTTCGGCGACAAGTACACGGCGATCGTCGAGACCTCAGCTAGGTCCGTGCTGTATACGGCTGGCCCGATCTATGTCGGCGAAGTCTTGAGCGGCGTGGTGCTCGTCGGCACGACGCTGGAGAGCGCGCTCGGAGCGGCGAAGTCGGAAGCTCTGGCAGACGTCACGGTGTACGACGAGAGCGGCGCGCCGATTGCGACGACGTTCGCCAGCTTCGATGGCAACGACGCTTCGACGCTGGTTTCGCGTCCGGCTGGCGGCGCCGACGAATCGCTGCTGCGCGAGCACAAGACGCTGTTCGGCCGCGACTACGACCTGTTGTACGCCCCGCTTGAGATCCGCGGCGAGCCCGTGGCGGTACTCTCCGTTGGGCTGCCGTCGTCGTTCATCTTCAGCGCGCAGGCGACGACGCGCGCGCAGATGATGATGCTGTTCACGGCGGCGATGATCGTCGCGCTGCTCGTCGGATGGCTGATCGCGCGCAGCATCACGCGGCCGGTGTTCAAGCTGGTAAGCGCCGCGCGCGCCGTTTCGTCGGGGAACCTCGCAGCGCGGTCGAACGTCAGCGCCAGCGATGAGATCGGCACGCTCGGGCGCGCCTTCGACGCGATGACGGAGCGGTTGCAGCGCCAGCACCTGTCGACGGTCCGGGCGCTGACCTCGGCCATCGACGCGCGCGACCCGTACACGATGGGCCACTCGTTGCGCGTGGGGCAGCTCGCCGTGGCGCTCGGGAAAGATCTGAACCTAACCGAGGCGCAGCTCCAGCATCTGGAGATCGGCGGCTACTTGCACGACATCGGCAAGATCGGCGTGCGTGATGACGTGCTGCTGAAGCCTGGCGCACTCACCGACGCTGAACGCGTCGCGATCGAACAGCACCCCCGCATCGGTATGAACATCCTGGAGCACGTCGATCTGGCGCCGGAGGTGCTGGCATTCGTCGGCGCGCATCACGAGCGCCTCGACGGCACCGGCTATCCAAACCACCTGAGCGGCGACGAATTGAGCGTCATCCCGCGCGTGGCGACGGTCGCCGACATCTACGACGGGCTGACGACAGACCGACCGTACCGCGCCGGCATGACGCCCGATGAGGCGCTCGACATCCTGCGCACAGAGGCGATCGACGATCACGTCGACTGGGACGTCGTCGAAGCGCTCGAGCGCGTGTGGCCTCACTGGGAAGAACGACGCCGGAGTGAGCCGAATTTGCGCGGATTCACGATGATTGAGGCGGAGGCGGCCTGATGCTTTGGCGATGGGTTCTTCGCTGCGCGTGCGCAGGCGGTGCGGTCGTCGTGGCACTGGGCGCCGTATACGGGGCAGCGGGGTTCGCGCTGGACCGGCCGGACACGCTGTCCGTCGATACGTCCACGGCGTCGCGACTGACGGCGGACTACTCGGCGGACGATCACGGGATCGTGCGGCCGCCACTCGACCCGGCGATCGTCATTGCGGCTGCGGCCGATGATGCGGCGCTTGCGTCGCTGCTTGTCGGTCGGCGCGGCACGGCGCCTGCGTCGGTGGTCGAGATGCCTGCCACCAACGCTGAGGGCACCGTCAATCCCGGCGGCGATGCGGGTGGCGGTGATGACGCGACGGGCGATGACGAGTCACCCGAGGAGACGCCGCGGCCTGGCGAAACCGTTCGGCCGAAGTCGACTTCGACTGCCGTGCCGGGCGCATCGAAGACGGCCGCCGCGTTGCCGACGGATCGACCGGCGTCGACGGCGACGCCAAGCTGCTCGGTGGCGGTGAACGACATCATCTGCCTGCCGACGGTCGGTCCGAAGCCGACGGACACGCCCAAGCCGGCCAATACGGCACCGGCTCCTACGATGACGCCCAAGCCGCCAACCAGCACCCCGACTCCTCGGCCGACGGACACGCCCGTGCCGCCGCCAACCCGGACGCGGACGAGCACGCCAACGAACTCACCGACGAAGACGCCGACGAAGACGCCCGTGCCAACGCCGACTGAGGACTTCTGCCTCGACCTGATCCTCTTGCCGCCCATCTGCCTATGACGCCAATCGGCGCTCGCTGAGGCGGAGGCGGCGTGTACACTCACTCCCGCACCACCAACGAGCCACGAGCAGGAGCGACGACCGATGCAAGACGGCGGCTGGGCCGACTCTGCCCGCGCGTATATCGCGTTTCAGGATGCGGGCGACAAGAACCGGACGCTCCTGCTTGACCCGGTGATGCTGCGGCTGTGCGGCGACGTCGCCGGCACGCGCGCGCTGGATGTCGGCTGCGGCGAAGGCCGCTTTGCGCGGATGCTCGGCGAACGGGGAGCGCACGTTACGGGCGTGGACTTTACCGGCGAGATGGTACAGGCGGCGCGCTCGCGAGATACGCAGGGCGCGTACGTGCGCGGTTCCGCCGAAGCGTTGCCGTTCGCGAACGCCCGGTTCGATCTCATCGTCAGTTACGTGATGCTCATTGACGTGGTCGATTACCGCGCCGCGATCGCCGAGATGGCGCGGCTGTTGCGGCCGGGCGGATATCTCGTCGTGGCGAATCTCGGGTTCGTGACGGCGTCGGCGGGCTGGCTCAAGGACGAGAACAACACCCGCCTCCATCACCAGGTTGACCGGTACGCGGATGAATTCGTCCAGACCTACGAGTGGCTCGGCATAAAGATCGAGAACTGGCACCGGCCACTGAACGCGTACATGTCGGCGTACCTCTCGTCGGGTCTGATGCTCCGCGATTTTGAAGAGCCGGTGCCAGAAGATCAGTCGCTACGCAACGAGTACGCGTACGAGGATTGGTTCCGCGTGCCACTCTTCAACGTCATGCGCTGGCAGCGGACGTAGCGGCGCCGTTCACCAGCGACTAGTGACCAGCGACTCGACGACCGGCTATGCCCAGCCCATCTCTTTCTCGATCGCTTCAAGGTTCGCCGGAACGCGGTGGAGCGGTGGCTCCGTGAGCAGTGCCGTCTCCGGATCCTTGAGTCCGTTGCCTGTGATGATGCAGACGACCGTCTGCCCGGCATAGGACGCGCCGTTGGCGACGTTCTTCAGCATGCCTGCGACGCAGGCCGCGGATGCGGGTTCGCAGAAGATGCCCTCTTCGCTCGCCAGACGGTGGTACGCGGCGATGATCTCGTCATCGGTGACGGCGTCGATGCTCCCGCCGGATTCGTCGCGCGCCGCGATGGCGAGTTTCCACGACGCCGGGTTGCCGATGCGGATCGCGCTCGCGATGGTCTGCGGCGACTCGACCGGCGCGCCGTTGACGAGCGGCGCGGCGCCGGCGGCCTGGAATCCGAGCATGCGCGGCCGGCCGCTCGTGCGTTCGAGATGGTGGTACTCGACGAACCCCTTCCAGTAGGCCGATATGTTGCCGGCATTGCCGACGGGGATCGCCAACACATCGGGGGCGTCGCCGAGGGCATCGGCGATCTCGAACGCCGCCGTCTTCTGGCCTTCGATGCGGTACGGATTGACTGAGTTGACGAGCGCGATCGGCTGACGCGAGGTGATCTCGCGCGCCATCTTCAGCGCGCCGTCGAAGCCGCCATCGACAGCGATGATCTCGGCGCCGTACACCGCACTCTGCGCGAGCTTGCCCCGCGCGATGCGCCCGTCCGGCACGATGACGTAGACGGCCAGACCGTAACGCCCGGCGTAGGCCGCGGCCGATGCGCTGGTGTTGCCGGTGGACGCGCACATGATCGCCTTGGCGCCGCCCTCCATCGCTTTGGCGACGGCGACGACCATGCCGCGATCCTTGAACGAGCCCGTTGGGTTGCAACTCTCGAGCTTGAAATAGAGCGCTTCGCAGCCGAGATCGCGCTCGATCGATGTCGAACGGACGAGCGGCGTATCGCCTTCGCCGAGCGAGATGAGCGGCGTCTGATCCGTCACGGGGAGATGCTCGCGATATCGCTGGAGGACGCCGCGGTGAGGCGTATCCTCACGCAGCCCGGCGGCAACGTCAGAAGTCATTGCTGTCTTCGTTCTTGAGCTGGTTGGATTGCACGCGAAGCTCCTTCACGTCACGCTCGAGTTCTTCGACGTGGCGGCGCTTCATCCGTTCGATCATCTGATTGAGCTTGAGGAGCTGTTCGCTCAGCGTGCGGCGGTAATCGAGCGTCGCGCTGTGCACGTGATCGATGCGCGCGTCATGGGCCTTGAGGCGCGTATCGAGCTGCGATGCCGCTTCTTCCTGCCGCTCCAGGCGCAGCACGGCGTCGTCCATCGTCTCTTCGGTGCGCGAGACGCGATCTTCGACACGTTGCCGCTCGGCGCGCAGCAGTTCGACGCGCTCGGCCAGCAGCGGCAACTCGCGATACTCCTCTTGCGCCGCGTGCAGCTCGCCCTCAACGCGGGACGCGACATCGTGAGCGAGGCGTGCGCGTTCGGCGAGCACGTCGTCTTCGCGACGGAGGGCGCGGATCGCCGCTTCGATCTCGGCGTGTGTCTGCTCCATGCGCACGACCGCATCGACGTTGCGTCCGGTCTTGCTTTCAACCGCTTCGAGCCTCTGATTGATGCCTTGAAAGTTGATGTGCGAGCGGGACACTTCTTCCTGGAAACGGCGGTGCGTGTCATCGACTGTCGACTGACGTTCCGCCATGCCCTCAGTGCGCCGCTCCATATCCTGCACGCGGCGGAACAAGTCGTTACGTTCGCTCTGGTCGCGCGTACGCTCTTCGTGCGTTGTCCGTTCCAGCAGTTCGAACTTCGTGTCGATCAGTACTTCGGTGTCCTGGATCCGTTCGAGCAGGCCCGACAGTTGGCGCATTTGCTCCTGCATCGTCGGTAGCCCGACTGTGCGGGCGCTGATCTCGCGGACCTTCGCCTCGGCGTCGCGCACTTTCTCGTTGACGTCCAGAATCGCCGCTTGCGTCTGGTCGCCCTGTTGTTGCAAGCGACCGTATTGTGCCTTGAGCGCGCCAACCTGATCCTGCAGCCAGCCCACAAGATCCTGGCCCGTACGAGGCTCGCTTTGGGGATCGTGCATGGTCATGACTGCACCCTCAGGAGTTGTGCGACGTTCTTCACGCTGCCTGCGCGCCCGATCTCGGCAATCGCTGCTTGCATATCGGCTTCGCGCGCTTCGTGCGTCATGATGACGATCTCCACCGTCTCCTCGCCATCGACTGCTCGCTGAATGAGCGAGGCGATGCTGATGCCGGCGTTGCCGAGCGTGCCCGCGATCTGCGCGAGCACGCCCGGGCGATCGGCGACGCCCGCGCGGAGATAATAGCGCGCTCGCACGTCGTCCATCGCCATGATGCTGAGGCCCGCTTCGCGACGCTGCGAATGTGGCCAGTACACCCGGTTGCTGATGCTGACGGCGGCGTCGAGTGCGTCCGCCACGACCGCGGATGTCGTCGGTAGCGAGCCGGCGCCCGGTCCCTGAAACAGCACGCGGTTCATCAAGTCGCCCTCAATCTGCACGGCGTTCAGCGCACCATCGACGTTGGCGAGCAGTTCGTCCTGCGGGATTAACGCCGGGTGGACGCGCAGTTGCACGCGATCGTCTTGCTTGCGGCCGATCGCGAGCAGCTTGATCGCGTAGCCAAGTTCGCGCGCGTAAGCGAAGTCGCGCGCGGTGAGATTCGTGATGCCTTCGCGGTAGACGCGGTCGGGATGCACATCCATGTGAAAGGCTAGGCTGGCGAGGATCGACAGCTTGTACGCGGCGTCGACGGCCTCGATGTCGTTCGTGGGATCGGGTTCGGCGTAGCCGAGGCGCTGCGCCTCGGCGAGCGCGTCGGCGAAGCTGACGCCGCCCTTGCTCATCGACGTGAGGATGTAGTTCGTCGTGCCGTTGATGATCGCCGTGACGCCGACGATGTCGTTCGCCAGCAGATCGCGCTTCAGCGGCGCGATGATCGGAATGCCGCCGCCGACGCTCGCCTCATACAACAGATCGACGTTGTGTTCGCGCGCGAGATTGAGCAGCTCAGCGCCGTGCTTCGCCATCACTTCCTTGTTGCCGGTGACGACGAATTTGTTCGCCTGCAACGCGTCGCGCAAGTAGCCGTACGCCGGTTCTTCGCCGACAATGACCTCGATGATCAGTTCGATGTCGGGGTCGCGCAGCAGATCGCCCGGGTCGGTGGTGAGCAGCCCTTGATCGACAGGAAACGCGCGCTCCTTCGCGGGATCGCGGACGAGCACGCGCTTGAGCACGAGCGGATAGCCGATCTGGCGCGCGTAGACGTCGGCTTTCTCGTGCAGGATTTGCGCGACGCCGGAACCGACGACGCCCAGGCCCATCAGGCCGATGCCTATCGAGCGGCGATCATTGCCCATCGGCGGGAGGCGCTTCGACGGGGGGCGGGGCTTCGCTGTCCGTGCCGTCGGCGGGTGGCGCCTCGGCCGGAGGCGGCGCTTCGCTATCGGTGCCGTCGGCGGGCGGCTGCTCGGCGGGGACATCGATCGGTGGTTGTTGCACGGGCGGCTGTTGGTCGATCGGCACCTGGCCGGGCTGGTTTTGTCCGATCGCTGGCGCGTCCTCAAGGACATCGATCAGGGCGCTGCGCTGCGCGTCTGGCTCCCAGTCGCGCTCGATCGTCATCTTCGCCTGTGTCGCTGAGAGCCAGTCGCCGTACTGCCGGTTCACGTACGTTGGCTTCTGGTCCTGCGTGAGGTCCTGCGGTCCGCGTTCGGCGACGCGGATCACGAAGACGCTCGCCCCAGGGGCGTCGATCGGCGCGCTTACCTCGCCGACGGCAAGAGAAAACGCGAGGTCGTCGTATGCGGCGTTGAAGCCGCCCTTGGGTGTGAATTCGATGACGCCACCGGTGGCATCGGCGTCGGGCGCCGTCGACACGTCCCTGGCCACCGTCGCCCAGTCCTCGCCAGCGTTGATGCGGGCGATCGCTGCCTGTGCCGCGGTGTCGTCGTTCACCTGGATGACGTCGAGTTTCGCCTGCTCGATCTGAGCGGGCGCTTCGGCCTCAAACTTGTCGCGGATCTTGTCCGCAAGCACTTCCGCATGGACGAGCCGGCGATACTCACTGTCCTTAAGGCCGGACGCATCGAGCGCGGTGCCGTATGCCTCCGCGAAGGCTGCGTCATCGGCCGTCTCGGGGACGCCGACGCGGCGCTTCATTGCTGCCTGGCGTTCCTCGGCGGTGGCGGTGATGCCAAGTTCGCTCTCGGCGCGGCTGATCAGCGTCAGTTCGTTCACGAGGTTGAGGTACGTGGCCTCGGGAAGCACCTGCGCTTGCTGCTGGAAGGCCGCGTTCGCGTAGTACTCGAACGCCATACGGCGCTTCATCGCTGTGTACGAGATGCTGATGTCATCGGCCTGAAGCACCGTGCGGTTTCGCGGCTTGATGACTGAGTCGTAGTAGCCAAACCCGATGATGCCCAGCGCGAGGACGATGATCGCGAGGGTGACACCGACGAGCAGCAAACGGGACGACCGCTCGGAGTCCATCGCGAACATGTCGCCGATGCCGCGGGTGCGGGCGGCGCGGCCGGGCGGGCGCTTCGGCGCGGGGGCCGGTTGTTGGCGCGACGTCGCGGCGCGTCTGCTGCCTGGTGTCATGCCTTCGGGTTTGCCGTCACTCGCCATCGATCCACCGCCCTGTGAGGAATTGGCGCTTCGCGCGTCGCGTGCGTAGATCGGCCACGCAGACGCAGGCGATGCGCACGTCGTGCGTCTTACTCGGGCTGCGCCACCGCTTCCGCCTCGGGCGCGGGCTGCGTCGCCGGCACCGGCTCGGTTGTCGTTTCTGCCGCAGGAGCCTGCGCGGGAGCCGGCTGCGGCGCGGCGTCTGTCGATGGCATCGCGTCCGTCGCGGTTGGCGCCGAAGCTTGCGCCGGAGGCCGATCGCGGTCGAATCGATCGCCGCCCCGTTCACCGCCGCGATCGCGGTCGCCGCCGCGGTCGAACCGGTCGCCACGG
>CAZRHH010000101.1:0-9383 GCA_964599885.1 uncultured Dehalococcoidia bacterium | reverse complement strand
ATCCCCGTCGCGATCCCGCCGTTCGCGCTGCCGGGCGGGCCGGCGAACCGGGCGGGAACCGTGATCGTCGCGCCGTCGTCGCCGCCGTTCGCGCGCAGGAATCGCAGCGAGTTGGTGAGCGAGCAGACGTAGCAGGAGTGGACGCTCATGGTGTGGCAGGATCGCAGATGGAACGAAGATGGGGTAGCGCGCGGCGCAAGAACGAGATGTAGCTGCGTAGCTTTAGCTGCGCGGGTTCGTATCCGCGCCAAGCACCGGACCCCAGCAAGCAACCCGCACAACACAGAACGAAACGTAGCTGCGTAGCTTACGTGCGCCGGTTCGGGTCAGCGCCCAGCGCCGAGTCGGGGGTGGCGTGCCGTTTCGACCGGGGCCCGGCAAGCGGGGTCCCTACCATCGCTGTGCTGCGGCGGCGACGACGGCACAGCAAGCTGTGCCGCCACGCCGGTCGTGTTCGCGGTGCTGCGTTGGCGATCCACTTGGCGCGACATCGACGTGGCGAAGCCAAAGCTACGCAGCTACGTTTGATGTGGCGCGATCGTGGGCGCGTATAGCGTGATTCGACGAGGCGCAGCTAAAGCTACGCAGCTACATTTCGCTTGGTGGCGCATTCGGGCGGGGTGCTGGCTCGACGAAGCGGAGCTGAAGCTCCGCCGCTACGTCGTTTATCGCAGCGTTTGACACTCCACGGGCACCGTGGTAAGTTAGTGTCATAGGTACACTAAGTCGGCGAGGCGGGCAGCCGCCGCATCGAATCAGCTCCCAATCGCCCGTTCGGAGGTCGCCGTATGACGACGATCACGCTTCCCATCACCGAAAAGAAGATGCGCGCTGTCGGCGGGATCGGCTGCGAGGCTGATTCGATCGCCACGGTGCCGCTCGCTGAGGAGCGCTCGTTCGCCTACTGGCAGCAGGACATCCCGCGCGACTACCTCGCGCTCTCGGCGGACGAGATTTCGGCGCGCATCGCCGAAGGCCGCCGCAAGCTCGGCTCGAAGCTGATCGTCCTCGGCCACCACTACCAGCGCGCGGACGTGATCGCCTACGCCGACCTCCGCGGCGACAGCTTTAAGCTCGCGCAGTGGGCCGCCGGCAACGCCGAAGCGGAGTACATCATCTTCTGCGGCGTCCACTTCATGGCCGAGGCCGCCGACATTCTCAGCGCGCCGCATCAGAAGGTCATCCTGCCGAACCTCGCCGCCGGCTGCTCGATGTCCGACATGGCGGACCCGGACGACGTCTACAACGCCTGGGCCGAACTCGAGGAGTTGGGCATCGCGCAAGACACGCTGCCGATCACGTACATGAACTCCGCCGCCGCGCTGAAGGCGTTCGTCGGCGAGCACGGGGGCGCCGTCTGCACGTCGAGCAACGCGGCGAAGGTGCTGGAGTGGGCGTTCGCGCAGAAGAAGCGCGTGTTGTTCTTCCCCGACCAGCATCTCGGCCGCAACACGGGCGCCGCGATGGGCGTGCCGCTCGAGCAGATGGTGCTCTGGGGCTGGGCGCGTCCGTACGGCTCGATGGGCGGGCAGACGCTGCAAACGCTGCAGGACAGCCGCATCATCCTGTGGGCGGGGCACTGCTCCGTACACCAGCGCTTCACGCCGGCGCAGATCGCCGACGCGCGCGCGAATTACCCGGACATCACCGTGATCGTCCACCCGGAGTGCCGCTACGAAACGGTGCAGGCCGCCGACCTCAACGGCTCGACGGAGTTCATCACGCGTACGATCACCGACGCTCCGGCCGGCGCGCGCTTCGCCGTCGGCACGGAGATCAACCTCGTCAGCCGTCTCGCGAAAGAAAATCCCGATAAGACCGTCTTCTGCCTCGACCCCGTCGTCTGCCCGTGCTCGACGATGTACCGCGTCCACCCCGCGTACCTGGCGTGGGCGATCGAAGCCCTCGTCGACGGCCACGTGATCAACCAGATCGCCGTCCCGGACGCGATCGCCGCAAACGCAAAGCTCGCCCTCGATCGGATGCTCAGGATCTAGGTTGCTGGGAAGTGGGGATTGGGAACTGGGTCGCGATCATCGTATTGCGCGCCCGTCTACATCGCGTGAACGCCCGGGCCCAGCAAGCGGGGCCCCTACCATCGTGCGGGGGACCATACCGTCGTGCTGCAGACGTCACTTCCGTCCGAGCGCGAGGCGGATGCTATCGACCATCCCCGATTGCGCGCCTTCGTGAGCGAAGTGGATCGCGTTCTTGATCGCGCGGGCGTTCGAGTTGCCGTGGGCGATCAGCACGAAGCCGTTGACGCCGAGCAGCGGGATGCCGCCGTACGTGCCGGGATCCATCCGGTCGCGCATCTTCAGCAGCGCGGGACGCAGCACCATCGCCGCCAGCTTGTAGCGCAGTTTCGACGTGAGATTCGCGCGCAGTTCGCGGAAGATGAACTCCGCCGCGCCCTCCGTAACTTTCATGGCGACGTTGCCGGTGAAGCCGTCGGTGACTAGCACGTCGACGACGTTCTTGTGCAAGTCGCCGCCTTCGATGTTGCCGACGAAGTTGATCGGCGCGGTGCGGAGCCGCGCGTGTACGTCGAGCACGAGTTCGTTGCCCTTCGTGTCTTCGGCGCCGATGTTGAGCAGGCCAACGCGCGGGTTCTTGATGCCCATCACGCGCTCGGCGTACATCGCGCCCATCTGCGCGAACTGCACCATGTAGCTCGGTTTCACGTCGGCATTCGCGCCGACGTCCAGCACCAGCACGCCGCGGTCGGTGAACGGCGCGATCGTGCCGAGCGCCGGGCGCTCGATGCCGTGGATGCGGCCGAGCGTCACCAGCGCCGACGCCATCACCGCGCCCGTGTTCCCGGCGGAGATTACGCCGCTCGCGACGCCGCGCTTCACCATGTCCATCGCGACGTTGATCGACGCATCCTTCTTCGCGCGGACGGCCTGCGCCGGATGCTCGTCCATGCCGATCGCCTCGCTGGCGTGGATGATCTGAAACGCCGTCGCCGCCTCGCCCTGGCGCGCGAGTTCCGCTTCGATCACGGCTTTCGCCCCGACGAGCGCGACATCGACGCCCAGTTCCTTGCGGGCAAGAAGCGCACCGGCGACGATCTCGGCCGGTGCGTGGTCTCCGCCCATGGCGTCAAGCGCGATCAGCACGTTCAGGCTCCCTCCCGCGTTGCGACGACGATCATCGTATCGCTGGCGTCGGTGAAGGGCGAGAGCGCCGTGTCGCCGTAGACGTGCTGCACGCGCATCCCCGCCGCCGCGAGCAGCAGGCCGAGTTCGGCGCGCGCCGTCACGCGCAGCGTCACCTCGAACGTGCGGCGATGCACCGTGTCGTCGCGATCGCTTGTGCGATCGAAGATCAGCGTCGTCGTGGTTGTCTGCGTCGTGTGCGACGCGCGCATCGACGACATCTTCGTGATCATGTCACCCGTCGCCGGATCGCGGCGCGTCCATTCGAGCTGCAGCGGCGACGGTTCTGGCGACCAGTCGACGACCGAGAGCGCGCGCAGTTCGCAGACGAAGACGCCGCCGTCGGCGAGATGCCGCGCGACGCTGCGCAGCACCGCGAGCTGATCGTCTTGCGTGAGAAACAGCTCGAACGAGTCGAGCGCGCAGTACACAAGGTCGAAGCGCTCGCCGAGATCGAAGTCGCGGGCGTCCCCTTCGACGAGGCGGACATTCGGCTCAGTGGTAGCATCGAGCCGAGCGCTCAGACGGTCGAGCATTGGCCGCGACGTGTCGATGCCGACGACGCGATGGCCGGCGCGCGCCAGGTGCAACGCCACCCGCCCGCTGCCGACGCACAGCTCGAGCGACGCGCCGTCGCTGCGAGCGGCGAACTGCTCGTACAGCGCGAGGTCGTCGTCGTAGTCGTCGTAGACGAGATCGTAGAGCGCGGCCAGCTCGTCGTCTGCGTATGCGTCGAACGTCGCATCTGCGGTCACGCGTGCGTTGTCGTCGTGCGCGTGCGCTCGAAGTCCGCGCGCATCTCGCGGCGGAGATCCGCGTCGGTGAGGATGTCGATCGCCGTCATCGCGAGCGCCTTCGCGCCGTGGATCGTCGCGCGCTTGCCGGCGTCGGACGCCGCGTACTCGGCGAACTGCGGCGAGTGTCCGTTCACGTCCGGCGGCGCGATGGCGATCGTCGGATGGATGCCCGGCACGATCTTGCTGACGTTGCCCATGTCCGTGCTGCCGAGCGGTGGCGGGTTCTCGCGCTCGGCGGTCTCGCGCCCGAGCGTCGCGAGATTGGCGCGGTGCGCCGCGGCGATCGGCGCGTTCGTGTTCATCGCGCAGTACTGATTTTCGTTCCAGTGCAGCTCGAGTGTCGCGCCGGTGGCCGTTGCGCCCGCTTCGAAGCAGGCGGCGACGCGCGGCTTCAGCTCTTCGAGATACGCGTCGTCTTCGGCGCGCACGAGAAAGCTGGCGGCGGAGTGCCCCGGCACGATGTTCGGCGCCTCGCCGCCGTCGGTGATCACGCCGTGTACGCGCGCCGTGCGCCGCATGTGCTGGCGCAGCGAGTTGATCGCGTTGTACGCGATGATCATCGCTTCCAGCGCGTTGATGCCGCGTTCGGGCTGCGCGGCCGCGTGCGCCTCGCGGCCGTGGTATTCGACGCGCAGTTCGGCGCAGGCCAGCGCCTTCGCCCAGACGGAATCGCGCGAGCCAGGATGCGTCATGATCGCCGCATCGAGTCCGTCGAACGCGCCCTCGCGGATCATCGCCACCTTGCCGCCGTAGACCTCCTCGGCCGGCGTGCCGATGATCTGCACGGCGCCCGCCGTGTCATCGATGACGGCGCGCACGCCGATGCCAGCGCCCGCCGCCGCCGAGGCGATGATGTTGTGGCCGCAGCCGTGGCCGATCCCGGGCAGCGCGTCGTATTCGGCGAGGATCGCCACAACGGGCGCGCCGCTGCCGGCGACCGCACGGAACGCCGTCGGCATCTTCGCGATCCCCGGCGTCACCTCGAACCCGCGTTCGCCGAGAAACCTGGTCAGCCACCCCGCCGCCTGCGTCTCACGAAACGCCAGCTCCGGATTGGCATGAATCCGCATGCTGAGCGCGATCAGATCGTCAGCGGCGGCATCGATCGCGGCGTTGGAGCGCGCTTTGAGGGCGTCGGTGTCCATGCGGAGCAGCGTACCGCCCGCAAGGTGGAAGCGGGAAACGGGATGCGGGAGGCGGGAAGCACCTCGGCACGATGGTAGGGGCCCCGCTTGCCGGGCCCCGGGTCACGCGCTGACTCATCGGAATGGCGACAATCGAAACGGGTGCCGGGCGTAGCGCCTACCGGGGGACTGGGGGTGTCCCCCAGAACTCCTCATTCAACGAAAGCAGCGGATGCGACAGCGGACGCTGCGCTCCCCTGGCGAAGCTACGCCCACCCGGAAAAACAGAAGGCGCCGGAGTCGCGGCCTTCTGACCTCGGACTTCCGGCCCCTTCACAGCACAAAAGAGGTGGTCGGGGTGAGAGGATTTGAACCTCCGACCTCACGGTCCCGAACCGTGCACTCTAGCCTGGCTGAGCTACACCCCGACGGCGAGTGATCGTACCAAACGTAACGGCGCGCCGCACGCTGAGTCGTCGTTGGGTCGTGGGTGGTGGGTCGCTGGTGATGCGGCACTGGTTGACAGGTGCGGGTCCGCCGATTCGTGAAGCAGCCGTGCGATACCGGGGCGCACACGTGGGTGCGCCCCTACCGCGTCGCCTGACCGATGCGCGGGCGGAGCTGAAGCTCCGCAGCTACATCCCCCAACGAAAATTCGGTGTCCATCGGTGTGCATCTGTGGTTCCTCCAACAACCCCTCTGTGCCTCTGTGGTGAGCCGTGCCCCGCGCTTTCGGGGAGCCGGCGCGCACATATCGGTGCGACCCTCATCTCCGCATCCCGCGCACGAACAGATGATGATCGCGAGCGGTGGCGCATCGCACGCGCTTCGCCGGGTTCGCATCGCCGTAGCAGGAGGCTGACGTGGCAGCAGGCCCGGCGCGCAAGATCGACAGCCGCCACCGCGCGCGCGTCGTCGCGTACGCGCCAGCGTCGCCATCGATGGGCAGTTGGCGGCAGCCGGCGGTTCTTGAAACCACAGAGGCACAGAGGCACAGAGGGGTTGGGGTTGGGGTTGGTTCGATCGCGGATCGGGTCGACGTACCAAGCCTCTACATCCAGCACGGCAAGCGCGCGCTCGACGTGACGCTGGGCGCGCTGCTGCTCATGCTCGCGCTGCCGCTGATGTGCGCTGTCTCGTTGGTTGTGCTCGCAACTTCTGGTTGGCCGCTGCTCTACGGTTCCGAACGCATCGGCCGCGACGGGCGCCGCTTTACGATGTGGAAGTTCCGCACGATGGTCCGCGACGCCGACGCCGTCATGGAGCGCTGGCAGCAGACGCACCCGCTCCTCGCGAAGCAGTACGCGAAGAACTACAAGCTCAAGCACGATCCGCGCATCACACCGCTGGGCAACATCCTGCGCAAGTCGAGCCTCGACGAACTGCCGCAGTTCTGGAACGTGCTGCGCGGCGACATGACGCTCGTCGGCCCGCGGCCGTATCTGCCGACGCTCGCCCCCTCGCCGCAAACGGAAGACGCGATCCTCGCACTGCGCCCGGCGATCACTGGCCCGTTCCAGGTCAACGGCCGCAACACGATGACGCCGCAAATGCGAATGGCGCTCGACGCCGCGTATGCCTCGAACGTCACGCTGCGCGGCGACCTGGCCTATCTCCTGCGGACGGTGCGTCCGCTGCTGCGCTGGGACGGCGACTGATGACGAAGCTGCTGATCGCCAGCCTCTACTACGAACCCGACAGCACCGGCATCGCGCCATACACAACGCGGCTCGCCGAGCATCTCGTCGCGCAGGGCTACGACGTAACGGCGATCACCGGCATGCCGCACTATCCGGCGTGGCGCGTGCTCGACGGATACCGCGGACGCATCACCATGCGCGAAGAGCGCAACGGCGTGAGCCTGCTCCGGCGCCTCCAGTACACGCCGTCACACCAGTCTGCGTTGCAGCGCGCGCTGTACGAAGCGACGTTCTTCGCCAACGGGCTCGCGTCGCTGCGGCTGACGCAGCCGGATGCGGTGCTCGGCGTCGTGCCGGGGATCGGCGGCGGGCTGCTCGCGCGCGTCGCCGTGGCGCGCTTCCGCGTGCCATACGGGCTGATCCTGCAAGATCTCGTCGCGCCGGCGGCGCAACAGAGCGGCATCGATGGCGGCGCCAGCGTCGCATCGATCGTACGCGCGGCCGAAGCGTGGCCGGCGCGCGGCGCCGCGGCGATCGGGATCGTCGCCGAGGGCTTTCGGCCGTACGTCGAGTCACTCGGCGTCGACCCGACGCGGATCCGCCGCGTCCGCAACTGGGTGCAGACCGCGCCCGCCGCCGAAACGCGCGACGCGACGCGTGCGCGCCTCGCATGGCCCGACGACGCCTTCGTCTGTCTCCACGCCGGCAACATGGGCCACAAGCAGGGCATCGAGAACATCATCGAAGCCGCGCGCATCGCCGCCACGACCCACGAGCGCGCGCTGTTCGTGCTGATGGGTGACGGCAGCCAGCGCCCGGCACTCGAAGCGCTCGCCGGCCGCTACGCGCTGACGAACCTGCGCTTCCTGCCACTGCAGGCGCAGGACGCCGTCGCGAACATACTCGCCGCCGCCGATGTGCTGCTGCTGAATCAGCGCGGCAGCGTCACCGACATGGCCCTCCCGTCGAAGCTCACGTCGTACTTCGCGGCGGGCGTGCCCGTCGTCGCCGCCGTCGCCGCTTCGTCCGAAGCGGCGCGCGAGGTCGAGTGGAGCAGCGGCGGCATCGCCGTTGCGCCCGACGACCCGCAAGCGCTGCTCGGCGCGATTCAGCGCATCGCCAACGACCGCGGCCTGGCGCAGCATCTGGCGGCGAGCGGCCTCGCCTACGCCGCATCGATGCTCTCCGAAGCTTCCGCCTTGCGCGGGTACGAGCAGTTGGTCGCATCCGTCCTCGCGTCGGGCGCTCGCGGCCGCGTACGGACACCCCTGCTGTTGCCCGCGCGATCGATCGCGGACGAAGAACGGCGGGCGGCATGAGCGGACTCGCCGGCAAGCGGATCCTGGTCACGGGCGGCGCCGGCTTCCTCGGCACGCACGTCACACGCCGCCTGCGCGCCGAGAACGCGGACGTGTTCGTCACCCGCAGCGCCGACTTCGATCTGCGCGAAAAGGCCGGCATCGAACGCGCGCTTGATGCGGCGCGGCCGGAGATCATCGTGCATCTTGCGGCCGTCGTCGGCGGTATCGGCGCCAACCGCGAGAATCCCGGGCGCTTCTTTTACGAGAACGCCATTATGGGCATCCAGCTCATGGAGTCGGCGCGCTGCGCGGGCGTCGAGAAGTTCGTTGCCGTTGCGACCGTCTGCGCCTACCCGAAGCACACGCCCGTCCCGTTCCGCGAGGACGATCTCTGGCTCGGCTATCCGGAAGAGACGAATGCACCCTACGGTCTCGCCAAGAAGATGCTGCTCGTGCAGGGCGAGGCCTATCGCGCGCAGTACGGCTTCAACGCGATCAGCCTGCTGCCAGTGAACCTCTACGGCCCCGGCGACAACTTCGACGAAGCGAGCAGTCACGTCATTCCCGCGCTCGTCCGGAAGTTCGTCGACGCGCGCGAGCGTGGCGATCGCGTTGTCACCGCCTGGGGCAGCGGCGACGCCTCGCGCGAGTTCCTGTACGCCGATGACGCGGCGGCGGGCATCGTCCTCGCGACGGAGTACTACGACAGCAGCGAGCCCGTGAACATCGGCGCCGGCCGCGAGATCACGATCCGCGAACTCGTGCAGACGATCGCGCGCCTCTGCGGCTTCACGGGCACGGTGCGCTGGGACGCGTCGAAGCCCGACGGCCAGCCGCGCCGCATGCTCGACACTTCGCGCGCCCGCGAGCGCTTCGGCTTCGCCGCGCGCACAGACCTCGAAGACGGGCTCCGCAGCACGATCGAGTGGTACCTGCTGCAGCGCGCGAAGGCGCCACGCCCGCAGCCGCGCCGCGTCCAGCCGCCAACACCGGAACAGGCTTCCGAAACAGGCGATGGCGACGCCGTACGGCCGGCGGCGTAGCTTCGTTTCCAACGCATATCGGGCAATCCCTGATGGCTCCGGCACCCGCCATCCACGGACAATTCAGACACATTGCGGGACCAGCCTCCCGCGAACGCGCACTCGCGATACCGGCGCCCCGCCGGCAGGAGACGTCTGCATGGATGCGGCCCGTTGTACGTCCCCTCGGCGCCGCCCCCACATGCTCGTGATGGCCGCATGATGGCGCCAGCAAACGGCGCCACGCCGTTGCCGCTGCTCTTTCGCCTCACTGCGGGCGCGCGCAAGCTGTTCGGCGATCGCGGCGCGAGCGTCTCGCGATCGCCAGCCGCACGCCC
>CAZRHH010000100.1:0-9491 GCA_964599885.1 uncultured Dehalococcoidia bacterium | reverse complement strand
GGCGTCGTCGCGGCTGAAGCCGAGCGTCGTCTGCGTCAGGTCGTTCGTCCCGAACGAGAAGAACTCAGCGGTGTTGGCGATCTCGCCGGCCGTCAAGGCGGCGCGCGGCAGCTCGATCATCGTGCCGAACTGGTACTTCACCTGGGAGCCGGCGTCCTGCATCTCCTTGCGTGCGGTTCGTTCGAGCAGCTCTTGTAGATACGTTAGCTCGGTGTCGAAGCCGACGAGCGGGATCATCACTTCCGGCAGCACTTCGATGCCCTCGCCGGCGAGTTTGATCGCGGCGCGGAAGATCGCCTTCACCTGCATCTCGTTGATCTCGGGATACAGCACGCCGAGCCGGCAGCCGCGTAGCCCGAGCATCGGGTTCTGCTCGCGCACGGCGTTGACGCTCGCAAGCAGCGCTTCCTGCGTGCGTAGCTGCTCCGAATCGGGGGACTGTATGCGGAGCCGCGTCACGTCTTCGAGCAGCGCGTCATGATCGGGCAGAAATTCGTGCAGCGGCGGATCGATCAGCCGGATCGTGACGGGCTTGCCGGCCATGACGCGGAAGATCTCTTCAAAGTCGCCCTGCTGGATCGGCAGGATGTGATCGAGCGCCCGCGTGTAGCGGCCCATCGGCCCTTCGAGCCGGCCGAGCGCTTCGGTGAGCCGTTGTTCGAGCTTCCCCTTCTTCTCGTGATCCGCGTTCTCGAGTTCTTTGCGTAGTGCGGTGCTCTCCGACTCGATGATCTTCGCGGCGTGCGCCGCAAGAATCATCTCGCGTACCGCCGGCAGGCGCGCCGGATCGAGAAACATGTGCTCCGTGCGGCAGAGGCCGATGCCCTGGGCGCCGAACTCGACGGCTTGCGCCGCTTCCTCCGGCGTGTCAGCGTTGGCGCGCACCTTGAGCCGCGCGATCTTGTCGGCTGTTTGCAGAAGTTCGGTGAGTTCGTCCGTGAACTGCGCTTGTTCCACCGGCGCCATTCCGAGCAACACAGCGCCTGCCGACCCGTCGATCGTGAGAATCTGTCCTTCGCCGATCGTGACGCCGGAGATGCTGAAACTGCGCGTGTCTTCGTGTACGTTGATCGCTTCGCAGCCGCTGACGCACGGCTTGCCGAAGCCCCGCGCGACGAGCGCCGCGTGACTGCTCATGCCGCCGCGTTCGGTGAGGATGCCCTGCGCCGCCGTCATGCCGTGAATGTCGTCGGGCGACGTTTCCTGTCGGACGAGAATCACGTTCTCGCCGCGCCCGGCAATTCCCAGTTTGGCGGCCGTGTCGGGATCGAACACCGCCTGTCCGAGCGCCGCGCCGGGGGACGCCGGCAGCCCGCGCGCGATCTCGATGAAGCGTGCGCGCCCGATCAGCGCGCCGAGCTCTGTTGCCGTCATCGCGTTCCACTCGGCGAGCGTCTGCGTCTTCACGCTGTCGCCGTCGACGTACACAGCCGCGGGCTTCGAGGCGAGCGCGGCGGCGACATCTGCGGCTACCTCGGAAAGCGGGACGGTCTGCATCCGCGGGTCGACGTGCGGGTGCAGCAGATCGTCGAGGCGCTGTGCCGGGACGCGGAGGATCGCCTCCTTCTCGTCGATCAGACCTTCGCGGTGCATGTCGATCGCCATCTTCACCGCCGAGACGGATGAGCGCTTGCCGACGCGGCACTGCAGAAAGTAGAGCCGCCCCTTCTCGAACGTGAACTCGATGTCCATTGTGTCTTTGAAGTGGCGCTCGATCGTGTGGCAGATGTCGGCGAACTGCTTGTAGAGCGCCGGGTTATCGCGCTCGAGTTTCTCGATTGGCGACGGTGTGCGGATGCCAGCGACGACATCTTCGCCCTGTGCGTTGATCAGATACTCGCCCCAGATGACGTTCTCGCCCGTGCGCGGGTCGCGCGTGAAGGCGACGCCTGTACCGGAGTCATCGCCCATGTTGCCGAAGACCATCGTTTGTACGTTGACCGCGGTACCCAGGTCGTGCGCGATCTTCTCGATGTCGCGGTAGCGGAACGCGCGCTCATTGTTCCACGAGTTGAAGACGGCGCGGATCGCCAGCTCAAGCTGCTGCATCGGGTCGTCCGGGAAATCGCTGCCCGTTTCGCTCTTCACCAGCGCCTTGAACTGCGCGACGACGCGCTTCAACGCGGCAGGTTGCAGCTCCGCGTCTTCTTCGACGCCGGCGTCCTTCTTCACATCGTTGAAGATGCGGTCGAACTTCTTGCGCTCAAGCTCGAGCACGATGTCGGAGAACATCATGATGAAGCGGCGGTAGGCGTCGTTCGCGAAGCGCTCGTCGCCTGTTGCCGCGACGAGGCCTTGCAGCGTCCGTTCATTCAGGCCGAGATTGAGCACCGTGTCCATCATGCCGGGCATCGAGAACTTCGCGCCGCTGCGCACCGATACGAGCAGCGGCGATTGCGCGTCGCCCAGCCGCTTGCCAGACGCTTGTTCGACAGCGGCGAGCGCCGTGCGCACGTCGTCCATCAAGCCGGGCGGCAGCTTCATGCCGAGCTTCGTGTACTCGTTGCATGCTTCGGTGCTGATCGTAAACCCGGGCGGCACCGGCAGCCCGAGATTCGTCATCTCGGCGAGATTGGCGCCCTTACCGCCGAGCAGATCCTTCTGGTCCTTGTCCCCTTCGTGGAACAGGTAGACGAACTTCTTTCCCATGTCGGATTCCCTCTCCCGTGTTCTCGGCGGCGCGCCCTGGTCGCTGCCTCTAATGTACGTGGTGCAGCGTCGTTACCGGACGCGACTGCAGGATGAAAAACTCACCGTCTGCTTCCGCCCACTCGATGTCCTGCGCTGCGCCGTAGTGCGCCTCGACGCGCTTCACGAGTTCCGCCAGCCGCACGATCCCCGCGTCGTCCAGCTTCGCGCGCGTGCGCTGGACGGCGGGGATCACCCGCCAAACGTTCGTCTCGAGGCCGGCGCCGACTCCGGCCGCGCCGCCACCACCATACGCAAGCTCAGAACGCTGCTCGACCACCGTACGTTCCAGCACGGTCAGCGTCGATTTGTCGACGCAGTACATGTCCGGCGTCACCGCTCCCGACACGAGCGCCGCGCCAAGTCCGCGCACCGCTTCGATGACGATTTCGTCGTGCGAATGCGTGATCGGGTCGCACGAAAACGCGACGCCGGAGCGCTGCGACTGCACCATGCGTTGCACGGGCACCGCCATCGACGCGGATAGCTGGTCGATGCCGGCGCGCGCGCGATAGGAGATCGCTTGCGGCGTATAGAGCGACGCCCAGCAGGCGCGCACGGCGTCAAGCAGGCGCGCGCCGCCTTCGATGTTCAGATGCGTACTCTGTTGCCTGGCGAACGATGCCTCGGCCGTATCTTCCGCCGTCGCCGAGCTGCGGATGGCGACCAATCCCTCACCCAGCACCGCGTACGCGCGCAGCACCTGGTCGGCGCATGTCGGCGCCGCTTCGGTGATCAGCACGTGCGCGGCGGTGGCCACGCGATCGAGCGAATCGCGATCATCGATGTCGAGATCGACGAAACTCGCCGTGAGTTTGGCGCTGAGGTTAGCCTGATCAACAAAGCTGTCGTACGCCGTGGTCGTGAGGATGAAGCCGGGCGGCACGGGGATACCGGCGCGAAGCAGTTCGCCGAGATTGGCGCCCTTGCCGCCGGCGATCGCGACGTCGTCGCGCGTCAGGTCTTCGAAACGGAGGACCGACTGCGGAGCTACGCCCACGTGGCTCAAACCCTCTCGTAAGCGGCGGGACGCACGTCGGCCTAGCGTCGCCTTCCTCGCCGCCGAAGCGCGGAAGTATACCACCGCACCGGCATCATCCCGGCGTCACTCCCGCCCGCCGCCGAGCCGCGTGAGGAGCGCACCCGTCGCCACGAGCAGCACGACGCCGACCGCCATCGAGCCGTAGGCGTTCGATATCAGCGGGATGTCGCTTGCCGCGCGTTCGACACCGACGATGAACAGCGCAAAGCCAATGGACCCGAGCAGCGCCGATGCAATCTGGTTGCCGCGGATGTGCCGCACAGGGCGCATCGCGCCGGCGCGCTCCATACGGTCCACCAGCCGCCGCGCCGTCTCCTCGGTGATCTGGCGTGGTTCGTCGAAGATGCCCTGCCTGCGCTGATCCTCTGTCATCGTACCTCCGCCTGCGCGACGCACCGTTGTTCGCGGACATCATAGGCGACTGCCACCAAATCCCCGATCTCCAGTTCCCAGCCGCCCGCCCGCGCTACAATCGGCGGCATGGACGAACTGACACCGATCCGGCGGCAGTATCTGGACGTGAAGCGGCGCTATCCGCACGCGATCGTCTTCTTCCGGCTCGGCGACTTTTACGAGACGTTCGATGACGACGCGGAGGTGTGTTCACGCGAGCTCGATCTGACGCTGACGTCGAAGCCGATGGGCAAGGGACTGCGCGTGCCGCTGGCGGGCATCCCGTACCACGCCGTCGATGGCTACTTGGCGAAGCTGATCGCCAAAGGCTACAAGGTCGCGCTGTGCGAGCAGATGAGCGATCCGGCGACGACGAAGGGCATCGTCGATCGCAAGGTCGTGCGTGTTGTGACGCCGGGGACGCTGATCGAGAACAATCTGCTCGACGAGCGCGCCAATAATTATCTCGCCTGTATCGCGCCGGCGCGTCGCGGCCGCGGCGACGACGTCTGGAACGGCGATGCCGGCTTCGCGTACGTCGACATCAGCACCGGGGAATTCGTCGCCGGCGCCCTTTCGGGCGAGCGGGCGGCGGCGGAGCTATCGCGCATTCGGCCCGCGGAAGTGCTGTTGCCGGACGGGCTCGACGCGCCTCCCTGGCTCGACCCGGCGCTGCACGTCACGCGCGTCGAGCCGCTCTGGTACGACGCCGAACTCGCGAACGTGACGCTACTCGAGCAGTTCCGCGTCGCATCGCCGGAAGCGTTTGGTATGCCGCGCGGCTCGCCCGCGGTCGCGGCCTGCGGCGCCGCACTGATGTACCTGCGCGAGACGCAGGCCGGCAGCATCGGGCTGATCGCGGCCGTCCGCGCGCATCAGCCGGACGATTACGTGACGCTCGATCCACACACGATGCGCAACCTCGAACTGTTCGCCGCCGGCCGCGACCTTCGCCGAGACGGATCGCTGCTGGCGACGCTCGATCTGACGAACACGTCGATGGGCGCGCGCCTGCTCCGCCGCCGCGTCGGCCAGCCGCTGTGCGACATCGCCGCGATCGATGCGCGGCTCGACGCGGTGGCGTTCTGCCACGAGAGCGCGCTGCGCCGGACGCTGATGATCGACCTGCTCCGCGGAGTGCCGGATCTTGAGCGTCTGGTGAGCCGGATCGTCGCTGGTTCGGCGATGCCGCGCGAGTTGGTGGCTCTGCGCCGCGGCCTCGAAGCGGTGCCGCAGCTCCGCGCCGCACTTGCCGACGGCGCCGACGCGCGGATCGCTGAGATCGCTGGGCGGCTGCGGACGGACGACCACGTCGTGGCAGCGATCGCGCAGGCGATCGACGACGAGCCGGGCGCGACGCTCGACTCCGGTACGGTCGTACGCTCCGGATTCTCGCAGGAGCTCGACAGCCTGCGCCTGATCTCGCGCGACGTGCGGCGCTTTCTCGCCGAACTCGAGGCGGGCGAGCGCGAGCGCACAGGCATTAAATCGCTGAAAATCGGCTATAACCGCGTCTTCGGCTACTTCATCGAGATCAGCAAGGCGAACGCCGCCGCCGTGCCGAACCACTACGAGCGGCGGCAGTCGCTGGTCAACGCCGAGCGCTACGCGACGGCGCAACTGCGCGAGTATGAGTCGCAGATCCTGACCGCGAAGGACCGCGCACTGGAGATGGAGACGGCGATCTTCCGGCAGGTGTGCGCCCAGGTGTCAGCGGCGGCGACGCACATCGTGGCGACCGCCGCCGCCATCGCGGAGCTCGACGTCGCCTGCGCGCTGGCCGAAGTCGCGTCGCGTTACGGTTACGCGCGACCGTCGCTCGATAACGGCGAAGGCCTCGAGATCCGCGACGGCCGGCATCCGATGGTCGAGCGCGCGCTCGCGGCGGGCGAGTTCGTGCCGAACGATACGGATCTTTCGTGTGACGACGCGCAGATCGTCGTGCTGACCGGCCCGAACATGGCTGGCAAGTCGACGTACTTGCGGCAGGTCGCGGTGATCGCGCTGATGGCGCAGATCGGCAGCTTCGTGCCGGCGTCGTCGGCGCGGATCGGCGTCGTCGACCGCATTTTCACGCGCGTCGGTGCCGGCGATGATCTGACGTCGGGTCAGTCGACGTTCATGGTGGAGATGATCGAGACGAGCGCGATCCTCCACAACGCGACGCGCCGCTCACTGATCATCCTCGACGAGATCGGCCGCGGCACGAGCACCTACGACGGCATGGCGATCGCGCGGTCGGTGGTGGAGTATCTGCACAACGCGCCACAGCTGCGCGCCAAGACGCTGTTCGCGACGCATTATCACGAGCTGGTCGAGCTCTCGCTGCTGCTCCCCCGCGTGCGCAACTACAACGTCGCCGTCGCCGAGGAGCAGGGACGCATCGTCTTTTTGCGGCGGATCATTCCGGGCGGCGCCGACCGCAGTTACGGCGTCCAGGTCGCCGAACTGGCCGGATTGCCGCAGCCCGTGATCCAGCGCGCGCGCGAGGTGCTGGTCGAACTCGAACGCGGCGCCAACGGCCACAGCAGGACGCTCGACCTGGCGCCGCAACTGACGCTCTTCGCGCCGCCGCCCGGCGACGGCCTGCGCGGGGAGCTGGCGGCGCTCGACATGGACGCCATGACGCCGCTCGACGCTATGCGCCGGCTCTACGAGCTGCGCGAGCAAGCACGGGGCGGGGCGGTGGGAGGTGAAACGTGAAGGTGGGGGTGGAGGCCGGACGTGGATCTGAGGTCGGAGGCTTGAGATGGCGGGTATAGTCGAGCGTTCGATTCGCGCGGCCGTAACCGATGGTCAGCATTTGAGCACGCCAACAGGCGCGGCGTTCACGATCGGACAGCTAACGCCCGATGCACTCGTGTTACTCCTGGGTGCCGGTGAGCATCGAACGCCAATCTCGTGGGACTGCCTGGAGGGTATCCCGGCACTTCTTCGTGGCAAGGACTGGGTGCTGATCGGCGGCAAGTTCACGACGAAAAGCGATCCGGAGACGCTTGACGGATACCTCAAGCGATACCAGAAGACGGTCACGGCGGGTTGGGTGGCCGTCGTGCTCGAACAGTCTAAGGTCGTCGACCTCGATCGTGGCCGGCCCGGTCGCATCAGGCTCAGGGATGGATACGGATGCCCACACAGCTAACCGAACGGCAACAGCGCTTCGTCGAGAAGCCACGGATCGCTGTGCTGGCGAGCGTGCGCGCCGACGGCGCGCCGCACACGTCGCCGGTCTGGTTCCGGTACGAGGACGGCGCTTTTCTCGTGTCGATCGACCGCGGTTCGCAGAAGCACCGAAACGTCGAGCGCGATCCGCGCGTCGAGCTCTGCATCGACGACCGCGAGCGGGCGCCGTTTCACACCGTGATCGTGCGCGGACGGGCGAGCATCGAAGCGCAGCCCAGCGCCGAATGGCGGCTCGCGTTGGCCGTACGCTATCTCGGCGAAGAGATGGGCGGCCGCTACGTTGAAGGCACGCCGACCGGGGACGGCGTGCTGCTCCGTATCACGCCCGAGAAAGTCACCGGCTGGTGACGAACGTCAGCTAGGACGCCCTCAGTTGCGCGTCACCCCCGGCGCGCCGAGCCGGAACTGCGGCACGAGCGCATTGAGCATGTTGATCCGCCCGGCGCCAGCCCAGTCGGGTTGTCCGCCAGGCGGAACCTTATCCGCAGTCGCCTTGAGAATCAGCAGCATGCCGTCCGGCGTCGTCAGCGGGCGTCGCGAAAGGATCAGCGCCACGAGGCCACTGACCTGCGGCGCCGAGAACGACGTGCCATCTGCCTCCGCGTAGCCGTCCTCGTTCAGGCACCGCAGGAACTCGTCGCAGAACGCCGCCGCCATCGTGCCGATGACGCCCTCGCCGACCGCCACCACGTCGACCTCCGGTCCGTACGCTGAGAACGTCGCCCGCTTGCCGGGATCGCCCGCCGAGGCGGCGCCGACGGCGATCACGTTCGGATAACGTGCCGGATACGTCACGCCCGCCTCGCCGCTGTTGCCTGACGCCGCGACGATGACGACACCGTAGTCGTCGTGCGCGATCCGCAGCGCCTCCTGCACGAAGAAGGAATCGACGTTGCCGCCGAGGCTGATATTGATCACGCGCGCGCCGTTCTCGGCGGCGTAGACGATGCCCTGCGCCAGTTCGACCGATGTGCCGCGGCCCTGACAGTCGAGCACCTTGACGGGCATGATCGTCGCACCGCGCGCGACGCCGACGATACCGTGGCCATCGGCGTTGGCGGCGATGATCCCGGCGACGAACGTGCCGTGACCGGCGTCGTCGGCGATGTTGCCGTCGATCGCGATCGCGCACTCGCCATCCGAGGTCAGTACGACCGCGCAGCCGTGCGCGTCGTCGATGCAGCCGTTCGTGTCGTCGTCGATGCCGTTGGCGACGGCGTCGTTCGGATTCGACCAGATGCGCCCGGCGAGGTCCGGGTGGGTGATGTCAACGCCGGTATCGAGCACCGCTACGACGATGCCCGGATTCCCGGTCTCGACCTCCCACGCTTCCGGCGCACGTACGGCGCTTAGGTACGGTTGCTGTCGCTCGAACAAAGCGTCCGCCGGGACATCGGCCGCGCGCACGGGATATGCCGGTTCGGCGTACAGCACGCCCGGAGCGCCCGTCAGTCGCGTCACCGCTTCGACGGCGCCGACCCCCGGCGGCAGGCCGACAGCCAGCGCCTTCATCGACGGGATGCGCTCGGCCACGGAGTAGCCGGCGTCACGTACCGCGGCTTCGACGCGTGGCAGGTCGCCGCCGCTGCGTGCGCGGACGACGATCGACGACGTGTGCGCTGGCGTCGCCTCGACGGTGGCGGGTCGAACCGGCTTCGGCGTGCTGGCGTTGCTCGGTACGGCGGAGAGCGCGCTCAGCGTCGCAAGCGCGAGCAGCATGCTGGCGGCGACGAGGCGGTGCCGGCGGAAGCTGCGTATCATCCCTGCGTCCACCTCCACCGCGCGCCCTGCGACGGCGAGCATAGCATAAGGGGACACTCCCGCGCGCCCTCCGAATGGTACAATCGCCGCTGGAGGTGGCCCGGTGGCGATCCGCATCCTGGAACCGCACGAAGCGGCGAAGATCGCGGCTGGCGAAGTCATCGAGCGCCCCGCCTCCGTCGTCAAAGAACTCGTCGAAAACTCGCTGGACGCCGGCGCCACGCAGATCACCGTCGAGGTGCGCGAAGGCGGGCTGGCGCTGATCCGCGTCACCGACGACGGCTGCGGCATCGACCCCGGCGAGCTGCGCCTCGCGTTCGAGCGCCACGCGACGAGCAAGGTGCGCGGCGAAGACGATCTCTGGCGCGTCGCCACGCTCGGCTTTCGCGGCGAGGCGCTGCCCAGCATCGCCGCGGCGGGAGAT
>CAZRHH010000099.1:0-9500 GCA_964599885.1 uncultured Dehalococcoidia bacterium | reverse complement strand
CGGTGCTCGAGTACTTCATCTCGACGCACGGCGCGCGCAAGGGTCTCGCTGACACCGCGCTTCGTACCGCCGACTCCGGCTATCTGACGCGGCGTCTCATCGACGTCGCGCAGGACGTGATCATCCTCGAGGACGACTGCGGCACGCGCATGGGCGTGTGGCTCGACCAGCCCGAGTCGGGCATGCTCGAGACGTTTCGCGAGCGGATCGTCGGTCGGTACTCGGCGATGGATCTCGAAGATCCGAAGAAGGGCGACATGCTCGCCGGCTTCAACGAGGAGATCGACGATTTTCGTGCCGCGCGGATCGAGGAGCTCGCTCTCGAGCGGGTGTATGTGCGCTCGGCGCTGACGTGCCAGGCGAAGCGCGGCATTTGTCAGTTCTGCTACGGCGTCAGCCCGGCGCGTCGATCGCTTGTGACGATGGGCGAGGCGGTGGGCATCGTAGCTGCGCAGTCCATCGGTGAGCCAGGGACACAGTTAACGATGCGTACGTTCCACACGGGTGGTGTTGCCAGTGGCGTCGACATTACCAGCGGTCTTCCTCGTGTCGAGGAGCTGTTTGAGGCCCGCGTACCGAAGGGCCAGGCGCTGATTACCGAGATCGACGGCACGGCGGAAGTCGTGCGTGACAACGAGCAGCGGCGCGTGCGCGTGAAGAGCACCGAGCTGTACAGCGACGAGTACGAGATCCCGAAGGGAACGAAGCTGCTCGTCAAGAAGGACGACATCATCGAACAGGGCGCGATCCTCGCGCGGCTGCCGCAGCTCGCGGCGGCGAAGGCTAAGGCGGCGGCTGAAGAGCCCGAAGTGAAGAAGCCGAAGTCACGCGCCAAGACGACCAAGAAGCAGGCCGAAGTGGCGCCCGAGATTCTCGAAGGCGATGTCGTGGCCCGCATCGGCGGCCGCGTCACGCTGGTCGGGAAGGATCGCGTGTCGATCGTGTACGAAGAGAAAGAAGAGCGCGAGTACGTGGTGCCGGCGGCGGCGCGGCTACGCATCGAGAACGGCGATTCGGTACAGGCGGGTCAGCAGCTCACCGAGGGTTCGCTGAACCCGCAGGAGATCCTGCGGATCATGGGTCCGGAGTCGGTGCAGTTGTACCTCGTCGAGGAAGTGCAGAAGGTGTACCGCTCGCAGGGTGTGGCGATCAACGACAAGCACATCGAGGTGATCGTGCGGCAGATGTTGCGCAAGGTGCGTGTCGACGCGCCAGGCGATACAGGACTGCTGCCAAACGACATCGTCGACCGTTTCGAGTACGACGACATCAACTCCCGCGTGCTGTCAGAGGGTGGCGAGCCGGCGACGGCTGTGCCGGTGCTGCTGGGCGTGACGAAGGCCTCGCTCAGCACGAGCAGCTTCCTGGCGGCGGCATCGTTCCAGGAGACGACGCGGGTACTCACCGAAGCGGCCATCAGCGGTCAGACCGACCACCTGATGGGGCTGAAGGAGAACGTGATCATCGGCAAGCTGATTCCGGCGCAAACGAAGATCGATCTTCCGCCGGCCCCGGTGAAGGAGATCCCGCTCCCCGAGTCGCTGTCGCTGGGGGAGGGCGATGAGCTCTTCGGCGACGATGTCGAGGTCGCGGGCTTGCTCGGGGCGCTCGCCGGCGACGATGCCGAGGTTGCTGACGGCGACGTGCCGGCGCTTGATGACGATGAGGACGTCGTGGACGACATTGCCGAGCCATCGGCCGACGACTTGCTGCACGACGACGATGAGGACGAGGTTCTGGAGATCGACGCGGAGCCCGCTCCGCTGCCCGACATTCAGAAGGGATTCGTCGCCGAGCCCGAAGAGTAGCCGGCAACGACGAATGAACGAGAAGGGGAGCCACACTGGCTCCCCTTTTTACATGTCATGCTCTTCAGGACGCTACCCGTTCCAGCTGATAGGGCGGCTCTTTCACCGCTTCGAGCAGCGATTCGGTGGTGCCTGCGGTGGTCGGGAACGCCGCCACCGTGACGCCGATGTCCGCTGCCGGGGCCTCGGGGAAGCGCTGCGTAACCATCCGCGTCACCGAGTCGGCCAGACGGCCGGCCGAGAGTTCGGTGCCAGCCAGGGGCGTCTCGGTGTGGATGACCCCGTACCCGCCATCGAGCGCGCCGAGGATGTCCGAGTCGCGCACGTCGGCGAGCAGTTGGCTGCCGATCCGGCGCAGCAGGTGATCGGTGAAGAAATCACCGAACTGGGTGCGGATCTCGCGTTCGTTCGCGAGGCGCAGGACCGCGAGGCCGACGTCGCGCCCGTAGCGGCGTGCGCGCGTCACTTCACGGCGGAGCTGCGACACCAGGAAGTGCTCGTCCGGGATCCACAGCCGCTCGTCGACCGAGTGCAGGCGTCCCGCTTCCTCGCGGCGGCGCAGTTGGTCGATCGCCACCGCGGCGTGGTTTGCGAGTACCGTCGCCAACTGCGACGTGCGGTCGCCTTCTGGCGCGATGAACAGTCCGACGCCGATGAGTTCCCGGTTGAACGC
Organism: uncultured Dehalococcoidia bacterium; assembly: GCA_964599885.1. Lineage (GTDB taxonomy): Bacteria > Chloroflexota > Dehalococcoidia > DSTF01 > JACRBR01 > CAZRHH01. Next base: position 7,019 of record CAZRHH010000099.1, on the reverse strand, counting down.
GATCGGCGCGATGATCGCGTGCCGAACACCGCCCACCGATTCGTGCGGCGGGAATACTCGAGAAAGCTCAACGGTCACGGCGGAAGGCTGGCGCCCCGCGGCCTCGAACGCGGCCGCGGCCGTCGCGTTTTCGGCGAGGTCATCGACCTGGAGCTGCCGCCAGATGTCAGTCGTGCGAGCGGGGCGCGGCGACGCGGTCGCGACCGGGCGGAAGGCCCCGGTCTCGTCCGGCAGCGCGAGGATCGTGAGCGAAGCGCCGACTGCCTTCTCTCCGAGAAACTCGAACCGTCCCGCGAGCCATGCCATATCGGCCGATGCGTGCAGCGTCGCGAGGTTCTCGGCGAGGTAGAGCAGTTGCCCTTCGGACTCGCCGGCGGCAGGCGTCTGTTTTGTACTCATAGAGTCGTTCCCCCATGAGGTTATCGGCACGAGAGGGTGCTCCCGAGCATATCAGGCGGGAAATTGCCCCCGGATCTGGCTAGTCGGACGCGGCGGCGGGCGCAGCTTCGGGCATCCAGGGGCCGATGCCTGGCTTGCCGCCGAAATGATCGCTGATGTAGTGATCGGCGCGGATGGCGGCCGTCGCACCATCGCCTGCTGCGCTGACGACTTGCCGAGCCGAATTGGCGCGGATGTCGCCCGCCGCGAAGAGGCCCGGAATGTCGGTATCCATCCACTCGTTGACGAGGATGTGGCCACCTTCATCCATACGCAGCTTGCCGCGCAGATACTGCGTGTTGGGGGTCAGGCCGATGAAGACGAAGATCGCGCCGACATCGAGCGTCGAGACCTCGCCGGTGACAACGTTTCGGAGGCGTAGCCCCGTCACCGCTTTGTCGCCCAGGATCTCCTCGACGACGGTATTCCAGATGAACTCGATCTTGGGTTCGGCGGCGGCGCGTTCCTGCAGGATCGCGCTTGCGCGTAGCGTGTCGCGGCGGTGGATGATGTGCGCCTTCGCGACGTAGCGGGTGACGAAGAGCCCTTCGTCCATCGCCGCGTCACCGCCGCCGACCACGGCGACGGTCTCGTCCTTGAAGAACGCGGCGTCGCACGTTGCGCAGTAGGAGACGCCGTAGCCGGTAAGGCGCTCCTCTCCCGGGACGCCGAGGCGATTGTAGTCGGCGCCGCCCGTGAGGATCACCGTGCGGGCGCGGAAGTCGCCTTCGCTGGTGCGGACGAGGTGCAGATTGCCTTCGATCTGGTCGATGGCCGTGACGTCAGCAGCCGCCGTCTCCATGCCGTACTTCGCGGCCTGCTTGTGCATCGCGTCGGCGAGGTCGAAGCCGTTGATGCTGTCGATCCCGGGGTAGTTTTCGACTTCGGCCGTGAGCGCGATCTGGCCGCCGGTGATCTTGCGTTCGATGAGCAGCGTCGAGCGGCGGGCGCGTGCGGCGTAGAGGCCGGCCGCTAGCCCAGCCGGCCCGCCACCGACGATGACAATGTCGTATTCCTTCTTGGCGGCGTCGGTGGTCATGCGGGCTCCTTCAGCGGGAACGTCTACAGGGTACGTGCGGACGCCCGCCGCGCGGGAGGCGCGAACGGGCGTTTGGCCGCATGCAAATCTTGCTAGAGCGCCGCGTCGAGACGCTTCTTCATGTCGCTCTTCGGCCGGAAGCCGACGATCTGGCCCACGGGCTCGCCGCCCTTGAAGACGAGCAGCGTCGGGATACTGCGGATGCCGTACTGTGACGCTGTCTTCACGTTGTCGTCGGTGTTCAGTTTGACGAACTTCACCTTGCCGTCGTACTCGACCGACAGCTCGTCGACGACCGGCGCAACCATCCGGCACGGGCCACACCAGGGCGCCCAGAAGTCAACGAGAACGGGCGTATCGGACTTCAGGACCTCGGTGTCAAAGTTGGCGTCGGTTACTTCGGTTGGCTTTGCCATCCTGCGATTGCTCCTACTATCCCCCGCGGGGCTTGACGATTTCCTACCCGCACTATAATATACCCCCGTAGGGTATGTCAAGCGTCGCGCGATACTCCCCGCAGCGCGCTTACCGGAGGGTCCGATGGCACCAAAAACAGCACAGAAACCGGCCGATCGCAGCCTCGAAGATGATATCGCGATCCGTCTCCGGCGGATCGAAGGCCAGGCACGCGGCATCCTGAAGATGCTGGAAGAGCAGCGTGACTGCGAAGACATGCTGACGCAGACGATGGCGATGCGCAGCGCGCTGGACCAGGTGGGCGCACGGATCATGGAGCACCATCTCGACCGCTGCTTGCTGGAAGGCTTCGATTGCGACGAGGAGCAGATGGAGTCGCTGCGCGACGCGCTCAAGCTATGGACGCGCTTCGGCCAGCCCGCCCCGGCGATGAACCTTCCGTACAACGACTAGCCGCCGGGTTTAACCACAGAGTCACAGAGTCACAGAGTCACAGAGGTTTTCTGGGTGGCGGGTCGGGCCGTTTGGGGAAGGCCGGAGTCCCTTGCCCACTTGCGCCCTTAACGGCACGCTCTCCAGCCTCCAGCCTCCGTTCGCAGGCGCGGCTCGACAGATCTCCCGCCGCCGGCCGACGCTAAGGGCGGGGGACAGGATAGGGGCACCCATGCGTACGTACTCTGGCGAGACGACGCGGACGTATACGATCGCAGACATCTTCGCGAATGCGTTGGCACTGCTGCGTCAGGATGCGGGCGAATACGCCTTCGTCACGCTGATCGGCGCCTGTGCTGCGGCCTTCATCACCTTCGTGCTGCGCATGATCGGCGGTCCCGTCGCCGTCGCGCTCGTGGCGCCGGTCATCGCACTCAGCGCGCTGCTGACACTGGCGACGTGCGTTGCCGCGGTGCGCCGCGTCGAAGACAACCTGGAACCTGACTCCGTACGCGCGCTGGGGGCGGTGCTGGTGCGCGTTCCGGCGCTTATCGTGCCCATCTGGCCATCACTCGCGCTGCTGTGGATCGCTGTGTTCGCCGTGCAGTGGCTCGATGACTACGTGGGCGGACTGCTCGCTGGGGTCGTTGGGATCGCGCTCGGGTTGCTGGCCGTGCAGCCGATCTTCCGGCGCGGAATCTACGTGCCCGCGCTGTTCGCGCGGGGCGCGTCGGTGAAGAGTGCGACGACGCATGCGGCCGCGTTGATGCCGCAGCTCGGCGGCATGGTTTCGGTGACGTGGGCGACGGCTTTGGCGCCGGCGGTTCTCATCGCGTTCGTGGCGCTGGCTGCGGGATTCGGGGTGGTGTCGACGACGCTGTCGGCGTTCGCGATCGTTGCCTGCATGCCGCTTGCCTCCGCGATGCTCACGCTGATGCATGACGCGATGCCGCCGCTTCGGGAGAACCGGCACGAGCGACGGGAAGACAGGGGCGTCCCAGCGAGTGATGCCGGCGACCGTTTGCGGCGTCACGTCGGGTAGCGCGTCGCGAAAACAGAGAACCGACACGCGAGAACGAGAGACGGAGCGCACGCCTGCGCCCCGTTCTCCTTTGCTTCGACTTCTACGCTAGCTGCGGCGGCCGCGACGCCGGCGATTATCCGCCACTCGCAGCCGGATCATCGAGCGCTGCAACGCCGCTTGCATGGCGGCCGCGCTTTCGAGACTCTCCCGGTTTTCGAGCGCGTGGCGCGCCCGCTCACGGGCTTCCTCAGCGCGGGCAACATCGATCTCATCCGCCCGCTCTGCGGCGTCAGCGAGCACGATCACGCGATCGTTCAGCACCTCGAAGAAGCCGCCCGTGACGGCGAACGGGATCTCCTCCCCGCCCTTCTTGAGGATCAGCTCCCCGGGGGCGAGCATCGTCATGAAGGCGGCGTGCTGCGGCAGTACCGCTAGCTGGCCCTCGACGCCGGGCGCGATCACCTCGTCGATGCCGCTTTCCTGCAGCACAACCTTCTCGACGGTGACGATTTCGACGTTCAGTGGCATGTTGGCCTCACTCCCCGAAGGAAGCACGCTTCGTTACTGGTCGCTGCCGGACATCTTCTGGGCCTTGGCGATCGCTTCGTCGATCGTGCCGACGTTGACGAACGCCTGCTCCGGCAGCGCGTCGTGCTTGCCTTCGAGGATCTCCTTGAAGCTGCGCACGGTCTCGCGGATCGGCACGTACTGCCCGGGAATGCCGGTGAACACCTCTCCCATGAACATCGCCTGGCCGAGGAAGCGCTCAATGCGGCGCGCGCGTGACACTGTCTGCTTGTCTTCGTCGGACAGCTCCTCGACGCCGAGGATGGCGATGATGTCCTGCAGGTCTTTGTAGCGCTGCAACACACGCTGCACGCCGCGCGCGACATCGAAGTGCTCCTCGCCGACGATATTCGGATCGAGCACCGTCGAGGAAGACGAAAGGGGGTCCATCGACGGATAGATCGCCTTCTCAAAGATGCCGCGGTCGAGCGCGACGACGGCGTCGAGGTGGCCGAACGTCGTCGCGACACCGGGGTCCGTGTAGTCGTCGGCCGGGACATAGATTGCCTGGAACGACGTAATCGAGCCCTTCTTCGTCGTCGTGATGCGCTCTTCGAGCTCGCCCATCTCCGTCGCCAGCGTCGGCTGGTAGCCGACGGCCGACGGCATGCGTCCGAGCAGCGCCGACACTTCCTGACCGGCGAGCGTGTATCGGTAGATGTTGTCGATGAACAGCAGCACGTCTTGACCGGACTCGTCGCGGAAGTACTCCGCCATCGTCAGGCCGGTGAGGCCGACGCGCAGGCGCACGCCCGGCGGTTCGTTCATCTGCCCGAAGACGAGCACCGTCTTGTCGAGCACGCCCGACTCTTCCATCTCGACCCAGAGGTCGTTGCCTTCGCGCGAGCGCTCGCCGACGCCGGTGAACACCGAGATGCCATTGTGCTCGGCCGCGATATTGCGAATGAGTTCCTTGATGAGCACGGTCTTGCCGACGCCGGCGCCGCCGAAGAGGCCGACCTTGCCGCCGCGCACCAGCGGCGCAATCAGGTCGACAACCTTGATGCCGGTTTCGAGCACCTGCACCTGCGTTTCCTGCTCTTCGAACGTCGGCGCCTTGCGGTGGATCGACTTGGTGTCGCCCGCTACGTCGCCGCGCTTGTCGAGCGGCTCGCCGAGCACATTGAACAGCCGGCCGAGCGTCTGCGGGCCAACTGGCACCGAGATCGGCTTGCCGGTGTCGACAGCGACTGCACCGCGGCGCAGGCCGTCGGTCGTGTTCATCGCCAGCGTGCGCACCCAGTTGTTGCCGAGATGCGCATTGACCTCCGCGACGATCCGCACGCCGTCACCGGCGTCGATCTCCAGCGCGTTGAACAGATCCGGCAGGTCGCCCGTCGGAAACTCGACATCGACCACCGTGCCGATGACTTGAGATACTTTGCCGCTTGCCATGTTGCACTCTCCGCTCTGACGCGCAGCGTCAGTGGCCGCCCGCTATCAGGCGTTCATTGCTTCGACACCACCGATGATGTCGAGCAGTTCCTTCGTGATCTGTTCTTGCCGTACCCGGTTGTACATCAGCGTTAGTGAGCCGATCATGTCGTTCGCCGCGTCCGTCGCGTTGCGCATCGCAACCATCCGCGCGGAAAGCTCGCTCGCCTCGGATTCAAGGATCGCCGAGTAGACGGTCATCTCGATGTAGCGGGGCAGCAGTTGCGCGAACACCTCTTCCGAGCTCGGCTCGTAGATGTAGTCGACGTCTTCGACCGTGCGATCCTCGATGTGCTCAGGCTCGATCGGCAGGATCTGCTTGATGGACGGCAGCTGCACCGCCGTGTTGACGAACGTCGGCCACAGCAGGAAGACGCGGTCGGCCCGCTCGTTGTTGTATTCATTGAGGATCATGCGCGTGATCGGCAGCGTGTCGAGCAGCTCCGGATAGTCGGGCATCGTGTAGTCGGCGAGCAGCGGCTGTCCGGCGCGCACGACGAAGTCGCGGCCCTTGCGGCCGACCGTGATGAAGTTGACCGGCGTCTCCTGTTCGAGCGCGAACGTGGCGGCGCGGCGGTTCATGTTGGACGGCAGGCCGCCCGCGAGCCCGCGGTTCGGGCCGAGGAACAGCACGAGCGTGTTTTTCGCGGGGCGCACGGTCAGGAACGGATGCGTCGTCTCGTCGTCGCCCGGCTGCTGCTTGGCGAGGTCGCCGAGGATCTCGAGCATCTTGTCGGCGTACGGGCGTGCTTGCAGAGCGCGCACTTGCGAGCGCCGCATTTTCGAGCCAGCGACGAGCTCCATCGCCTTCGTCACCTTCGCGATCGAAGTGACAGAGCGCACACGCCGCCTGATTTGCCTGACTGTTGCCAACGTATCCTCGTGCGGCTGTCGCCGCTGTTCCATTCGTTTCATCGCACGCATCGCGGCGAAACGGTGGTGTTGTCTGCGCTCTGGGCGGAGCTAAAGCTCCGCAGCTACATCCTGTTTGTCCTTCGTGCCGGCGGACAGGTCTTCAGACCTGTCCCTACGATTGTTCTGGCGGCGGTTTGCCGCGTTCTGCTGCTTCCGGCGATCGTTCACGGAGCTAAAGCTCCTCCGCTACGAAACTAAGACCCCACTTCCGACTTCCCGCCGCCCCTAATACGGGACGGTGTTCTTGAAGTCGGTCAGCGCTTGCCGCAACAGGCCTTCGATCTCGTCGTTGAACATCATCACGTCGCTGATCTTCGCGGCGATCTCCGGCTTGTTGCTCTCCATGAACTTGTGGAACGCCGCCTCGAACGCCTGCACCTTCTCGACCGGCACGTCGTCCAGGAACCCGTTGTTCAGGACCCAGAAGATCTCCGCCTGCTGCGCCATCGAAAGCGGCGCGTATTGCGGCTGCTTGAGAATCTCCTGCGCGCGCTGGCCGCGTTCGAGCTGGCGGCGCGTCGCCTGGTCGAGGTCACCGGTGCCGAACTGGGCGAACGCCTGCAGCTCGCGATACTGCGCCATGTCGATGCGGAGCTGGCCGGCGACCTGGCGGATCGCCTTGCGCTGCGCGGCGCCACCGACGCGCGAGACCGAGATACCCGCGTTGATGGCCGGACGGATACCGGCGTTGAAGAGGTCGTTTTCGAGGAATATCTGGCCGTCGGTGATCGAGATGACGTTCGTTGGGATGTA
>CAZRHH010000098.1:0-9616 GCA_964599885.1 uncultured Dehalococcoidia bacterium | reverse complement strand
CCGGTGGGCGTCGCGGCCGGGTCGTCGTCGCCGCCGCCGCATGCCGCGAGCGCGAGCGCGACGACGACGACTAGAGCGGTGGCGGCGCCTCTGCACATGCTCATGTTCCCTCCGTTGCGCTATCGTATCGGCGGCCCGATGGGCGGGCAATCGGTGGCGATTGACCGGCTGCCAGCGCGGCGGCTAGATTGTCGCACGCTCGTCGGGTGCGCCACGCCCGCACGACCGCCACGAGGTGATCGATGGACTATCCCGTAATCCCGAAGCCGCCGGCCGATGAGTTCGCAGTTCGGCCGAACCTTGATGACTACGACGCGATTCGCTCGGGATTCGTCTACGCCGACGTGATCGAGGAACTGGACGGCCTGCCCGGCGGCGCGCTGAACATCGCGCACGAAGCGCTCGACCGGCACGTGGCGCAGGGACGCGGCGAGAACCTCTGCTGGATCTGGGAAGGCAAAGATGGCTCGATCGAGCGCTACACCTATGCCGACGCATCGCGCCTGTCGAACCAGTTCGCGAACGTGCTTGGCACGCTCGGCATCACAAAAGGTGACCGGGTGTTCTGCTTCATGGACCGCGTGCCGGAACTCTATGCGGCCGTGTTCGGCACGCTGAAAGCCGGCTGCGTCACGGGACCGCTGTTCTCCGCATTCGGACCGGATGCCGCGGGCGATCGTCTCGAAGATGCCGGCGCGCGCGTACTGGTGACGACGCCTGATCAGCGGGCGAAGGTCGCGCAGATGAAGCCGCGCCTCCCCGCCCTGGAGTTCATCATTATCGTCGAGCATGGCAAGGAGCCGGCACTCGGGCCGGACGAGCTTTCGTGGAACGATCTGATGCGCGAGGCGTCCGACGACTACCGCGTCGCGCGGACCGATCCGGAAGATCCGGCCGTCATGCACTACACGTCCGGAACAACCGGCAAGTCAAAGGGGGCGGTGCACGTGCATCAGGCAGTCCTGGGGCACTACGCGACAGGAAAGTACGTGCTCGACCTTCACCCCGACGACATCTATTGGTGTACCGCGGATCCGGGCTGGGTAACCGGAACTTCATACGGGATGTTCGCGCCGCACACGAACGGTGTGGCATCGCTGATTTACGAGGGCGGGTTTTCAGCCAGCAAATGGTACGAGTTGATCGCCCGTCACAAGGTGACGGTCTGGTACACGGCGCCGACGGCGATCCGGCTGCTCATGAAGGCTGGCGACGAAGTCGCGAAGAAGCACGATCTTTCGAGCTTGCGATACACGATGTCGGTCGGCGAGCCGCTCAACCCGGAGGCCGTCGTCTGGGGTGAACGGACGATCGGACTGCCCTTTCACGACAACTGGTGGCAGACCGAGACGGGTTCCATCATGATCGCGAACTACCCGGTACAGGCGATCAGGCCGGGGAGCATGGGCCGCCCGATGCCAGGCATCGAAGCGGGCGTCATCGACGACGACGGGAAGATCCAGCCGCCGAACGTCGAGGGAGACCTCGCGCTGCGGCCGGGATGGCCGTCGATGTTTCGTACCTACTGGAACAACGAGACGATGTACCGCTCGAAGTTCCGCAACGGTTGGTACATCACGGGCGACCGCGGCCGCATGGACGAGGATGGCTACTTCTGGTTTGTCGGCCGCTCCGATGACGTGATCAACACTGCCGGCCACCTGGTCGGGCCGTTTGAAGTGGAGAGCGCGCTCATCGAGCATCCGGCGGTGGCTGAGGCAGGCGTGATCGGCAAACCGGATGCCGTGGCCATGGAGATCGTCAAAGCGTTCGTCACGCTGAAGGACGGCATCGAGCCCTCCGACAAGCTGCGCGGTGAACTGCTACAGTTCGCCCGCAAGAAGCTCGGTGCCGGCGTCGCGCCGCGCGAGATTGACTTCATCGAGACGCTGCCGAAGACGCGCTCGGGCAAGATCATGCGCCGGCTGCTCAAGGCACGGGAACTCGGCTTGCCCGAAGGCGACACGAGTACGCTCGAAGACTGATCGGCGACCGGGATTCCCGGGAAGTACGGCCGTAGGCTGATATGCGAGGGCGGGGCAGGGGAGCGTGTCGAAGAAAACTCGAAACGGTGATCAATCAACGGGAACGATGAGTTCTCGCATGTGGATCCTGATCGGCGCCGGAGTAATCGTGCTCACCGCCGTACTCGGCGTGGGCATCGTCACGGCGTTCGGCGGGGCCTCCCTGAGCGAGAAGGATCCCGAACAGCCGCGTCCGCCGGCGCTTACCGGTGAAACCCCGCCGATCGAACGGAGCGCCGCCGCCGGTCTGCTCGAAAGCACATCGTTCGACGACATGACACAGACTGAGCGCAATCTGGTGCGCGATGAGGCCACCCGGGTGTTCGCTAACGCGGAGTTTCGCGCCACCAGCTCCGCGGTCTTGGCGATCGATGTCGTCCGCCGCGACGGCGAAACGCGCGCAACGCGTCAGTTCACGATTGGCGAGAGCCCCGGCGACGAGCCGATCCTGCAGGACACACGGTCGTTCTTCTGTCACGCGCCGGTCGAAGGATTTCTCGATGCCTACCGCACCACCGTCACCCCTCTCAATACGACGATTGGCGGTGACCGCATCGAGGCCACCAGCCAGCCATTCGACCGCGAGATGTCCGCCGTCGGCTGGAACCAGATGACGGATCTTGGCTATGACGAGGTGTCTGGAAGGCGCATCCACGGTGTGGAGATGCCGTTCACGACGCGCGCTGGTCTCATTATCCCGTGGCGGATGTGGTTCGATGTGGAGAACGCCCGCATGCTCAAGCGAGGTGAAATCAACAGAGCGGGAAACGAAGTCGAATACCTGCTCGACTGGCGAAGCCCGGCGAAAATCGAGACGACAGCCCAACTGGGCGTGCCACCCTGCTACAACGAGATCTATCCCGAAGCCACCGCATCGCGATAGCGCTTGTAACCGCCGACGCGGTCTTGCTACCCTTGCGCAAAGGCAGCGACCAGGACGAGTAGCTGTGCCCGCTGGTTCAGAGAAGGCGCGTTCGGTGCGAGCGCCTGTCGGCAGCATCGCGAATACCACCTGCGAGCCGCGTCCCGATGGCGCACGCTGGGATCCAGCAGCGCGCCGAAGGCGACGACGCTGGCCCCGTTACAGGCCGCAACGAAGGGCGCCGTCAATCGAACGGTGCTGAATCAGGGTGGAACCACGGAGCGCGTCTCCCGTCCCTGTGACGGGTGACGCGTTTGTAGTTTTCGTGGAGGTCCGCCCATGGCGCCCGACGTACAAGTTCGCGACGAACGCGAAGAACGGCTCTACCGCACACGCCACTCTGCTGCGCACATCATGGCGGAAGCCGTGCTGGAGATGTTTCCCGATGCACAGTTCGCCATTGGGCCGCCGATCGATACGGGGTTCTACTACGACTTCCTCCTGCCGCGCGCGCTGACGCCCGAAGATCTGCCGGAGATCGAGAGCCGGATGCGCGCGCGGATAAAATCCAACGTGCCGTTCGAGCACAGTGAGATGACGCGCGAAGAAGCGCTGCAACACTTCGCATCGCAGCCGTTCAAAGTGGAGCTGATCGAAGGGATCACGGACGACACGGTGTCGCTCTACAAGCAGGGCGCGTTTCTTGATCTGTGCGAAGGGCCGCATGTCGAGAGTACTGCGCAGGTGCCGCCGTTCAAGCTGATGAGCGTTGCGGGCGCGTACTGGCGTGGCGACGAGAAGCGCCTGATGCTCCAGCGCATCTACGGGCTGATGTTCGAGACGCAAGCGGAGATCGACGACTACATCGCGCGCATGGAAGAGGCCGCGAAGCGCGACCACCGCAAGCTGGGCCGCGAACTCAATTTGTTCACGACGAGCGAGCTTGTCGGCGCGGGGTTGCCGACGCTGCTTCCGAAGGGCGCGACGATCCGCCGGCTGCTCGAGTCGTACATTCTCGAGCAGGAGCGCGTGGCTGGCTACGAGCACGTCTACTCGCCCGTGCTGGCGAAGGTCGATCTGTACAAGACGTCGGGGCACTGGGACCACTACCGCGACAGCATGTTCCCGCCGATGAAGCTCGAAAACGAGGAGATGGTGCTGCGGCCGATGAACTGCCCGCACCACATCCTTGTGTACGAGAACACACTGCACAGCTACCGCGACCTGCCGGTGAAGATCGCCGAAATCGGCACGATGTTCCGGTACGAGAAGTCGGGCGCGGTTGGCGGACTGAGCCGCGTCCGCGCCATGGCGCTGAACGACGCACACATCTTCTGCACCGTCGGCCAGATCAAGCCGGAGTTTGCGGGCGTGATGCGGCTCGTCGAGCGCGCGTACGCGACGCTGGGGATCACGGAGTACTCGTACCGGTTGTCGCTTGGTGATCCGGCCGACACAGAGAAGTACGTGCAGAACCCGCCGATGTGGGAGCTGGCCGAGCGCACGCTTCGCGAGGCAATGACGGAGCTAGGGTTGCCGTTCACGGAGGCGCCCGGCGAGGCGGCGTTCTACGGTCCAAAGATCGATATCCAAATCCGCGACTGGGCGGGGCGTGAAGAGACGCTGGCGACGGTGCAGATCGACTTTCATCTGCCCGAGCAGTTCGATCTCTCGTACATCGGCGAGGATGGCGCGCAGCACCGGCCGGTGATCATCCACCGCGGCATCATCAGCACGATGGAGCGGATGATGGCCTATCTCATTGAACTGTATGCTGGCGCGTTTCCGGCGTGGCTGGCGCCGGTGCAGGCGATGGTCGTGCCGATTGCGGATCGCCACATCGACTACGCGCACCAGGTACTCGGCAATCTGCGCGCGGCGGGGTTTCGCGCCGATGTCGACGAACGCAGCGAGCGGATGAACTCGAAGATCCGCGACGCGCAGCTGCAGAAGATCCCGTACATGCTCGTCATCGGCGACCGCGAGGCCGAGGCCAAGGCCGTCGCCGTGCGCACGCGCGGCCGCGAGGATCTGGGTTCCATGCCGGTGTTCCAATTCATCGACCGCCTTCGCGATGAAGTGACGACGTCGATGGATCCGGAGATCGCCGGGCCCGACGTTGGTGGCGCGAAAAACTGACGCGTGGCGACGGGAAGCCGTGTGCGGTCGTCGTCAATCCGCGTGCCTAGCGATTGAACTCGTCGAGGCGCTGTTCGAGGCGACGCTGTTGCACGGAGAGCGTGAGATCGCCGCGCGTCTTTTCGAGGATGCCGCGGACGCTGTCGGTGGTGCGGCGGAGGCCGCCCGTCATCGCGTCCGGGTAATCGACCGTGACCATGACGGAGTACATCTCGTCCATGGCGTGCAGCCACGCTTCGCATTGCTCGACGTCGCCCGCGCGCAGCGTGTCGAGCAGGTGGCGCCGCAATTCACCGACCGCCTCGCCCATCCCGTTGAGGAACGCCGGTTGTTCGACGCCAAGCGCATCGGGCGAGGGCATCTCGCGCCCGGAGATCAGCGCGAGCGTGATCGACGCTTCGGCGAACTCCTTCTGTGCGTCGTGGACGAAGCCCGCGTAGTAGATGTCGGCGTGATCGCGCAGGCTGTCCTTCGCGGTGCGCACCTGCGCGCCCGCCTTATCGACGAGTTGCTGCGCGGTATCGAATTCTTTGCGGTGCACCGCGCGGATCGCGTTCGCCGAAAAGCGAATCGCCTCACGGCAGAGCGGCAATGCCGTCTCGCGCGCCGCGTTCTTCGACGCGAAGTCGGCGCGCACGCCCTCCATGATCTCGTCGAGTGTGCGCGCGATGTCAGTCATGCGTCGCTCCGCGCCAGAACCCAGAACCGACAACCGAGACCGCCGAGGAACCAAACACCAGAGACCAATCCTCAATGATTGCGAGACGCATCAAAGATCCTTGACTGCATCCGGCAGTTCGCCGTCGCGCGCGGCGTCGATCATCTCGCGCGCCTCGCTCGGCAAGTCCATGCCGTAGTCATCGAACTTCTTCTCCACCCAGCGGCCGATCTGGCGCGGGTCCTTGTACTCCTCCGCCGAGCGCGGCATCGCGCCGTAGTGCCCGAGGGCGCGCGATTCGCTCTTCGGATGCGAGAAGCGCGAGAACGCGCGCGCGGTCTTGCCGCCGCAGTGCTGGCACGCGGGTACCGTCTCGCGTTCGGGGTTGCGCACGAATTGGCTCGTCAGGCGCGCGCACTTTTTGCATGTGTATTCGTAGATGGGCATGACGCGTCAGTGTAGCGCGACGGGGCGTGTGAACAGCGCAACCGGAACGAATCTCGCGCAGCGGGACTCAGCGGTGAGGGTTACCCGGCGCGGTTCTTGAGGAACTCTGTACCGGGGCCGAATCGCGATTCGGATCCAAGTGTGCCACCGATGGCGGCGGGGAGACCTTGAAAGTAGCCGTTGAGAGCCTCCTCGGTAAAGTCGCGCGCAAGGAAGTTGAGGTCGGCGTCATGGTTGACGGCGACCAACGCGCCGAGCGCTTTACCGGCGGCACGAGCAACCTCGCAATCGACCGACTGATCCACAGCAACCAGCAGTAGGGCCTGATACGCGTCATTGCCGAGATCGAGCACGGCGCGTGCAATCGCTTCGGCCGCGCTCACGCGCTCTTGGGGCAATCGCACGGGGTCGCCGAGGGTTTTGGATAGCTGGTCGAAATTGACTGACTTCATCTCAATCGTACCTGCCGAACACGGCATCGAATCGGTTCGCCGCGTCCTCGGTGACCGGGTGCGGCAGTACGACAATATAGTGCTTCGCACGACCTGTCTTCACAACCGGAAATCCGGCGTCCTCCATCGTCGAGCGCAGGGCGAACGATGAACCGGTGCGGGGCGTGAGGTTCTGGATGGCGGAAACGCCATGCGGCAGGCCGACCCGGGCCGCCGCCTCCGCCAACGCTTCAAGTCTAGCGGCGTATTCAAAGTCCGTTCCGAACCTCACGAGATAGTCCGGTTGTTTGTTGGTTGGCGCGTCGCTCTCGGGCACGCCGCTAGAACTCGTCGTCATCGCCGGCGTCGTCGTCGCCGAAGACGTCGTCGGGAGACTCGCCGGCTTCCATGCGGCCGACCATCTCATCGAACTCGGGGCCGAGGTCTTCGCCGGTCTCGGCGCTCATCTGGCGTGCCCAGCGAGCGACGGCGCGCGGATCGTTCTCGTCGAGGTCGGGCATCTCGCCGCCGTCGTCGCCCAAGCCACCGCCGCCGGCCGCACGATGTACCGCGAATTTCGACATGAGGCGCACGAGCCGCTTGCCGCCGCAATGCTCGCACGCCGCCGTCACTGGCGAAGCGACGCTGCGCACGAACACTGATGTCCGGCGCCGGCAATCGGCGCATCCAAATTCATAGATGGGCATGCAGTAGCGATAACAGCGCGGGGTCGCCGACGCAAGCGGGAGCTAGACAGGGGAGAGAACAGAAAACCAGACGCCTAGCGTGTGTTGCCAAGCCGATCCGGGCGCACGGCGTCTTCATAATGCTCGATGGCACGTACGATGCCGCCCTTCTCGAGCTCGACGATCACTACGTCGATGCGCATCGGCGAGTCTTCGGCTTCCGGGTGTTGTTCGATGTAGAACTGGACGGCGTGCAGCAGCTTCTTCGCTTTGCGCGGGCCGACGGACAGCGCCGCCATCCCCGCGTAACCGCCACGGCGCGTGCGTACTTCGATGAACACAAGCTCATCGCGGTCGAACGCGATCAAGTCGAGTTCGGCTTCGGGTACGCGGAAGTTACGGTCGACGATGCGGTAGCCCTTTGCCTCAAGGTGCGCGGCGGCGACGCGCTCGCCGAACGAGCCGAGCTTCTGCCCCTCGCTAGGCAAGCGCGGGCGTGAGGGCGAACATGTCTTCGGCCACGCGCACCGGCGCGAACCGCCGCCGGTGGATGGGGCACGGGCCGTGTTCGTCGAGTGCGCGCTTGTGTTCGGGCGTCGCGTAGCCGCGGTTCTGCTCGAAGTTATAGTGCGGGTACTCAGGGTGGTAGTCCGCCATCACGGCGTCGCGCGCGACCTTGGCGACGATCGATCCGGCGGCGATCGATGCGACGAGCGCGTCGCCGTGAATGATCGCGCGGTGCCGGTACTCGGTCAGGTGTACCGCGTCAATCAGCAGCATGTCGGGGCGGCAGGGCAGCGCGGCGATTGCCCGCCGCATCGCGCGCTTCGTCGCTTCGATCAGTCCGGCGGCATCGATCTCTTCGTGCGAGGCGGAGCCGACGGCCCAGGCGCAGTCGTCGCGGATCAGCGCCGAAAGGCGCTCGCGCTCGCGCTGGAGCAACATCTTGCTGTCACGGAGATCGCTCCACCAAGAACGCATGCGCGATGGTTCGAGGATGACGGCTCCGGCGACCACGGGTCCGGCAAGCGGGCCACGTCCGACTTCATCGACGCCGGCGACGTGCCGAAAGCCCTGCCGCCAGGCAGCGAGTTCGGCGTTCAGGGAGGGCACGGCGGGAAACAAGCCCATCGCCGCGATGCTACACCGGGGATCCCCGGATGTCTAGTTCCCATCGTCTGGGGCCGCAACCGGTTACCATGCCGCATCAGTGCACTACGATCTTCAGGAGGTTCACCGTGCCGATCGTCCGCGTCGAACTGTTTTCTGGCCGCACGCACGCCCAAAAACAGGAACTTGCCCGCGCCATCACCGAAGCGGTCGCGAACATAGCGCACACGACCCCCGAGGCGACGATCGTAGTTTTTCAGGATGTCGAGCCTGAGAACTGGGCGCAGGCCGGCAAACTCGCCTCAGACGAGTAAGGCCAATCAGGGGCTCTGCCGATGCCTTTTCCGCGTCTCGGCGCCGACACTGGGTCGGGAACATGGGCGTTTCAGCACACAGCGTCAAGCGTGCCGCGCCGTCAAGGCGCTGTGAGATGGTTGGAAGCGCATCCGCGTTACATCGATCGAGGGCTCTGTTATACTGGCTCGACACACCCCCCGCATCTCAGAGTGCCTACCACCGAGGGGGAAAAGGTTAGGTTATGCCCATGAGTTCGCGTTGGCTACGCAATAGTTTCATCTATCTGCTGATCCTCGTCGCCGTGATCGCGATCGTCGTTTCCTTCCTCCGCGACGGTGAAGACCCCAAGACACTGACATTCAGCGAAGTGGTGGCGCTCGCCCGCGATGACAAGATCAAGAGCATCGAAGTCTCCGGAAATTCGCTCAAGATCGAGCGGACCGACACGCAGGAAGCATTCAAGTCTCGCGTTGGTGAGCGCACAGACGTCGAGCAGACGCTGCGCGACGAGAACGTCACGATCGGCGGAGCCGGCGGCATCGAGGTCAAATACAAGAGCTCGTCGGCCTTCGGCAATTGGATTGGGCTGCTGATTAACTTCCTGCCGCTGATCATCTTCGGCGCCATCCTGATCTTCATGATGCGCCAGGCGCAGGGCTCGAACAGCCAGGCGATGAACTTTGGGAAGAGCCGCGCCCGCATGTTTACGGGCAACAAGTCGACCGTCACCTTCGCCGACGTCGCGGGAGTCGATGAAGCCAAGGAAGAACTCGCCGAGGTCGTTGAATTCCTCAAGTATCCGGAGAAATTCGCATCACTCGGCGCCCGCATTCCGCGAGGCGTGCTGCTCGTCGGCCCGCCCGGAACCGGCAAGACGCTGCTTTCGCGTGCCACGGCCGGTGAAGCCGGCGTGCCGTTCTTCTCAATTAGCGGTTCCGAGTTCGTCGAAATGTTCGTCGGCG
>CAZRHH010000097.1:0-9796 GCA_964599885.1 uncultured Dehalococcoidia bacterium | reverse complement strand
CTCGATGTGCCTCGGTATGAATCCCGACATCCTGCTGCCCGGCGAGCGCTGCGCGTCCACATCCAACCGCAATTTCGAGGGCCGGCAGGGACGCGGCGGCCGCACGCATCTCGTCAGTCCGCAGATGGCGGCCGCGGCAGCGATCGCCGGCCACTTCGTCGATATTCGTGAGTGGAGGAGCGGCTGATGGAGCCCTTCAAGACCGTCCGCGGCAAGGTGATGCCGCTCGCCCGTGCCGATATCGACACGGATCAGATCATCCCGGCGCAGTACCTTAAGCGCATCGAGCGCACAGGCTTCGGCGAGTTCGCGTTCGAACAGTGGCGCAAGGACCCGTCGTTCGTGCTCAACGATCACCGCTACGACGGCGCGCCGATCCTCGTCACCGGCCCCAACTTCGGGTGTGGCTCCTCGCGCGAACACGCGCCGTGGGCGCTCGAGGGCATCGGCCTGCGTGCGATCATCGCGCCGTCGTTCGCGGACATCTTCCGCAACAACTGTGCAAAGATCGGTTTGCTCACGGTCGTGCTGCCGCCGGAAGACATCGATCGCATCGTCGCCCGTGCAGAGGACGCGCCCGGCTTCGAGGCGTTCGTCGATCTCGAAACCCAGACGGTCACTTTCGGATCGGAGAGCCGGCACTTCGAGATCGATCCCTTCGTCAAGCACTGCCTGCTCAACGGCCTCGACGAGATCAGCCTGACGATGCAGAAGGGCGACGCAATCGACGCCTTCGAGTCAAAGCGCCCAGCATTCTTGCCCGAGTCAATCCCCGCCGCAACATGACTCTTGCCATTTGAACGAGGTGCGCGCGTGGCGGAAACCGTAGGGACGAACCTTTAGGTCCGTCCCGGTCGGCCAGCGCGATGTTCGAACGCGCGCACCGCGCTCGTTCGGTGATGCTCAACCCGCTCGAGGCCGCATGGATTTTTCCCGCATACCGGCTACGCGCTCGAATCCCACGATTTCAGCTCCGTCGTCAGCTCGACGTCTTCGCCATCGCGGTGCACCGTCAACGTCACGTCGTCACCGACGTTTTTCGAGTCCACGTAATCCGCGAGATCCTCGAACGTGTTCATCGGCTGCCCGTCGATCTCGACGATGATGTCGCCGTCGCCGTTCTCCGAATCGACGAGTCCAGCGTCGTCAGCCGCACTGCCCGGATCGACGGCGATCACCGCCACGCCGTACGGCACGCCAAGCTGCGTCGCGTCCGACGGCGAGAGCGTGCGCCCGCTGATGCCCAGGCGCGGGTGGTCAATCGCTTCGCCGCCCACAAGCTGCGTCAGAAAGCGCTTCGGCGTGTTGATCGGCACCGCGTACGCGACGCCGACGAAGCCGCCGCCGCTCGGATTCTCGATCGCCGTATTGATGCCGATCACTTCGCCCTGCACGTTGAACAGCGGGCCGCCCGAGTTGCCCGGATTCACCGCCGCGTCCGTCTGCAACAGACCCCGGATCGGACGCCCGTTCGCTCCCGACGTAAACGTCCGGTCGATACCGCTGATGATGCCCGTCGTGAAGGTACCGTCCAGCCCAAACGGGTTGCCCAGCGCCGCCACGACGCTGCCGATCTTCGCCTGCGACGAGTCGCCCAGCGTTGCCGGCACGAGTACGTCGTCGCTCGCGTCGGCTTGGACCAACGCGATGTCGTTACCAGGATCGGTGCCAATGACCTCGCCGTCGGCCACCGTGCCATCGGCGAAGGTGACGACCACATTGTCGAAGCCGCGGACAACGTGATAGTTCGTCAGCACGTGGCCCTCTTCATCAAGCACAACGCCCGACCCCAGCCCCTCGCTGAACCCACCGAACGGGTCCTCCTGCGCGTCCCCAGTCGTGATCCGTACGACCGATGGCCGCACCTCGGCGTAGAGTTCGGAGTAATCGCCCGCGTGCGCCGCGCCAACGTCACCGCCGCCATCGTCGCTGCCTGCGCTGATCTCCTGCCCGGCGTCCGCGACTGGGTCGTTCGGGCCGCCGTCATCGCCTTCGAGTGCCCACGTGGCTCCCGCGACGATGACGCCTCCGAGCATCATGCTGAGCACCACCGTGATCGCTATCGTGCTGAGTCGATTCATCTCTACCTTCCACTTCTGACCGTCGTATCCGCCATGTCCAGTATGAACGGCGACCCCGTGAAACGGTGCTGCAAACCTGTTACGCCCCTCACGCGGACGTCGATCAGCGGCGGGAGACAAAGGAAGAGCCACGCTCGGGCGAGCGTGGCTCTTCGGGGGAGAGGTGGGCCCGCCTGGGCGGACGGGCCCGAGCCGAGGGATGGCTTACGAACCGGCGGCGTGTTCCGTCTGCGCCTTCTGGGCGCCCGTCGCGAATCTGGAGAGACTCGCTGCAACGGAATTACTCGGCTCCGTTCGGAGCCTGCGCTTCGCCGGGTCTTGAGCGACCGGCCGGAACGCAGCCACGCGGTATGTCCGCTTGCTTACCCGCTCCAGACGTATCTCATTGCTCATGGCGTCATCGTAGGCCCGCAGCGTTAACGCCCCACTAAGCGACATTAAGGCCCGATTAACGAAGCCCCACCTCTCATGCGCCTCGCGGATGGCTGAAGCGGGACGACGGATCCGCGCACCATCGTCCGCTACTCCTTATTGGCGTACGCCCACGAGCTGCCCCTGCTACGATCGTTGTCGGCAAGGATGCGCAGCGAAAGGAACCGCCATGCTCAGCGTAAGCGAGAAGGCAGCCGCCGTGTTGCACGAGAGCCTCGAACAGAACGAAGCGGACGGCGCCGAAGTCTTTCGCATCGCCATGACCGATGATGGCCTCGCACTTGCCATCGGCATGGAAGAGGACGGCGACCAGAAGATCGAGCACGATCGCCGCACGGTACTCGCGATCGAACCGGAACTCGCGGACGCATTCGATGGAGCGACGATCGACGCCGTCGAGACACCGGATGGCGTACGCCTCGTCTTTGAATCGCCCGGAAGCGACGACGAGGAAGACGACAGCTAACTGCTCGTCGTTCTGGCCCCCGCCGTTTACCGCCGCATCCGTTCGAGCCCAACGGCAACGAACCCCGCACTGTCCGTAGGATCGCGCGCCACCCCGCTCGCGCGGCACGCGCGTTACCATCATCCGATGTACGTCATCGGCACAGCCGGCCACGTCGACCACGGCAAGTCGCTGCTCGTTGAAGCGCTCACGGGCATCGACCCCGATCGCCTGCGCGAGGAGAAGCAGCGCGGCATGACGATCGACCTCGGCTTCGCGTGGCTCACGCTGCCATCCGGCCGCAGCGTCAGCATCGTCGACGTGCCCGGTCACGAGCGCTTTATCAAGAACATGCTGGCCGGCGCCGGCGGCATCGACGTCGCGCTCCTCGTCGTCGCGGCAGACGACGGCGTCATGCCACAAACGCGCGAGCATCTCGCAATTCTCGATCTGCTCGACGTGCGCCGCGCCGTCGTCGCGATCACAAAGCGCGATCTCGTCGATGATGACTGGCTCGCATTGATCGAGACGGATATCGCAACGACGCTGGAGGGCACGACGATCGCCAGCGCCCCGATTGTCGCCTGCTCGTCGCTCACAGGAGCAGGACTCGACGAACTCCGTGCCGCGCTCGACGAGGCGCTCGATGCGTTGCCACCAAAGCGCGACATCGGCCGCCCGCGCCTTCCGATCGACCGCGTGTTCACGATCGGCGGATTCGGCACCGTCGTCACCGGCACGCTGATCGACGGTGAACTCGCGCCCGGCGTAGAAATCGAAGCGTCGCCGGGTCGCCTGCGCGGGCGCATTCGCGGCCTCCAAACACATGGCGCAGCCGTCGAGCGCGCTCAGCCAGGCACGCGCACCGCCGTCAACATCAGCGGCATCACCAAAGACGAACTGCGGCGCGGCATGGTGCTGGTCCTGCCCGGGACCCTGCGCCCGACGGACGTCGTCGACGCGCGCGTCCGGGCAGTTGGCACAGCCGCCCACGCGCTGCGCCACGACATGCGTCTGAGCTGCCACAGCGGCGCCGATGAACAGCAGGCCGTGCTGCGCCTCCTCGAACTCGACGAGCTGCGCCCCGGCGACGAAACATGGGCGCAAATCAAGCTCGACGCGACGATGTCACTCGTCCGCGGCGACCGGTTCGTCCTGCGTACACCCGACGACACGGTCGCCGGCGGTCTCGTCGTCGACACGGCGCCGAAGCGCCACCGCCGCCGCCACGCCCCGACGATCGCGGCACTCGAGGCATTGCTCTCGGATGCACCCGCGGACATCGTCTACGATACGGCGCGGCGCAACCCGTTGCTCGACGAGGCCACGCTGGCGAGCGAATCCGGACTTCCGCCACCCGAAGTCGCGGGCGCATTGGTGACGCTCGTCGGCAGCGGCCGTGTGACACGCTTCGGCGACGCGGCCGAAGCCCGCTACGCCACATCGGCGTGGGCGCGTGACGTTGAGCAGCGCGTTCACGACGCCGTGGCCTCGTATCACGTCGCCCATCCGTTACGTGCGGGCATGCCGCAGGAAGAACTGCGCTCACGCCTCGGCATCGATGCCAAAGCGTTCACGCTCTTGATCGCTGCCTGCTCGCCGCTCCACGCCACCGGCCCGATCATCGCGCTGACGTCGTTCGCGCCGCGGCCAACGGCCGAGCAGCATGCCCAGATCGAGCGCTATCTCGCCAGCCTGAGCGCGCCTGCCGACCAGCGTCCGACAGCGCCTGCGCTGGACCCGTCGCTGCACGCCTATCTCGTTGAGACCGGAGCCGTCGTCGACGCCGGTGACGGCATCGTGTTCGATGCCGCCGTCTTCGCCTCGATGCGGGAGCACGTGCGTGCCCACATTACCCAACACGGATCAATCACCCTCGCGCACGCGCGCGACATCTTCGGAACGAGCCGGAAGAGCGCGCAGGCGGCGCTCGAGCAACTCGACCGCGAACGTGTGACCCGCCGCGTCGGAGACGAGCGCGTACTCCGGGAATAGCGAGGAGCGCAGACCTTGCGGCCTGCGCTCCAAGTATGCGAGACGAACCTGCGTCCGTCTGACGGGGCACTGTCGAAACGGTGCTACGTGTGCGTCATACGCGTGCGCTCGATGCGCGTACCGGAGTCGTCATACTTCGGCAGCAGCGCGTTCACCAGCACCGTCAGAAGCACGAAGCCGATAAACCAGACGCCCATTGCGAGCAACGTGTCGTACTCCAGGATCCCTTCGTCCCACGCGCGATCCGTGAACGCCCCGTTGAACGGCGCCATGAACGGATACGATACGTCGAGAATGAAGTCGACGAATCCGCTCGTCGTGTTCGCGCCGAACGCTATCAGTGCGAAGCGCAAGGCGAGCAGTCCGGCGATCACCGCAAACACAGCGAACAGGACAGAGTTCACGCGGGTCGGCAGTGAGTCGTATGCCCACGAGCGCCGGTGATCCGTCACGACAGCCTCGTCAACGTGCGTCTCATCGACCACTTCGTTCGTCGTCACGACGTCGCCGTGATCGATCAGATTCGGATCATTCTGCGTCGTTCTTCGATACCTCATAGCCGTACTCCTTTCGGTTACGGAGCCAGCGTAGGCTACTCGAGGTCGTCGCACGGTTGCGCCGTGAACGCGCACGGTTGCTGAGGCATAACAACGGCGCGTCAAGGGCGCGCCGAAGAAGGCCAGCGCCTCGGCGGATGCAGAGAAGGCAGCTCCCGCGCTGCCTTCCTCAAGTGTCGGAGCCAGGTGGCGCTACTCGGCCAGTGCGGGTTCCGGCTGCGGCGCTGCTCCGCGGCCCGTGAGCCGCCTCCACGTCCGCGGGATGTCCCCTTGCTCCCATGTCACAAGGAACATGCTGGCGATGAACACCGAACTGTACGTCCCCGTCGTGATGCCAATGAGCAATACCAGCAGGAAGTCGCGGATGCTGTCGCCGCCGAGCAGCAGCAGCGCCAGGATCGAGAAGATCAGCGTCAGCGACGTGTTGAACGATCGCCCCATCGTCTGCAACAGGCTGTGGTTCACGGTATCCGGGAAGTTCTTGATTACGCCCCGTCCGACGTTCTCACGGATCCGGTCGAACACCACGATCGAGTCGTGGACGCTGAACCCGACCACCGTAAGCAGCCCCGTAATGAAGAACGTGTTCACCTCGATATCGAAGAATTTTCCGAGGATCGAAAAGACGCCGATCACCAGCACGACATCGTGCAACAGCGCAATGATCGCCGACACACCGTAGCGCAGCGAGTTCGGCACGTTACGAAACGACCACGAGATGTACAGGGTGATCGCCAGCGCCGCCAGCCCCACCGCAATGGCCGCGTTGCGCCCGATGTCGCGCGATACCGCCGCCGACACTGACGAGAACTCGATGAACTGCGTGGTCGGATTGCCCTGCGTGTCAACCAGCCCGCCGAACCGCTCGCCAAGCTCCGCTTCGATGCGATCGCGTTCCGACGTCCGCGCCGGCCCCACCGACGGAATGCTCGACGAACCTTCGATCTCGTCGGTCTGCACGAGGTACTCATTGTCGCCCGTGCTCTGCACCCGCACATCATCGAACCCGATCTCCGCGAGCAGATCTTCGACTTCGCCGCGGCTCGCTTCCTCCGCAAACCGGAACGAGAACGTCGTGCCGCTTGTGAATTCGATCCCGGGCTGCAAACGCGGCGGAATGAGCAACGAAATCAACCCCGGGACAAGGAGGAGTCCCGAGACGATGTAGAACCACTTGCGCTTCGCTACGAGATTAAGCATCCGCCACCTCCGCGCCGGCTAGACCGGGCGTGGCGCGCAGCGGCGCCTCATCCTCCGGACGGTCATCTGTCCACATCCAGCGTCGGCGCCCGAGCGGCGTCGACATCGCCATCCGCAAGAACGTGCGCGTCACCGTAATCGCCGAGAACAGGCTGACGAGTACGCCGATCGCCAGTGTCAGCGCGAAGCCCTTAATCAGGCTGGAGCTGAACGCGTCGCCCATCCAGTACAGAATGCCCGTCGTAATCAGCGTTGAAACGTTGCTGTCGCGAATCGATGACCACGCCCGCTCGAAGCCCGCTTCGATCGACGGGATCAGGCTACGGCCGCTTCGCAGCTCTTCTTTCATACGCTCGAAAATCAGGATGTTCGCGTCCACCGCCATGCCGACACTCAGCACGAACGCCGCGATCCCCGCGAGCGTCAGCGTCACCGGGCCAGATCCCGGGATCCCGATCTTGAAGATCGCCAGCAGCACCGCCGTGTAGACGATCAGCGCCAGGCTCGCGATGAAGCCCGGCAGCCGGTAGTACAGAATCATGAACGACATGATCACGATCAGCGCCACGATGCCCGCCTCGACCGAGTGCAACACCGCTTCGTCGCCCAGCGTCGCATCGACATCCTGCTGCTGGATCACACGCAGCGGCACGGGGAACGCGCCGTTGTTGAGGAACGTGCGCAGGCGTTGCGCGTCGTTCGTCGTCAGCCCCGTCGTCTGGCCCGTGCTGGTAATCTCGCTGTTCACCGTCGGCGCGATCACCGAACCGTCACGCCCGCGAATCGGCTCGCCGTCCAGGAACGTCGCCAGCGGCATGCCCGGCGTCGTCCCGACCGACTGAATCCGTCGCGTCAGCGAACCGAAGACCTCTTCGCCGTCGTCCGTCATGTTGAAGATCAGCGACGGCTGCCCGAACGTGTCGAACACCACCTGGCTGTTCGACCGCAGGAATGAACCCGTCATCGTCGTCGGCGCGCCATCGAGTTCGCCCCTCGCCGGCATCCAGATGATGCTGTCGGAAGAAGCGCCTACGGCCGGTCCGTACGTCGGATCGATGCGCTGCACGGTGCCATCCGGACTCGTGCGGATTTCGCCCGTCTCGGTTGCCAGCGCAACGCGTCCGTCGTCGTCGATGTCCGGCTCGCACGTCCCCGCCTTGTAAAAGATGTTTGTACTCGGCGGCGCTATCGCGATCGGGGCGCCGGCGCCGCTCGGGGTCCCGTCCTGCAACGGCTCGCAGAACATCAGCTGCGCCGGCCGCGTGATGTCTTCCGCCGTCTGTGCGCTCACGCCCGGCAGCTCGACGATCAGCCGGTCTTCACCCGAGCGCTGTACCTGCGATTCCGACACGCCGAACGGATTGATCCGGTTCTCGACGATCTCCTTCGCCGCGTCGAGCGCAGCATCAAGATCGATGTCCGTTCGGCCCTGCAAGTCTGCTTCCAGCGTGATCCGCGAACCGCCCTGGAGATCGAGTCCCAGGATCATCCCCTTGCAGTCCGCCGCATCGTTCTCGTCCGTCTCGTCTTCCGACTTGCACGGAAGGTCAATACCCAGCACCTCGCCCGGAATGCCCTGACCGGACGGCAGATTCAGAAAGTCCGGCAAGTAGCGGTCGGGCTGGTCCGGCCACACCGCGTAGATCGAAAGCCCTGCGATCGCGAGAATCGCCACGACGAACAGCCTGTCCCACCACCTGCGCATCAGTTTCCTTCTTCCCGCTTTGCGAGCGCGTTCACGTCTGACGGGGGGGCGAGTGCGCCCGAATGTACCGTCTGTCCCTCAGCGACCCGCTGCGCGATCGCCGTAGCCAGCGCGTTCATCACCACACCGTTACCGAAGTCGATGACGATCTGCACCGGACCCGATTCCGGGATGTGTACGTCCTTCACCGTTCCGAGGAAGCCGGACGTGGTCAGCACTTCATCACCGACTTGCAGGCCCTTGATGTCGTTCTGCTGGCGCTTCTGTTCTTGCTGTGCCGGCCGCAGGATAATCAAATAAAACGCGATGATAATCGCCACAACAACGAGGAAGCTGATTTCTGCCGCGTTCAAAGCTGCTGCCCGTCTTCTGTCAGTATTGAGGCTGGTTCCCGGGTTCCCTGCTCAGCCAGCGCCCGCACGAATGCCAGCGCAGCGTCCCTGTCGAGTATTTCGCCGGCCGCCTGCGCCTCTTCCAGCAAATCGAGGAGGCGGCCAACCTCCGGCCCTTCCGCCAATCCCAGACGCTGCATTATGTCGCGTCCGGTGAGGAGCCGAGGCGGGCTTACTATACCCTCTTCCTCCTGCGAACGCACGAGCAAACTGCTCATGTAA
The DNA here is from genome assembly GCA_964599885.1 of uncultured Dehalococcoidia bacterium. Taxonomy (GTDB): domain Bacteria; phylum Chloroflexota; class Dehalococcoidia; order DSTF01; family JACRBR01; genus CAZRHH01. The sequence goes on along the minus strand of CAZRHH010000097.1, from coordinate 767 downwards.
CCGACGAGCGCGCCCCATCCGTCAACCGTCACTCCCGGCCCGCGCGCCGCGGACGCATCCGCCAGTGCTACAAACAGCAGCGCCGGCACCGCGTCGCCGAGATCGCGGTAGAACCGGTACAGCGCGCGCCGCGTCGGCGCCTCGCCCCACGCCGCCAATTGCCCCGGACGCAGATGCTCGGCGACCAGCCTCGACACGAACCGCACTTCCCGCGACGAGAAGCGATAACGCCGCATGATCCGCGACGCGATCACCGCCCCCTCATCCGCGTGCCCGAAGAACCGCACCCGGCCAGCCGCTTCCACCGTGAGCGTTTGCGGCTTCGCGACATCGTGCAGCAACGCCGCCAACTTCAAGATCGACGCGCGCGACCGCCCCTCGCGCATCTCCTCCGCGAAGTACGCGCGCAGCACCGGCGCGCACCACGCGAACGCCGCCCACACGCCGTCCCACATCCACGCCCGCTCGCCCGCCGGTCGCGCCGGCGCGAGCATCACGTCCATCGCCTCCACCGCGCGCATGTTGTGCTCGAGGACGTCGTACGCGTGCTCCTTCGGCTGCGCGACGCCCCGCCCAAACGTCACCTCTGGCAGCAGCGCATGGAGCAGCCCCAGATCATCGAGCAGCCGCAACGCGCCATACGCATCATCCAGCGCGAAGAGCTGCGCCAGTTCGTCCCGCCGTCGCTCCGCCGCCGCCCGCCTCACGTCGGCCGCGCCTTCGCGGATCGCCGCCGCCGTCGCCGCCTCGATCGTGAACCCGAGCGC
>CAZRHH010000096.1:0-9932 GCA_964599885.1 uncultured Dehalococcoidia bacterium | reverse complement strand
ATACCGGGGCGCACACGTGGGTGCGCCCCTACCGCCGGCGACGGCCAGAGGGACTGGCAAGCGTTGCACGCCGGCCGTGTTCTCTACAACCGCGTGGCCTTCCGCCGCGTGCGGTGTGATACGATCTTCCCAATGCTACGACGCGTGGATTATCGCATCGCGATCAACCTGTTCGTGTTCACCGGGCTCTGGTTCGTCATCGGCGCGATCGTGCTGTGGTCGCCGTTGCCGGGCGTGCTCGGGATCGGGGGCGGGCTGTTCGTCATGTGGGTGCTGCTGTTCTTCGGCGTGCTCGCGGTAGCGGGCAGCGCGTTGACGCTCGCCGCCATCAACACGGCGTTTCCGGGGGCGCAGGCTGCGCGGGCTGCGCAGAACCTAGAACCCAGGACCGAGAACCGCGTGACGGAGGGCGGCGGTCATTTCGGGATCGACGGTGCCCCGCAGAGCGAGAGCAGAGAGCAGAGAGCAGAGAACAGGGCGCCGGCGCGGGCGCCGGCAACGAAAGCGGGAACCTCGTCCCCGCCGCGTACACGGAAGCCCGCTCGCACGCCGCTCTGGGCGCCGTCCCAAACGGACGCCTCGACGCCGGAGAACTCGCCGAATCCGCCCCTGGATGCGCCGCAGCAGACGCGCCGTCCCCAACGGGGCGACGCCTGACGCATGCCCACGAAGCACGTCAACGACATTGATATCTGGTACGAGTTCGAGGGCGACGGGCCGGAACTCGTGCTGACGCATGGCTTCGCCGGCCCGACCGAAGGCTGGCCGCCGATCATCGATGCGTTGCGCAGCCGGTACAAGCTGCTGCTCTACGACATGCGCGGTCACGGCCGCACTACCCTGCCCGATCGCTCGACGTTCAGCATGCCGCAGTTCGCCGCCGATCTCGCCAGCCTGATGGACGCGCTCGGCATCGAACGGGCGCATCTTGGCGGCGTATCGATGGGCGGCATGATCAGCGCCCAGTTCGCCTGCGACTATCCGGACCGCATGCGCTCGCTGTGGCTATGCGACACGACCGCCGGCAACCAGGGCGACCCAGCAACCGCGCAGATCGAGCGCGATCTCGTCGAGATCTTCGAACGCACGCATCGTACGACGGAGATATACGGCCTCCAAGGCCTTGTCGAGCGCGAGAACCGCTACCGGCACGAACAGGATCCGCACGCGATCCACAGTTCGTTCTCGCTCGAAGAGCAGGACGAGCGCAACGCCAAAAAGGCGACACGCATGACGCCGGAGGGCTTCATCGCCGCGAACATCGCGCTGCGCGAGCGTCCGGATCTGATTCCGCGCACGCCATCGATCAGTGTGCCGACGCTCGTATCGTGCGGCGAGTGGGATATGTTCTACCCGTGCGCGCAACGCGATCACGCGCTGATCCCGAACTCGCGTCTCGCGACGGTGCTGCGTGCGGCGCACGACACGACGAACTACCGCCCGCAGAGCTGGAAGCGCGCGGTCGTCGAATTCATCGACGACGTAGAGGCGGGGCGCGATGTGCGGGGGGAAGTCGTCTACGACGACTAGGGTTTCTTATCCGCAGATGTCGCAGATGCTGAGGATGGGATGGGCGACGGACGGGGCGGCGGCGTCGGAATTGTTGTGTGGGTGGCGGCACACGCGTAGGCGGAGCTGAAGCTCCGCGGCTACATTCGATTGATGTGGGTCTGCGCGCGTTGTGTGGGAACCACGCTCGCGCGGGCTTTCAGCCCGCGCTACGGGCGGATTGTTTCGATCGCGGCCCTGCGACCGCGTGGCCGTTCCGTCCGCTGCTGCACTTCGATACTATCGAGCGATCCCCGAAAGGAGCCACGGGCGCATGGTGCTTAGCGACCGATCGATCAACGAGGAGCTGGCGAAGGGGCGGCTAAAGATCGAGCCGCTCGATCCGCAGGACGTGCAGCCGGCGAGCGTCGATGTGCATCTCGACCGCGTGTTTCGCGTGTTCAAGGTGAGCAGCCGCCCGTACATCGACGTGCGGCTGCCGATGGATGATCTCACCGAAGAAGTGATCATCGGCTCCGACCGGCCGTTCTTCATTCATCCGGGCGAGTTTGTACTCGCCAGCACGCTGCAAGTCGTGACGTTGCCGGACGACATCCTGGCGCAGGTGGAAGGCAAGAGCTCGCTGGGCCGCATCGGGCTGCTGATCCACGCGACGGCCGGGTTCGTCGATCCAGGCTGGACCGGCAAGCTCACGCTGGAGCTTTCCAACGTTGCGAAGATGCCGATCGCGCTGCACTTCGGTATGAAGATTGGACAGCTCAGCTTCATGCGCATGTCGACGCCCGTCGACCGGCCGTACGGCAGCCCCGGCCTTCGCAGCAAGTACCAGGGCCAGATGAGCCCGACGCCGAGCCGCGCATTCACCGAGTTCGGTGACGGCGATGGTGCTACCGACGACACGCCGCGCTCTTGACGCAACCCGCCCCCGAGCCCCCGTTCCGCGCTGTGCTATTCGACATGGATGGTGTGCTGACCGACAGCGAGCCCGCGTTCCACGCCGCCGTCAACGACATTCTCGCTCGTTACGGCACGCACATCGCGATGGGCGAGTACCAGCAGTTCATCGGCACGGCCACAGCCGAAATGTGGTCGAAGGTCATCGCGCTGAAGAACGTGCCGGCCGGCCTCGACGCGATCATCGACGCGTACGAGGCGCCGCTGATGGAGCGTCTGCGTCAGCCGCGGCCGCCGCTCGACGGTGCGCGCGAGCTGATCGCGACGCTGCGCGAGCGCGGCGTGCCGATCGCGCTGTGTACGGCGTCATTCTCACGCTGGGTCGACGCGATCCTCGCCTCGGCGGAACTGACGGGCCTGTTCGACGCGCTCTCGACCGCCGACATGGTCGAGCGCTCGAAGCCAGACCCGGCGCCGTACGTGCTCGCCGCGCAGAAGCTCGGCTTCGCCCCGCACGAGTGCATCGCCGTCGAAGACAGCGTGTCGGGTGTGGCGTCGGCGCTGGCCGCCGGCGCATACACGGTCCAGCTCCGCGCGACGCCGACATCAGCTGCGCCCGTCGCAGGTGTCTCGCGCGTGATCGCGTCGCTCGACGAGTTTCCGCTCGATCTGCTGGCGACGTAGCCGTTCAACGCGTTTGGTGACGTTGGCGCGCGATACCGGGGCAAACACATAGGTTCGCCCCTACCGCGGTGAAGACGCGTGCGCGGACGCTTGATCGGACGGCGCGGCGCGCCGTACGTTAATCGCGTACGCGTGGCGCTGTCGATGGGCATGGAGATCTGCATGAAGTACGGGTTCGTTCTGCCGTCCGGGGACGCGCGCGTGGCCGCTGATCTGGCGTACGAGGCCGAGCAAGCGGGATGGGACGGATTTTTCGTGTGGGAGCCGGTGTGGGGCTGGGACGCGTGGGTGTCGCTGGCGGCAGCCGCGATGCGCACCGAGCGCATCCGCCTCGGCACGATGATCACGCCGGCGTCGCGGATGCGGCCGTGGAAGCTGGCGAGCGAGACGGTGACGCTCGATCATCTGTCGAACGGGCGCGTCATCCTGTCCGTCGGCCTCGGCGCCATTGACACTGGCTTCGACGCGTTCGGCGAGGTGACTGACCGCCGGACGCGCGCCGAACTGCTCGACGAGTCGCTCGAGATCATCACCGGACTGTGGTCGGGTAAAGCGATCACGCACAGCGGCAAGCACTACACCGTGCGCGAGACGTCGTTCAACGTGCCGCCGCCGACGGTGCAACAGCCGCGCATTCCGATCTGGGCCGTCGGGGCGTGGCCATCGCCGAAGTCGATGCGGCGCGTGCTGAGGTACGACGGCATCCTGCCGAGCGCACGCGGCGACGACGGCAACATGCGCCAGACGACGCCCGACGAACTTCGCGAGATGAAGACGTGGATTGACGAACGGCGCAGCAGTGCCGGCGCGTTCGACATCATCGTCGAAGGCACGACGTCATCGAGCGATCGCGAGCGGGCCGCGGCGAAGGTGCAGCCGTGGATCGACGCAGGGGCGACGTGGTGGATCGAAGCGCGCTGGGGCGGCGAGGACGACGCGGCGGGCGTTGAAGGGTTGCGGCGGCGGCTGACGGCGGGTCCGCCGAGCGGGTGACGAGTTTATCCGCAGATGTCGCAGATTATAGGGACGGACTGATCGCGGACGACGTGCGGCACCGAGCAAGCGACGACGGGTTGCGGCCGGTCGTGAGCCTGACGGAGCTGAAGCTCCTTCGCTACGAGGGGAGAGCGGCTCTCCGTGCTAAGGTTGCGCGATGAATGACAGTATCGATCCTGTTGCGCATAACAGGGCGGCTTGGGATCGGCAGGTCGAGGCAGGCAACGAGTGGTCGCAGCCGGTGGGCGCGGCTGTGATCGCACGCGCTCGTGGCGGCGATTGGTCGGTGGTGCTGATCGGCTACGAGCCGGTGGCGCGCGCGTGGTTTCCGGACGATCTGCGCGGCGCCGATGTGTTGTGCCTGGCATCGGGAGGCGGGCAGCAAGCGCCGGTGCTGGCGGCCGCCGGCGCGAACGTCACCGTGTTCGACAACTCGCCGAAGCAGCTCGCGCAGGATCAGCTTGTCGCTGATCGCGACGGGCTGGAGCTGCGCACGATGCTCGGCGACATGCGCGATCTCAGCGCGTTCGATGACTCGAGCTTCGATCTCGTGTTCCATCCCGTGTCGAATCTGTTCTGCCCGGAGCTGCGGCTGGTGTGGCGCGAGTGCTTTCGCATCCTGCGGCAGGGCGGCGCGTTGCTGTCCGGCTTCCTCAACCCCGACATCTACATCTTCGACCGCGCGGCGGAGGATCGCGGAGAGCTCGTCGTACGGCACGCGCTGCCGTACAGCGATCTCACGCATCTTTCGGCCGATGAGCGTGCGGCTTTCGGGGCGGATGCGCCGCTCGAATACAGCCACAGCATGACGGAGCAGATCGGCGGGCAGCTCGACGCGGGGTTCGTGATCACGTCGTTCGCGGAAGCGCCGCATCACGCGAGCGTGACGGCGAAGTACCTGCCGGGGTACTTCGCAACCCGCGCGATCAAGCCGGATTCGAACAATGAGCAGAGAACCGAGAACAGAGCAGGTGCCTAGCCGATCATCGTCGGAGGCGCATCGCCGTTGACGATCGCCTCGGCGCGCGCCTGCAGTCTCGGGTTGTGCTCCGGATGCGTGAGGATGTAGAAGCGTTCGGCGACGATCGCGTCGAACACCTGCTGCGCGACCTCGGACGGAGGCATGCCGCCACGAAAGATGTCGCGCATCATGTCGACGAACATCTTTTCGGGCGTACCCTCAGCGGGCGGCGGCGGTGGGCCGCCGGGACGGTTCCGCCCGGCCTCGAGGATGTTGGTGTTCGTCAGCGCGGGGCAAAGGACGGAGACCTTGATCTTCCCGTCCGACGCGGCGAGCAGTTCATGGTGCAGGCACTCCGATAGGGCGACGACGCCGAATTTGCTCACGGTGTACGACGTCCCCGCGGCGCCGGCGATCAGCCCGGCGACGGACGCGGTGTTGACGATATGGCCCTCGCCGCCGCCGCGCAGCATGATCGGCACGAACGTGCGCACGCCGTGAATGACGCCCCAGAGATTGACGCCGAGCACCCACTCCCAGTCGGCGAGCGGCTCGTCCCACGACGCGCCACCGCCGCCAACGCCAGCGTTGTTGCAGACGATGTGTACGGCGCCGAAGCGCTCGATCGTTTTCGCCGCCAGCGCCTCCAGGTCGGCCACTTTCGAGACGTCGGTGCGCAGCGCCAGTATCGTCGCGCCGGCTGCCGTCATCTCGCGCTCGGCCTGGTCGAGCGCCTTCTGCTCGACGTCGGCCAGCACAACCCGCATCCCCTCAGCCGCAAACCGCTCCGCCATCGCGCGCCCGATGCCGCTAGCAGCGCCGGTAACGACGGCGACGCGGCCGGTGAAGGTTTTCATGTGAGGTGCTCCTCTAATGTGGGCTGGCGTGGAGTATCCGGCGCGGTACCAACCTACAGATGTCGGTGAGTGGCGGCAATGCGAGTAGGGGAGCTTCGGGTTGACCATCGGTCGTTCGCATCGGCTATCGTCACAGCATGCAACGAACGGTCTTTTCCGCCGGCATCGTCTTCATCGCCGCGGTCGCAGCGGCCGCGGGAGTGATCACGATCGTCGCGTGCGGATCGAGTACTCCAGCGGCCGTGCAGGATCGGCCGGCGGAGGCAGTGAGCGCGACCTGCGTGCGCGGACCGACGTACACGCCGGTGCCGACTGTTGCGCCGGACCAACGGCAGACGCCGCTCCCGCCGGATCTCAGGCCGGACTCAACCCGCATGGCGGAGATCGATCAGGCGCGCAAGCAGCGTTTTGAGTCGACGAGGGCGCTCCTCGCATCCGGTTGCGACCCCAGCAATTTGCCGATGCTGGCCGTCTCGCACCTCGATGGGCTCCATCCCAAGACCTTCAATGACGCGCTCCAACGAGCCGACCTCGTCGTCACCGCGCACGTGACGAAGACGGAGTTCACGATCGCCGAGGGCGACTCGCTCCCGACAACCGAAACGACACTGACCGTCGATAGCATGCTGAAGGGAGATGCACGCGGGGAGATCACGCTGTACCAGAGAGGCGGCCCGACAGCCCAGAACGGCGGCGTCATCGAGATCTTCAAAGGAGATCCGGTGCTTCTTCGCGGAGACGATGTGCTGCTGCTGGCCCAGAGTAGAACCAACGGGGGCTATTGGGCGGTCTACCCGGTCGGGAAGTACTACGTCCGGGACGGCGCCATCAGCGTACCGGAGGGCAACCCGTGCGACTGGCTGGACGGACTCCCTCAGGACGACGCGCTGCGGCTGGTCCGCGCGGCGTTGTCCGACGACGGGGAAGAGGCGGCACGCGCCTGCGACTGGTCGCGATTCTAGCTCGCAACGGTCGCCGCACGACGCCACCAAAAAAATTTCATGTTCGTGTGGCTCCTTGATTCGGGGCGACCGGTCACGCGCGTCCGGCGAACGGCCTCCCGCTAAGACATAGGGTACAGACTCGCTTGAGCGGCGGCCGTGCCGTTCATTCTATATAGCCGCTCCTACCGCCGATCCCACATACTTCCGGTTGTGGAGCCGCAGATTCAGTACGCGCGAACCAGTGACGGCGTGAACATCGCCTACTCCGTCATGGGCGAGGGCGCGCCGCTGGTGTACGCGTCGAACATCTGGGGCGATATCCACTGGTACACCCACAACGCCGAGACGCGCACAACTGTCGATACCGTCGTTGCATCGGGGCGGCGCGTCGTCATCTACGACGGCCGGGGCATGGGTTCGTCAGATCGCGACGTGACCGACTTCTCCCCAGAGGCACGTTTGCGGGATCTCGAGGCCGTGGTCGATCACGCGGCGCTCGAACGCTTCGCCCTTTGCGGGTTCGGCCAGGGCGGCCCGCAGGCGATTCTCTATAGTCTCCAGCACCCCGAGCGCGTTTCACACCTCATTCTTGTCAACGCGTTCGCCTCCGGATCCGCGTACTACGAGACGATTCCCGCGATGCGCGCCCTCATCGGCCTGCGTGGCATGGCGGAGGAACAATGGGAGTTCTTTACGCTGACGCTGGCAAGCGCTATCCGGGGATTCGGCGATGCGGCCGGAGCGGAGAGGACGGCTGCGCTGTTTCGCAGTTCTATGTCACCCACCGCGCTTCTCGCTTTCGTCGAAGAGTCGCGGAAGATCGACCTTCTCGATGCGCTTCCCGGTATATCGGTGCCCACGCTCGTGGTGCGCGACACGTCGGGATATGTCACGGCGGACTTCATCCGCCCGCTTGCGACACGCATCCCAGGCGCACGTCTTGTCTCGACCGACGACTACGCCCGCGAGCTCATTCTGTTTCTCGGCGGCGAACAGCACCGGCACCAGGCGACGGCGCTCCCCTCCGGCATGACGGCTATCCTCTTCACCGACATCGTCGACTCGACGGCGCTCACCGAGCGACTAGGGGACGCCGGGTTCCGCGCGAAGGCACGCGACCTCGATGCTTCGCTGCGATCGATCATCGGCGAAGCAGGCGGTACGCCGATCGAGGGGAAGGTATTAGGCGATGGCGTGATGGCCGTGTTCACGTCCGCCGCACAGGCGGTCGACGCCGCACGGCGATGCGTCGAAGTGAGCGCCAAAGGCGAATTGCGGTTGCACGTTGGCCTGCACGCCGGCGACGTGATCCGCGAAGAGAACAACGTCTACGGCGGCGCGGTGAACATCGCATCGCGCATCTGCGGGCTCTGCGAGCCGGGAGAGATCCTCGTATCGCAGACGGTGCGCGATCTTGCCCGCACGTCGTCGGGCGTGACGTTCGAGGATCGCGGCGAGCATACGCTGAAGGGGATTGAGGATGCCGTCCGGGTGTTCGCGGTTCGCACGGCCACGGGCCAATAGGTACTGATCTCCACACGCGTCATTCGCTATACTGCCCGCGCCTCGCCAGTGCGAGGCGCCAGCACGCCGGCGTAGCTCAGTGGTAGAGCAGCTGTTTCGTAAACAGCAGGTCAAGGGTTCGAATCCCCTCGCCGGCCCCATCGCACACTTCCGGCCGTTGCCGATGCCGCACTCCGGCTCGCAGCGGCCGCTTTCGTTGTGGCGCAGGCGCCAGAACCTAGAAACCTAGTAACCTGGAACCCCATCTCCCAATTTCCAACTCTCTCCAGAGTCAGATTCGCTTCTTGACGCCGCGGTCCCGCCGCCGGCAACGCGCCACGGTGCTTGACGTTCGGATCAGCAGACGAGCTTTCGCGCCGCAATGGTCGCGGGCTCGCCGGGCGCGAACGATCATTGAGCCGCGCCCTCCGGAGGCCGGCTGTGCGCATCCCCCACCTTTCACTTCTCAGATTTTACTGCCTCAACTGGCTGCACGCGGAGAGCGGGATCGCCAGCCTGCATGTCGGGCTGCTAATCGCCGGGCCGCTGGTCGTCGCGTCAGCGATCAGCGCGGCGATGGTCGGCGCGGGAAAGGTGAGCACGGACCAGTTCAGCGACGCGGCGTACTCCGCGGTGCGACGCAGCAGCTCCGGCATTGAGTTGCGCGGGCCGGTCATCGCGCGGACCGATGGCGAGCGGCTGACGTTCGTGCTGCTCGACGTCGGCACGACGGTTGGCGAATGGCCGGTGCAACTCGGGCCGTCGGACGAGGACGAACGCACCGTCGTGCGATACATCGACGACCGCGCGATCGCGAACGATGTCCCCTACAGCGTCGACTGGATCACGGGCGACGGCGACGACCTGCTCGAGACCGGGGAGATGGCGCAGATCATCGTCGATCTGCGGCGAGTGCGCACATCCGGTGGCACGTTCACGATCGAAGTGCGGCCACCGGAGGGGCTCTACGTTTCGGCGCGGCGCACGCTCCCCGCGGGCGAACCGCTCGATCGGGTGATCTCGCTCTATTAGCGAGTCCGCAGCGCACGAACGCTGGCGGGCCCTCGGGGCAACGCAGCGTCTGCTAACGCATCCGCTGCTTTCTTAAGCTGAGAGCGTCATCTGGGGGACACCTCCAGACCCCCGGCAGGCGCTGCGCCCTGCACCCGCTCGGACTAGCGGCTGAGCCCGCGAACCGGTCGCCGTCGCGCGGCTAACCTTCGACGGTCAGCACGATTACGGCGATCGCGGCGACGGTGACGGCGGCGCCCACAAAGAACGCCGAGACCGGCGCGTCGATGCGGCCATCTGCGCGGTGCGCATCGAGCACGGCGCCCAGCGCGGCGATCGCGCCGGCGGCGAGCATCGCTTTGCCGGCATCTTGCGCCCAAAACAGCGCTCCGGCGAAGAACACGACGGACGCGCCGAGCCCCATCAGCCACGTCCGCACCGTCCCGGGCAGCGGCGCCAATGACACCAGCGCCGCGACGGCCACCGCGATCGCGAAGATCTGCGTGCGGTCGTACGACTGATCCACCGCGACGTAGACGGCAAACATCGCGCCCGCGACGCGCCCGCCGACCG
>CAZRHH010000095.1:0-10131 GCA_964599885.1 uncultured Dehalococcoidia bacterium | reverse complement strand
CGGACCTTCCGGAGTCTCAATCGGGCAGATGCGCCCGTAGTGGCTGTGGTGGACGTCGCGGACATCGAAGCCCGCGCGGTCGCGCGACAGACCACCGGGGCCAAGGGCCGACAGCCGGCGCTTGTGCGTCAGCTCCGCGAGCGGGTTCGTCTGGTCCATGAACTGCGAAAGCTGCGAGCCGCCGAAGAACTCCTTCATCGATGCCACGACGGGCCGGATGTTGATCAGCGCGCTCGGCGTCGCCTGGTCCGGATCGATGATCGTCATGCGTTCGCGAACGACGCGCTCCATGCGCAACAGGCCGATCCGGAACTGGTTTTGGATCAGTTCGCCAACGGCGCGCACACGGCGGTTGCCGAGGTGGTCGATGTCGTCCGGATGCCCGGTGCCGTTGTTGAGCACCAGCTGCGTCCGGATGATCGTCTCGAGGTCGCGCGGCTGCAGGATGCGGATCTTTGGGTCCGTTTCGAGTTCCAGGCGGCGGTCCAGCTTGTAGCGGCCGACGCGGCCCAGGTCGTAGCGGCGACTGTTGAAGAACAGCGAGTTGAGGAGACCGCGCGCGTTTTCGAGCGTCGGTGGATCGCCGGGGCGCAGCCGCCGGTAGAAGTCGAGCAGCGCTTCTGTCTTGTTGGTCGCCGTCTCCTTGTCGAGCGTCGACTGGATGTACGGGTGATCGGCGTTCGTGTCGATGTCCGCGAATTTCGCGAGAATGCGCTCGTTCGTGCCGAGTTCGGCCTCGGGCACGCCCTCTTCCTCGTCAATCGCGCGAAGCAGCGTCGTAACCGGAATCTTGCGCTTGCGGTCCACCTTCACCGACATCACGTTCTTGTTGCTTGTCTCGAATTCGAGCCATGCGCCGCGGTTCGGGATGAGCTTGCCGTAGCACAGTTCGCGGCCGGTCGTCGGATCGGTCTCCAGCGTGAAGTACACGCCCGGCGAACGCACAAGTTGCGAGACGACGACGCGCTCGGCGCCGTTGATAACGAACGTGCCGTTGGGCGTCATGAGCGGGAAGTCGCCCATGAACAACTCCTGCTCCTTGACCTCGCCCGTCTCTTTGACCTCGAGTTCGACCCACACCTTCAGCGGCGCCGAGAAGGTCATGTCGCGTTCGCGGCACTCCAGTTCCGTGTGCTTGGAATCGCCGAAGGAATAGTCACGAAACCGCAGCTTCATCCGGGTGCCGGTGAAGTCCTCGATTGGCGAGATCTCGTCGAGAAGCTCCCGCAGGCCCTCCTTCCGGAACCAGTCGAACGAGTCGACCTGGATCCGGATCAGGTGCGGGATATCGAGGACGTGCGCAATCTTCGCATACGACTTCTTGCTGGCCGGAACCAACGATCGAGTACTGACTACGTCTGTAGAGACAGTCATTCCGCGCGCGCTCCTAACATTGCGTTACGAACCGTGATCTCCGTACGACAGAAATAGCCCCTCCGAAAGGGACTGATGGGGAAGCATAGGCAAGGGGGTTCTGTCTAGCCTATGCAGAGTATACAAATGGTGCCGTCGGGATGTCAACCAGCGGATGCTACCCGAACGGGGATCAAAATGCAAGCCCCTCCGGTCGTTCCGTCAATAAATCATACGTTGCGACGGACCTCCTGGATTCAAAAGCCCCTGCGGCGCGCCCGAACGATCCCGAGCCATGGTGCCCTGAAGGACTGACTCGTAGGGGTGGAGCTTCACCTCCTCGGCGTTACGGTCGCCGATGCCTGATCAGCGAGACCCCGTCCCGGACCGAGAGCATGGCGCACATCACCCGCGCATCCGCCCGCACATGCTCGTTAAAGGCCACGATCGCGTGGTCATCAGGCGCGTTCGGGTCGAGCACGTTGCCGCTCCAGAGCACGTTATCGACCGCCATCACGCCGTCGGGCGCAAGCATTGGCAGCGCCGCCTCGTAGTAGTTCGTGTAGTTCCCTTTGTCCGCGTCGATGAAGATCACGTCGAAGGGCCCGGCGAGCCGCGCCAGCGTCTCAAGCGCCGGTCCTTCGTGTACGTCGATTTTGTGTCCGTGCGGGCTGCGGGCGAAGAACGACTTCGCGAGCGCAATCGCCTTCGGATCGACATCACACGTGATCAGCACACCATCGTCCGGCAGCGCCGCCGCCATCATCTGTGCGCTGAACCCCGTGAACATGCCGATCTCCAGCACGCGACGCGCGCCCGTCAGCCCCACGAGCATCTGCAGCAGTGTGCCTTCTATCCGCCCCGACAACATGGTCGAACGATCGCCCATTTGATCGCGCGTCGCCGCGATCAGCTCGTCGAGCAGCGCGGGGAGCGGCGTCGTATGCGCCGCCGCGTACGCTTCGATCTCGTCGGGCACCAGTGTGAGGGCCATGCGTCACCTCCAGCGCCATGATACGTGCCCCGCCGCGGATGACCCATTCACGTACGACACGAACTGCGCTCTTCTTGAGCCTTTTGCGGCGTGGGCATAGGCTTCACACGAGTACCGCGACGGAGTAGACTCGCAGCGAGCAAGACCGCGCCGGCGCGCACAAGCGAGGGTGCATCGATCATGGAATTTCAGTCTGCGCTGGTCGTCGCCGTCGTCGTCGCGTCGGTGCTGTTGGTCGATCGGCTCGGCGGCTCGGATGAGCTGATGCGGCGGTTGTTCCAGGTCGCGCTCGGAGTGGTGCTTGCGGCGACGGTGGTCAGTGCGACGACAGCGTTCATTCAGCCGCCAGGCGAGCCATCGAGTTTCTTCTCGGACGAGGACACGGGAGACCCGGAGAAACTCATGGATCGGCTGAGTGTCGCTCACACCATTCAGTTCGCTGCCGGAACGGCGATCCTCTTGCTGGCTCTCGCACGCCGGGTACTCATGCCAACGCTGGCTCTTGGCGGCGTGTTGGGTGGCGTGCTGCTGCTGCTGGCGAGCGCGCCGGCGGGCGCCATGGGCGAGTATGTCTCGTACGTCATTGCAGTCGGTCGCGGGGGTGCGTCGCAGCAGGTCGATGTCTTCAACTTCGTCGTGCTGCTGGCAGCGAGTATCGGGTTGTTGGCGTTCGGTTCTGCGCAGTTCGAGCGCGCAGCTAGCAACTTTGCCAGCGCCGCCGATGATGAGGGCGACACGGAGTACTGATGCAACACCGCGCGCCTTGAGCCTGGAACGCGCACCCGCGACGGCCGACGATGCCCGCGCGCGGCAGCTCTACGATGAGGGGGCGCGCATTCTGGCGGCGCTGTGGGACGACGAGACCGGACTCGTCCGCTACGAGACGGAGTTTGGCGTCTTTCATGGCTCGCGCGAGTCACTGGCGTACGCCGACGTGCTGCTGCGCGATGGCAGCGCCGAAAGCGTGGCGCGCGCGGCGCGGATCATCGCCAACGTCGTGCCCATGCAGGAGACGCGCGAGGGCGACGCGCACCACGGCAACTTCAAGTGGTTCAGCGAGGATGCCGGTGTTACCGATCTGAACGCTGTCGAGTTCGCGCTCGATCATCTCAACGCGCTGCTCATTGACCACGCCGGCGTGCTGTCCGAGGCGACGCTGGACGCGATGCGCGCGATGATCACGCTCGGGCTGGAGGCGATCGATCGGCTCGATGTGCACCCTTCGTACACGAACATCGCGCTGAGCGACGTCTGCAACAGCGTGCTTGGCGGGCAGGCGCTCGGCGACGCCTACTACACCGAGAGGGGGGCGCGGCGGCTCGACGAGTGGTTCGAGTTCACCAATCGCTCGGGCGCACCGCACGAGTTCAACAGTCCAACCTATCTCGCCGTCGATATCGCGCGCATGGCGATGCTCGCCGAACACGCGGACGACCCGGCCGTTGCGCTGAAGGCCCGCCTCGCCGAAGAGCGCCTTTGGCTACACGTCGCCGCGCACTACCACGGTGAACTGGCGCAGCTCGCCGGTCCGCATTCGCGCTCGTATCGCGACGGCTGGACGGGCGCGGGCGGCTTTCTGAAGCTGATGCTGTGGCGCCTGCTCGGCGACGACAAGCTGCGCGCGCAGACGCCGTTCTTCCCGAAGGGGCGCGAAGAAGGCCATACGGGCGTCGCCCGGGCGACACTGCATTGCCCCGACTACGTCCTCGACTGGATGCGGGCGAAGTCGCATCCGTTCGAGTCGCTGGAGACCACCGACGCCGCGCACGGCGTCGACATCGCGACGTACATGACGGGGAGCTACGCGCTCGGCACGATGTCGCGCTCGTACGGCGTTGGCGAGCCGCCGGAGCCGTGGCCGGCGTGGAACTCTGTGCTGCTGCATTTCGCGCGGGACGGCGCTCCGAAGTACGGGACGCTGTATGCGCGGTACATCGTCAACGACAAGGGGCCGGGGGCGTTGATGTACGAGTCGACGCGCACGGCGGAAGATCACTGGGAAGAGGGCCGCCACGTCGGCGCGCAGCATCGTAACCGCGCGATCGTTGCGTACGGACTGCAGCCGCGCACGCGGCCCGCGCACAGCAACAAGCTGTCGGTGCGCATGCTCGGCGTTGACGCGGGCACCGAGATCTGGGTTGGCGACGAGCGTGTGACGGCGTTTCCGCGGACGGTCGAGGCCGGGCAGCCGGTCGTCGTCGCCGAGGGTGAGGCGTACATCGCGATGATCCCGCTCGAACCGAGCGATATGGGCTCCGGCGCGACGATCGAGCTGAGCGTTGCTGACGGCATGCTGACGCTCGATCTGTACAACTACCGCGGACCGGACAAGACGTTCTGGGAGCATCGCTCGCGGAGCGGCCCCTTCTATAAGGGCAACGTGCGGAATGCGTTCATCCTTGAGGTCGCGGAGCGTGGCGAGTACGCGAGCGCTGACGCCTTTCGCGAGCACATTGCGCTGGCGCGGATCGCCGACAGCGTCGACGAGCAGTACGTGCGCGAGATCGTCTATGCGTCGGACGGCGGATCGATCGCGATGCGGTACAGCCTGTGGGATCTGAGCATTGTCGAGCGGCGGTATGACCGTGCGCCTTACGCGGCGCCGATGGCACGCGCGGGCGCGCTCGACGGCGGCGGCACGCAGTGGCTGCAGAGCCGCGATTCTTTGATTGAACTCGGCGGCGTAAAACTGCTGGCGGGTCGTACCCCCAAGTGGGTCGTCGTCGATCCGGAAGGCGGGCGGACGATCTTCGTGAACCCGTCGGATGAGGAGGCGCCGTTGTGGCTCGAGACGCCGGATACGATCGTCGAGTGCGACGCGTTCGGCTTCGGGCGTGTCGCGATCGACGCGCGCGCGCACACCGTGACGGTCGACGCGACCGGGGAGATCGCGCCGATCCGGATCATCGCCTCTGAGCGATACGCGCTCATCCTCAACGGCACGGACGTGAGCGACTCAATGACGGTGACTGACGGGGCGTGGACATTCGGCGGCCTCGCTTCGTAGTTTTCACATAGACGGTTCACCGCAAAGGCGCAAAGGACGCGAAGGAGCGCAAAGAATCTGAAGGGAAGGATTTCGTAGTTTTCGTGCTGGGGAGTTCGTTTCGTAGTTTTCGTGTTGCGGAGTTCGTTTCGTAGTTTCATGTTGGGGAGTTCGTTTCGTAATTTTCGTGTTGCGAACCTTGGCCTCGCAGGCCGAGACATCCTCTGGGGCGGCGGTTCATCATCAAGCCTCACCGATCCTGGCACCTGAAGAGAGTGCCCTTTCCGCCGGATAGCTCGAAGCGCCGGATGTCACCCTCAAGCGCGCCTGAGCATCGGTCGCGCTAGACTCGACGCATGGATCTGAAGCAGTACATCCGCGACGTGCCGGACTTTCCGGCGCCGGGCATCCTCTTCCGGGATATCACGCCGCTGCTGCACGAGTCCGGCGCGTTCGCGTTCGCGATCGAGGAGATGAGCGCGCACATCGAGTCGCTGCGTGTTGACGTAATCGTCGGCGTCGAATCACGCGGGTTCGTCTTCGGCGCGCCGATCGCGCACAGGCTGCGGCTGCCGTTCGTGCCGGTGCGGAAGCCCGGCAAGCTCCCCGCCGCGCGGATGACCGTCGAATATTCGCTCGAATACGGTGACAACGCGCTCGACATCCACGCCGACGCGATCACGGCCGGTCAGCGCGTGGCGCTCGTTGACGATCTGCTGGCGACGGGCGGCACTGCGCGCGCGTCGGCAAAGCTCGTCGAGCTGCTGGGCGGGCGCGTCGCTGGGTGCGTGTTTCTGATCGAGCTGGCGGCTCTCGGCGGCCGCGCGCGGCTCGATGGCTACGACGTGCGGACGTTCATCCGCTACGCCTGACCCAGAGCAGAGAACAGAGAGCAGGGAACAGAGAACAGTTTGTCCACAGATGACACAGATTAGAAGGATGGGGTAATCGCAGGAACGGGCGATGGGCGCGGACTGTGTCGAATGCGCCAGGCGACCGGGAGGGATCTGGAGGTGCGTCCCTACATTCTTGCGTCCGGCAAGACGGCGCCACCGAAGGTTCCCGCCTGTCTGGGTTCTGCGCCGTGCATTCGTTACTATCGCGGCGGAGCGGGCTGTGCCGCGCAGCAACATCCGGAAAGAGCAGCATCATGACGTCGTCGTACACGAAGCCGCGCGACAAGCGCATGCTCATGGTCATCTCGCACACGCACTGGGACCGGGAGTGGTATCTGCCGTACCAATCTTTTCGGGTGCGGCTCGTTGGGTTGATGGACACGCTGCTCGACCTGTTCGAGGATGACCCGGATTACAAGCACTTCATGCTCGACGGACACACGATCCCGCTCGAGGACTATCTGGAGGTGCGGCCGGACCGCTTTCCCGATATCGAGCGGGTGGTGCAGCAGGGCAAGCTGCTGATCGGGCCGTGGTACATCATCCCGGACGAAGCGCTGCCCGGCGGCGAGGCGCTGGTGCGCAACTTTCTGCGTGGGCATCGCGTCGCGGCGGCGTTCGGGCCGGTGATGAAGGTCGGTTACATTCCCGATCCGTTCGGGCAGATCGCGCACATGCCGGCGATCCTGAACGGCTTCGGCATTCAAAACGCGACGATGTGGCGCGGCGCCGACGAGTCGCTAAAGACGACGGAGTTCTTCTGGCGCGCCCCGGACGGCAGCGAGGTGCTGACGATCCACAAGCCGAGCGGGTACGGCGCGGCGGCGGTGCTGCCTCGCGGCGGCAAGCAGCTCGCTTCGCGCATTCAGGCGATTCGCGACGACCTCGAACCGCTGGCGACGACGCCGTACGTGCTGATGATGAACGGCGGCGACCACCTCGGCCCGCAGGTCGAACTGTCGTCGATCGTCGCGACGGCGAACGACGCGCTGGACGACGCGTTCGTGATGCACTCATCGCTGCCCGAGGTGTTCGACCGTGTGCGCGAGACGATGGGCGAACGCGCGCACGAGTGGCCGCGGCATGAAGGCGAGTTCCGCAGCGGGCAGCGCGCGCACCTGCTGCCGGGCGTGCTTTCGGCGCGAATGTGGATCAAGCAGCAGAACCAGGAATGCGAGGATCTTCTGGCGCACTGGGCGGAGCCGTTCTCCGTTTGGGCGGACATGCTGCGGCGCGATGCTGGTCCCGAGTGGAAGGAGCCGTTGCCGGCAACGACGGCGCACATGCCCTTCCCGACGTCCGAGCAGTCGATATCGGCGCTGATCGACCGCGCGTGGCGACACCTGCTCGAGAATCAGCCGCACGATTCGATCTGCGGCTGTTCGGTCGACTCCGTGCATGAGGAGATGCGGCAGCGCTACCAGTGGGTACACGAGATCGGCGAAGAGATCGTCCGGCAGTCGCTGCGGACGATCGGCGCGCTCGGGCCGGACGATCCGCTGGGCACGATCAGCGTCTTCAATCCGACGCCGCATGCCGCAACTGGCTACGTGACCGCGACGCTGCCGTGGAGTGACGAGCAGCCCGTCGTCGCCGTACTTGGGCCCGACGGCGAACGGATCGAAGCACAACTCGCGGCAGCGCCCACGTCGTTCACGATCCCTGACGGCGCGCCGAGCGGCTTCGACACGCGCCGCGCCGACATCGGCTTCGTCGCGCGAGACGTGCCGGGCTACGGCTACAAGGTCTACCGTCTCGAAACGCAGATGGGCGCCGCCAGAGAATCTGCGCCTTCCGCGGGCGCGCGGTCGATCGAAAACGCGGTGTTCGCGGTCGAAGCGCAGGACGACGGCACGATTACCGTCACGGACAAGCGCGACGGGCGCGTGCTGCGCGGCCTCAACCGCTTCGTCGATGGCGGCGATCGCGGCGATGAGTACAACTACTGCGTGCCGGAATCCGACACGATCGTCGACGCGCCCGTCGCCCCGCCGAAGATCAGTGTGACGGCACGCCCAAACTTGCAGACGCTGACGATGGAGATGACGTACCGGCTGCCGGCGGGCATCGCCGCGGACCGCGCTTCACGCAGCAGCGCGCAGTGCGACGAGCGCATCGTGTCGGCGATCACGCTGACGGATGGCGTGCCGCGCATCGACGTGCGGACGACGGTGTTCAACGCGGCGGAAGATCACCGGCTGCGCGTGCACTTTCCGTCGGGCGTGACGACGGACGTTTCGAAGGGCGATCAGCACTTCGGCGTTATCGAGCGGCCGATCGCGTTGCCTGAGTGGGATCCGGCGACGTGGATGGAGCAGCCGCTGGGAACGTATCCGCAGAAGGCGTTCGCCAGCGTCGATGACGGCGCGAATGGGCTGACGATCGCCAACCGCGGCCTGCCCGAGTACGAGGCGCTCGACACGCCGGACGGCGCCGAGATCGCGGTCACGCTGCTGCGATGCGTCGGCTGGCTTTCGCGCTCGGATATTTCGTCGCGGCGCGGCGGCGCCGGGCCGCAGTTGCGGACGCCGGGCGCGCAACTGCACGGCCGGCACGAGTTCGGGTACAGCATCATCCCGCACGCGGGCGACTGGGAGTCGGCCGAAGCGCACGTCGCCGCCGTGCAACACCTGCGGCCGATGCGGGCACGCTGGAACCGGCACGGCCTGGGCCGTCTCGACGCGAAGGGCTCGCTCGTGAACCTGACGGGCGCGGCGTTCGCCGTCAGCGGCATCAAGCGCGCGGAGGACGGCGACGGCGTGATTGTGCGGGTCTATAACACGAGCAGCGCGGCGGCCGATGGGACGATCGACGTGCCGCCGCTGCAGGGCGACGTGACGATGGTGAATCTCAACGAAGAGCACATCGAGGACGTAACGCGGGTCGCGGGTGAGGTGCTGCTGAGCGCGCGGACGAACGAGATCGTGACGCTGCGCTTTCGGCGCTGAGGCGCCGAAAGAACAGAGAACAGAGAACAGAGAACAGAGAACAGAGAACAGAGAGCAGAGGGCGATTAGGGACGCTTCGCGGCGCGCGGTGACGCGAGCAGATTGCCGTGGCGCAGATCATTGCTGATCGTGGTGAGGTTTGCGCCGTTGATGAAGCGCAGGTCGTAGTCCAGCGCGTCAAAGAACGATTGCGCACCGTCGAGCGTCTCGCCGATCGTGTGCCAGAAAGTCGTTGTGTACTCGAAGATGACGTGGGGGCGGAACCGCTCGATGCTCGCACGCGCGCCGCGGAGTACGGCCATCTCGTGGCCTTCGACATCGATCTTGATCATATCGAGGCGCTCGAGGCTTCGCTCGCCGGCGACCGCGTCAAGCGGGATGACGCGCACGGGGAACTGCTCTGTCACCGGAATGTGCGCGCGGTCAGCGAGATTCTCTTCGTGCATCGTCGCCTTGCCGGGCAACGGGTGATCCATCGCCGGCGAGTGCAACTGCACTGTGCCGTGGGAATCGCTGAGGCCGACCGGCCACGCATCGACGTTCGTCAGTTCGTTGAGATGCACGTTCGCGGCGAGGCGGCGGTAGGTGCGCGGATGTGGCTCGAACGCCAGCACGCGTCCGGTCGCGCCGACGGCATCGGCCATGACGAGCGTGTGACAGCCGACATTCGCGCCGGCATCGATTGCGACGCCACTGGCGGGGAGCAGCCGCCGCACGAGCCGCGCGATCTCGGGCTCGTAGTGGCCGTAGAAGAAGATTTGCCACTCGATGAACGACGCGGTGTCGCAGCGGATGCGGAGATTGCGGTCGAACGGCAGCACCGTCTCGAAGTGATCGGTGGCGCGCCGGTCGGGGTGATAGAGCATGCGGAGGGCGCGGTCGGTGCCGCGCGGATGCAGCCGCCGTGTCACGCGCGCCAGCTGTGAGAGCGCGCGCGTCTTCGCGGCGGGGGTG
>CAZRHH010000094.1:0-10503 GCA_964599885.1 uncultured Dehalococcoidia bacterium | reverse complement strand
GACGGCGACGACTACGTGATCAACGGGCAGAAGATCTGGACGACGGGCGCGCAGTACGCCGACATGATGTACATGCTCGCGCGCACCGACCCCGACGCGCCAAAGCACCGCGGCATCAGCTACTTCCTGCTCGACATGAAGGCGCCCGGCGTCACCGTTCGCCCGCTGATCACGATGGCCGGTTCCGCGACGTTCAACGAGGTCTTCTTCGAGAACGTGCGCGTGCCCGCCCGCAACCGCCTCGGCGAAGAGAACCGCGGCTGGTACATCGGCACCACGACGCTCGACTTCGAGCGCTCGTCGATCGGCTCATCCGTCGGCATCCGCAAGCAGCTCGAAGGCATCATCAAGTTCGCCAAGGACAACCCGAAGATCGCGGTCGGGGCGAACAAGCGCGACACGCAGATGGCGCTCGCCGACCGCTGGATCGAAGCCAACGTCGCGCGGCTCATGTCCTACCGCGTGATCAGCATGCAAAACGCCGGCCTCGTGCCGAACCACGAATCATCGATGTGCAAGCTCTTCACGTCGGAGATGCAGCTGAAGATCGCCGCGCTTGGCATGAAGCTCACCGGACAGTACGGCATGGTGTCTGGCGGCGAGTACGGCGCGGCCGGACGGTTCGGGACCGGCTACGTGAACGCCGTATCGTCGACGATCGCCGGCGGCACGAGCGAGATCCAGCGCAATATCATGGCCCAGCGCGGCCTCGGCCTCCCGCGGGATTAGCCGCTGGCGCCTGCGACGCGGCGGATTTCGAGCGCTTCAAGGGGCGAACGTGCAATCACTCAAGCTCGAACGCGGCGAGATGGCGATCTCACTTACAGAGGATGAGTTGTTGATCTTGAATCAAGCTCTGAACGAGATCGCCAACGGGGTCCACATCAGCGACTCAGAGTTTCAAACCCGAGTCGGGTTTGGCCGCGCCGAGGATTCGTGACTTGCTCGCGAAGGTGGGCGAGCTGTTGACTTCGGCAAAGTCACAACGCTAGCGCCCGAGAAACTCCAGCACCGTCTCCGCAAACAGCACGGGCGCCGTCATCGTCGCTCCGTGGCCGTGACCGTCGAACCTCACCCACTTCGCCTGCGGCATCACTGGTACCAGGCTTCGCAGCACCTCACCGAGTAGCTCCTCGGTCTGGCTGCCAACCAGGAACAACGCCGGCATCGTGAGATGCGAGAACCGCGCCGGGTTGAACGCGTGGCCGACGAGCGCGCGTCCCTCGATCGGCATCGTCGCGGCGAAACTCAGCGCGTATGACCAGAACGGAAGCGACTTCAGCAGCGGCAGTTGCGCCGGCGGCACGCCGATGCCTTCCAGCACAAACTGCTCCATTGCGGCGTCCGGATCGCCCGTCTCAAACGCCTCCGCGATGTGGAGCCGCCGCGCGCCGAGCGTCGGCGGTTCGTACAGCACAAGGTGCTTCACGCGTTCCGGGACCTGCGCGGCCGCCCCCAGCGCGCAGTGTGCGCCGTACGAGTGGCCGAGCAAATCCACCGGTTGGTCCGCCGCCTCAATCACCGCGGCAACGTCCTCGAACTGGCGCTCGAGCGCGTGCTCCGCGGGCACGCCGCTCTCGCCACGCCCGCGACGGTCCATCGCGTACACGCTGAACCGCTCGTCGAACGCGGCGCGCACCGGCGCCCAGATCGTGTGATCGTTGAGCGATCCGTGTACCAGCACGAGCGGCGGGCCGGAGCCCGTGACTTCGTACGCGATGCGCGTACCATCGGCCGACGTGACATGCTTCATGACGCCGCCTCCTACGAACGCCGCGCGTTCACCGCGATATCGCCGGACGTGCCCGGCAGCGTGACAGGCGCGGCGATGATCCGGTGCGGCTGGTTCACCATGATACCCATCACGTGACCCGCGGCGCCGTCGTCCGCAATCAGCTCTACGACCCCCTGCGCGATGTCATCCGGCGAGATCTTGGGCATGCGCGCGATCGCCTGCTCCGCTTGTTCGCGCGCCTGCCCCGAAAGATTGTGCATCGAGTACGTGAGCATCGGCGTGTCGACGACGCCGGGACAGACGCAGTTGACGCGGATGTTCGCTTCCTGCTTCAGTCCCGCGAGCGCCCGCGTGATGCCGACGACACCGTGCTTCGCCGCCGTGTACACCGGATCCGCCGCGAACCCGAACAACCCAGCCACCGACGCCGTGCTGATGATCACACCACCGCCCCGCTCCTTCAACAACGGTATCGCCTTCTGGATGCCGGCAATGACAGCGACGAGGTCGATATCGATCACCTTCATCCATTGCTCGACAGGCGTATCGGGCCAGCGCGGCGGCCCGCTCGTGATGCCCGCGTTGTTGTACAAGATGTCGAAGCCACCGTAGGTGTTCGCCGCGGCGGCAAACATCGCATCGAGATCGCTAGCTTTCGTTACGTCCACTCCGATCGCCGTCGCAGACCCGCCTGCCAACGTGATCGCGTGTACCGTCTCATCCGCCCCCGCCTCATCCCGATCCGCCACGATCACCGACGCGCCCTCGCCCGCCAGCCGCACCGCGGTAGCCCGCCCAATCCCCGATCCCGCGCCAGTGATGATCGCTACCTTGCCGCTGATCTCCATGCATGTCCTGCTTTCGCGACTCCCGGATACAAGTGATGGCTGCGAAGGATCGCAGCCATCTACCTCTGTGTCTATGCCGGGCAACCAGCCTACCGCGCGGGGTCGGCGACTTTCTCGTCCATGCGGGCAGCAACATCGCGCATGCGGCGCATGTTCTCCGCGCGCTCGCGTTGCCCCGCCGGAAGCTGCGACAGATCCACCTCGGCGATGTTGAAGCCGTACGCCTCGTACAGCGGAATCTCGTCATCGCTCAGCCGCGCGACGCGCTCCTTGCGCTGCATAGCGGCTTCGATGTACGGCGCCAGTTCTTCATTCTTGCGCCGCATCCGCTCCGCCTCTTCGGCCTTGAACTCGGGCATCACCTCGCGCGCGAACAGCTCGAGATCCTCGCAGATGTTTTCGTGCAGATTGTTGCCGCCCTGCTGAATGAACACCGCCTGGTCGACGCCCGCATCCGAAAACTTGCGCAGATGCGTGCGCAACTGATCCGGCGTGCCGATGCCTCCTGTACCGCCGCCGAGCGCTTCGAGACCAAGCTCGTCGCGAATCGCGGAGAAACGCTCCCAGACGTTCGTGCGCCCCGGCTTGTGGCGCCCGAACGCATAGAAATGGCCGAGCGCAAACTGGAAGAAGCGGAACCCCTCGGTGCCGCGGCGCAGCGCTTCCTGCTCGTCCGGGTGGCACGAGAAGCTCGTCACCATAGCGATGTTCGGGTTGACGGTGTGCCCGACGGGCACACACTCGCGCTTGAACGTCTCGTAGTAGTCCGTCACCCAGTGCCGCGCTTCCTCCGGGTCGACGAATGCGAACGTCAGCGCGCCCAACCCAAGCTGCGCCGCCAGGTGGATCGTGTCGCGGTTCGAGCACGCTACCCACATCGGCGGGTGCGGCTTTTGCACCGGCTTTGGCACGACGTTCCGCACCGGCATCGAGAAGTACTTGCCCTTGAATCCCGGATACGGATCCATCGCCATCATGTTGGCGACCTGCTCGATTGTCTCGCGCCACATCGCCCGCCGTTCCGCCGGGTTGATGTTGAAGCCCTCAAGCTCCATGCGGCTCGCCGATTCTCCCGTGCCCCACTCAATGCGTCCGTTCGACACTAAGTCGAGCGTCGCGATGCGTTCGGCGATACGCGCCGGTGGGTTGTACGCCGGCGGCATCAGCACGATGCCGTGGCCCAGCCGGATGTTCTTCGTGCGTTGCGATGCGGCGGCTAGAAACACTTCCGGCGCCGACGAGTGCGAGTACTCTTCGAGAAAGTGGTGCTCCACTTCCCACGCGTAGTCGATGCCGAGCTTGTCCGCCAACTCAACCTGATCGAGTGCATCCTGAAACAGCTTGAGCTCGCGTCCCTCATCCCACGGCCGCGGCAACTGGTGCTCGTAAAACACGCCAAACTTCATCGCTCAACTCCGTTTCGCAGAACAGAGAGCAAAGAACAGAGAACATTCGGCTAGCGGTCTGTTCTCTGTTTTCGGCTTTCTGTTCTATCTGATGCTACCGTCCGCCCGTCACGCCACCCGACTTGATCAGCAGATCTTCCAGCTCCATCTGCCATTCGAGCGCACCGCGGCGGCGCTCGCGCGTGTCGGCAAGCTCTTCGTAAATGGCCTGCCCCCAGCGAATGTGCTGTTCCTCTTCGATCAGGATGTGCTGCAGGATGCGCACCGTCGGCCCGTCGCAGACGTGGTCCGTCACTTGCAAGTGATGCCGGTAGTACACCGCGAGGTGCGTCTTCAGCACCCGGTAGAGCCCGACGAGCCGCAGCAACTGATCGTCCTGCATCTGCATCGTCTCGACGAACTTGAGGAACTCCTCGTTCGGCGGTTCCGCCTTGTTCGACCAGCGCATCGTCGGCGGCACCTGCGCTTCCACCTCGTCGGTCACGCGCAGTTCCGGTAACCGCTGGCCGAGCCACAGCGAGTGGATCGAGTCTTCGTAGCAATGCTGGCCGAGCGCGAACTTCACCTTGATCAGCGGCGCCGACGACGCCCATCCCGCCGCGCTCGTCATGCAGACGTTCTCGGCGAACTTGTAGTGGATCAGCCGGCGCGCGTTCTCATCGACGCCAAACGCGCCGCCGACGCTGCGCAGGTCAACCGCCAGCTCAGGCATGCACGCCGCTCCTCTCCGCCAGCCGGATCAGCGTGCGCTGCACAACGCCGTCGCGTTCGAGCTTCATGCGGCGCTCATTCGCGGCGAACGCCTTCGCCTTCGTGCGCGCAGCGGCGAGCAGATCATCCGGTACGACGTACTCCGGTACCGGATCGATGCAGTTGACGGGGCAGACGGGCACGCAAATCCCGCAGTCGATACAGCCGTCAGGATCGACGACGTGCGTGCGGTGCCCCGTCGCGAAGTACTTGATCGTTTCCGTCGGGCAGACGCGCCGGCACCAGCCGCAGTTGATGCACTCGGTGAGGTCGATCGTGACGACGGCCATACGTCAGCCGTTTCCGCCGAGAGCGACGGTCGCGCGCTCGAACTCGTCGGCGAAGAACTCCTTGAGTTCCTGGCTCTGCTGCCCGTTCAGCCGCGCGCGGAACATCTCCGACATGCCGTGGACGCGCAGCGCGCGCTTCTCCGCTTCGGGGTCGTCGGCGGTCAGTTCCTTCACGAAGTAGTCACCGATCGCGGTGTGCGTCACTTCGTCGGCCCAGTTGTAGTCGTAGCAGTGCGCCATCAACTGGTCGCCAATCTTTTCGCCGACTTTCGCTGTCTCGGCGAACAGCGCCAGCGCGCCGCCTTCCAGCGACACGTTGACCATCGAGAGGCTGACCACCGGATCGCGCATCATCTGCTCCGCGCCCGCGCCGAGCGTCTCCGTCAACGGTCCCGACTGCGAGACGCCCGGAGGCGGCGCGCCGCCGGCGAGCGTGTCGGGATAGTCGCCGATCTTGCCGCCGTAGGATTCCACCAGCCCCTGCGCAAGATGCGCGTGCCGGACCTCGTCCCACGTCTGGCGCGCGATCGCCATGATCAGCGTCTGCGGCACCGCCGGCCACTCCTGCCACTCGACGACTTTTCGGCTGAACGCGTCGATGCCGGCGAACTCGGCGCTGGCGATACCGCTGACCAGCGCCTTTCGGAGTTCAATATTCTCGGGCTGCGCGCGTACCATCTCGCGCATCGTGAACAGGTCCTGGTACAGGTTCGCGTCGCCGATCTTTTCGTCCAGCTCCGCCTTCTCTTCGTCGCTGATGTACATCGCCGGCCGGTAGGCGGGTTCGCGCACAGGCGGCATGTCTCGAACGTGGTCTGCGAAGGTGCTCATCGGGTCCTCCTGCGTATCGGGCCGGTCGCTCTTGAAACGGCGGCACTGCTCGACTATACTCACGAATAATCGTTTTGTAAAGGGCAAATGTTGTAGACAGGCGAAGCATCGCATGACCCTCCCCGAAATCGCGGAAGCTGAGCACCTCGACATCGAACCCGCGCGCTTCGAACAGCTAAAGAACGTCGCCATCCTTTACGGCGACGCCGTCGGCATTATCGACGTGCTGCGCATCCAGGGCTGGTCCGAGGACGGGCTGACGATCCCGCAGATGCGCCTCCTCTGGTCGCTGCGCGACGACGACGGCCTGCCCGTCGGCACGCTGGCCGATCAGCTTGGCGTCAACCCGTCGACCATCACCGGCCATGTCGACCGCCTCGTCCGGCAGGGACTCGTCCGCCGCGAGGAAGATCCCATCGACCGCCGCATCGTCCGCAACTTCCTCACCGACGACGGCGCCGTCACCGTCGGCGCGCTCCGCCGGATCGCCGGCCACTACATCATCAACATCCTCAAACGCCTCGACGACACGCAACTCACGCGTCTCGAGACCGCCCTCGCCGACCTCACCACCGCCGCCGCCGAGGCCCGCGAAGACAACGCCCGCGACTGAACCGCTGACGCCGCCCAGCGTCGCTTCGCGCAGGGACTAACGTAGCTGCGGAGCTTCAGCTCCGCCTCGCCGTTCCACCCGCGCTCCTCGAATAGTTACACGTGTTCGTTCCGCGGTGGGAAAAATCAACTCCCGTTTCCGGCTTCCCGTTTCCCGTTGCTCGCATCCCGCCTCCCGCCTCCCGCCTCCCGCCTCCCGTTTCTCGTCTCCACCCGTCGATGTAATCTGTCACCAGCCTATCTGTGTCCATCTGTGGTTACTAAAACAATGCCCCTTCCATTCGCACCGCCGATCGAACCGATGCTCGCGAAACTGACGCCGGCGATCCCCGACGGCGATGGCTGGCACTTCGAACCGAAGTGGGACGGCTTCCGCGCACTCGTCTTCTTCGACGGCACCGACGCCTATCTGCAGAGCCGCGACCTGAAGCCACTCGCACGCTACTTCCCCGAACTGCAGGCCTCGCTACAACAAGCGCTGCCATCGCCGATGATCCTCGATGGCGAGATCGTCATCGTCGCCAACGGCGGCCTCGACTTCGACGCGCTGCTGATGCGCATCCATCCCGCCGAGTCGCGCGTCCGCAAACTAGCCGCCGAAACGCCGTCGTCGTTCGTCGCGTTCGACATGCTCGCCGACGGTGACGACAACCTGCGCGACATGCCGTTCGCCGAACGCCGCGCCCGCCTCGAACGACGCCTCAGTTCCAGCGCTCCGCCGGCGTACCTCACGCCGGCGACGACGGAGCGCGCGCTCGCGCAGGACTGGTTCGAGCAGTTCGAGGGCGCCGGCCTCGACGGCATCATCGCCAAACGTCTCGACGGCGCGTATCAGCCGGGCGCGCGGTCGATGCTGAAGATCAAGCATCAGCGCACGGCGGATTGTGTCGTGGGCGGCTTCCGCTGGTACAAGGACAGCAAGGACGTCGCCGTCGGCTCGCTGCTGCTCGGCCTGTACGACGCTGATGGTGTGCTGCATCACGTCGGCCACACGTCGAGCTTCAAGGGCGCCGAGCGCAAGGAACTCGCCGACAAGCTCCAGCCGCTTGTCACCGACGATGAGAGCGCCGGCTTCGGCCGAGGACGTACGCCCGGCACGCCGAGTCGCTGGACCGCCGGCAAGGACGTCGGTTGGGTGCGCCTGCGCCCGGAGCTGGTCTGCGAAGTGACGTTCGACCACCTGCAGGGCGACCGCTTCCGCCACGCGTCTACGTTCGTCCGCTGGCGCCCCGACAAGCCGCCGCAGTCGTGCGACTTCGATCAGCTCGAAGCGACGGCGCCGTACGAGTTCGTGCGCATTTTCGAGCGGGAGTGACGAATCGCATGTTCTTCGAGCGTGCGCTCGCGTGCATCGTGCTGCTCTGCGCCGCAGCACTCGCCTGCACAGCAGACAACAAGCTCGAACCGTCGCGCGATTTCGACGACTTTGACACCTGGTGGCTTGGGGAGGAGTTCGAACAGCTCGAGGTGGCGCACGCCGAGGACACACTGTTCCTGTACGGGACCTGCCAGCCGGGGCCGGACTCCGGTTGCCCGCCGCCGGTTCAGGTGATTCTGGAGCAGTTGTGCGAGCTCCCACATCTCGACTTTGGGCCCGCGGGGCGAGAGGAGCCGCTGCGCGGCAGCGCAACATTTCAGCGAATCCGCGACGGGCAAGCACTGGTGCGCACTGGCACGGTTGCGATCACGCTATTCGCACGCGACGACGCGACGCTTCGCCGCATGGCGGAGGCGCTGGAGTCGCTCAACATCGAACCGCCCGTTGCTCCGGGGGAACCTATGGCCTCGCCGAGCCGCTGCGATAACCGCTGACCGCCCGCGCTACGTGTGAATCTCCACGCGCGTACCGGCCTCCGCGAACAGCCAGAAGTATTGCGCATCGTGCAACTGCATACCGACACATCCGTGGCTCGTCGCCGTCTTGCCGAACACGCTTTGCGGTCGCCAGTAATTGAGATGCAGCGCGTCGCCCGACGTATCGTAGTACTGCGTGAACAGCACGCGCTCGACGTCGTACGACGCCTGTCCCGGTGCGTACCCTGCCTGGCTCGACGTCATCCGCTCCACCGCGAGCCGCCCGTCACGCTGGATCTCGTGCGATCCGAGCGGGCTCGGAAACTGCGGCGAGCCGGTCGATACCAGCGCCGTGTACACCGCGCGATCGCCGACCATCGCCGACGCCGTCTGCGTCGTCACGTTCACGTCGATCCATTTCTCGGCGCCCCCCGCATCAATCAGCGGCGACTCTTCGCCAGGTTGCAGGATGAACACGAATGCCGCGTACACGAACGTTCCGTCCGTCAGGCGGTACCACGTGCGCGTCCACTCCGGCGCCGTCGTCACCCACGTCTGGCTGCCCACGAGCACGTTCTCGCCCTGTACCGCAGCATCGATCTGCAGCGGGGTGATGTCGGCCAGTTCGTTGAGCTCCTCAGACTGCGTAGACGGCCCGCTTCGTACCCGCAAATCGCCGCCGACGACGATCGCGCTGCCGGCGCCAAGCACCGGAGTCGGCGTCAGCGTCGGAAACGGCGTCAGCGTCGGCGGCGACACGGTGTCAGTGGAGGTGGGCGGCACGACCGTCGGTTCCGCGTCAGCGCCGAGCCCGCACGCCGCCAGCACCGCAAATGACGAGCAGAACGCGAGCACAGTGGCGAGGCGATTCAGCATCGATCGATCGTAGCACGCTTCTCAATCGGCGTTTGGAAACCGCGAATCGCGAGCCACACCCGCCGGTTGCAGACGTTGCTCAGGTCGGCGTTGCGCGGTGGAGTCGACGGCGATCAGCAGACCCTGCGTCGCAGTGGTCGTGGCGGGCGGCATCCCCGTGAAGTACGTCAGCTCCGCACCGATGTTCGTTGCCCACGAAGTCAATATGTCCTCGGCTTCGCCGTACATATCGTGCCACTGCGCCGCAAAGTCGGAGTTGTCGAAATACACAAAGCCACGGATCTTCAGCAATCGCGGCACCTGAGCCGCAACTCGATCGCGCGCATGCCCATCGATGACGATGATGTCGAACGCTGCGTCCTCGAGCATGCTGAGGTCGCTGTAGTGCTCGTCCGTTCGGTGTTCGATCTCGACGTTCGCGAGCGATCTCTTCTGCAGCTCCCCCACGACCCGTTCGTACCACGCGCGATTCGCCTCTATCGAACGAACTCGGTCGACGCGCTGCGCCCACCATACGGTAGACATTCCGGCGCCATGTTCGAGCACGGACCAGTTCGGCCGGACCAAACGATCGAGGGCGCGTATCGCCGGATACGGGATCCAGGGCAGCGCCGGATAACGCTTCAACGTCCGGCGAAGCGCCGCCTGCATAAACGCGCGCGGGACATCGCGACCCATTGCCTGCATGCCGACAAAGTTCCCACGCATGTCGTGCAATCGCGAACGGCGCCAATCGTCGCCCGCCACCAGCCGCCGTCCGATCCGCTGCAACGCCGTTCCCTCCCGTTTCACGCCAACGCGCCGATATCACCCGCACCGATCTGCGTGCACGAGCGTAGCCGCCGAGGAGCCTAAGTGTAGGCGTAGGCGAGCAATGTTGCGATGTCCTCACCGCGCCGCGCGCCCAAGTTGTCAAGTCACGCTTTGTGCTTGGGATAGCCGTGACGGGAAGCTGAAAACACTGGTCATAAGCGCGCACGCGCCTGGTGAGAGCTGATCCGTAGAGTCGTCCTTGTTCGCTGGTACGGCGGGCACCGCACGGCACGGCCCGGCGACGGGCGTTCTACAGGGGGCAAGGATGTCGACCGAACTGACACTGCAAACGTTCGAGGGAGAGCTAACCAGAACCGAAAAACTGCGGATCGCAGCCCGGGTGTTGATCAAACGAGGCGTCGCCGGGAATGGCGGGCGATGGGGCCTGCAATCCCGCCTCGCCGAGCACTTTGGCGTCACGCGCCAGCGCGTCAGCCAGATCGTGCGCCAGGAGATCAACGCCATCGATGCTGATCCTCGATAAGCAGAAGGCCGTCGAGCACATGGTGGCGCTCGCTGCGGGCGGGCCGGTTGCGGAACCTGAGCCG
>CAZRHH010000093.1:0-10524 GCA_964599885.1 uncultured Dehalococcoidia bacterium | reverse complement strand
CGGCCTCACCCCCCGGCCCCCTCTCCAAATTCTTGGAGAGGGGGAGCTTGGTTTCAGTGATCACGCCCAGAGCGACCGTTCGCGTCGTCGTCTGAGTCTATTAGGGCAGTCCGGACGGAATAAAGGGCGGTCGCTTTAGCGACCGCCCCTCAATAAAGACCTTTGCGTCCTCTGCGCTCTTTGCGTCTTTGCGGTGAACCGGACCGCGACGGCTACCGCCGCGCGCCCGCCTTCTTGCGGGCCGCGCCGTTCTTCGATGCTGACGGCTTCGATGCGCCGTTGCGGGATGCGGCGACGCGCGCTGCGGGCGCGGCGGTGGTCGTGCCGGACAGCGTCTCGCCCTCGGCGGTGCCGCAGACGGTCTCGGTGATCAGGCGCGTGACGATGTACGGGTCCATGTTGGCGTTCGGGCGGCGGTCTTCGATGTAGCCCTTGCGCGCGATGCCCACCTGCCACGGGATGCGCACCGACGCGCCGCGGTCGGAGAGGCCGTACTTGAACTCCTTGTACGACGCTGTCTCGTGCAGGCCTGTCAGGCGCTCTTCGATCGCGTACCCGTAGTTCTCGATGTGCAGTTCGTGGCGCGTCGAGAGGGCTTCGGCGGCGGCGACGCATGGCTTGTACGAGTCGCGCATCTCGCGTGTCGAGAAGTTGGTGTGCGCGCCGGCGCCGTTCCAGTCGCCCTTGACGGGCTTCGGGTAGAGCGTGGCGGCGACACCGTAGTCCTCGGCGATCCGGTAGAGCAGCCAGCGGGCGACCCACAGGTGGTCGGAACACTCGACCGGCCCGATCGGGCCGATCTGGAACTCCCACTGGCCGGGCATCACTTCGCCGTTGGTGCCGCCGATCATCAGGCCGGCGGCGAGGCAGGCGTCGGTGTGCGCTTCGACGATCTCGCGGCCGAATACTTCATCGGCGCCGACGCCGCAGTAGTAGCCGCCCTGCGGCGCGGGGAAACCGTTATCGGGCCAGCCCAGCGGCTTCGCGCCTTCGAAGAAGGTGTACTCCTGCTCGATGCCGAACCAGGTGTCGTGCGACTTGTACTTCCTGGCGATGCGGACGCACGCGGCGCGCGTGTTCGTGACGTGCGGCTTCATGTCGGTGAGCAGCACTTCGTTGAGGACGAGTTTGTGCTCGCCGCCGCGGATCGGGTCGGGGCAGACGAACACCGGCTGCAGCACGCAGTCGGAGTTGGAGCCCGGAGCCTGGTTCGTGCTCGATCCGTCGAAGCCCCAGATCGGCGGCTCTTCGCCGGCGGGGACGATCTTGGTCTTGGAACGCAGCTTGGCCGTCGGCTTGGTGCCGTCGATCCAGATGTACTCGGCTTTGTAGAACTGCATGGAACCTCTCCCGCTGGCCACGACGCCAAACTATGTGCGCCCGTTTGAAGGGTGAATCGAAGGATAGCCTACCGCGGCGATGTTACATCCATGTTGCGGGGATGGGAAGGAGGGTAGTAGGGACTGGGTACTGGGCGCTCGGAACGGGCTACGTCGATTCGGTCGCCTAATTCCTGATCCCCGGAAACCAATCCCAGATCACGGCACGTAGGGGCGGCGCGCCGCCGCCGCCCACGAGTTCCAGGCGGGTTTGCCGGTGTCGTCGGCGCGGCGGAGGCCGATGCTTTGGAACGCGCTGAAGGCGGTGTCGCGCGCGTACGCGGGGTCCCAGATCGCGAACCAGACGACGGCCGGCATCGACAGGCGGCCGGCGTCGGCGAGGACGCGCTCGACGAAGTCGGCCTGCGCCGGTTCGGTGCCGCTGTTCAGCCCCTGAAGCCCCGGCGCCGACGAGAATCCCATCTCGGCGATCACGATCGGGTTGTCCGTGAAGGCGCGGAGCTGGCTGTAGTAGTTCTCCGGGATCGACGCGGCGTCGGCGAAGGCAAAGCTGGGATACGTGCTGATCGCCGTCACGTCCAGCTTCGGCTCGAACGCGCGGACGAGTTGCCAGTCGGCGAAGTGCGTGTCATCCCGCGGCAGCAGCGCTTGCAGGTCTTCGTACTGCAGCGTCACGGTGACCTGCGTGGCCGGCGATGCTTCCTTGACCACGTCGTAGGCGGCGCTGTAGAGCGACTTGAAGTGCTCGAAGTCTTCGCGGTTCTTCTCGTAGTAAAGATTCATCTCGACGCCGAGCGCGAGGTACTGCGGCTTGTAGTTGATCGCCACATACTCGGCGTACGACACGAAGGCGGCGCGCACATCCGGATCGTCGAAGCGCTTGCCTTCGTGCGAGAGCGGCAGGTCGACAAGCCGGTCGCGGCCGCTCGCGCCGTCGGTGGGATCGATCGCGAAGAAGAGCGCCAGGTCGTTCTCGTCGATGGCGTCGCGCTCGGACGCTGTGTTGTTCGCCGTCTCGTCGCTGAGTTCTGCGCCGGGGAAGAAGTCGGACCAGGGCACGGTGCGCTGAATGAGCACGATGTCGCCGTTGTCGCCGGCGAAGTCGATGGTATCGGCGTACGAGGCGGCGTTGAGTTCGCGCGGCAGCGAGCTGAAGCCCATCATGAACGAGCGTGCCGGTCCCTCGGGAACGACGGCTTCGCTCTCGCCGGCGCCGCCGGTATCGCCGCACGCAGCGGATGCCAGCAGCGCGACGGCGACGGCCGCAAGCGTGAAGAGTCGTGAAATGCGCCCGGACATCGTCCTCCCCAAATCCCGCGCGATTGTACCTGATCGTAGTTTCGGCGTGTTTCGCTCGTTGGTGCGCTGGAGGCTGGAGGATGGAAGAAGGAGGATGGAGGATGGAGGCGGGGTTGGTGGCGTGATTACGCGGACTACAACGGCACAGCAAGCTGTGCCGCCACGGATCGTGGCGCGTGCGCGGATCGCGGGGGCCCAGCAAGCGGGGCCCCTACCATTGTGCAGATGTTCGGCGGTGTGTGCGGCTTGCCAACGGCGGCAAGCGGCGGCCCTACCGTTCCTTCGATGATCCGGCTTCGCGTTTCCAGTCTCCGGTTACTATGTCGCCGATGGAGAACGAGCCGGGGCTGCTCATTGATCTTGTGGCGGCGCTCGGCGTTGCGCTTGCCGGCGGCTGGCTCGCGACGCGCATCGGACTCTCTTCGATCGCCGGTTACGTCTTCGCCGGCGTGCTCATCAGTTCATCTACGCCTGGATTCGCGGCGGACGTCGATCGGCTACGGCTCATCGCCGACATCGGCGTCGTGCTGCTGCTCTTCGGCATCGGCGTCCAGTATTCACTGCGGGATTTGACGCGCGTCGGCTGGCCGATCGGGCTGGCCGCGCTGGCGCAGGTGTCCTGCGTCATGGCGGCGGGGACAGCGTTCGGCGTCGCCATCGGCTGGGAGACACAGGAGTCGCTCTTCGCCGGCGGGGCGATCGCCATCAGCAGCACGGCGGTGATCGTCAAGTTGTTGTCAGAGCGTGGCGAGATCGCGTCGGTGCATGGACGCATCGCCGTCGCATGGGGCATCGTGCAGGATTTGGCGGCGGTCGTCATCGTCGCTGTGCTGATCGCAGTCGCGGATGAGGGTAACGTCGGATCGAGCGTCGGGCTGGCCAGCCTGAAGGCGCTGGCGTTCATCGCGGTCATGGCGGTGCTTGGGCTGCGGGTCGTCCCGTGGTTGTTGGCGCGGATCGCCGAACAGGGTTCGCGCGAACTGTTTGTTCTGGCGATCGCGGCGCTGGCGCTGGGCACGGCGCTGGCTTCCGAACAGGTCGGGTTGTCGCTGGCGCTCGGTGCGTTCATCGCCGGACTCGTCGTCAGCGAGGCGGATCTTTCGCACCAGGTACTCGGCGATCTGCTGCCGGCGCGCGACGTGTTCGCGGTGTTGTTTTTC
The DNA here is from genome assembly GCA_964599885.1 of uncultured Dehalococcoidia bacterium. Lineage (GTDB taxonomy): Bacteria > Chloroflexota > Dehalococcoidia > DSTF01 > JACRBR01 > CAZRHH01. Next base: position 6,725 of record CAZRHH010000093.1, on the reverse strand, counting down.
GTTTCCGCGGGGATGCTGATCGACGTGGGCGTACTGCGCGAGAACGCGCTGGCGCTGGTCGTCTTGCTGCTGCTCATCGTCGTGGCCAAGGGCGCGCTGTCCGCGGCGTTCGCGCGCATCGCCGGCCAGACGCAACGTACCGCGCTCGCGGCGGGTGCGCTGTTGACGGCGAGCGGCGAGTTCTCGTTTGTGCTCATCGGCGTCGGCGTCGATGAAGGCGTCGTCAGCAGCGACGTGTTTTCACTCGTCGTCGCCGCGACGGCGATCAGTGTGGTGCTGGCGCCGATACTGATGTCCGGCGTGACGGTGCTGAACGCACGGCTGACGAGCGGGGATCCCGCGCTCGCCGTGGAGCCGCGGCCGACGAGCAGGCTCGGCCGGCGCGCCGTGATCTGCGGGTACGGCGAAGTCGGGCGCACGGTCGCCGGGGCGCTGGCGTCGCGGTTCGAAGTCGTCGTCATCGATCAGGACCGACGGATGGTCGCGGATGCGGCGGCCGAGGGACTGACGGCGATCACGGGCGACGCCAGCACTCCTGCCGTGATCGAACTGATGGGGCTCGAAGACTGCCGCGTGCTCGTCGTGGCGATCTCCGATCCGTTCGCGACGCGGCTGTTGGTGGAACGGGCGCGCGCGATGTACCCGGATCTCGACGTCATCGCGCGCGCGCTGAACGACGCGGAGGCGGCGCGGCTGCGGCGCTCCGGCGCCGGCGACGCGGTCGTCGCCGGGCGCGAGGTGGCGTTGGAGATGGTGCGACACAGTTTGCACCGGTTTGGGGTCGACGCGCGGCAGGCGCTGGCGATCGTGCAGCGGATGCGGACGCGCTAGCTTAGAGGGTTAGGAAGTAGGAACTGGGAACTGGGAAACCTCTCCCAATGCCCCATCCCCGGTTCCCAGCCGCGCGCTGCGAAGCTATGATGTCGCTTTCCGAACGCGCGCACGCTCGGTGTGACGCGCTTACATCGAGAAGGAGCAACTAACGTGGAATACCGTGATCTGCTGTACGACGTCTCGGAGAACATCGCGACGATTACGCTGAACCGGCCGGATAGGCTGAACGCGATCAGCGGCGGCATGCTGGCGTCGTTCTCGGAGGCTTTCCGCGAGGCGGACCGCGACCGGCACGTGCGCGTGATCATCCTTACGGGTGCCGGCAAGGGCTTCTGCGCCGGGCTCGATCTCAAAGAACAGGGCGACGCGGCGAACAGCAACAGCATCAACGGCGCTGGCGCGCTGCCCGCGAAGTTCGACATCGCGAACAGCCCGCCGGTCGTCTTGCACCAGACAGACAAGCCGGTGATTTGCGCGCTGAACGGCGCGGCTGCCGGTTACGGTCTCGACATCGCGCTGGGCTGCGACATTCGCATCGCTGCGGAGGGCGCGAAACTGGCGGCGGTGTTCACGAAGCGCGGCGTGCTGCCGGAGAGCGGCGGCACGTGGCTGCTGCCGCGACTCGTCGGCTGGGCGAAGGCGGCGGAGATCGCGTTTCGCGGCCAGACGATTCTGGCGCCGGAAGCGCTCGAATTGGGGCTCGTGAACAAGGTCGTCGCCGCCGACGCGCTGATGTCCGAAGCGCGCGCGATGGCGGCCGAGATCGCGGCGAACGCGCCGATGGCCGTGCAGGCGACGAAGCGCATGATGCGGCTGTCGCTGGAGGAGACGTTCGAGGCGAACGTGCACCATGTGTACTTGCAGTTGCTGCCGCTGTTCCGCTCGCACGACTTCACGGAAGGCGTGAAGGCGTTCATCGAGAAGCGCGCGCCGGTGTTCGAGGGACGCTGATCGGCTCGGAGCGCTGACGCGATTCACGGCGACGGGCGGCTAGAGAACGGAGGATGGATGACGCGATCCAGCATCCACCCTCCATGTTCCAGTGTGCGTACTGAGACTTCTGCCGGGGAAGCACCTGCAGCGTCCGGTGGATTCTCGCTTCGGAACGAGAGGGCCGCCACCGGACGCGCACGGCGCGAGGACTGCGTCAGGACGGTTCTGGCGGGCTCCCGTTGCCGGCCGGGCTCACATCGTGATGCGAGAAGCCGTGGCCGTTGCCGTTAAGTCCGGCTGCCGGGTTGTCCTCGTCAGCAAACAACTCCTGCCGCATTACCTTTATGTCTTCCGGGGCCGTGATGCCGAGTTTCACGCGGTCGCGTTCGACGCTCAGCACACGTACCCAGATGTCGCCTTCGATCCAGATCCCCTGCTGGACCTTTCTTACCAAGATGAGCATCCTGCTCGCTCTCTCTCTTCCACCGCCGGCGGAATCCGCCCCAGACCGCTCCCCACAAGACGGCGGCGTGGCTAACACCGCCCGGTCATAACAAACATCGCTTAAAGCTTGACATTATCGAGCGAGTCGGGCTAACTAGGAACCTGAATGCCGGATACGTAAAGCCGGAAGCGCGTACCTCTACATAAGTTACCGGAATCAGATAACCGGATGTAGATTACCGGCATTATAGTTCGCCAATGTAGCCCCGTCAACAAGGAGTTTTTCTCTGCCATGGGCCGACACTGGGGCTTCCTGACCAACCACGCACTCGTCCTCGTCCACGTCATCGAACATCCCCGCTCGACGCTGCGGGAGATCGCCGACAACGTTGGCATCACGGATCGCGCGGCGCTTTCGATTCTGCGTGCGCTCGAAGAAGACGCGATTATCTCGCGCCGCAAGGAGGGCCGCCGCAACAGCTACACCGTCGATGTGGACGCGTTGATGGCGTACCGGAGCAGCGGCAAGTACAGCATCTCGCAGATCGCCAGCGCGCTGTTCGCGATCTCGGGCCGCATTCCTGGTGCGGAGTTGCCGCCCGGCATGCAGCTGGCGCCGCGTGATGATACGCGCACGACGGTTCGCGAGCGGCTGGAGCCGGCGGAGACTTCCTAGCGGGACGTCGTGTCTCCTTTCAATGGCGTCGGGTTGCTGCGGCTACGGGACGCTACTATCCTGTTTGAGCGCGTGGCGCGTTTTCACGGTGACTGGTGTTTAGTGTCCGGTGTCTGGGATGCGCGGGCTGGGCTGGCGCAATGTAGCGTCCCATGTTACGCCGCGGGCAGTCGGGAACACGCATTGGCCTCACAGCCTTCATCGACGATCGAAGACTACTTGATGGAGATCTACGACATGACGCGCGCGGGCCGCGCCGTCATCGCCGCGCGCCTCACGGAGAAGATGGGTGTCGCGGCGCCGACGGTGTGGAACACGGTCCACCGCATGCAACGCGATGGCCTCGTCGAGATCAACGCTGCGAAAGAGATCTCGCTGCTGCCGGACGGGCAGGCGGCGGCGGAATCGATCAAGCGGCGGCATCTGCTGACGGAGCGCCTGCTCGTCGACATCCTCGGACTCGACTGGGCGGACGCGCACGAAGAGGCGCACCTGATCGAGCACACGATCACGCCGCGGGTCGAGGCGCGGATCATGGAAGTGCTCGGCAACCCGACGACGTGCCCGCACGGCAACCCGATGCCCGGCATCGACCCGGCGACGCGGCCGAAGACGCGCCCGCTGGCGACATCGAACGCTGGCGACGAGTGGACGATCGACGGCATCAACGAGTCGGCGGAAGAAGATCATGAGCTGATGACGTTTTACCAGAAGAACGGTTTCGTCCCCGGCGCCGAACTCAAGGTGACGGACGTCGCGTCGTACAACTCCACCATCACCGTCGAGATCGGCGGTCGCAGCGTCACGCTCGGTATGCCGGCGGCGGAGAATCTGCGGATTATCGTGGAGCCGGCGGCGGTTTCGTCGTAGCGTCGGTGCGTTTCGCGGGCGGCTGGTGTTTGGTGTCTGGTGTTTGGGCGGCACCCGCTTTAGGCGTTCGGCTCGATGTGAACGATCCGGTTTGCGTGATCGAGCGAGAACCTGATTTGGTCGAAGAAGCCCCGCATGCCGAGGAGATTCTTCATCTCGGGCCACGCGGGACAGAACGCGGCGTCGATGGTTAGCTCTCGTCCCATGAACTCGACCCGCACGGATGGATCCAGGCGTCCTGTTCATCGTCGTTCGCGACCGACATGACAATATGCTGGCCGGAGCGAACGTCCGAGATGCCCAACAATTCAAGAAACAACGTGTTGAGCGTTGTCACCGCTGCGCCAGTATCAAGAACCATCCGAACGACAGAACGAGCGGGCGAATCGACGAGGATTACCGGCAGCACGATCTTGTGGCCAGCATAAACAAAGCTCCGGCTGCCGAAGCTTGAGGTCATGCGATGAGGTAATGATCGTCGTAGACGTCATCGGCGCCAAGCTGCGTGATGAGCGCTTCGATGATGCCGAGCTCTGCCACTCTGGCGATCAGTTTGCTCCCGTCTTCGTCGGAGTCGACCACGGCCTGATGCTTGACCGCGATCCACTTCTTGCCGTATTCGCCCAGAGTTGCGCGGCATTGTCGTGAACCCAGGCGAGATCCGGATTCAGGGCCCTGATGTCGGTGATATCGGTCGAGTCGATACTCATGGTCGTACTCCGATCGTTGTTGCTCATTGTACCAAGCGAGCGACGACCTTCGACGAAACCATCACCCGCACACCACACCCGCCGCCGGCACCATCAACTCCACCAGGTACGCCACCACCGCATCGTCTATGCAGTCGCTTTTACTGCCGAAGGCGGTGTGGCCTTCGCCTTCGAGGGTGAGGAGGACGCCGGAGTCGAGAGCCGCGGCCATCGCTTCGGACCAGGCGTACGGCGTCGCCGGATCGCCGGTGGTGCCGATGACGAGGATCGGCGCGGAGCCGGGCGCATCGAGTGGGCCGATGTCGTCGGCGCCTTCGACGGGCCAGAACGCGCACGTCAAGCCGAGATACGCCCACGTCGCGCCGATGCTCGGGGCGGCCTGCACGAGGCGCGGCACGAGCGCGTCGTAGTCGGCGATTTCCGCGCGCTCGCCGCCGTCGATGCAGTTGACGGCGGTGTTCGCTTCCTGCAGGTTCGAGTACGTGCCGTCAGCGTTGCGGCCGGCCAGCGCGTCGAACAGCAGCAGGAGCGCGGCGCCGTCGTTCTCGTCCTCGGCGCGGCCAAGCGCGCGTTCGAGCAGCGGCCAGCCGAGCGATTGATCGTAGAGCGCCGACAGCGCTCCGATGATCGTTTCCGCCGGTCCCGCCCTCCGCTCGCCCGACGTTTCGAGCGGCGCCGTCTCGACGCGTGCCAGGAGATCATCGAACGCGGTGAATGGATCGCCGTCGCCGAACGCGCAGCCGGGCCGCGACGCGCACTCGGTGAGAAACGCCGTCAGCGCGCGCTCGAACCCTGCCGCTTGCTGGAGCGACAGTTCTTCGCCGTCGAGCGTGACATCGAGGGCGCCATCCAGCACGAACGCGCGCACGCGGACCGGGAACAGATCCGCGTACGTGGCGCCGAGCAGCGTGCCGTACGAGTAGCCGACGTACGAGATCTTCTCCTCGCCGAGCGCGCGGCGGATCAGATCCATATCGCGCGCCGCGTCCGCGGTGCCGACGTGCGGGAGCAGGTTGGCGCTCAATTCTTCGCAACGACCGGCGTAGTCGCGCGCGCCGTCGATCAGCGCGTCGCGTTCTTGCGGCGTGTCGGGCGCGGGATCGAGCGCGAAGAACGCGTCGAAGTCGGCGCCGTCGCCGCAATCGATCGGCGTGCTTTCGCCGACGCCGCGCGGGTCGAAGCCGATGATGTCGAAGCGATCCGTGAGCGCGTCCGGCCAGAACGCGGGGACGGCGCGCGCGAGATCGACGCCGGATGCGCCCGGCCCGCCCGGGTTGACGAGCAGCACACCGATGCGCTGCTCCTGATCGTCGGCGGGGCGACGCGCGAGCGCGAGATCGATCGTTTCGCCGGCGGGGTCGTCGTGATCGAGCGGGACGGCGAGGGTGGCGCACTCGAAGTCGCCGCCGCAGCCCGCCCATTCGAGCGGGGCCGGCTCGAACGTCGGTGTTGCGGCAGGCGCGGTGGCGGTTGCTTCTTGTGTTGGGGGTACGGGCGTGGGATCGGGATCATCGTCGCCGTTGCACGCGGTGATTGCCAGCGCCATCAACGCGCCGCACAACGCAACAATGGTGCGGGATGCGCGCTGGTTCGCGTGCGGTCTCAGCCCTGTCAACGCGGTAGGGGCGAACCCTCGTGTTCGCCCCGGTATTGCACGGCTACGCTACCGGCGGGCGACGCGCGCCATGCACGGATCAGCTGAGACGGAGCTAAAGCTCCTCCGCTACGAAGACGAAAAAACGCTCGTGCGATTTGGGAACGCTGGCGCGCGATACCGGGGCGCACACATGGGTGCGCCCCTACAGCAGGTGCATCCCATCTGTGTTCATCGGTGTGCATCGGTGGTTTCTGACTGCCGCTACGTGCGCGGCTTCACTTTGAGGACGTCGTGGACGATGATCGCCTGGTCGCGCTCGGGGCCGACGCTGACGATGTCGATCGGGATCTGCAGCAGCATCTCGATGCGGCGGATGTAGTCCTGGGCGTTGCGCGGGAGATCTTCCCACGTGCGGCAGCCGCTGGTGGGTGCGCGCCAGCCTTCGACTTCTTCGTAGACGGGCTTCACCTTGCCGAGCAGCACGGAGCTCGCGGGCATCGACGTCAGCGTGCGGCCGTCGTCGGTCTCGTACGCCGTGCAGATCTTGATCGACGGGAAGTTGTCGAGCACGTCGAGCCGCGTCAGCACGCCGCTCGTCACGCCGTTGACCATCGCGCTGTAGCGTGAGGCGACGGCGTCGAACCAGCCGGTGCGTCGCGGG
>CAZRHH010000092.1:0-10557 GCA_964599885.1 uncultured Dehalococcoidia bacterium | reverse complement strand
GCGCTGTCTCAACGAGGGACTCGGCGAAATTGAAGTACCCGTGAAGATGCGGGTTTCCCGCGCCAGGACAAAAAGACCCCGTGGAGCTTTACTGCAGCTTGGCACTGGAACTGGGTTTGGAATGCGTAGGATAGGTGGGAGGCTTTGAAGCCGGGCTCTCGGGCTCGGTGGAGCCGTCCTTGAAATACCACTCTTTCCTGATCTATCTCCTAACGTCTGATCAAGCAGACGGACAGTGCCTGGTGGGCAGTTTGACTGGGGCGGTCGCCTCCCAAAGAGTAACGGAGGCGTACAAAGGTCCCCTCAGGGTGGATGGAAATCACCCGTCGCGTGCATTGGCATAAGGGGGCTTGACTGTGAGGCCTACAAGCCGAGCAGGGACGAAAGTCGGTCAAAGTGATCCTACGGTTCCGAGTGGAAGGGCCGTGGCTTAACGGATATAAGCTACCCCGGGGATAACAGGCTTATCTTGCCCAAGCGTCCATAGCGACGGCAAGGTTTGGCACCTCGATGTCGGCTCGTCGCATCCTGGGGCTGTAGCAGGTCCCAAGGGTCCGTCTGTTCGCCGGTTAAAGCGGTACGCGAGCTGGGTTCAGAACGTCGTGAGACAGTTCGGTCTCTATCCGGCGTGGGCGCAGGAGATTTGAGAGGAGCTACCCCTAGTACGAGAGGACCGGGGCGGACAGACCTCTGGTGTGCCGGTTGTTCCGCCAGGAGCATTGCCGGGTAGCCACGTCTGGTTGGGATAAGCGCTGAAGGCATCTAAGTGCGAAGCCCACCTCAAGATGAGATCTCCCACTGGGTTAACCAGGTAAGACCACGGGAAGACTACCCGTTTGATAGGCGGCAGGTGTACGCGCAGCAATGCGTTTAGCTAAGCCGTACTAATGGTCGAGGGCTTGACCTACATTGAATTCCACATGTGATTTCGCGCCGCCTGCTGCTCGTGCGAGCAGCACCGGCGGCGCAGTACCAACCGTGTTTCACGCTATTTGATACGATGCTGTACACGCATGCGTGTGCGGTAACCCATCGCGGGGTGGAGCAGTGGCAGCTCGTCGGGCTCATAACCCGAAGGTCGGAGGTTCGAATCCTTCCCCCGCTACCAACGCCGTTCCCGGAGCGGTCGCCGCGGCGACTCTCCGTTTACAACCGAATATTCCTGGTGCTTAGAGCGAGGTGGCCCCACCCGTTCCCATCCCGAACACGGAAGTGAAACGCCTCAGCGCCGACGATACTGGGGGAGCAATCCTCTGTGGAAAATAGGCCAGTGCCAGGGTATATGAGAGCCTCAAGCGAAAGCGCGGGGCTCTCGCCTTTTTTTCAGCGAGAGCCGCTGACCTGCCCCCGAAAACTAGTTCACCACGCCCGCGCCGCTCCGAAAGGACTGCGCGCAGACCCTGCGGCTTGATTGGTTCGCACCATCAGCTCATAACGTCGGCTGGGATAAACTTTGAGATGCAAGTCGAGGGACCCGATCGATTCACAATCACGATTCATCCAGACGGCCAGCCGGCCTTTGAAATACTCGACGCGAACGGCGGCACCAAGTTCTCCGGGCGTGCCACCTCGGGAGTGCCGAAACTCTACGTTGTGACTGCTGGCGCCCTGCCGATCTATGTGGGAATCACGAGACAGTCGATGAGGACGCGCCTCCGCCTAGGCTGGACGGCGACGGGCCAGAGAGGCTACCACGGGTATCGGTGGCGCCATGATCACAGGCAGGCGACGCTCGATCTCTGGTACCACTTGGACGCCGTGTGTACGCCGCCGGCCTTAGACATCGAAACCGTCGAGGCGGAGCTGGTGTACCTCATTCGTCAACAGGGGCAATGGCCGGAGTATCAGACCGAGATTCACTTCCACCAGTCGGACGATGAGCATCGAGCTGCTGCGGCGGGAATCTGGTCGCACTACCGGGCCGCTGACTAACGGGGGTAGGTCAGGTGGCGCTCGCGGCTCCAGACGCGCACGTCCGTTGGCGCTCTCCGACCTCAGGATCGAGTGCCGCTACGCAGACGCGCCCACTATACTGCGACACGCCGCCGCGGCGTGGCGAGTAGCACCCAGGGCACACACGACATGACCACGGATACGGTACAGCAGCTTCGCACGGAGGCGGTCTCAGCGCTCGCATCCGCGAGCGATGAACGAGCGCTCGACACTTGGCGCGTCCAATATCTCGGGCGCAAGGGCAAGCTGACGGGCGTCCTGCGCGGGCTCGCGGAACTATCGGTCGAAGAGCGCAAGGCGCTCGGCGCTTCCGCCAACCTCCTCAAGGCGGAACTTGAGTCCGCCCACGACGCGCGTGCCGACGAACTGCGCAGAGCGTCGTTCGCGGCGTCGCTGGAGAGCGGGCGGATCGATGTGACGTTGCCGGGGCGAACGCACGCGCGCGGCGGTCTGCATCCAGTTACGCAGCTCACGCGCAAGATTCTCGACGCGTTCCAGTCGATGGGCTTCTCCGTCATCGAGGGCCCCGAAGTGGAACTTGACTACTACAACTTCGAGGCGCTGCGCGTGCCGGCGGACCATCCGGCGCGCGACATGTGGGACACGATGTGGGTCGACGAAGAGGTCGAAGGCCGTCGGCCGATGCTGCTCCGCACGCACACATCTCCGGCGCAGATCCGCATCATGGAAGAGCACAAGCCGCCGATCCGGATCGCCGTACCGGGGCGCGCGTATCGCTTCGAGGCGACGGACACGACGCACGAATGGCAGATGACGCAGATCGAGGTTCTTGCCGTCGATGAGGGGTTGTCGATGTCGCATCTGAAGGGCACGCTGCTGGAGCTAATGCGGCGGCTGTTCGGCAGGGAGCGCCAGATTCGGCTGCAATGCTCGTACTTTCCCTTCGTCGAGCCGGGCGCGGAGGTGGCGATGGACTGCTTCGTCTGTAGCGGCGTCGGCTGCGCGACGTGCCATCAAACCGGCTGGATCGAGATGATGGGCGCCGGCATGGTGCATCCGGAGATTCTCGAAAACATGGGCATCGATTCGTCGCGCTACACAGGGTTCGCGGCCGGCATGGGCGTCGAGCGACTGGCGATGCAGTACTTCGGCGTCGACGACATCCGGTACTTCTACCAGAACGATTTGCGACTGCTGCGGCAGTTCTAGGACAGCACGATGCAAGTCTCACTCAAGTGGCTGAGCGAGTACGTCGACCTGCGCCTCTCACCCGAGGAACTGGCGCACAAGCTGACGCGCGCCGGCCTCGCGGTCGACAGGATCGTGCGCACGGGCGGCGATTGGGGCGCCGACATCCGCGTCGCGCTCGTCGCGGCTGTCGATCCGCATCCGAACGCCGATCGCTTGCGCCTCGCCACCGTACATGTGAGCGACGACGAACAGCACCGCGTCGTGTGCGGCGCGCCGAATCTCGCCGTCGGACAGAAGATCGCGTTCGCGACGGTCGGCGCGCGTGTGCGCGACGGCCACAGCGGCAAGACGTCAATACTGAAGCCGGCGGTGATCCGCGGCGTCGAGTCGGCCGGCATGGTGCTGAGCGAGTACGAGCTCGGACTGTCTGAGGATCACGAGGGCATCCTGGTGCTCGGCGAAGATGCGCCGCTCGGGACGCCACTCGCTGACGTGCTCGGCGACGTGATCTTCGAGCTGTCGGTGACGCCGAATCGCCCGGACTGGTACTCCGTGCTCGGCATCGCTCGCGAGGTCGCGGCGCTAACCGGCGAGACGGTGCGCGAGCCTTCGCTCGAGTACGCCGAAAGCGGCGAGCCGATCAAGGGCCGTGCAAACGTCCACATCAACGCGCCGGAACTGTGCCGGAGGTACATCGCGACGGTGATCGAAGGCATCAAGCTGGGTCCGTCGCCGGAATGGATGCAGCAGCGCCTCATCGCGCTCGGGCAGCGGCCGATCAACAACGTCGTGGACGTGACGAATTACGTGATGCTCGAAATGGGGCAGCCGCTGCACGCCTTCGACTACGACACGATCGACGGCCATCACATCATCGTGCGGCGCGGCCAGCCCGGTGAAGAGTTCACAACACTCGACCGCGAGAAGCGCACGCTGCACGAGGATGTGCTGGTGATCGCTGACGAGCGCGGCCCGGTCGCGCTTGCTGGCGTCATCGGCGGACTCGAGAGCGAAGTCACGGAGAAGACCGTGAACGTGCTGCTCGAAGCGGCATGTTTCAACGGAGCGAACGTGCGGCGGACGAGTATGGCGCTGAAGGCGCGCAGCGAAGCATCGACACGCTTCGAGAAGGGATTGCCGCCGGAACTGGCGATGGCGGCGTCGAAACGCGCGACGAAACTGCTGGTGGAAGTGTGCGGTGGCAAAGCGGCGGCGGGGGCTATCGACGTGTATCCCGGCAAGCAGCGCGAAGAGCGCGTCGAGGTGACGCGCGAGCGCGTCGGGCGCGTGCTTGGCATCGATCCGCCCACGTCGAAGGTGCGAGCAATCCTCACATCGCTTGGCTTTTCGGCGCGATGGGTGCCGCCAGATCGCTACGTCGTCCGCGTGCCGTACTGGCGCGGCGACGTGCGCATTCCCGACGACGTGATCGAAGAGATCGGGCGCGTGATCGGATACGACGAGATTCCGGCGCAACTGCTGGCGGGCGCGATCCCTGATGCGATCGCGCAGCCGCGGCGTGAACTGCGCGAAGACGTGCGCTCGCTGCTGGCCGCTGCGGGCATGCGAGAAGTCATCACGTACTCGCTGACGACGCTCGAAGCGCTGTCGCGCGTCGTGCCGCGCGAGGAGCTAGCCATCTACCCACCGTACCGGATGGTGAACCCAATCACGGCAGAGCACGAGTATCTGCGCCCGACGCTGCGGGCAAGCGTGTTGCAGTCACTCGCGGTCAACCTGCGCCACGAGAAGGTTGAAGTGGCGATCTTCGAGACATCGCGCGTGTACGAACGCGCTGAGACACATGCGAGCGCGGACGGACGCCCGTTCGGGGAAGCAGCGATGCCCGAGGAGCGCGAGGCAGCGGTCGGGGTCATGAGCGGACGCCGACGAGACCGTTGGGGCGCGGCGAGCGAGGAATTCGTCGACTTCTATGATGCGAAGGCGTACGTGGAGTCGCTGTTCGACGGGTTGAGCGTGGATGTCGAGTACGTGGCTTCCGACGAGTTTGGGATGATGCCCGGCCGGACGGCTGCGATTTCGGTTGCGGGCACGCGCGTCGGGGTCATCGGGCAGTTGCATCCGGATGTCGCCGGTGCGTTCGACATCGAACAGCCGGTGTATCTCTTCGATCTGTCGATCGACGCGCTGCTTCCGCATACGGGCGCACGACCAAAGATGCGCGCCGTGTCGAAGTTTCCGGCCGTCGAGCAAGATCTTGCGCTGATCGTCGATGATGCGACGCCGGCTGGCGCGCTGCTGGGGACGATCGAAGTAACGCCGCTGGTGCGCGAAGCGCGCATCTTCGACGTGTATCGTGGCGATCAGATCGCCGGCGGCAAGAAGTCCGTCGCGTTCGCGGTCGCCTGGCAGTCGGGCGACCATACGCTGACCGATGACGACGTGGCGAAAGCGCAGCGCAAGCTGGTCGAGCGGCTCCGCCGTGAGTTTGGCGCTGAGTTGCGGGCTTAACCCGGACTTCGGTTGATACTACTTTTTGCGCACGACGAGAATTTGACTTACCTCCCCTGATCCGCCGCCGCTGATTTAGCGAAGAACTGCCAGATCGAGGCGCGGCGCAGCGCACCCGCGTAGCTTCCGCCAACGCGCCGACTCGGTCCCGTGCGAACAGAGTCCGCAGTGACGCGGGCTCGATCCCTCCTGCGCGTCGTGCCGCAGCTGAGGCGATCGCTCGAGGAAAGGAGACCGGTACCGGACGCAGTTCACGCACGTACCGCCACACAAGGACACTCAACAGGAGAGAACCTCATGATCAGCTTGAAGAAGCTGCTGGGCTTCGTGCTGCCCGCGCTGGCGATAGGAGTCGCGGTCACGTCGGTGACGGCGATCACGATCCGGCCGGCGGGCGATAGCGAAGCGTCGAGCCACCGCGAGGCGCCGCTCATTTCGGGTGACCCTCTCGCGGACACGACGGACGTCTACGCATTTATCGCGCCGGACGCGCCCGACATGGTGACGTTCGTCGGCAACTGGATCCCGATGGAGGAACCGGCCGGCGGACCGAACTTCTACAACTTCGGCGATGACGTCTGGTACGAATTCAGCGTCGACTACGACGGCGACACGGAGGAAGACGTGAGCTACGCCTTCCGCTTCTACACCGAGATTCAGGACCCGACGACGTTCCTGTACGCCACGGGTCCGATCACGTCGCTCAACGACGAGAACTTCAACATTCGCCAGTTCTATGACGTGCAGCGTCGCGATGGTAACCGGCGCTACCGCACGGTAGCCAGTCACCTCGCGGTGCCGCCGAACAACACCGGCCCCACCTCCACGCCAGACTACGACAGCCTGGCGAACGCGGCGATTCACAATCTGCCGGGCGGCGGTAAGGTATTCGCGGGCCAGCGCGATGACCCGTTCTTTGCGGACCTCGGCGCGTTGTTCGATCTGGCGACGATCCGCTCGCTTCCGGCAACGCTGGCGGCGGCCTCGACGCCCTGAGCGGGTTCAACGTGAACTCGATCGTATTCCAGGTGCCGATCGCGTCGGTTACCGAATGCAAGTGCAACCCAACGACCGAACAGGGAGCGGACGGCTCCGGCGTGATCGGTGTGTGGTCGGACACATACCGTGGCGCGGTGACGATCGTCAAGCGCGACGGTTCGCGCGATAGCGTCGGGCGTTTCCGGCAGGTGTCGCGTCTCGGCAACCCGCTGGTCAACGAAGTCGTGATACCGCTTTCGGACAAGGATCGGTTCAACGCGTCCGATCCGGAAGATGATGGTAGTTTCCTGGACTTCGTGCTGAACTCCGATCTCGCGGAGAAGCTAAACATCGTCTACAACGGCATTGTGACGCCGATTCCCGAGACCGGACGCACGGATCTGGTGACGGTGTTCTTCACCGGTATTCCGGGGCTGAACCAGCCGCCGGATGTCGAGCCTTCTGAGCAGCTTCGGCTGAATACGGCGATCAAGCCCAGTGCTTGCGCGGCCAACAACCGTCTGGCCGTCATCGCCGGCGATAACTGCGGCTTCCCGAACGGCCGCGAGCTGGGTGACGATGTCATCGACATCGCGCTGCGAGCGGTGGCCTGCGGCTACGGCTTCGACCTGCCACCGTGCGTCGATTCCGCGCCGAACAACGTGCTCGGCGACGGTGTCGACGGCAACGACAAGCCGCTGCTCACGTCATTCCCGTACGTGGCATCACCGCATTCCGGGTTCGACCACGAGCACGATCATGGCGTTGGCGCCATGGCGGTGTCGCTCGCGGCGGGTCTCAGCGGTTCCGCGCTGACGTTGGTGCTACTGATCGTTGGCGCTGTCGTGGTGGGGCGGATTCGCCAGCACCGTGCGGTAACGCAGGACGAGGTATAGATTCGTGCCGGCCGGAGGGCGATCAACCCCTCCGGCCGGTCGCGGCTCGGAAGTGATGGATGAGCGAACGATGCGCCTGAGACAGACGCCAACGGGCGGCGGAAGTGAGCCTGAGCGATGATGCCACGCATTGTGGTCGCGACGTTCCTGGTGGTTGTGGTCGGCGGCATGTTTGCGCTCGGCAGCATCGCCACCGATGGACGCGATGACGCGCCGCCGCCTCCCGCGGTCCGGGTTAACGGCAGTGCGGCGCAACTGACGGTACTTGAGCAAACCGTGCGCGACCGGCCGGATGACGTCGATGCGCTGACGCGGCTCGCGTCGCTGTACGTGCAGCGCGATGCGGCGGATCAGGCGCTTGCGGTGGAGCCAGACGCTGTAAGGCGCTGGTCGTTGCGGGCGTCGTGGCGCTGGCGCGGCACGACTTCGCCGGCGCGTTGATGATCGGCGAACGCGCCCGGTTGATCGCGCCGGATGTGAACGCTGTCTACGGCGTGCTCACGGATGCGTTCGTCGAACTCGGCCGCTACGATGAGGCGCTCGCCACAGCGCAGGAGATGGTCGATCGGCGGCCGGACTTCGCATCGTACAGCCGCGTGTCGTACTTGCGGGAGCTGCACGGCGACCTCGACGGCGCGGTAGAGGCGATGGAGCGCGCCGCAGCGGCTGGGGCAGCGTCGCCACCCGATGAGGCTTGGGCGTACGTCCAGATCGGAACCTTGGAACTGACACGCGGTGATGTTGTCGCCGCCAATGCTGCATACAGCCGCGCCGCGTCGATCCTGCCCGGCGAAGCGATGACGGACGCAGCACTTGCACGGTCCGCAGTCGCGGTCGGCGATGTAGAACGCGCCGAGGCGTTGCTCCGCAGCGCCGTTGCGGAACGTCCCCTCGCCGAGTATGCAACGTTGCTGGGCGACTTGCTGTGGTCACGCGGCCGGGAGGAAGAAGCCGAAGAACAGTACGCACTCGTCCGCGCGACGCAGGAGCTCGCTCAGGCACAGGGTGTGGATACCGATCTGGATCTGGCCCTTTTCGATGCGGATCAGGGCATCCATCCGGAACAGACGTACCTTCGAGCGAAAGCAGCGTACGAGCGCCGCCCGAGCATTTACGCGGCGGACGTTGTGGCGTGGGCGGCGTTCAAAGCGGATCGCATCGACGAAGCGCGTGAGCTCAGCATCGAGTCGCTGCGCCTCGGAACGCGGGACGCCCGGCTTTCGTATCATGCCGGCGTGATCGCAGCGGCCGCGGGCGACCGGGATATGGCACTCCAGCATCTGCTAGACGCGGAGGCGATGGCGCCGGCGCAGTCGCTGCGATATGGCGGCGTTTGCGTATGGCGTTCTGGGCGATGCGCAGACCGGCTTGGGTGCGTACGACGAAGCGGCCGCCGCATACGAGCGCATGGCGGCGATCGAGCCGGACTTTGCGGCCTTCAGCCGGCAAGCGCTGCTCGAGCAGGTCAATGGCGAATACGAGGCGGCGCTTTCGAGCTTCGAGTCCGCGTTGGCGCTTGCCGAGGGCGACGGCGTGCCGGAGCATGCGGCATGGACGCTCGCGCAGATCGCCAATCTGCACTTCATCTTCGGAAGGCTCGACGCATCACGCAATGCGTACCAGGCCTCGCTGGAGTTACTGCCAGGCTACGTACACGCGCTCGCGGGCCTGGGCCGGGTCGAGGCGGCGCGCGGCGACCTCGATGCGGCCATCGAGCAGTACTCTGCCGCGATCGACGTGGTTCCGTTGCCGGAGTACGTGATCGCGCTCGGCGACGTGTACGCGGCGGCGGGCGATGCTGATGCGGCGGATCAGCAGTACACCGTGGTTGATGCGATCGCGCAGTTGTACGAGGCGAACGGCGTCAATACCGGCCTGCAGATCGCGGTGTTCAACGCTGATCACGGACGTGATCTGGAGGCGACCGTGGCGCGTGCAGAGGCGGCGTTCGAAGCGCAGCCGAGCATCCAGGCCGCCGACGTACTGGCGTGGGTGCAGTACAAAGTGGCCAACATCGGCGAGGCCATGACGGCGATCGAGCAGGCGCTGCGCACCGGTACCGGCGAGCCGCTGATCCTGTTTCATGCGGGGATGATCTTTCAGGCGGCGGGCGACGATGTGCGTGCGACGGAGTACCTGCAACGCGTCGCCGATCAGAACGCGCAGTTCTCCGTGTTGCATGCGGAGGCAGCCGCACAGGCGCTGGACGAACTGCGCGCCCCCGTACCGCGCTGAGGCGGCGAGCGTTAACCGGCGCTGCTTCTATTGCGGCGGATTGTAGGGCGTGAAGCCGAGCAGTTCGTCGATCGATTCCTCGTCGAAGCCAATCACGACTTCACCGTCGATGACGACGACGGGCGTGCCCTGCGCGCCGAGATCGAGCATTTCTTTGCGGGCGTCCGGATCGGCGTCGACGTCGCGTTCTGCGTAGCGCTGACCGCGCGATTCGAGGTGCAGGCGCACCATCTCGGAGAACTCGCAGTATCCCTGGGCGTACAGCACAATTGTGTGTTCTGGCGTGTGTTGCTGCTCGTTCGCCATGACTGCGCTTACGCGCGGGCGGCTTCGGCTTGCTTCGTGAGGGCGGCGAAGGCTTGCGGCTCGCGGACGGCGAGGTCGGCGAGCATCTTGCGGTTGACCATGATGCCGGCCTTGGCCATGCCATCGATGAGTTTGCTGTAGGTGGTGCCGTTGATGCGGGCGGCGGCGTTGATGCGGGCGATCCAGAGCTTGCGGAAGTCGCCCTTGCGCTCGCGGCGATGCCCGTAGGCGTAGTCGAGGGCGTGCAGCACGGACTCGTTGGCGCGCCGGAAGACGCGATGGCGCTGGCCCTTGTGGCCGGCCGCCATGCCGATGATCTTCTTGTGCCGTGCGTGCGCCGTGACGCCGCGCTTTACTCTGGGCATGATCCGTTCCTCTATATCTGGTCGATGCTAATGGCGGACTGGTGTTTGGTGTCTGGTGTCTCGTGAATTGCCAGACACCAAACACCAGACACTAGTCGTCGATGCTCAATGATACGGCAGGAGCCTGCGCAACATGCGCTGATTCGGCTTGGCGACGACGAACATCTCGTCGCCGGCGCGGAGGGCGCGCTTGGACTTGC
>CAZRHH010000091.1:0-10815 GCA_964599885.1 uncultured Dehalococcoidia bacterium | reverse complement strand
CGGCATCATCGCCGCCGTCAGCATCCCCGTCATGGCCAAGGCGCGCATCGGCCACTTCGTCGAAGCGCAGGTGCTGCAGGCGCTCGGCGTCGACTACATCGATGAGTCCGAAGTTCTGACGCCGGCCGACGAGGCGCATCACATCAACAAGCACCCGTACAAGGTGCCGTTCGTCTGCGGCTGCCGCGATCTCGGCGAGGCGCTGCGCCGCATCAGCGAGGGCGCGGCGATGATCCGCACGAAGGGCGAAGCGGGCACCGGCAACGTCGTCGAGGCAGTGCGCCACATGCGCCAGCTGTGGGACGACATCCGCCGCATCCAGAACATGCCCGACGACGAACTCGCCACCGAAGCGAAGAACCTCGGCGCGCCGATCGAGCTGGTGAAGGAAGTACGCGACCTCGGCAAGCTGCCCGTCGTAAACTTCGCCGCCGGCGGCATCGCGACGCCGGCCGACGCCGCGCTGATGATGCAGCTCGGCGCCGAAGGCGTCTTTGTCGGCTCAGGCATCTTCAAGTCCGAGGATCCGGACAAGATGGCGCGCGCGATCGTCAAGGCCACGACGCACTTCCGCGACGCCGACATCATCGCCGAAGTCTCGCGCGGCACCGGTTCCGCGATGAAGGGCATCGAAATCGGCACGCTGTCCGAGGGCGAACTGCTCGCCAAGCGCGGCTGGTAGCCAGCCATTGTGGCGGCATAGCTTGCTGTGCCGTTGCTCGACCTAGCCGACGCTCGCCAACACGAAGGGTAGGGGCCCCGCTTGCCGGGCCCCGGGGAAACGCCGCCCGCGGCGCCGCTCCCCTCGAAACCCGCTACAATACATAAACCCGCTGACCCGCCACGTTCAGCTTCAATACCGCATGAATAACACCGCACGCCCCGCGTTTGCCGATGCTCGTTGCGTCGCGCGACTACCCTTCTCCCCGGATTCGGCACGTCCGGAGGGAAACCTTTGGCGCCGTTCAGGCGTTATAGGGAAGCAGAGCTAGTGGCAGGGACGAATCTGGATACCCAGAACGAGACCACGAACGAACATCGCGCCAGCGGCGCGCGCAGCATCTTGCGCGCCGCCGCCGTGCCGCTGCTCGCCGCGCTCGGCGTGCTAACCACATCCTGCGGTGACGACGCCAAGACGACCGCCATCGCTGGCGCGCAAATCACGTCTACCGCCACCGCCGAAGCCTCGCCCACGGCCGCCGCTTACCAGCCGTCGCGCATGCTGCCCGTGACACCCGTCAGCATTGACTACGAGATCCTGGACCCGGCGTTCGAAGCGCTGCCCGGCGCCCGCGCAATCTTCGGCAAGTACATCTTCGGCGGTTACCAGATCGAAGTCCCCGCCAACTGGAACGGCGACGTCGTCTACTTCGCGCACGGATTCCGCGGCAACCCGCCGGCGCTCACGGTCGACCCGCCGCCGCTGCGCGAGTACTTCATCGCTCAGGGCTACGCCTGGGCGGCGTCGAGCTACTCGAAGAACGGCTACGAGCCGGGCGCCGGCGCGCGGGACACACTGGCGCTGAAGGATGTGTTCGCGGAGCAAGTGGGCACGCCCGACCGCGAGTACATCTACGGACAGTCGATGGGCGGGCACGTCGTCACGTTCTCGCTCGAGCAGTACCCGGATGCCTATGATGGCGCGCTGACCGAGTGCGGTGTCGTCTCCGGCCACGAGGTGCTGGACTACATCCTGAGCTGGGGGACGCTCGCGGGCTACTTCAGCGATGTTGACCTCTACGGCATCACAACGGATGCGCCGAGCTTCGCGGTGAAGATCCAGGAAGAGATTCTGCCCGCGCTGGGCGACGTGGACGAACCGACGGCTGCCGGCCGCGCTTTCGCCGATGTCGTCGAGAACATGACGGGCGGCCCGCGCCCGTTCTTTCGCGAAGGATTCGCCGCCAACTTCAACTTCAACTTCGTCATTCTCGTCAACGCCGTCGGGACCGCCGGGCCGTCGAACGCGGCCGCCCAGAACGTCAACACCGCGTACACGATCGATGACGGTCTGCTCGTGACGACGGATCAGCTCAATGCGGACGTCTCGCGGATCGCCGCGAACACGTCGTTCCGCAACCGGACGGCATACCCGGAGTTCGCGCCGATGACCGGCGAAATCCGGACGCCGCTGCTCTCATTACACGGCACCGGCGACCTGTTGGTGCCGATCAGCCTCGAACAGTCGTACCGCCGCATCGTCGAGGACGCCGGCAACGGCGATCTGCTCGTCCAGCGCGCGATCCGGCGGCCCGGCCACTGCGCCTTCAGCGACGAAGAGCGCGTCCAGGCGTTCGATGACCTCGTCGCGTGGGTGGAAGGGGGCGTGAAGCCCGCGGGCGACGACATCAGTGGCGACCTCACCGACATCGGCCGCTCGTTCACGACGCCGCTCGAAGAAGGCGACCCCGGCGGCGTCGCGCGCCCGTAGTCACGTTCTCAGGACACGAGCGCGACGGGCGCCTCCGCTTGTTCGACGACATGCCGCGACACTGAACCCAGCACCGCGCGCGTGAGTCCACTCCCCCGCCGTCCGATCACGATCAGCGACGCGTTCACTTCATTCGCGAACGAAACGATCGCCTCGCCCGGCGGCCCGTATTTCACGGCTACGCGCGATGCGATGCCTTTCGCATCCAGCCCCGCCTTCACAGGACGCGTCATGTCATCCACGCGCTTCCGCGCGTCCGCGCCCTCCGCGTGCGGCTCCGATTCAAGCGGCAGCACCGCGACCAGGATCACGTCGCGGCTGTTCAGATCCGTCTCCGCCACGAACTCCGCAAGCGCCGCGCTCGCCTTCGACCCGTCGCACGCCACGATGATTGGCCCGTCGTTGCCTCCGGCGCGCGCCGCGCGCGGCGTCGCCCGCGCAACGTCCGACCGGCGCGCGCCTACCAGCCCGATGATCGCGATCGGTCCCATCGCCGCGGCCAGCAGCACCCACCCGAACGGGTCGCGCCCCCAGCGGTGCGCCCAAAACGACACCACCACGGCCGAGACCACCACCACGGCAAGCCAGAGAATGATCCCAAGTTCACCAGACATGGTGCATGTGGTAACACGCTGAACCACTGGGCGCTACATCGTCTTCACGTGGTCCCGCGCACATTGACCGTGCGAGCGGGTGCAGGGCGCCGCGCCTGCCGGGGCGGGGTGTCCCAGAAGCATTCATTCTAGGAAAGCATTGGATGCGACAGCAGTCGCTGCGCTGTATGTGGCGGAGCCAAAGCGACAGACGGTGACGTTCACGGCGGGAGCGGGTGCAGGGCGCAGCGCCTGCCAGGGGTCTGGGGGTGTCCCCCAGACAATTGTCTTTTTTACGCTGTATGTGGCGGAGCCAAAGCGACGGGCGGTGACGTTCACGGGGCGGGTGCAGGGCGCAGCGCCTGCCGGCCCAACGCGAACAAGAAGTTGGGGGTGTCCCCCAGAACTATTCATTCTATGAAAGCAGCGGATGCGACAGCAGACGCTGCGCTGTTCGTATCACAGTGAAGCGCCGCACCGCGCGTCTACGCAGCCGTGCGCACCACCTGCGCGTCAACCAGCGCCGTCTCATCAACGTCGGCCGGCGCGACCGGCTGCGGCTGCTTGCCGAACGTACTCACACTCGGCCGCGCCTTCGCGCTCACCATCTGATCGCGCTCGGCCGCGCTGCGCTCCAACGCACCGCCGTTCTCTGCTCTCTGTTCGCTGTTCTCTTGCGAAGCAAGCGCCGCGTTCCGGCCGCTGATCTCCATCCCGCGCGCCTTTGCGACGAACTGTGCCGCGACGACGATGTTCGCCTTCAGAATCGATAGCGCGACGTCCGCACGACCCGGCGCAAACGCACCGCGGTCGCGGTCCGCGGCTAACCGCAGCTCCTTCAGCCGGTCGAGCGCGAAGCGCAGGCGGGCGGCGTGCCTGGCGGCGGGCGCGGATGGCGCGCTGTCCGCGCACAGCTTGTCGAGCGCGTGCAGCAGGGCGTTCGCGCGGTCCTCGGCGATGATCGGGATCGTGATGCGGTCGGCGGTCTGCGTCATGGGTGTCCTCCCCCTTGAAGCGCATCGCGAGCAACTTGCGATGTCCGGCCAATCATCCTCTAATGCCGCGCGCGTGATGATTCTCGGTCGCCCGTAACGCCCGCGGCGGAAACCCCTACGTTGGGCGCGCGATGCCGGCCATATCGTCGTAGAGGCGCTCCATCAGCCGGGCGTTGTCGCGCCAATCGTACTCGCGCTCGACGAAGGCGCGCCCGGCGGCGCCCATCCGCTCGCGCAGCGCCGGATCGGCGGCGAGCCGCGCTATCGCATCGGCGAGCGCGCGCGGATCGGCCGGGGGCACGAGCAGGCCCGTCTCGCCGTCGATGACGACATCCGGAATGCCGTGAATGTTCGATGCGACGACGGGCAGCGCCATCGCGCTCGCCTCCACGGCCGAAACGCCGAACCCCTCCCACGTCGATGGCATCGCGAAGATATCGATCTGCCGCAGCACGTCCGGCACGTCCGCATGCTCGACGTGGCCGGCGAAGCGCACGCCGTCGAGTCGCAGTTCGGCCGCGAGCCGCTCGAGCGATGCGCGCGACGGCCCGTCGCCCGCGAACAGCACGTCGACGCGCGTGCCCGCATCCCGCAGCAGCGCGACGGCGCGCAGCAGATGCTCGAAGCCTTTCTCCGGCGACAGCCGCGATACGGCGCCGACGGTGATCGCCTGCCCGCTATCCCCTTCAACCTTTGCGTCGCTCTGCGCTCTTTGCGTCTTTGCGGTGAACATGTCGAGGTCGACGCCGTACGGAATCACGCTCACTGGCTTGCCGCGCGGCGTATGCGCGAGTGTCGCTTCAGCCAGCCGCAGCCCCGTCGCCGTGATCGCGCCGGCGTTGGCCAGCGCGCTCCGTGTGATCCAGCGATGCGCAGGCGTCAGCGATGGCGCCTCCAGCACGTCGGTGCCCCAGACGGAGACGATCGACGGCTGCACGCGCGCCAGCCCGGCGAGAAAACCGTAGCTCGTCAGGTGCAGCGCGTGTACCAGATCCGGCTGCAACGCCCGCACCAGCGATCGCACCCGCCGCGCGTGCACCAGGTACCGCGCCTTCCGCATCACCTCGAGCCCGTCGATGTGATGCACCGTCACGCCGGGAATCTCCGCCTCCCGAAACGAGATCACGTGCGCATCCCACCCGCGCGCAGCAAAGTGCTCCACCCACCGCCGCGTGTGGATATACGGCGCATCAGCGAGGTACACAACTCTCATCGGGCGGTCGGGATGCTCATCGCGGAGATTGTACGCGTGCGGCGGCGCAGCGGGCCGAACTGGAGCGGGTCGTTTCTCTCCGATCGCCTGTGCGGAATAATATCCATCCACCGATTGTGGCGAGCAGCTAGGGCGAGAGAGCGAGGGCATTCGAATGACAGTTTGCGTAGCCACGATGGGAACCTGGGTCGATGATGCAGGAACGACGCATCGAATCATCATCGCTGCCGCGGATCGAATGATGACGGCTCGGCAGATACGCGAATATGAACTTGCCGACCAAACTAAGAGCATCTGGGTTCGCGAAGAGCCCTATCCGATTCTCCTTCTTATATCCGGTCAGATAGATTCGCTTTTGGAAGTTTGCAGAGCAACCAGGCCCGAGACAGCAGACGGCCGATTGGTCGGCGTAGGCGAATTCGCTCGCGAGTTCGCCGTTCAGTTCCAACAGTACCGCCGGTACCAGATCGAGCAACGCTTCTTTCAGCCGCTAGGCTTGACAATCGAGGGCTTCATGGATCGCCAAAGCGAGTGGTCACCCGACCTCGCGGCCCAACTCCACAGTCGCCTGCGAGCGAATAGCGACTTGGGCGAAGCCCTCATTGTGGGTTTCGATGAAAGCGGCGACGGGGCAATCTATACGGTCACCGAGCCCGGTATCGAAGAGGCGTGGAACGGAACCGGCTTCGCCGCGATTGGCATCGGCAGTGAACACGCAGAGGCGGAGATCATCAAGGCATCGTACACGCCGAAGCGGCCATGGATGGAGGCGATGCGGCTAACGTTCTTCGCAAAGAAACGAGCCGAGGAAGCTCCGGGCGTGGGAGCCAACAGTGACCTTTGGTATTTGACGGTAGTTGGCTCGCACTACTTTCCGCCCATGTCCACGACGGTGCTCGAGCTCGAGCGAATGTACGAGGAGATGCGCGCTCGAGAGAGGCAAGAGATCGTCGATCACGCCTCACAGTTGGCGGCGTTGTGGAGCGAAGAATCGAGGGCCGAGACCCCTGAGCCGCAAGCCCGAGAGGAAAGAGCAAGGGCAGAAGCCGAGGCGAGCGACGAGGAGCGCGCCGGGGGAGCCGCGACCGAGGGGACCGGATAGCGACCCACCGGGAAGCGCGTCAATCCAGCTCCGGCGGCGTTTCGCCCGCATCCTCAAGATGCGCCGCCAGGTGACGGTAGATCGCCTTCCGATCCGTGGCCGACACATCGGCACCGCCGCGGCCGCCGTTGAGAATGCCGATCCCGGACGTACACGCCTTCACGTTCGCGGCGCCGATCTTGCCGGCGCGCGTGACTTCGTGGTGCGGAAACTTCGCCGCCGTCTTGCTGTCGTCGTTGTCCGGATCAACCCACGCGAACACGCGCCGGAACGTCTTCGCCGATGTGCGTTTCGGTCTCGGGGCCATCCCACGGCTTCTCCGACGTCGCTGTGTGATGTACAGGCGTTGCTGCTCTTGGCATGATGCTCCTCGCTCGCCGCCCCGAGGCAGCGGTACGAGGCCAGTCTAGGATCGCGCGCGTGACATCACCGTGGCGATCGGAAACGACGTGCGTTGAAACTTTGCAAAGACTAGAGAACGGCGGGTAGATGATGGAGATTGCCGACGGACGCGCGCCCGGCGATCCAGCCTCCAACATCCATCTTCCAGTCCCCGACACCGCACCAGCGTGGTTACGGCAAGGGTACTCCGTTGTACGTCAGGTCCGTGTCGCCGTCGAACACATCCGTATAGATGTTCGCGAGCGCGACGATCGGGCGGTCCGACTCCAGGATCGCCGTGCCGGCAAACCCGTTCGGCAGATTCTCGTTGAACTGGAATACCGTGAACTCGCGGAACGCGTTGACGCTGTACGACATCTCGCCGCCCGGCAGATCCAGCCCGACGTAGCGGATGCGCACGTTCGCCTGCCCGCCATCGGCGACCAATACGCGGAACCACGAGTTCCAGCCCGCGCGCCCGTTGAACGGCCCGAAGTTTTTGTTCAGCACGGGCAGCAGCACGCGGTTCGCGCCGTCGCTCGGGGTGAACGCGCGGTAGTTGGTAAACGTGTCGCCCCAGCGCGTGCCGCGGCTGACGATCGCCGCGATTGGCTGCGTTGACGTCAGCTTCGCCGTGCCGACGAAGTTCGTCGGCAGCCGGTCGCCGGGCGCGAGGCAGTTCGCGAAGTCGTCGCGGTCCTGGAAGCAGAGCCGCGCGCCCTTCACCGTCACCGTGTTCTGTTTCGCGACGAACGCCCCGCCGTTGCCCAGATCGAACCCCTCGAACCGCAGCGTCACCTGCGCCGGCCTGGCTGGATCCTTGTTGACGATCTGAAAGCGCGTGCTGAAGCCGTTGAACGCGCCAACTTCGCGGTCGACCAGCGGCAGCAGCACCGTGGTGCTCATCTCGCTCTCATCGAACGCGCGGTACGACGCGAAGAGGTTGTACAGCGTGTTCCACGAATCGGCCGTCGCCGTCAGCAGCTGATCGGCCGGCGGATCGTCCTGCGCATTCTCGTGCGTGTCGATGCGCACCGAGCCGGTGTACGCGGACGGCACGCCGAAGGTGTCCGGATCGCGGAACAGCGTGGCCCGCGGCGCGATCGGGCGGCCACCGTTCGGGCAGCCGGACTGCTTCGCTGCGTTTCTCGCTCCGGGCTTGTACGGATCCCAGGCGATCTCGCCATCGGTGGCGTTGCTCAGGTAGGTGATCGTCACGCAGGCCGTCACCGAGTCGCTGAGGTTCTGCAGCGCGAAGCGGCCCATCGAGTCGTTCTGCGCGCCGTCACGGTTCGCCAGCAGCGGCAGGTACATGCGGCTCGAGCCGGCGGTGATCGACGTCGTGTTGCCGTCGATCATGAAGGCGCCGTTGCGGCGGACGTCCTTCGCCTGCAGCGCGACGATCGGCTGATCGCTCTCGACGAGCGCCGAACCCTTGTAGCCGGCCGGCAGCGACGGGTTGCCTTCCTGGAAGAACGTCCAGCCCTGCCCCGGCCCGATCGCGGGGCAGCCGGCCGATGGGCAGGCGTCCTGCGCCAGGACGCGGCCGGCTTCGTCGTAGTACGACACCGTCACCGTCGCGGGCGAGCCGCCGATGTTCTGGACGCGGATCCAGGAGTTTTCCTGTCCGAACGTGAATGCCATCGATGGCGCTGCCGACGCATCCGGCGCCGCGCGCTCGAACGATGGCCCGCCGGACGCCGCGACTGCGGCAAGCGAGAGGACGGCCGCGAAGAGGAGGGGGATGCGCAGCCGCGGCAGCACCGCCATCGCGCGTCGAAAAGTGATCGTTCGCATCATCCGCATCCTTCCGGCCCGCCCGGCGCATTCTAGGGAACGGGGATCAGCGTGGCAACTTTGCGAGTGGGATCACGCATGAGGCGTCGCGCAATGAATGTTACGGACGCCCGCAGCGTCACACCAACACGGAGGGTTTGTTCGAGGTGACCAGGCGATCTGTTGAGATCGATACAGGCGGAGCTGAAGCTCCGCAGCTACATTCGCTCCGGTTCGGTTTCGACGTGTGGTGCATGTCGACGAACCGCACAAGCGCACCGCGACGGATTGACCGCGTCCCTACATGTAGTGTCTCGCGGGCCGCCCGACCAACTTCCGACGTCCAACTTCTACTAACCACGCACCGCCGCCCACGCCGCATCAACAACATCCGCCAGCGACGCCGACGCATCGATCACGCGCCACGCGGCCGGCGACTCGCGCGCGAGTTCGAGGAAACCGGCGCGCACGCGCTCGTGGAACGCTACCGTCTCCGCGTCAAAGTGATTCGAGGCGCCACCCGCCGAGCGCCGCGCCAGCCCTGTCTCAACCGGCAAGTCGAGCAACAGCACGAGGTCCGGCTCGAGGCCGCCGGTCGCAATCGCGTTCGCCTGCTCGACGAGCGCGCGCGGCAGCCCGCGCCCGTACGACTGGTACGCCACCGATGACGCGCCGAAGCGATCGCAAAGCACGATGGCGCCGCGCTCTAGCGCCGGGCGGACGACAGTGCTGACCAGTTGCGCTCGTGCCGCTTCGAACAGCAGGAGTTCGGCAAGCGGATCGCCGGCGGACTCTCGCGCCAGCACGATCTCGCGCACGCGCTCGCCCAGTGGTGTGCCGCCCGGCTCGCGCGTCACGACGACGTCGGCGCCACCGGCGGGCAGGCGTTCGGCGAGTGCCCGCTGCACGCTGGACTTGCCGGCGCCGTCGCCGCCTTCGAGCACGATGAAACGGCCGCGCTTCGCGGGCGTCATCGGTCAGGCGCTGACTGCTGGCTTATCGCGCAGGGCGCGATCAGCGGATGTTGAGCGTGGCGCCGTCGCACGGCACCTCCGGAAATTCGTTGAACGAACACGCAGCGATCGTCAGGCCGATGAAGTTGACCGACAGCGTGTCGGTGAGCGTCAGGTCGACCTCGCCGGACTCCAGCGCCTGGAACGTAATGACACCGATCACGAACGTACCCGTGGTGACGCCGCGCGAAATGATGAAGCACGAGAGATACGCCTGACCGTTCAGCGGGTTGCCATCGCCGTCGATCCCGCCGGCGTCATCCTTGTCGCCTTCCGGAGCGGGCAGGCACAGCCAGGCGAGGTCCTCGCCCAGCGCCGGTGTGTTGAGATCGGGGTTTCGGTCGGTCGTCGGACCGCCGGAGATCGACGGCGAAAAGAGTTTTGTTGCGTCGTAATTCACGGTGAACTGCACGGCCGCGATGCCGCCATCGGCGCCGTCGTCCGGCATGTTCGCCGCGACGACAGCGACGCGGATGGTGTCACCTGCGTTGACGTCGCGCTCCGTCTGGATGCCGGGTTCGGTCGCGTTCATATCGATCAGGAAACGCGTGCCGGATGGCGGATCGCTCGGTTCGGCGATCGCGGTAGAGTCCGCCACGGGCGTGCCGTCCGAGTCCACCGGCGGCGCGGTGGCGACAATCTGCGGCGGCAGGTTCGGATCGCCGCCACTTACGTCGCCAGCGATCGCCGTCTGTTCCTGCGGAGAGAGATCTTCGATCGGCCCGAGCTGGGGATCCGGCGTCGACGTCGCGCCGCCGATTGCCGTTGCGGGGCGGCTCGTCCCGGACGCCCGGGTGCTGGCCACTGTGCGCGTGCCCGTTACCGTTCCGTCGTCGTCGTCGTCGCCGCCACACGCGGCGGTAACCGCGAGCGACAGCACCAACGCCAGCGCCAAACATGCGTGCTTCAACCTGTGCCTCCGTTGTGCGCGATAGCTCCGCCGACGGGGTCCGCGTCGCCCCGCGCAATCAGACTCTCCTCAAGGGAAGTGCGACCCGCATCATACTCGATCGAGGCGCATACGCTCGACAGTAACGACGCCCGCCAGCGCTCGATTGTTCCTGGCCGAAACCGGCTCCGTCTACGCTCTGCCTACCTCGATGCTCTCCCCCAGTCCCCAGTAAACTAAGCCATGACTTCCATGTGCATGGGCCGCGCGCTGCAACTCGCCGAGCGCGTCGCCGGGACGACGAGCCCGAATCCCAACGTGGGCTGCGTGATCGTCCGTGACGACCGCATCGTCGGCGAGGGCGCGACGCTGCCCGCCGGCCAGTCGCACGCGGAGGCCGTCGCGCTGCAAAGCGCCGGCAG
>CAZRHH010000090.1:0-11583 GCA_964599885.1 uncultured Dehalococcoidia bacterium | reverse complement strand
GAATCTCAGCGGCGACGACGTGCGCGAGGGCATCGTCGCCGTCGTCAGCGTCAAGCTTCCCGAACCTCAGTTCGAGGGCCAGACGAAGACGCGCCTCGGCAACGCCGAAGTCGAGAATCACGTCCGGCAGGCGGTGTACGAGGGACTGTCGCAGTACCTCGAGGAGCACCCGTCCGACGGGCGGCGGATCATCGAGAAGGGCATCCTGGCGTCGCGGGCGCGCGAGGCGGCGCGAAAGGCGCGCGATCTCGTCGTGCGCAAGGGCCTGCTCGACGGCACGATGCTGCCGGGTAAGCTGGCCGACTGTTCGGAGCGCGATCCGTATCAGTGCGAGCTGTATCTCGTCGAGGGATTGTCGGCCGGTGGCACCGCGAAGGCCGGCCGCGACCGGCGTTTCCAGGCGATCTTGCCGCTCAAGGGCAAGATCCTCAACGTCGAGAAAGCGCGGATGGAAAAGATGCTGGCGCATGAAGAGATTCGCGCGCTGATCACGGCGCTCGGCATGGGCTTCGGCGAGACGCTGAACATCGAGAAGCTGCGCTACCGGCGTGTGATCATCATGGCCGACGCCGACGTCGACGGCTCGCACATCCGCACGCTGCTGCTGACGTTCTTCTTCCGGTACATGCGCCCGCTGATCGACGAGGGCTGCATGTACATCGCGCAGCCGCCGCTGTATCGCATCCAGGTGGGCCGTCAGCACACGTACATTTACTCGGACGCCGAGCGCGACCAGCACATGGCGAAGTTGAAGGACGGCCAGAAGGCGACGATCCAGCGCTACAAGGGTCTCGGTGAGATGAACGCGGAGCAGCTCTGGGACACGACCCTCGATCCCGAGAAGCGGACGATGCTGCAAGTGAGCATCGATGATGCGATGAAGGCGGAGGAGATCTTCTCGACGCTGATGGGCGATGAAGTAGCGCCGCGCAAGAAGTGGATCCAGGGCCACGCGACGCAAGTGAAGAATCTGGATATCTAGCCGCTGGCTCGACTGGGTGAGTCGCTGGTCGTCGCTGGCGGTTCGTCAGGAAACTAAGATTGTGGCCCGGGCTTTCAGCCCGGGTCATTTTGTTGTGTGTCGAGGGTGGCATGGGCATGCAATACCGGGGCGCACACATAGGTGCGCCCCTACCGTGGAATGTGGCGCGTGGGTGGCAGCTGGTCGTGGCCTTGGTTCATCGGTCATCAGGCGGAGCTATCGCACCGACTGCCGCACCGATCGTGCGCCGCGCGAACGCAGGACGACGCCGGCGACATCGATCTCACTGCGGGTGCGGCAGCGGACGGTGACGAGGGTCTCGTCGGCGGCACGGTCGGGATTGAATTCGTGCCGCGAGCGGTCGGACAGCAGCAGGTAGCCCGCCCACATGCCGGCGATTAAGTGGCCGAAGATCGCCCAGCCGACGATCTGCAGCACAGTGCCATCCGTGCCACCGGGCCCGATGCTTGCCCAGGCGAGCAGCCAGCCGAGCGCGGCGCCAAGCACGGTACCCGGGATGCTCCAGAGCACGATGATCCACGTCAGGCGGCCGACGAAGGACTGCGGGACGAATCGCCGCTTCGGTTGTTGTGGGGCGACGAGGGCGCGGCGGACGTCGATGTTGTCGGGCGTAAAGCCGGCGGCGCGTAACGCGTCGGCGGCCTCCCGCGCGCGGGCGTGATCGCCGTACGTCGCTGTGAGTGTGAAGTCACGCACGGCTGTGCGCGTTGATGTGTGCGGGCGCGTCGGTTGCATCGTCGTTCACGATACACCGTCGCGGGCGCGGCGTGTGTAACTGATGACAAGCGTCGCAGGCGCGCTGCGAACGCGCGCGGTGAGGACGGTAGCGCTGGCATCCGCTTGGCGGTCTACGCGCTGTCTACGGGCGGCGGGAAGCGTTGCTTGAACGTAAACGCGTGCGGCGTCGGCCCGTGCGCTACCAGATGCTCGAGCCGCGCTTCGGCCTCCGCGACGTCGGGGACGTGATCAGCGGGGATCCACCAGAGGACGGCGAACGGCGTGTCGAGCAGCTCGAACCATTCACGGCGGCGGCGGTACACCTCGACATGCGCGCTATGGAACGTGAATTCGAACAGCGCTTCGATCGACGCCCAGACGGTGTAGTTGACGATCAGCATCTCGTCGCCGCGGATCCGCACCGAGGTGGATGTACCGTCCTCGGTCTTCAGCCGCCAGACGAAGCCCGGCGACCCGTCTCCGAGTCCGTTGATGCGATCGAGGTCGCGCACGAAGTCGGCGAGCAACGGCGAATCGAGCGGCGCCAGCAGCCGGGCGACGTTGTACTGGGCCACGTTGTAGCCGTGAATCGCTGGTCGCTCGTCCATGCCCGTTTGTGTCCCTCGCTGCGAAACGACGCGCGTGGCGGAGCTGAAGCTCCGCGGCTACATTCGCGTGGTGCTTGGGTTCGACGTCGAAGCGCTAACGCCCAACATCATGATCGCGGACGTGGTGGTGAGTCGCTGGTCTCCGGTCGCTCGTCCATGCCCGTTTGTGTCCCTCGCTGCGAAACGACGCGCGTGGCGGAGCTGAAGCTCCGCGGCTACATTCGCGTGGTGCTTGGGTTCGACGTCGAAGCGCTAACGCCCAACATCATGATCACGGACGCGAGATGATGACGCTGGCGTTGTGGCCGAGGCCAAACGCGTTGACGAGCGCCTTCGTGCCGTGCAGCCGCCGCACTTCGCCCGTCACCACTTCGAGTTGCCCGCATTCGGGATCCTGCCCCTCGAGATTCACCGTCGGCGGGATCAGCCCGGCCTGCAGACTGTAGATCGCCGCGGTCAGCGAGAAGGCGCCGGAAGCGCCGAGCGTGTGGCCCAGCGCCCCCTTGATCGACGTCGCCCACAGCTTGTCTGTGTTCGGGCCCCAGACGCGGCGGATCGCCTGGCCCTCGACGGCGTCGAGCGCGCCGCCGCCCGCTGACGCGAAAATCACGTCGATCTCGCCTTGCAGCGTGAGGTCCCACTTGATTAGCGCCGCCTGCATCGCGCGGCCCACGTCGACGGAGTTCGCGGCGGCATGCGCGACGGGCGCGCGGTTGAACGTCTGCCCGTAGCCATCGATGTAGGCGAGGATGTGCGCGCCGCGGCGGATCGCGACGTCCTCGTCTTCCATCACGACCATCGCGGCGCCTTCGGAGAGCGCGAAGCCGTCGCGCTGCGCGTCCCAGGGCCGCACGGCTCGCTGCGGGTCGTCGTTGCGCGTCGTCAGCATCCCGCGGGCGATGAAGTGCTCGACGTGCTCGCGCGTGATCGGCGCTTCGGCGCCGCCGGCGACCATCACCGAGCATTCTTCGCGGCGAATCCACTCGGCCGCCTCGCCGATCGCCATCAGCCCGCCGGCGGCGCCGTTCGAGACGTGCGTCACGGGGCCGGCGGCGCTGATCGTCCGCGCGACGTTCGCCGCTGTCGTCATCGCGCCTTCGGGCAGTTCCGAACCGACGATGACGCCGATCTGGGTGATCGTGTCGGCCGTGATCGGAATGTCGCTCTGGATGAGCGCCTGAATCGCCGCATCAGCAGCGAAGAGCGACCGGCGGTCCATCGCAGCGACGGCTTCGGCGTCCATATCGTCGCGTGGCGCGAATTCGCGCACTTCGCCAGCGATGCCGCACGCGAGCCCCGACGCGTCGAACGACGCGATGGCGCCGACCGCGCTGTGCCCGCTCGAGACGCCTGCCCAGAACGCGCCCGCGTCACGGCCAAACGGCGAGACGGCGCCGACGCCGGTGATACAGACGCGCTTCGCATCAGCCATGCGGGAACGGTAGCGGGTGCGGCCGGTTCACCACAGAGTCACGGAGGCACAGAGGTTGTCTTTGTCGGGTAGCGCAGATCCGTCTCAACGACGAGAAGTAGACGAGTGTGCGGAATTGCGGCAGCCGCCGCGCGATACCGGGGCGAACACGTAGGTTCGCGCCTACGTCGTTTCGATGGGGAGTGAACGGACACCGCGCGGGCTAAAAGCCCGCGCTACGGTGGTGTAGCGGGACGCGCGATTCGATTGGTGGCGACGGCGGCGTGATACCGGGGCGGACACATAGGTCCGCCCCTACATCGTTGCGGTTGGGGAGTGAACCCACACCGCGCGTGCTTTCAGCCCGCGCTACGGCGGTGTTGCGCGCGTTATTCGACGCTCATGCCCGGCGCCGGGAACTGGCGGCAGAAGTCGCGGACTTCGGCGCCGATGCGGTCGAGCGCGTCTTCGTCTTTGACGTTGGCGATCGCCTCGTCCATCCAATTGGCGATCTGGCGCATCTCGTCTTCCTTCATGCCGCGCGTCGTCACCGCCGGCGTGCCGATGCGCAGGCCGCTGGGGCT
Source organism: uncultured Dehalococcoidia bacterium (assembly GCA_964599885.1). Lineage (GTDB taxonomy): Bacteria > Chloroflexota > Dehalococcoidia > DSTF01 > JACRBR01 > CAZRHH01. The sequence continues at coordinate 7,260 of CAZRHH010000090.1, read as the reverse complement.
GAACGGCTTGCGCGGGTCGAACGGGATCGTGTTGTAGTTGCCGACGATGTTCGCGCGGTCGAGCGCCTTCGCGGCCTTCTTGCCGATCACCTTCTTCCCGGTGAGGTCGAGCAGCAGCAGATGGTTGTCCGTGCCGCCGGTGATCAGATCAAACCCGCGTTCGCGCAACTCGGCACCCAGCGCTTTCGCGTTGGCGACGATCTGCGCGCCGTACTCGCGGAAGTCCGATGTCGCCGCCTCTTTCAATGCGACGCCGATGCCGGCGATCGTGTTCTCGTGCGGGCCACCCTGCAGGCCCGGGAACACCGCCTTGTCGATGGCGTCGGCGTGCTCGGCTTTGCACATGATCATCGCGCCGCGCGGGCCGCGCAGCGTCTTGTGCGTCGTCGTCATCACGGCGTCCGCGTACGGCGCCGGATCTGGATGCACGCCGGCGACGATCAGCCCGCTGATGTGCGAGATGTCGGCGAGAAAGTACGCGCCGGCTTCCTTCGCTATCTCACCGAAGCGCGCGAAATCGTACTGGCGCGGGTACGCCGTCGCGCCGGCGACGATGATACGCGGCCGCTCGGCCAGCGCGATCTCGCGCACACGGTCGAGATCGATGAGATGCGTCTGCGGGTCGACCTCATAGCGAACTGGCTTCCAGAACTTGCCCGTCGCGCTGACGTCCCAGCCGTGCGTCAGGTGGCCGCCATGCGGCAGCGACAGCCCCATGATCTTGTCGCCGGGCTGCAGCAGCGCGACGTACACCGCGAGATTCGCCGGCGAGCCGGAGTACGGCTGCACGTTCGCGTGCTCGACGCCGAACAGCGCCTTCGCGCGTTCCTGCACGAGCGTTTCGAGCTGATCGATGTAGCGCTGGCCCTCGTAATACCGGCGGCCGGGATAGCCCTCCGAGTACTTGTTCGCCAGCACGGAGCCCGTCGCCTCCATCACGGCGCGCGACGTGTAGTTTTCGGACGGGATGAGGCGGATCGTGTCGACCTGGTAGCGCTCTTCGTCCTTGATGATCGCGAAGATCTCGGGGTCGGTGCGCTGGGTTTCGGTGAGGTACTGATCGCCAACCTGAGTGGTCACGCTGTGCTCCTTCGATGATCGATTCCGGTTGCTCGCAGAAACAAAACGGCCACGTCACAGGGCTGACGTGGCGGCGCGCGTAGCGTGATCCCGACACCAGCCTCAGCGGCGTGGCCCAAGTCCCGCTCCCAGGTGCAGCATCAGGTTCATCGCGGTGGCAGGGTATCGAAGGCCCGGGCGGAGTGTCAACGGAGCGCCGCTAGGAGCGCCGTTGCCGGTGTCGCGAGCTATCATCATCGCATGCCCGGCAAGCCCACCTTCACGCCGCTATCGCATCTGCCGACGCCGCTCGATGACGCCCCGCGCCTGTCCGAGGCAGTCGGCGCGCGCATTCTCGTCAAGCGCGACGACCTCACCGGCCTCGCGCTCGGCGGCAACAAGGCGCGCAAACTCGACTACCTGGTGCGCGACGCGATCGAGCGCGGCTGCGACACGCTGGTCACCGCCGGCGGCGCGCAGTCGAACTTCGCGCGCATGACGGCCGCCGCGGCGGCCCGGCTCGGCATGACGTGTCATCTCGTTCTCGGCGGCGACGAACCGGATCGCCTCACCGGCAACCTGCTGCTCGACCGGCTGTTCGGCGCGCACCTGCACTTCGCCGGCACGCCCGACTGGACCGTCCTCGAAGCCGAAGTGCAGCGCATCGCCGCCGACATCGGCCCGAGCGCATACCCGATGCCCGTCGGCGGCGCGACGGCCATCGGCGCGCTGGCCTACGCTAACGCCGCGCGCGAACTGCTCTCGCAGATGCCGCAACCGCCCGAGTGGATCGTGCTCGCCGACGGCAGTGGCGGCACCCACGCCGGCCTGCTCGCAGGGTTGCCGGCGACCGTCCGCGTCCTCGGCATCGACGTCTCGCGCCCGCCGACGCCGCTATCGATCAGTGTGCCGCGTCTCGCGCAGAAGGCGGCGGCGCTCGACAACCGCACCGACCCGATCGGCGAAGTCCATCTCGCCGACCACACCGGCCCCCACTACGCATCGATCACGAAAGAATGCCAGGACGCCGTCCGCCTCGCCGCCCGCACCGAAGCGCTGATCCTCGACCCCGTCTATACCGGCAAAGCCATGGCCGGCCTCATAGCCGCCGTCCGCGACAACCGCATCAACGGCACGATCGTGTTCTTGCACACGGGTGGTGCCGTGGCGCTGTTCGCGGATGAGTTTGCTGCGTTCTGATCTCGTTCGGTTTTCACCACAGAGGCACAGAGGCACAGAGGGTTTTTGTGGCACGGGCTTTCAGCCCGTGTCACATCTGGCCCGCCAGCGCGTTGTCCTATGACCCACGCACGGTCGCGCGATCACACTGCGAAACCGCCATGCCTGTACCATCGACCTCGGTAGGGATGCACCCACGTGGGCGTCCCGGTATCGCGCACCACCCTCGTCGCCACGCCCTGAAAAACCTCTGTGCCTCTGTGCCTCTGTGGTGAACCCGAAAAACCTTCGCGCTCCTCCGCGTCCTTTGCGCCTTTGCGGTGAACCGTCATGTCCGCTGCTCCGCGAAGATCTCCTCCACCCGATCATCCACCTTCTTCCGGCGGCCGGAGCGGCGCACCGCATCATCCATCGCCGATAGCTGCGCCAGCGCCTTCCGCGTGTCCGACGCGACGCGCGCCGGCTCGCTGTTCTGCACCCGGTACTTGAACAGCCAGTACATGAACTCTCGATAGTCGGTCAGCGAGATCTTGCCGCCACGCGCGAGTTGCGACTCGTCGCGGAACTCGCCGAGCAGCTCCGCGCGCGGGCGCCCGTAGATCCGTTCGTGCACCGGATCGGACGGCTCGTCGCTGTCACGATGATCGCGGATCGAGACGTTGACGCGCTCTTTCGAGACAGCAAGCTCCGCCGCGTACTGCAGCGCTTCCTCGACCGTCACGCCGTACACGTAGTTCAGGTGCGCGCGATGCTTCGTGTCGCCGATCAGCTCGTGCAGGCGCGCGTCGTCGATCGGGCGGCCGTCGTTGTCGGGCGGGAGACCATCGAACAGCAGGCGCTCCGCTTCGTCGTCGGGGATGCGCTCCGGCGCTTCGGCGATCAGCCGCTCCGCGAGCAGCAGCCAGTCGAACGCTTCGGCGCCGATGAGGTAGCAGTAGCGCCGGCCGTCGAACACTTCGTCGGGCTGCTGCCACAGTGCGATCGCCCGCATCAGCGCGTCGAACCACGGCTCGCCGGCGTCGAGCGCCGCGACGTAATCGGCGACGATGTCCGATTCCTCGCCGGGCGCGCCGAACGGCACGCCGCGCAGGTAGAGCGCGTACGCCCCGGACGCGAAGAAGTCCGTCAGCACTTCGCGATGGTTGTACGCGACATCAAGCGCCGCGATCTCGTCCGGTGCGAACGAGCGCAGTTCGACGCCCTCGCCGCAGACCATCTCCTCGACGGGCGTCTCGCACGGCGCGTGAAAGATGTAGACCTCGAAGTCGGCGCGGCCGGGCTGCGGCTTCTTCCTGGCGCCCGGCTTCTGCTCTTCCTGGTAGTAGGCGCGGAACGGCTCGATGTGCCCCGGCGTCTGCCCCGTCTCTTCTTCGACCTCACGACGCGCCGCCTGGTCCGGCGTTTCTTCGCCGAGCGACGCGCCGCCGATCAGCCCCCAGTGCCCCGGAAACATGATCGCCGGGTCGTCGTCGCGATGCTGCATCAGCACGCGCCCCTGCCGGTCGACGAGGATCACGCCGGCGCTCATGCGTCGCGGCGGTGCTTTTGGTGCGGGCATAACCCCTTAGTTTCTGGGTACTAGGAACTGGGTTCTAACGCGGGCGTAGCCACTCATTATGAATGATCGGCCGCGCAGCTGTCCCGCAGCCTGCCCCTCTGTTTCGTGCGCTTTGTGCCCTCTGCGTGCCCGTGCGTGTGTCCCGAGTCGCTCCTGTGCGCTGCCCCGTCATCCCGGCTGCCAGGGTGCCGCTCGCCACGCGTCCCGGGCGGCGCATCCGCATCATCGCCTGAAAAGTCCTCGCACCAGACTCCCCCTCTCCAAGCATTTGGAGAGGGGGCCGGGGGGTGAGGCCCAACGCGCGTCGAACACGCCTACCCCTCTGTTCTCTGCTCTTTGCTCTCTGTTCTGCGCCGAAGCGCCGCGTACGCATCCGTCGCGACGAAGCGTTCGATGAGCGTCCTGAGGTCGGGGACGATCTTCCCGGGCAGCGCATCGGGCGCGAAGAAGGCGAGTCCCTGCCCCTCGCCCAGCACCAACTCCGATTCCGGCACGTCGGCCAGAGCCGTATACACGTAAATGAGTTGCATGGCGCGCGCGTCGTTGTACGGGGCGCCGCGGCGATACGGGTACGTCGCGTACAGCTCGAATCGCGACGGCTGCCACGAAAGCTCCTCTCGCATCTCGCGCAGGAACGACTCGTCCGGCGGTTCGTACGGCTCGATCTCGCCGCCGAACGATCCCCACATCCCCGGGTTGGCGATGTAATCGAAGTCGTCGCGATGCTGCAGCAAAAAGCGCCCCTCACGATCGACGAGCAACCCCGTCGTCGTCAGATGCGCCCACCCCCGCTTCACGCGCTTATACGCGTCCGACGCCGCGAACTCTTCGAGCACTGGCCGGATGCTGGGGACGATGCCGGACGGGAGCGCGTCGAGCGGAAAGACGTCGAGTGCCTGGCCTTCGGTCTGGACGAGGGCGTCGAGGGCGACGTCGAGATGCGCGGCGAAGATGTGCGACGTGACGTGCCAGCCGTCGGCGTCGACATCGCGCAGGCCGTAGCGCTCGAAGTGGCGGGGACGCCAGCCGAGTTCTTCCTGGAGTTCGCGGAGGAGCGCTTCGGCCGGCGTTTCGCCGGCTTCGAGGTGGCCGCCGAAAAAGCCCCACATGTTCGCGCCTTCGAGGCCGGGCGTGTTGTCGCGGAGTTGCAGCAGGACGCGGCCGTTGTTGTCGACGATGATGGCGATCGCGATGGCTTCGCGCGGTGCTTCTGGTGCGGGCATAGGGGTAGTGTACGGGGCGGTGCAGAACCTGGAATCTGGAACCGGGGCGTACGACGAAGCTCGGCATAGCAAGCTATGCCGCCACACCCGCGGTTCGGTGCTGCGAGTTCGGCATAGCAAGCTATGCCGCCACGGTTGGTGCGTGTCGGCGATTCGACCGGGCCCGGCAAGCGGGGCCCCTACCAGTGTTCAAGAGTCGGAGCGCGGGCGAGTCTGACCGCACGGGCGTTCGGGGTCCGATGTTCGGCCAACATATACTCGACGCATGCATCATCTTCATGTGCTGCACACGATCGGCAACACGCCGATGGTCGAACTCCGGCAACTCTCGCCGAAGCCAGACGTGCGCATCTTCGCCAAGCTCGAAGGCTGGAACCCCACCGGATCGATCAAGGACCGCATCGTCAAGCACATGCTGCAGCACGCCGAGCGCGACGGGCTGCTCGTGCCCGGCGACACGGTGATCGAAGCGAGTACGGGCAACACCGGTATCGCGCTGGCGATGATTGGCCGCGCGATGGGCTACCACGCGCGCATCGTCATGCCGGAGAACGTGTATCCGGAGATCCCGCGAGCGCTCGCCGTCTACGGCGCCGAGGTCCACTGGGTGCCCGCCGAAGAAGGCGTCACCGGCGCGATGCGCGTCGCCCGCGAGATGGCTGACCGCGAGCGCTGCTTCATGCTCGACCAGTTCAGCAACGAACACAACGCGCGCGCCCATTACGTCTGGACGGCGGAGGAGATCCTTGCCGACGTGCCGGAGATCGATATCTTCGTCGCCGGACTGGGCACGGGCGGCACGCTGATGGGCGTCGGCCGGCGGCTGAAAGAAGCGAACGCGCAGACGCGGATCATCGCCGTCGAGCCGCACCCGGGCAACGCGCTGCAGGGGCTGAAGAGCCTCGCCGACGGCTTCATCCCGCCGATCCTCGACCTCGCCGCGCTCGATGGGAAGATGCTCGTCCGCAGCGGTCACGCCTTCCGCGCCGCGCGGCTGCTGGTCGAGCGCGAGGGCATCTTCGGCGGCGTCTCCGCCGGCGCAGTGCTCCACGCCGGCCTGCGGTTCGCGGAGCGCATCGACAAGGGCAACATCGTGCTGATCTTTGCCGACTCCGGCTGGAAGTATCTCGACACGAACCTCTGGTCGCGCGGCGTCGTCGAAGAAGACGAAGAGTCGATGGACGACGTCATCTGGTGGTGATGCGTTTGCCCATAGATTCGTGTCGGAAGACCACCGTAGGGGTGGACCTATGTGTCCGCCCCGATATCACGAGCCAGAACGCCGAACTACAATCTCTGATATGAACCGCCCGCGGATCCATCTCACAACACAGCTCGCTCAGCGACCGGCCTTGAGCGAACTTCTGACCAGGCGCGTCGAACAGCGCGACGCGGAAGAGCTGAGTTCGCTCATGCTCGCGGCGTATCGTGGATCAGTCGACGACGACGGCGAGTCGTTGGCCGCCGCCGAGCAGTCTGTGCGTGCGACGTTGAACGGCGCGCACGGGGATTTCCTCGATGATTGCAGCTTCGTCGCGCTGGACGCTCAACAGCCGGTGGCGGTGACGCATGTGACAATGCTTCATGGGGCGCCGCTGCTCGCTCAGGCGTACAGCGCCGGCATGGAAGAGGCGAGGACTTGCGCGAGCACTCATCCAAAACAGCATGAATGCTTTGATGGTGCGCGGAGAGAGAGAACTCAGCCTAGTAGTGACATCGGGCAACGAGCCCGCCGAGCGGCTGTACGAGCGCATGGGATTCGTGCGCCTCTACCCAAGCCACTAGCTTCAGCGCTTTCGCGGCTTGGGTGACTTCTGTTCGATACAGGGCACGGTGTCGTCGAATTCGCCCGTGGCCTGGACGAGTTTGCACACCGCGCAGACGCGGCCGAGGGCGATCGCTTCCCAGTGATGTTGCGGCACGTTCAGGTCTCCTTGGGCGGGGATGCCACGTGCGGTCGTCGCGAATCGCGCGTTATTGCAAATTCATAACGAGATTAGCACAGGACGCGGAATCGCCAGCCAGCCAGAGACGTTTCGCTATTCAGGGTGACATGGACCACTCGACTTTCCTAGAACGTATGTTCTATACTCCCGCGTATCCACTTCTATCGATGCCGGAGCGAGGCAATGAAACACATGGATCCGGGCGCCGGACTCGTCTTCGCCGCCGATGCGGCAACCGCCGCCTGCGCCGCCTTCAACGCGGCGTGGTTCGCCGCGCGACGCCTCAGCGCCGGCA
>CAZRHH010000089.1:0-11645 GCA_964599885.1 uncultured Dehalococcoidia bacterium | reverse complement strand
TCGTCAAGAAGGGCGCGCGCGTCCGCTACACGACGATCCAGAACTGGTCGACGAACGTCTACAACCTCGTCACCAAGCGCGCCGCCGCCTACGAGGACGCCGTCATGGAGTGGGTCGACGGTAACCTCGGCTCGCGCCTGACGATGAAGTACCCGTCCGTGTACCTGATGGGCCCGCGCGCCCACGGCGAGGTGCTCTCGCTCGCGATGGCCTCCGACGGCCAGCACCAGGATGCCGGCGCCAAGATGGTGCACGCCGCGCCCGACACAACATCGACGATCATCTCGAAGTCCGTATCCCGCGGCAGCGGCCGCACCAGCTACCGCGGCGCGCTGAAGGTATACGCCGGCGCCGTCCGCTCGAAGGCGACCGTCCGCTGCGACGCCCTCCTCCTCGATGCAGAGTCGCGCTCGGACACGTACCCGCTGATGGAGATCGAAGAGGAGCAGGTGAACATCGGTCACGAGGCCTCCGTCTCGAAGATCGGCGAAGAGCAGCTCTTCTATCTGCAAAGCCGCGGCATCAACGAAGTCGAAGCGACCAAGATGATCGTCAACGGCTTCGTAGAGCCAATCGTCAAGGAACTGCCAATGGAATACGCCGTAGAACTCAACCGCCTGATCGAACTCCAAATGGAAGGCGCGGTCGGGTAACCAAAATCAGAACACACTCCCGTGGCGCGGGCTTTCCGCGGGGGCGGGGCGGGGTCGGGCGTAAACGCGAGTAATCGTTGAACTCGCAACGAACATCTCCCACGCCGCGGCGGGTGCAGGGCGCTGCGCCTGCCGGGGGTTTGGGGGTGTCCCCCAAAAATCTCCTATCTAATAAAGAACGTAGCAGCGGATGCGACAGCAGACGCTGCGGGAAACGCAGAAGGCCCGTCGGCCCGAGACAGAACGAAAGACCAGCGACCCATGACCAGCGACACACTCACCAAACAAACCCCCGCCGTCACTTCCGCCGACGCCACCCGCGCCGCGCAAGGCGCCCCCGCCTGGCTCGCCACCCAACGCGCCACCGCTTGGCGCGCCTACGAAACCATGGACTTCCCCGACCCCAACGACGAAGAATGGCGCCGCACCGACGTCCGCGCCATCCTCCTCGACGGCATCCGGCCGGTCGCCAACAGCGCGCGCGCCAACGGCGCGGCACCGATCATCGCGCCAGCCCCCGCTTTAAATAGTGCCCAGTTCGCCGGCCGCGTCGAACAGCACAACGCCAACGTCGTCGCCACCACGATCACCGATGATCTGAAGGCAAAGGGCGTCATCTTCACCGACCTCCAGTCCGCCGCGCGCGACCACGCCGACCTCGTCCAGAAGTACTTCGGCACCGCCATCGCCGCCGGCGAGTGGAAGTACGTCGCCCTAAACGCCGCCCTCTGGACCGGTGGCTGCTTCCTCTACGTGCCGAAAGACGTCGAAGTCGAACTCCCGCTCCTCTTCCTCCAGAAGATCTCGCCCGAAAGCGGCGCCGCCTTCCCGCGCACGCTGATCGTCGCCGAACGCAACAGCCGCGTCACCTTCGTCGATGAAACCGCATCCGACGGCGACGCCAAATCGTTCGTCAGCGCCGCGACCGAAATCTTCATCGGCGATGGCGCCAGGGTCGAGTACTACAGCGTCAACGGCTGGGGCGCCGGCGTCTACAACTTCAACACCGTCCGCGCCACCGTCGGCCGCGACGCCGAGTTCGTCGGCATGGCCGCCGGCATCGGCAGCAAGCTCACCAAGATGCGCATCGATGCCGAGATGCCGCAGTCCGGCGCCAGCACCAAACTGCTCGGCGTCACCTTCGGCAGCGCCGACCAGCATTTCGACTACAACACATTGCAGAACCACACCGGCAAGCACACGATCAGCGACCTCCAGTTCAAGTCCGCGCTGACCGATAGCTCGTCACTCGTCTGGTACGGCATCACGCGCATCAACGAGACGGCCGGCGGCAGCGAGGCCAACCAGACATCGCGCAACCTCCTCCTCAGCGAGAAGGCGAAAGCCGCCCCGATCCCGATCCTCGAGATCAAGGCGCACGATGTCGCGAAGTGCAGCCACGGGGCGACCGCCGGACCGGTCGATGAAGACCACCTCTTCTACCTCGAAGCCCGCGCCATCCCGCGCCGCGTCGCCGAGCAGATGCTCGTCGAAGGCTTCTTCGCCGACGTCATCGACCGCATGCCCAACACCGCCCTCCGCGAGCGCGTCATGCTCGCCGTCATGGCAAAGATTGGCGGCGGTGTCGAAACAACATCGTTCGAAGACCTATCGGACGAAACACCGTAGGGCAGAGCGTCTCGGTCCGTCCCGGCCGAAACGCAACATCAGCCTGAAAATGTCAGACAGGACGCACACCGTGAGCAGCACCACCATCGCCAAAGTCAGCGAGACTCCGCCCGGCACAATCAGTGTGCACGAGGTCGATGGGGTGCGCGTCGCGCTCTGCAACGTCAACGGCCGGTTCTACGCCATCGACGACGTCTGCACCCACGACGGTGGCCCCCTTGACCAGGGTCTGCTCGAAGGCGAACTCGTCGAGTGTCCGCGACACGGCGCCAAGTTCGACGTGACCACCGGACGCGCGGTGGTGTTCCCCGCCGTCATGCCCGTCAAGACCTACGCGGTCGAGATCGACGGCGACGACGTGAAGATCGATGTAGGCGCCGCGACATGACCTACGACATCGACGCGATTCGCCTCGACTTCCCGATACTCGAGCGCCAGATCCACGGTCGCACGCTCGTCTATCTCGATAACGCCGCCACCACCCAGAAGCCGCGCTCGGTAATCGACGCGCTCGTCCACTACTACGAGCACTACAACGCCAACATCCACCGCGGCCTCCACACCATGGCCGAGGAAGCGACGGCGGCGTACGAACTATCACGCATCAAGACCGGCCGCTTCATCAACGCGCAGCACGCCGAACAAGAGATCATCTTCACGCGCAACACAACCGAATCAATCAATCTCGTCGCCAACGCCTGGGGCCGCAAGTTCCTCAAGCCCGGCGACGAGATCCTCTTCACGGCGATGGAGCACCACAGCAACCTCGTCCCGTGGCAACTAGTTGCGCTCGCAACTAAATCAAGGCTCCGCTACATCGAGATCGACGACGACGGCAAGCTGATCTGGGACGACGTACTCGCCAAGATCAACGACCGCACGAAGGTCGTCGCCATCACGCAAATGTCGAACGTCCTCGGCACGATCAATCCGATCAAGGAGATCACCGCGCTCGCCCACAACGCCGGCGCGATCGTCGTTGTCGATGGTGCGCAGAGCGTCCCGCACATGCCAGTCGACGTGCAGGATCTTGATTGCGACTTCCTCGGATTCTCATCGCACAAGATGCTCGGCCCGACCGGCGTCGGCGTCCTCTACGGCAAGCGCGATCAGCTCAACGCGATGGATCCGTTCCTCGGCGGCGGCGAGATGATCAAGCGCGTCACGTACGAAGAGAGCACGTACGCCGACCTCCCGAACAAGTACGAAGCCGGCACCCCCAACATCGCCGATGTCATCGCATTCGGCGCGGCCATCGACTACCTCGACGCGCTCGGCATGGACGCCGTCCGCGAGCACGAGATCGAGATCACGCAGTACGCCATCGACGCCCTGTCCGCCGTTGAGGGCGTGACCGTGTACGGTCCGAAGGATGCGCACGACAAGGGTGGCGCCGTCACGTTCAACTATGGTGACATTCACCCGCACGACCTCAGCCAGGTGCTCGATCAGCAGGCGATCGCCATCCGCGCCGGCCACCACTGCGCGCAGCCGTTGATGCGCCGCCTCGGCTGCGTCGCCACGGCCCGCGCCAGCTTCTACATCTATAATCGTAAGGACGAAGTCGACGCCCTCGTCGATGCCCTCGGCGCGGCGGACAAGATCTTCGGCAACAGGACACTCACTGATGCAACGGCCTGAACCAGAACTCAATGAGCTCTATCGTGAGCTGATCCTCGATCACTACAGGAGCCCGCGCCACCGCGCGAAGCTCGACAACGCCGACGTCACTGCCGAAGGCTTCAACCCCGTCTGCGGCGACGAGATCGAGATGGAGCTTTCGTTCAGCGGCGATAAGCTCTCAGCGATCGGCGTCCGCGGCCGCGGCTGCTCCATCAGCCAAGCATCCGCCTCGATGATGTCCGATCTCGTCGAAGGCAAGAGCGTCACGGAGATCCGGCATCTCTCCGACGAGTTCAAACAGATGATGACGGAGCCGGACGGCACGCCGCCCGAGGAGCTCGGTGACCTCGAAGCGCTGCAGGGCGTCGCCAAATTCGCCGTCCGCGTGAAGTGCGCCACCCTCGGATGGCACACGCTCGCCGACGGCATCGAGCAGCACGAGAAGTCCGGCACCGGCACCGTCCGCCACGAAGAGCTGTAGAAGCCAGAACAAATGTTTCACGTGAAACAATGGCAGGCGTAACGAGTAGTGACAGGTCTTCAAACCTGTCCGTCTCGCGGAAGAGCGAGACGGCCCGAGCGGTAAACTGAACCGAAGCAACGAAGGAGCAACGCACCATGTCCGTCAAAGGCCTGCTGTCCGAAGAACTCGTCATGGAGCGCCTCAAGGACGTCTTCGACCCCGAGATCCATATGAGCATCGTCGAACTCGGGCTCGTCTATGGCGTCGAAGTCTCCGACGAGGGTGAGGTGGACGTCACGTACACGCTCACCAGTCCCGGCTGCCCCCTCGGCGCCGTCATCGATGGCCAGATTCAGGACGTGCTGATCGACCTGCCCGGCGTGAAGAAGGTCAACAACAAGCTCACCTTCTCGCCGCCCTGGGATCCGAAGACCATGGCGAGCGACGACGTGAAGATGCAGCTCGGCATCTGGTAGCGCGGCGAACAATCCGCCATAGCCCGCGCTTGTCATGAGTGACACGTATCGCTTGGATATTGACACTCGCTCGCGTACGATCGCGACGACGCAAGCTGCACCCTTGTGCCACGAACCGATGGCTCACGTCCAGACCGCATCGCTGTTGCCTGTTGAGATGACCCGATGACCACGATCGCACGCCGCCGCAACTCGATTCCTCGAACTGTCGGCGCTGGTCGCCGGGATTGATCAGCGCGCGCTTCGCCGTCGCCGTCGCACTTATGCTGTCCATCGCCGCCGTCGCGCTTGGCGTGGCGGCGTTCATGGCAACGTTGCGCGACGACGGCGATAAGACGGGCAGGTTGCTGCAGACGCGGCTGACCAACGCGTTCTCCGGCGACCCGCTGTTCTTTCCGGTTGATGACGTCTTTATGAGCCGGGATGAGGACGGGACGCTGCACGCGCTCTACGCGTACCCGCCCGGCTTCTTCGGGCACAACCGCGGCTGTCGCGTGCTCTGGGTCGACGATGATGTGACGGACACGCCTGCCGGCCGGGCGGGCCCCGGCCTTTTCGTCGACCCGTGCGGCGGCGCGCGGTTCGATCGTGCGGGCGCGCTGGTCTCCGGACCGGCCGATCACGGGCTCGACTACTTCGAGACGGACGCCGGCATCGACGGCATCATCGTCAACACGCACACGCTCTGGTGCGGGCCCGCGTACACACCTCCCGAACCGCGCGACGAACCGTCGCGCACGCCGGAACCCACGCAGACTTCGCTCCCGCTCACCGCAACCGCGTTCGCCAACGCGGCGACGCTCATTCCGGTGGTGGTCACATCGACGTCCACCAAGGTGCTGCCGACATCCACGCGCACACTCACGCCGACCGCAACTTCCGAGCCAGAGAAGTGCAACCGCGTGTCGGCGAACACCAAGCGGCCGTAGCGGTTATGGATCAGCCCTTTGTGAGATCGCGTTCGTGGCGGCGGATCTCCCAGTCGGCCCAGCGGTACATGCCGTGGCGCAGCGGTCCCAGCTTCGGCGGCAGATCGGGATAGGTGATCTCGCCGCGGATGATCTCTGTCAGGTAACGCCAGAAGGCGTCGTTGTACTTCAGCATGAGGATGGCAACGCTCGGCAAGCGCTGGAAGATCGCCTGCAACCGGCGCGAGGTCAGGATCTCCTCCCGCATCTCGGCGTTCAGCGCACGCTGGTAACCGAGCAGGTCGCCAGTTTCGCCCGCCAGATACCGCTGCGCCTCTTGCGCCGCCAACCGCCCGCTGACGAACGCCGCCCAGATGCCCTCGCCCGAGAGCGGATCGACGAGCCCGGCTGCGTCGCCCGCAAGCATCGCCGGCCCCTGCACAATCGCCTGATCGTCGCGACGGAGCGGAAGCTGATAGCCGCGATGCCCGAACAAGTGCGATTCGTCGAAGCCGTAGTAGGCGCACAGGTCGCTGAGCCGGTTTCGCAGAGTTGGTCCGGTGCTCTTCCAGCCGCCGACGCCAACGTTGAGGTGGTCGCCCTTCGGGAACACCCAGCCGTAGCCGCCGGGAATGCCGCCGAGATCCAGCGCGATGAACCGTGCCCAGTCATCCATCAGCGCACCGCTCGCCGGCAAATTCGCCTCGAACGCGACGGCGACTTCCGAGCGTGGCTTCAGGCCGAGCGCGCCTGCCGTCATGCCGTTGACGCCGTCGGCGCCGACAAGCACGCGCGCGCTATACACGTCGCCGTTCGACCGCACCGTCGCGACGCCGTCCGTCAGCTCGAGCGCGCACACAGGCGTGCCATCACGAAAGTCGGCGCCGGCTTCGGCGGCCTGCTCGGCGAGGAACTCGTCGAGCTTCGCGCGCTGCGTCATGCGGGCGAGCAGCTTCGGACTCGTACGGTCGAAGCGCCGTCCCAGCTTCACGCTGACGCGGACGCCGTAGATCAGCCGCTCGGTGACCGGCGACAGGTCGAGGTCATTGGCCTGATCGGCGCGGAACGTGAGGCCTCCGCCGCACGGCTTGTCGCGCGGAAAGCTCGCCTTGTCCAGCAGCAGCACCTGCGCGCCCGACCGCGCCAGCAGCCGCGCAGCCGTGCTTCCGGCAGGGCCCGCACCCAGCACGATGGCGTCATGAGTTGTGGTCATCTACCGCAGTCTACCGTCACAGATACTGGCGAGGGCGTCGTTCAATTCACGGCTTGGATAGGCGTTGCTCCGTGAGCGGGATCGCTAGTTCAGCGCGATGATGGCCGCGGCGAGCAGGATGCCTTCGGCGCCGATGGCGGCGAGCAGCAACACGTAGCCGACCATGCGCTCCCAGGAGTGGGCGATGAAGCCGAGCGCAAGATTGACGATCAGCAGGACTACGCCCACCGTCGGCAGCTTCAGTAATTCGTCCTTCGAGCCCACGCGCGTCACACCATCGAGCTGCGGAAACGAGATGGCGATGCTCTGAGGAAGGTCGGGGTACTGCTGGAAGACGTAGGCGAACATCGCAAAGAACGTCGCGAAGGCGGCGAGCGCGAGAGCCTGCGCGGTGCGGTCCTCCCAGAACGGCTGCGCGGCAAGGTACAGGCGGTCGGGTACCTGCGGCACCGCCACAAGCGGCCCGAGGCGTTGCTGCGATTGAACCGCCTCGGCGAACGCGACTTCGTCTTCAACGCTAACGGCGTACGACTGACCGGCTGTCACGATGTACAGGAGATCCGCGGGGGTCCGGTGCGTCGAGTAGAACAGCGTGTCGCCGACGCCGCCCTCGACCTCAGCGCGGCCGATGTGGTGGCCTAGCCAGCTGACGCCGGCGATGTGCGGGTTCGGCAGTTCGCGGCCCGGTACCAGCCGCTCGACCTGCGCCATGGGGATCATTTGACGGATGTCCCCCCAGGTAATCGTCAGCGCGTTGCGGTCCAGTGAATAGCGCAACGTGCCGAGGCTGTACGTCCAGTACGTGAACAGCAAACCCAGCGCGAAGAATACCGACGCAACGACGTAGAGCGCGATGATGCCAAGCGCGATCTCGTGGCTAAGGCCGCGCAGCACCAGCGCGACTGCGACGGCGAAGCACCACAGCGCGATGCCACCGCCGACGAGCGAGCCGACGGCGCGGGGCGGGCGGAACTCCATCAGACGGTGGCCTTCGCGGGCGTTTCTACGGCCGGCTTCACGGCGGTGAGCCAGTGGGCGTACTTCGCGTTGCGCCCGCGGATGCAGTCGAAGAACATCGATTGCAGTTGCGCCGTGATCGGCCCGACGCCGCCGGCGCCAATCTTGCGGCGATCGACTTCGATCACCGGCGAGAGATGCGCGGCCGTGCCGGTCATGAAGCACTCATCGGCGACGTAGAGTTCGCTACGGTCGATGCTACGCTCGATGACTTCGAGACCGAGCTCGTTCTTCGCGAGCTCGAACACGGATTCGAGCGTGATGCCTTCGAGTACGTTGTCGCTGCGTTCGGGCGTGATCAGCCGGCCGTGACGGACGATGACGATGTTCTCGCCGGAGCCTTCGGAGACGTGACCATCGTCGTTGAGCATGATCGCTTCATCGAAGCCGTTCTGCATCGCTTCGGTCTTGGCCAACGCGGAATTCACGTACAGGCCCGTGACTTTCGCGCGCGCAGGTATCGATGTGTCAGGCACGCGGCGCCAGGTTGACGTCTGGCAGCGGATGCCGGCATCGAGATCGAGGTAGTTGCCGAACGGCAGCACGAAGATCAGGTAGTCGTCTTCGACGTCGTGCAGGCGCGGGCCGATCACCTCGCCACTCTTGTAGGCGATGGGGCGCAGGTAGACGTCTTCGCGGAAGCCGCATTTTGCCACGACCTGCTCGCAGATGTCGATCAGCTCGTCGGTCGACGGTTCGAGACCGATGCCGATGATCTGGCCCGAGAGGCGGAGCCGGTCAAAGTGCTCCTTCAACCGGAAGAGCAGGACCTCGCCGCGATCTTCGCTCCAGTTGCCGCGGATGCCTTCGAACACACCCGTGCCGTAGAGGAACGCGTGCGTCATTACCGGTACCCGAGCCTCCTCCAGCGGGACGATGCGCTTCTGGAAGTAGGCATAGGAGGTCGGCATAGCTTCGCGTCCTTTCTTGTTGGGGTTGCTGATTATATGCGGCGGTCGCAAAGGCTACAACTATTTCGCTTCACCGCCGACGGCACGACGGCCACTGAGGGGTTGCACTCGAAGGCTGTGCCGGATTGACCGAGGCAGCGCGGCTAACTACCGTTCGCGGACGTACACATGACGGGGAGGACGTATGGACGGCGACACGGTGCGTATCGGCAACGTCGAGATCAAGGTGCTCATCGATACGGAGGCTGTGGCGCGTTGTGACGTGCTGTTCCCGTCCGTCGCGGCGGAAGCGTGGGCGCCGTATCACGACTTGCTCGACGAGAGCAACAAGCGGATGCGGTTGACGATCCCAAGCTTCCTGATCCGCTCGGGCGGAAAGACGATCCTGCTCGACACGGGCATCGGCGCAAAGGACCGGCCGTTCTTCCCCAACGGACGGCTGCCGGACGCGCTCGCGGAAGCAGGCGTGCGGCCTGACGAGATCGACGTCGTGATGGCGACGCACATCCATGTCGATCATGTGGGCTGGCATACGACGCTTGCGGGCGACGCGTTCGTGCCGACGTTTCCGAAGGCGACGCACATCTTCAATCGCGCCGAGTACGAATTCTTCACCGCGCCGGACGAAGCGGCGAAGGACGATCGTCACTACGTGCGTGACTGCGTGCTGCCGCTCGATGGCGCGGCGGAGATCCAGCTCGTCGACGACGAGTACGCACTCACGGATGAACTGACGCTGCTGCCGACGCCGGGCCACACGCCGGCGCATGTATCCGTCGCGATCATGTCGGGCGGCGAAGCCGGCGTGATCATTGGCGACGTGGCGCACCATCCGGCGCAGCTTACGGAGACGGGCTGGAGTCCGATCTTCGACATGAACCCCGCGCTGGCGTGCGAGACGCGGGAGAGGCTCGCGCAGCGCATCGAGGATGAGCGGATGATCGCGCTTGGCGGTCACTTCGCGCATCCGGGCGTGGGGCGGCTTGTGCGCCTCGACGGCAAGCGTACGTGGAGACCGCTGTAGGGGTCCGGTGGGTCGCTGGTTCCAGGTCACTGGCGATTAGTGTGCAGCCGCGGCGTCGGCGCCGGCTAGTTCGGGGCGGCCGGACCAGGTCCACGCGAGGTTGGTGCGGCTGCAACCGATGAGGACGCCGTGCGTCGTTGCGGGGTGCAAGAAGATGCCTTCCGGGTTGGGGCTTTCGGGATCGCGACCGGCGTAGCGCATGCCACGCGCGTCGAGCCGCTCGACGATGGGCGCGATGTTCTCCGCTTCGACGTAGCACATGTACAGCGTCTCGCCGTTGCGGCGCGTCATGAAGCGTCCCATCGGTCGTGTCGGATCGGTGATCTGCGACAGCTCGATGCGGTCGAGGCGCTCCGGCGGGTTGAACATCGTGAGCTGGCCTGTGTACCCGTACTGTTTGCTGTTGATCGGCACGAAGCGCGACGCGTCGAGGCCGAAGCGATCGGTGTAGAAGTCCGCGGCGGCAACGTGGTCCTCGATCAGGTTCGTCGCTTCGTAGATGTAGCGGACGAGGCCAGTCATCGGCCGCGCGACCTCCTGGGAGATGACCATGCGCAGACCGGGCGTTTGATCCGGCGCGATGTGCAGTTGGCTGGCGTCTTCCTTAAACTGCACGCCCTTCGAGTTGAGGCGCGACGCGAGCGCCTGCACGTCGTTCGTCGAGAAGCCTGCGGCGAACAAGCCCTCGCCCCAGGCTTCGAGATAGTCGCGGACGGGTCCGTCTCCGGACGGCTCGAGGAATTCGAATTCGCTGATGCCGGCGTGTACGGTTTGCCGCTTCGCGCCGAGACAGCGCACTTCGTCGTCGCCGGCCGATTCGGCGCCAAACGCGGCGATGAAGGTCTCGGCGGCGGCGTTGCGGTCGGTGACGGCGATTTGTACGCGGTCTACGTGTTCGAGCATGGGTGGCGCTCCTTCGCTCGGGGCGGTGGGTTCCGGAAGTCTAACTCGGTTGGTCGAAGAGGTGCGAGGGCTTCGCGTCACGCGGATGGGCGACAGCGTACAACCGAGACGGGGGGCGGGCATAGGGTGGCTGCGCGCCTGTAGCGACACGCGGGCGTAGACTGTATGCGATGGCTCCGTGACCCGGAGCGGAAGGAGATCGACGTGGCGAACGACTACATCCGGCCACCGGAGGATCGGGCGAAGGACGAGGGCGGCCTCGCGTCCGTCGTGCGCGTCATGCTCACGGTATTCGCGTTCATTCTGCTTATTCCACCGTGGGGGTTCATCGTCTGGTTCTACTCGGTGAAGATCGTCGCGGAGTACGAGCGCGGCGTGATCTTCCGTCTTGGGCGGCTTGTCGGCGCGCGCGGGCCGGGGCTGTTCGTCATCCTGCCAATTGTCGACCGGATGGTGAAGGTGGACTTGCGCACGGTGACGATGGACGTGCCGAGCCAGGAGTGCATCACGCGCGACAACGTGACGGTGAAGGTGAACGCCGTCATCTACTTCCGCGTGACGAACCCGGAAGACTCCGTGACGCGCGTGCTCGATCACTTCCGCGCGACGTCGCAGATCGCGCAGACGACGCTGCGGAGCGTGCTGGGGCAGTCGAATCTCGACGATTTGCTGTCGGAGCGCGATCAGATCAACGCGAAGTTGCAGAAGATCATCGACGAGCAGACGGAGCCGTGGGGCGTGAAGGTGTCGACAGTCGAAGTGAAGGATGCGGAGTTGCCGCAAAGCATGCAGCGGGCGATGGCGCGGCAGGCGGAAGCCGAGCGC
>CAZRHH010000088.1:0-11710 GCA_964599885.1 uncultured Dehalococcoidia bacterium | reverse complement strand
GCCGTTGACCATCGCGCTGTAGCGTGAGGCGACGGCGTCGAACCAGCCGGTGCGGCGCGGGCGGCCGGTCGTCGTGCCGATCTCGGGGCGCGGGCCTTCGAGCCGCAGGATCATGCCGGTCTCGTCGAGCAGTTCGCTCGGCATCGGGCCGTTTCCGACGCGCGTGACGTAGGCCTTGTAGATGCCGACGACCTGCTGGATGACGGTCGGCCCGATGCCGATGCCGATACCGGCGCCACCGGCGGACGATGACGGCACCGATGACGTCACGTACTCGTACGTGCCGGCATCGAGATCGAGGAGGCAGCCCTGCGCGCCTTCGAGCAGCACGGTCTCGTTGCGGTCGAGCGCTTCGTGGACGATCTGCGCGGTGTCGCGGACGAACGGCGCGAGGCGGGCGCCGTGTTCGCAGTACAGGTTGTAGACGTCGTCGAACGCGAGCGCGGGCAGACCGTAGAGCTGCGTCAGCACCTTGTTCTTGTACGGCAGGATGAAGTCGAGCCGGGCGCGGAACGCTTCCGGGTCGATGAGGTCGCCGACGCGGATGCCGAGGCGCGCCACCTTGTCAGTGAAGCAGGGGCCGATGCCGCGTCCCGTGGTGCCGATCGCCGCCGCGCCGCGCATCTCTTCGTCGGCGATATCGACCAGCGGGTGCCACGGCATGACGACGTGCGCGCGGTCGGAGATGAACAGGTGCTCGACGCTGATGCCGCGCGTCACGAGCTGGTCGATCTCGTTGAGCACAATGGCGGGGTCGAGCGCGACGCCGTTGCCGATGATGCACGTCTTCTCGGGATAGAAGATGCCGGCCGGCACGACGTTCAGCTTGAACTCGCCGCGATCGTTGATCACGGTGTGGCCGGCGTTATTGCCGGCAGAGTAGCGCGCGACGACGGACGCGCCCTGCGCGATCAGGTCGACGACGCGGCCCTTGCCCTCGTCGCCCCATTGGCCACCGATAACGACTACAGCTGGCATAACTAACGGCCGACAGCCGCAATGCGACCCGGCCGCTCCTTCCGCAGAAACGTGCATGCGCGCTAAGGCGCAAACCGGGCGCATTATATCAGGTTTGGGAAGCGGGAGGCAGGAAGCGGGAAGCGGGAAGGGAACTCGGGCTGAGCGGGGAACGACTTGGCGGTTGACGGGCGAAGGGGCGGGTCTGATGATGGGCGGATGATGCTGATTGACTGGCGGCGTTTGGGTGTGGTTGCCGTAGTCGCTGCGACGGCGGCCGGCGTGTCGTGCGACGGCTCGGACGACGGCGACAAAGAGTTCGTGTTCACGCCTGCGCCGTATACCGTCGTGCGGGCTGAACCGGACGAGACGCCCGTCGTGATCGGGTTCGACGAGACGACTGGCGGATACTACTTCGAGGGGGGACTGCACGTGGTGGTCCCGCCCTCCGTTGATCTGGAGGACTTCGTTTCACGTCTGGAAGCCGTAGGTCTCACGGGCACCCGCCTCGATCCAGATCCTAAGCCCGGCGATATGGCAATCGTCCGAGTCGAGGTGCCGCTGGGCGGGGTGCTCACCGCGCGAGACCTTATCCGGACATGGCCGGGGCTGGAGTTCTCGGTCAACTTCTCCTATCTGTCGGCGTTTCAACTTGGTGCTTTTGGCCCCGAGGATGATGCGAGCGAAGACATCGAGGACTAAAACCGGCGGTAGTACCACACCACATCGTGGTACTGGCCGAACTTGCGGCCGACCTCCGGTAGCACGGCGGCGCGGGTGAAGCCGAAGCGCTCGTGCAGCGCGCAGGATGCGTCGTTGGGGAGCGTGATGAGGGCGGCGGCGGCGTGGATGTCTTCGTTGCGGAGGGCGTCGAAGATGGCGGCGTAGAGCTGGCGGCCGATGCCGAAGCCGACGGCCTCGGGCGCGCAGATGATCGTCATCTCGACCGTCGTCTCGTACGCGCGCTTCTGCGCGAACGGGCTCGAGGCCGTGTACCCCACGACCACGCTATCGCGCTCGGCGACGAGCAGACGGTGGCGTCCGGTCGTGCCGTAGTGCGCGAACCATTCGCCGCGCTGTTCGATGGTTTGCGGCTCGAGATCGAACGTCGTCGCGGTGTGGATGATGTAGTGGTTGTAGATCTCCGTGAGACGCGGGATGTCGCGCGGTTCGGCGGGGCGGATGGTGGGGTCGCTGGTCGTGGGTTGCTGGTCGCTGATCATCGCGGGCCTCTCACGCAGGGTGACGAGCGGGCGCGCGCGGGTCAACGTTGGGCGGTTACGAGTAGGAGAAGTTGTCGCGGCTCGACCGGGACGGACCTAAAGGTGCGTCCCTACATTTATGCCGCGCGCGACGTTGCCGTTCGGCACGCTGGCGCGATAGCCTCCCGGCATGGATGCACCGACACCAAACGCAATCTTCTTCGACATGGATGGCACGATTCTCGACTGGCAGTCGGCGATGGGTGAGTCGTGGAAGCGCGCGTGCGCCGAGGGAGCCGCCGGCGTGGCGTCGCTGACGGGCCATGCGCTGGTCGAGGCCGTGTATGTCGCGCGCGACGCGTTCTGGGCCGATGACGTGCTCTCGAAACTCGGACGCATGGATCTGCTCGCGGCGACGACGCGCATCGTCACGGACGCGCTGGCGTCGCTTGGGCAGGATGATCCGGAACTGGCGGCGCGGATCGCGCTCGATTACCGCACCGAGCGCGACGCGAAGATCGCGCCGTTCCCCGGTGCGATTGAGACGCTCGTAGCGCTGCGCGAGCGCGGCATCCCGCTGGCGCTGATCACGAACGGCGGCAGCTACGGCCAGCGCCTGAGCATCGACAAGTGGGGGCTGGCGCACTACTTCGATTGCATCATCGTCGAAGGCGAGTTTGGCTGCGGCAAGCCGGACGCGCGCGTGTTCGAACACGCGCTGCAGCAGACGGCGTGCGAGCCCGGCAGCGCCTGGATGGTCGGCGACAACCTGCAGGCGGACATCGCGCCGGCGATCGCGCTCGGGCTGCACACGGTGTGGGTCGATGCGGAGGGAGCGGGCGCGCCGGATGGGATCGATGTGCGGCCGCATCGCATCGTGCGGAGCATCGCGGAACTCGCGTGAGGAGCGCGCTTGGCGAATCGATACGGGGACGGTAGCGGCACAGCGCGCTGTGCCGTCGTCGGTCGCAGCGATCCGGCGGGCGATGTAACGGAATCGCCAGAAGTGAGAACAATACGCCAGCCGCGCGTTCGGGCGGCGTGCGTAGCATGTTGCCTGCGCTTTGAGTTTCCGGTGGACCAATCGAAGGCAGCACGAAAGGAAGCGCCATGAAGAAGATCACTCCGAACCTGTGGCTGGACAACGAGGCCGAAGAAGCGGCGAAGTTCTACACGTCGATCTTCAAGAACTCGAAGATTAAAGAGATCACGCGCTATCCCGAGGCGGCGACCGAAGTCTCCGGCAAGCCGGCCGGATCCGTCCTGACCGTGGCGTTCGAGCTTGATGGCAACGAGTTCGTTGCGCTGAACGGCGGGCCGGACTTCAAGTTCAACGAATCCGTTTCGTTCTCGGTGCCGTGCGCGGACCAGAAGGAGATCGACTACTTCTGGGAGAAGCTGACGGCGGGCGGCGAAGAGAGCATGTGCGGCTGGCTGAAGGACAAGTACGGCCTTTCTTGGCAGATCGTCCCGGAGCAGCTCGACGAGATGATGCAGGACGACGATCAGGCGAAAGTCGAGCGTGTGACAGCGGCGTTTCTGAAGATGAAGAAGCTTGATATCGCGACGCTGGAGCGTGCGGCGGAGGGTGTGGCGGTGTAGGGGGCGTGCGGTGCAGATCGAGGGCTGCGCTTGCATTGGCGAACGCGCGGACTGAAAGCCCGCGCTACGGTCGCGTATTGAATGTGTTGTTCGTTGCGGGGAACGGCACAGCTTGCTGTGCCGCCACGGGTGTGACCGCCGTGCACACGTGTGGCCAGTTCGACCGGGGCCCGGCAAGCGGGGTCCCTACCGTGGTGGTGGGATCGGTGTCGTTGCCCCTTCCGGCAATCGGCACAGCAAGCTGTGCCGCCACAACCAGACAGCCTACGCGCCGCCGAGTTCCAACTGCAGCGCGGGTGCCGTTGCCGGGG
This sequence comes from uncultured Dehalococcoidia bacterium, assembly GCA_964599885.1. GTDB lineage: Bacteria > Chloroflexota > Dehalococcoidia > DSTF01 > JACRBR01 > CAZRHH01. The sequence goes on along the minus strand of CAZRHH010000088.1, from coordinate 7,638 downwards.
TGAACTCTTCGGCGACGGCCATCGGGGCTTCGCCGGCGAGGAGGGCGCGGATGGCGGGGAGCGCTTCTTCTGCTGCGCGAACGCCGGCATCCAGATACTGCGTCATGTGGAACGGCGACGTGCCGCCGAGGCTGCGCGGCATCTTCGGGCGGATGACGATCTGCGCCGTGCGGCCGGGGCGCAGCGGCGTCGAGCAGGCGTGGATCGTGAACGGCACGCCGGCCATCGTCCGGGCGAGCGGCACGCGTTCGAGCCGGTCGGCGACCCAGGCCGCCGGCGCCTGCATCTTCAACGGGATGGCGAGCGGGCGGCCGAGGACGACGGCGACGATCACGTCGGCGCCGAGTTCGGCAGCGGCGTCGACGGGCGCCGTGTCCCAGAAGCCGCCGTCGAGCAGGTAGCGTCCCTGATGCGAGACAGGACGCGCGATGACGGGGATCGCGATGCTTGCTTCGATGGCATCGATGATCGGGCCGCGGTCGATCGTCACCTGGCTGCGCGAGCGCATGTCGGACGCGGTGGCGGCGTACTTGATCGGCAGGTTCTCGATGTGGTGGCCGGCGAGCGCCTCGTAAAAGCGTCGCGACAGGCGATTGTTGTGACGGATCTTCAGGCGGTAGCGGAAGAAGTTGACGACGTCGCCGCGCGGGCAGGTGCGGATGCCGTCTTCCATCTCATGCGGCGAGCGGCCGACGGCGTACGCGCCGCCGTAGAGCGATCCGATGCTCGTGCCGGCGACCACGCTGGCTTTCAGGCCGGCGTCCTCGAGCACGCGCATAACGCCGACGTGCGCCGCGCCTTTCGTGCCGCCGGCGCCGAGCGCCAGACCGAGTGTCAGCTCCTTCATCGCCCAACTCCCTGCGGGGATGCTTCACCTAACATAAAGTATCGTGGCCGCGATTGTCCTGTTTCGCCTCGAAGCTGTCAAGTGCGCTCACAACTCCGTCAAGGACGTTTCGTCGTCAAGAACGCAGGCCACGCCTACGCATGCAGCGGGCCTCAGCCGGGTTTGAACGCCGGATTCCCGTCGTCGGGAGGCGCCACTTCGACATACGGCTCGCCCGTCCAGCCGGCGATGCGGCGCGAGACATCGTTCAGCACGTCCTTGTCGAAGCCCGGCGCTTCGACGGTAATCCCCTGCCCGGGTTCGATGACGTAGATCGTCGGCGTCTGCTCCGGGTCATATAAGTCTGACACGCTGAGCATCGGCCCGTCGACGAGCACGGGCGGGCGGAGCTTGTACTGCTCCGCGAACGAGCGTGCTTCGTCCGCCGCGTCCTGCGCGATCATCCAGAACGACCAGCCGATATTTTCGTATGCGTCGCACAGCCGGTTCCAGTACGGCGCGGCGATCTTGCATGCGCCGCAGTGCGCCTGCCAGAACACAAGCACCACCGGACCGTCGCCCGTCGCCTCGTGCAGCGCAAACGTCAGTCCGTCGAGCGCGGGCAGCGTGAAGTCGGGCGCGTCGTCGCCAATGCGTACCATTCGTTCAGCGTACGCGTGGGGATCGGCGCGCGGCAAATGCGGTGGAAGCGCTGCGCATGGCGGTGTCGTTGCGCTAGGCGCCGGTGAGCAGCCGTTCGCTGTCGCGTTCCACTTTGCCCATGCCCGATTCCTTCGCGAACGCGAGCGCTTCGGTCAACAACGCGATCGCGCGTTCGCGGTCGCCCGCGCGGTTGCGCCGCAGCAGCATGTCGCCGTACTGAGCGCGGGTTTGAGCGAGGTAGGGCTGGTCTCGCAGCGTCGCGTTCATGCGGAGAGCTTCTTCGAAGTGGCGCTCCGCGTCGTCCCAGCGGCCCATTGTCGCGGCGAGCAGCGCCAGGCTTCGAGAGACGGCGCCGGCGGCTGTGTTGGCAAGACCGGTCAGTATGCACTCGCCATCACGCGGCAACAGCCTGCGATAAATCTCCGGCGCACGTTCGGCGTCGCCAAGGGACCAACAGACTTCCGCGAGGAGGGACAGCGTAAGGGGGAGGAGCGCGTCGGAAGGCAAATTGCCGAAACCGTTTTGAGAAAGTTCGCCGAATGCGGCCGCGGCGTCCTGTTGTCTATCGGGCTCGCCGGCATACGCCCGCGCCAGGGCGGCACGGTAGGAGGGGACGCCGGGATATCGCTCTGCGCTTACCTTCATCGCGGGCGCCATTTCGGGCAGCCGGCCCTGGAGCAGACGCAGGTTGAACAACACGGCTCCGAGAGCCTGGCGTGCGTTTTCCGGGGCGTCGCGTTGAAGCCCGGCATATGACTGCAGCGCCATACGCTCGGCCTCGTCAAAGCGGCCCTCCATGCGGACGGAGAGTGCGCGGTGCAAACCGGTCCAGTAATCCACGATCCGCAGCTCCCGTTCCAGGCGTGTCTCCTCGTCGATCTCGCGGTCGAACCTGGCTCGGTCGCCCAGCACAAGCGCGTATGTGGCCAGGTTGTTGCGGGCGCGCAGTTCAACGAACTTGTCGCCGCTGCGAATCGCCGCCTCAACTTGTTCGTGCGCCAGACGAAGCCCGTCGACAGCGCGCATGTCTTCCCATAGATAGCTTGACAGGACGTACGCGAGGGTCTCGGGGTCGTCGATGCCGCGTGCCATGTCGACGGCGTTCTCCAGGAACTGCTTCTTTCGTTCAGGCTGCTCCGAGAAGGAGAGTTCGTTGCCGAGCCGCGCGAGCATCCGCGCATGGACAGAGCTCGCCGCCGGACCGTGCAGCTTCAGCGCGACTTCCAGCAGATGCACCAGTTCAGCATCGAGAGCGCCGGGAGTTGGGTAGAGGTCTGCGAATCCGAGCGCGGCCCGAGCGCAGCGCTCCGGATCGCCGGCCTGCTGTCCGAGTTCAGCCGCGCGCGCAAACACCGCCCGCCAACGCTCTCGATCGGCGCCTGCCATGTTGAGCGCGCGTCCTAGCGCGAGCAGGATATCGATGCACGTGCGTTGCTCGGGACTCGCGCTGAGTTCAAACGCGTCTAGCGCGCGTTCGTAGTGAGCCGCTGCCGCTTCCCAGGCAAACAACTGCTGCGCACGGTCGCCGGCACGAATCGAATACTCGATCGCCTTTGCTTCGTCACGGCCCATTGATGCCATGTAATGCGCCGCAAGTTCACCCAGGTGGTCGTCGATCTCGGTGGCGTACAGCGACTCCAACCCCTCGGCGACGCGGCGGTGGAGTTGAACGCGGCGCGGTGTGCTCAACTCGCCGTACAGCGTCGCGCGGATCAGGGCGTGCGTGAACGCATACGTGTTGCGGCTGCGCTCGGCGATCAGCTGCGAGCCGAGCGCTTCGTCGAGCGCGTCGAGCAGTTCGGCTTCCGAGTCGTCGCAGATCGCGCGAAGTTCGTCCCAGGTGAAGCCGCTCGTCATGGCGGAAGCACGACCGAGCATGCGGTTGCAGGTTTCGCTGAGCAACGAGAGTCGATGCCCGATCATTTCCTTGATCCCGTCGGGTATCCCCAGTTCTTCGATGGAGGTGGCGGTGCCGATCCAGACGCCGTCCTCGTGGGCGAGCGTACCTGTCTCGATCATATTGTTGAGCACTTCGCGGATGAAGAATGGATTGCCGTCGGCCTCGGCGTGCAAGACTTGCGCGAGTGCGCGCATGGCCGATTCCGCCTCTTCTGCTGGTTCGATGGCGTTGAGCAGGTCGTACAGCGAGTCCTGCGTGAAGCCGCGGATGGCGATGCGCTGGTAATGCTCCATGCGGCGGAGTCCAGCGAGCGTCCGCGCGAGAGGGTGGACGCGGTAGACCTCTACGTCGCGGTAGGCGCCGACGATCATGATGCCCTGTTGAGCGCAGCGCCGCGCAATTTGCTCGAGCAGCGCGAGGGACGGCCCGTCGCACCAGTGGAGGTCGTCGAGAACGATGACGAGGGGCTTCTGTGCGGCGGCGTTGGCGAGGAACGCGCCGATGCTTTGAAAGAGCCGCGCTCGCTCCGACTCTGGATCGAACCGCGGTGCGTCTTCGAGATCCGGCAGGCGGCGCTTGATCTCCGGCATCAGTACGGCGATGTCTGGCGCGCCGGGGCCAAGTGCGTCGCGCAGATGCGCGTCGGGGGTCTGCTCGATCAGCGAGCGGAGCGCCTCGACCCACGGTCCGAACGGCGCCGCGACATCAGCCTCGTACGAATTGCCGCGGATGACCGTCGCGGAGCCCGACGCGCTTTCGCAGAACTCCTCGGCGAGGCGGGTCTTCCCGATGCCCGGTTCGCCGGCGAGCAGGACTACTGCACCGCGGCTGTTGCGGGCGTCGGCGAGCTTTTGCAGCATCGTCTCGTACTCGGCCGCGCGCCCGACGAAGGGCAGCTTGCGGAGCAGCGCCATCGGGTCGTGTTCGTAGATGATCTCGACGGCGGGCACGGCGTTGGCGATGCCCTTCAGTTCGAGCGGGCCGAGGTCGTTCGTGCTAATGCCGTCGCCGCGCTCGTCGAGCAGGCGCACGACGATGTCGCTCGCCAGGATCTGACCGGCATTGGCCTTGTCGCACAGCCGCCGCGCGATGACGACGGACGTGCCGAAGAAGTCCGACTCATCAACGAATGCCTCGCCGACGTGGAGGCCGGCGCGGATTTCCAGGCGCTCGCCGGCGGTCGGCCGCCGCGACATCTGCTGCATGGCGATCGCGCACTTCACCGCGTCGGCGGCGGAATCGAAGGCCACCATCAGCCCGTCTCCGAGCCACTTCACCTCGTTGCCGCCGTGCGCTTCGACGGCCTCGCGCAGCAGTCGATGGTGCGCCTTGAAGATGCGTTGCGCCTGCTCGTCGCCGGCGCGTTGCAGCAGCTCTGTCGAGCCGACGAGGTCGGTGAAGAGGATGGTGACGGTCTGTGCCCTCGTGGTCATGCTGGCGCGATTCTACCAATCGCGCGTTTCTAGCGCGCGGCGGACGTCAGCCAGCGTGAAGCGGTCTGTCGCTGGCGCGTCAGCAGACGGCGCCGTCTTGGGAGGCGATCATTTGGAGATCGGCGATGTCTATCTCGCGGTCGTTGTTCATGTCGTAGATCGGGCTGTATTTGAGCGAACCATAGCGGTAGCCGTAGTGCTGCGCCGTCAGGAAGAGATCGACGACGTTGACCCGGCAGTCGTCGTTCACGTCGCCCGCGAGGGATGATGCGCGCGCCGCTCCGGGCAGTGCGAGCGACGCCGTCAGTGATACCGCGCACGATAGAGCCACGATGAAACGCATAGCGATCCTCCTGCCCCCCACTTAGCCCTCGATCACTGCGATGCCAAGCATTCCTGGCCCGCCATGCACACCGAGTACCGGCCCGAAGCGGCCGAGATGCACGGTCACACCGGGCAGTTGAGCGCGGACGCGTTCGGCGAGCGCGCTGGCGTCGTCCGGTGTTGTGGTGTGCAGTATCACCGCTTCCGCCACGTTGTCAATGGTGATCGCGAGCGAAAACAGTTCGTCGATGGCTTTGGAACGGGAGCGGACGCGCGTTAGCGGCGCCGCCTCGCCATCTTTCACGGTGAGAATCGGCTTCAGTCGTAGCAGCCCGCCGAGAAACGCGCGCGCCCGGCCGATGCGGCCGCCGCGCCGCAGATACTCGAGCGACTCGAACGCGACGGCGACATGCAGCTTGCGCGATGCGGCTTCGGCGGCGGCGGCGCAGGCAGCGCGATCGCCGCCGTCACGCGCGACTCGGGCTGCGGCGATCGCACACAGCCCGAGGCCCATGGATACGGAGCCGCTATCGACGACGCTGATGCGTTCAGCGGCGACCTCGCGCGCGGCATTGCGCGCCGCTTCGACGGTGCCGCTGAACTTCTGCGAAAGATGCACGGAGACGACGTCGCCTTGCGTAACGAGATGTTCGTACGCGTGCTGAAAGAGCGCCGGCGGCGGCTGCGATGTCGTCGGCAGATCCTTCGTCGTCGCGAGACGCGCGTAGAAGTCGTCGGCGGCGAGATCGATGCCGTCGCGATACGACTGTTCGCCGAACGCGATCGTCAGCGGGATGACGGTGATGTTCAGGTCGTCGGCGATCTCGCGCGGGATGTCGCTCGTGCTGTCAGTGACGATGCGAACCGGCACGCTACTCGACTCCGATCAGGTACGGATAGTGCGGCTGTCCGCCGTCGACGAGTTCGATCTCGATGCCGGGGTCGTCGCGGAGTTGCGCGGCAATCGCGTCGTTGTCGGCGGCAGTCGCTGCGTCGCCGGCATAGAGCGTGACGATCGCTTCCGCTGGATCCGTCACCATCCGGCGCACACAGGCGATCACGGTCGCAACGAGCGTGTCTTCGGCCACCGCGAGTTCCCCGTCGATGATGCCGATCGGCTTGCCCTGGCGGACGGCGATGCCGTTGAGCGTCGTCGCGCGCGCGGCGAGCGTCACTTCGGCGCTGTGGACGTTCGCGATCGCATCCGTCATCTGCGTGACGTTCTCGTCGAATGTTTCGTCCGGGTTGAGCGCGATCAGCGCCGCGACGCCGTGCGGGATGCTGCGCGTCTCGATGACGTGGACGCGCGCTGTTGCGGCGCCGGCGGCCTGTTTCGCGGCAAGCACGACGTTCTTGTTGTTCGGCAGCACGATCACGCCGCGGGCGCCGGTGGCATCGATCGCCCCGCGGATGTCGCCGGTGCTCGGGTTCATTGTCTGGCCGCCGCGGACGATCGCCGCGGCGCCCATCGACCGGAACAGCGCGTCGATGCCGTCGCCGGGAGCGACTGCGACGACGGCGAGTTCCGTGACCGCCGGCGCGGTCGTGGCGCTCCCGCCGTTGCGCGATGCGAGCGCCTGGAACTGCGCCTCCATGTCGTCGACTTTCTCGTGTGACACGGCGCCGAGCGTGCGGCCGTAGGCGAGAGCGTCGTCCGGCTGCTTCGTGTGGACGTGTACGCGCACGAGACCGCCGCCGCCGACGGCGAGCACGCTGTCGCCAATCTCGCCGAGGCTGCGGCGGATCGTGTCAGGGTCGAGCGCTTCGCCGGTGATCACGTACTCGGTGCAGAAGCCGCTTTGTACGCCGGGCGCATCGTGCGCGCCGTGCATCTGACGCGTCGCGCTGAGCCACGCCGGGTCGATCGTGCCGGCGTCGATCGTGCCGGATTGCTCGTCGCCGCGCAGCGCGCGCAGCATGCCGTCGAGCAGCACGAACAGCCCCTGCGCGCCCGAATCGACAACGCCCGCTTCCTTGAGTACGGGCAGTTGGTCCGGTGTGCGCGCGACCGCTTCCTCACACGCATCCACCGCGGCGGCAAACGTCGCCAGCGCATCGGCGCCGGCATTGGCGGCCCGTTGCGCTGCGTCCGCGGATGCGGCGATCGCGCTGAGGATCGTGCCCTCCTTCGGTGATGAGACGACGCTGTACGCGGCGGCGCGTGCGCGGTCGAGCGCGGCGGCGAGCGCGCGCGAGTCGAGCGTGTCCGTCGCGACGGGTTGATCGGCGATGCCGGCGAGAATCTGCGAGAGGATGACGCCGGAGTTACCCTTGGCGCCCATCAGCGCGCCACGCGCGGCGCCGGCGGCGACGTCGTGCGCGCTCGAATGCTGCGTCCGGACGACCTCCTCGACGGCGGCGCGCATCGTCAGGGACATGTTGGTGCCGGTGTCGCCGTCGGGAACGGGGAAGACATTGATGGCGTTGATGGCGTCGGTCTGGCGGCGCAGCGCTTCGGCGCCACCGGCGAACGCGCGGGCGATGGCCACTCG
>CAZRHH010000087.1:0-11845 GCA_964599885.1 uncultured Dehalococcoidia bacterium | reverse complement strand
CCTTCGAAGGGCGTGATCGCGTCGCCAGCTACCACGTAGCGGCCGGCGGCACGCTCGTTCGCGTGGCGGTCGGCGCGGTGGTTCGCGTGGAGGTCGGGGGCGCGCTGGTTCGCGTCGGCGTGGGCGACTGCGTCGTCGTCACCCAGCCGTCGTTGATGCTGGCGAACTCGTTGCTCCAATAGTACCCGTAGGTGCTGCCGGGGACGTACGCCAGGCCAATGCCGATCGTCGTGAAGGTGGTGCTCAGCATGTTGCTGTTGTGGCCCGGGCTGTTCTTCCAGGCCGTGAAGACGGATTGCGCGGTGCTTTGCCCGGCGGCGATGTTCTCGCCGATATAGGCGTTCTGCGTGTAGCCGCAGTCACGGATGCGCGCCACCCACGTGCGGTTCTGGTCGTCATGCGAGAAGTAGTTGTTGGCCGCCATGTCGTTCGACTTCCATTGCGCGGCGCGCGAGAGCGTGTACGACGCGGCGAGCGGCCCGCGACCGTTCTGCGCTCGATAGTTGTTGATCAAGACGAGGAATTCCCGTTCGGACGCATCGAGCGCGATCGCGCCGGCGCTGACGGTGCAATCGCCGGCCGCTTGCGCGGGTTGGCTGCCGCCACCGCCGTAGATGGCAGCGGCGATGAGCGCGACCACCGATGCGGTGACGATGGACGTTCGGAGGAAGAAAGCGCGAGAAGCGCGAAGATGCAGCATGAAATTATCCCCAATACCCGCTCAACACCTGATGTCCCTTCTTCGATCATCGGGCCCGCGGCCGTAGATCTGAAGGCGAAATTGGAATGGCATCAGGATGATGAGGTTTTGATAGTGCGTAGGCGAACATTGTGGTCAGACGTGGCGAGGCATTGCCATACCTCTTCGTGGGTGTTTCGGGGCACGCAGCTTCGGGTTACCCCTCACAGGGGGCACTCATGTCACGAATGCACGAATACAGGCATGCCGATGCGGGCCCAGGCGTAGATCGCTTCGGCGTCGCCGGTGCGGATGCAGCCGTTCGACACGCGGCCCGTCGATGCATCCACGACGGCGCCGGTTTCGTCTTTGAGGAACGAGTGGAAGCCATTGTCCTTTGCGCCATCGAAACCGATCCAGTGGCTGATGTAGGTGTCGAACGGGGCGTCGTACGCGAGGCCTTCGATCATCGTGTGGACGTAGAACAGGCCGGTCTGCGTCGAGATGTAGTCGCCGGTGTCGATCTGTTCGCCGACGGCGACGGGTGCGATCTCACGCGCGACCGTTGTGCCATCCATCAAACGCACGCTGAAGTTTGTAACGTCCACGTCGATCCAGCGGCCTTCGGCCGGCGGGCCGGCGGGGACCGACGTCGCGCTGGCAACGGAGATTGCTGTCGCGGGGATGGCGGTGGGTTGTGGGTCGGAGGTCCCGCTGGTCTCGGCAGGCGCTTGGGTGGAGGTCGCCGTGGGTGGCGGTGCGGATGTGGATGTCGCGGCGGGCGCCGCGGCTTTGCCGCCGACGGGTATGGCTGCTCGCGTCGTAGACGCCAGCGGTTCGATCGTCACGCCGGGTTGTGGTGATGCATCGCCGTTTCCGCATGCGGTGGCGAACGTCAGCGCCAGCAGGGCAACGGCGGCGAATGGCAGCGCGCGGAGGCGGGAGTACACGGCGCAATTGTACCGGCTCGTTGTGGTGGCGCTGTGCGGCGGCCGGGCGAGGCACCCGGCTTCTGGCAGCCGCCTCAATGCTCGCGGATCTCGGGCGATTCGAATACGACGCGAGCTTCGGGCACGCGGCGCGTGGCGAAACGGCCACGGAGCAGCCGCGTCACGACGAAGCCGTGGTCTGGTGCGAAGAGCCAGACGAGGCCGAAGATCGCCGTGGCGACGAGTACGATCGTGCCGCCGGCGGCAACATCCTGGTGATACGAGATGTAGAGGCCGACGATGCCGCTGAGCACGCCGATCGTCGAGCTGATGGCGATCATCACGGGCAGGCGGTCGGTGAGGAGGCGGGCTGCGGCGGCTGGCGTGACGAGCATGGCGACGACGAGGATGTTGCCGACGGCGCGCAGCGAGACGACGATTGTGAGCGAGATCATGACGAGCAGCAGCAGGTCGAGCCAGAAGACGGGCAGGCCCATCGCCTGGGCGGCGACGCGGTCGAACGACGTGATCAGCAGCTCCTTGTAGAACAGCACCATGAGCAGCACGACGATGGCGCCGACGATCGCAGAAAGCCAGATGTCGTTCGTCGTGACGCCGAGGACGTTGCCGAAGAGGAACGACGCGAGATCGCGGGAGAAGTTCTTGGTTGAGCTGATCAACACGACGCCCAGGGCGAACGTGCCGGCGAACAGCACGCCGATCGCCGAATCTTCCTTGACGCGGCGGTTCGTGGCGACGACGGCGATGGCGCCGGACGTGAGCACGCCGAAGATCAGCGCGCCGAGAAAGATGCTCTGGCCGACGAGGAAGGCGATGACGATGCCGGGGAAGATGGCGTGTGAAAGGGCGTCGCCGATGAACGAGAGGCCGCGGAGGACGATGTAGGTGCCAATCGCGCCGGTGACGGCGCCCATCAGGATAACGGCGACGAGCGCGCGGCGCATGAACTCGTACTGCAGCGGATCGGTGATGTAGCCGGCCAGATCGCCCATCAGTCGTGATCTCCGCCCAGAAGTTCGTGTTCGTGCTGGTGATGCGCATGATCGCCAGGGTGGTGCGTGTGCTGCGTCTGGTCGGCGTCGGCGCGGCCGAGCATGATCACGGGGCCGCCGTACGTCTGCGCGAGATTTTCTTCTGTGTACGTCTCGTCGACGGTGCCGTAGGAGACCATTTTTTCGTTGACGCAGCAGAGGCAGTCGCAGGCGCAGGATGCGCTGACCAGATCATGCGTGGCGAGCAGGACGATCTTGCCGGCGACGCGCTGCTCCTCGATCACCTGCATGATGATCTCCTGCGTGCTCGTGTCGATGCCGTTCATCGGTTCATCGAGCAGCAGCACATCAGCTTCTTGCGCGAGCGCGCGGGCGATGAAGACGCGCTGCTGCTGGCCGCCGGACAGCTGACCGATCTGCGCGTTGCGCTCATCGGCCATGTTGACGCGTTCGAGCATCGTATCGACGACATCACGGTCGTGGCGGCCGGGGCGCCGCAGCCAGCCGGTGCGAGGGTAGCGGCCCATCATCGCGACATCGCGGACCGTGACGGGAAAGTCCCAGTCGACGACTTCGCGCTGGGGCACGTACGCCATGTGCGCCCGCATGTCGGACGCGGGGCGGCCGAACAGTGCGACGGTGCCAGCGACCACGGGCGCGATGCCGAGGATCGCTTTCAGCAGCGTACTCTTGCCGCCGCCGTTGGGGCCGATGACGCCGATCACCTGGCCGCGGCGGATGTCCGCCTGCACGTCCTTCAGCACGATACGCCGCTGGTAGGCGACGGTGAGGCCGCGGATGACGAGGCACTCGGCGTGGTCTGTCGGTGGCGGTTGTGGCGCTGATGTTGTTGTGATCATGGCACGGCCAGAACAGAACACAGAGAACAGAGAACAGAGAGGTGAGGGTGCATCGTCGTCATTTCAGCGCGTCCGCGATGGTGCGGGCGTTTGCGAGCAGCATACCGTGGACGGTGGCGGCTTCTGTGCCGGGTTCGCCGAGGGAGTCGCCGTACAAGTCATCGATGATCCGGACGCCGGCGTCGTTCGCGAGCGTTTCGGCGAGGGCGGTGTTGGCGCTGGTTTCGGCGAAGATCGCGCGCACTCCTTCGCGGTCGATCGTTTCGAGCAGCGCGGCTGTGTCTTGCGCCGATGCTTCGGCGTCCGTGGTCGTGCTGGGGATGACGGCGCCGACGGTTTCGAGGCCGAAGGCGCGGGTGAAGTAGCCGAAGGCGTCGTGATTGGTGACGAGCTTGCGGTTGGCTTCCGGGATCTCGTCGATGATCGATTGCACTTCGCTTTTCGTGTCGTCGAGCGTCTGCGCGTAGGCGGCGGCGCTGGCTTCGTATGTTGGCGCGTGGTCAGGATCGGCGTGGGCGAGCGCCGCGGCGATGTTCGCCACCATGCGCTTCGCGCGATCGGGGTCGTGCCAGACGTGGGGATCGGCGCCGTCGACGTCCGCGTGGGCTTCGTCGTCTTTGGCGGCGCGTTCGAGTTCGGGGGCTTCAAGCGCGATGCCATCGCTGATGGTGACTACAGTGGCATTCGAGGCGGCGTCGAGCGTGTCATCGAGCCAGTCGTCGAGACCGATGCCGTGGCGGAGGATGAGTTGCGCGTCTTCGACGGCGGCGAGATCGCTGGCGACGGGTTCGAATTCGTGGGCGTCGGCGCCTGCGGGGACGAGGCCGCTGAGGTCGATGAGGTCGCCACCGACTTCGTGCGTGAGCGCGGTGATCTGCACGGTGGTGGTGACGACGCGAAGCTTGCCGTTGTCGGCAGAGCCCGGCATGGATGCGTCGCCGCCGCAACCTACGAAAGCTAGCATGCAAAGCGAGAGGGCGGTGAGGGCGACGATGCGTAGGATTGTCGATGTATGTGTGGTGCTGCGCTTGTTCATGGGCAACGGAGGACTTCCTTGGTTGATGTCCGGCGGAGCTAAAGCTCCGCGGCTACGTCCGTGTTTGCTGGAGCGTTGATCTCCGCATGGTGCTGGGCTTGTTCATGAGCAACGGTGGACTTTCTTGTTCGACGTCCGGGGAGCTAAGCTCCGCAGCTACATGCGAGCGGGCTGGAGCGTTGACCTCTGTGTGGAGCTGGGCTGGTGCATGAGCAACGGAGGCCTTCCTAGTTCGACGTCCGGCGGAGCTAAAGCTCCGCGGCTACGTTCGCGTGTGTTGGCGGCGACGAGGTGCGGTGACATCTGAGTCGGGTCGAGTTGGGGTGACGTTCTCAGGGATTCGCGGTTTTAGCAGGCGGCAGGTTTGGCAGCGGCCGTAGACTTCGAGCCAGTGGCCTTCGATCTCGTAGTCGGTGGCGGCTTGCAGTTCGCGGACGAGGGCGCCGACGTCGCACGTCGTGAAGTCGTCGACGCGGCCGCAGTCGCGGCAGACGAGGTGGTGGTGATGGCCGCGCGTGCTGAGCCGGTAGTGCAGCGTGCCGTCCTCGAGCAGGACGCGGCAGACTACGTTGAGGTCGAGTAGCAGCTTCATCGTCCGGAAGACGGTGGCGCGGCCGACCTTTCGGACGTTGTGCAGCACGTCATCGACCGTGAAGTGCGAGGGCTGCGCGAGCACGGCGGCGAGGACGCGGCGGCGGCTTTCGGTGACGCGGTGTCCGCGCATCTCGAGGCGTTCGATGATCAGGTCGATGTCGGACATGGCTTCCTTCCAGCGAGACGATACCTTGTCTCAACTCTAACTGAGACAAGGTATCGGTGCAAGTTTTGGTGATCGTGGTCGCAGCAGAATCAACGGATGTCCCGTAGATCCCACCCCAGCCCCGCCCGCGCGGGCTGAAAGCCCGCGCCACGTATCTCCTGGGTTCCGACGCGCGACTGAGTTTTGTGACGACGACCATCTGTCTAGATGACTTCGAGGTGGTTGCGATCGGGCAACGCCGGGAACGGGGCGTGCGGCTCGGTCTGATACCAGAATGACGTCGAGGCGATGTCGTCCTGAAGGGGGAGGTAGCGTCCTTCGGAGCGCCATCCGAGCGCCTGGATCGTGACGCGAAGGGCTGTGCGAAATCGGATGGGGTCAGCGATGTGCCAGCGGTACATACCGAAGCGCTGCTGGCTCTGGTACAGGCCGTCGGGTTGGATCACCTGCGGCATGCCGGAATACGGCGACGAGAACGCGCCGTACTCGCCCTTCGGATGTTCGAAGTTCCAGGCGCCGCCAAAATAGTCTTCCGTGCCGGTGCCGCAGATCGTCGGGAACTCGGCATCGTCGTCGATGAAGAACTTGATCTCGCCTTCGCCCCACCAGCCGCTGTTGTTGACACCCCAGGCGATGTACGTGCCGACGTACTGCCCCTGGCCAGCGATACCGTCGAGCAGCGTGTGCGGCGTGGCGTACGGCAGCGGGTTGCTGCGGCGCCATTGCGCGTGCAGGTAGGCGACGTCGTCCGGGACATCGGTGAGCGTGTAGGTGATCTGGTAGTAGAAGCCGCGGATGTCGTCGTCGACGAGATTCTCGAGCGTGATGCGCGCGCCCTTCCGGAACGGCATCTCCCAGTAGCAGTTGAAACCGCCGGCGGGGTTGACGGCGACCGGCAGCGAGACGACGTTGCAGCGCACGCCCCAGCCGCTGCAGAAGAAGTCACCGAGCGGCACTTCGATCGACGGCTGCTCTTCGTTATCCCAATAGAAGCGGATGACAAGCTTGCGCCAGAAGTTCGGATGCACCGTCAGCCAGATGTGCTGGATCGCGCCGGAGCCATCGATATCCGCGAGCGTGACCGTTTGCTGAGCCGGCAGGTTGATGGATGGCGAGACTTTCCAGCCCTGTCCGAGCTCGGCGGCGGCGCGCGCGCCCGTGCCTTCGGTGGCCATGCCGCCTTTGCCGGGTTCGCCTGTCGGATTCTCGGCGCTGATCGAGCGTGTCTCGGCGTTCGACAGGCGGGAGAGGTTGCCGAGATGAGGGTGCAGTCCGTCGTACATGTGGTGATCCTTATCCGCGAGGCAATGTCATTCGGCGCGACGTATCTGTGCCAGAGTGACACGGGCTGAAAGCCCGTGCCACAGCCATTGGGCGTGCGACGGTCATCGCAGTGCAGCAATCACGTCAACTGCCATTGTCATTGCAGGATGCGCACCAGCGCCGACACGACAGCGGCGGCTGACGCCACCACGAGCAACACGAGTACCACGCGCCGGAAGACGGCGTCGCTGAGACGGCCGAGGAGGACGTGGCCGAGGGCGTTGCCTGCGAACACTGCCGGCAGCGCCGCTGCGGCGAGCGCGACAGAGCGCCACTCGATGACGCCGGTGAGGGCGTAGGCGGTCAGGGAGACGACGCCGGTGCCGACGAAGAACGCGCCGAGCGCGCCGCGAAACTGCGCCGTCGGCAGGTGACGATCCTGCAAGTAGAGCACGACGGGCGGGCCGTTCAGGCTGGTACTCGTGCCGAGGACGCCAGCCGTGGCGCCGGCGAGGAGTTCGATGCGGGGGCCGCTGGCGCCGTAACGGAGACCGAACGCCATCGCTCCTGCCATGACGATGGTGGTGATGCCGACGCCGAGACGGAGCGCGTCGGGCGGGGCGAAGAGCAGAATCGCGAGTCCGAGCGGCATACCGGCGTAGGCGCCGGCGAGCATGGTCGTGACCGTGCGCCAGGGGACGTGCGCCCAGGCGGAGCGGGCGATCAGTGACGAGTTTACGAGCGCGAGCAGCGACGTGACGACCACGACGTCGCGCACGTCGAGCGCCGTGACGAGAAACGGCACGGCGATCAGCGCGAGGCCGAAGCCGGCGACCGTCTGCGCGGTGCTGGCGAGCAGCATCACGGCGATGACGAAGGCGACGAGTTGAGGGTCCATCGGCACATGGTGTCTCACGGCGGCTTCGGGCGGAACGCCGGCGGCAGGCGCAACAGATAACGCGTTAACCTTTGGTGCGGCCAGGCGTTTTGTTTTATGCGAACGCGCGACGGCCCGCGACGAGGTGAACGATTTCCGGATGATGTTCATGACTGGCCGCCGCTCGATCGCTGTCGCGTTTGTGGCGCTGATCACGCTCGGCGCGGCCGGGTGCGACGGCTCATCGGGCACTGCGGGATCCAACGGCTCGCAGACGCCCGATGCCGCCGCGCCGCCGGACAGTGTCGCTGCGGCAGTCATCGTGGCGGCTGAGCCGGTATGCCGGCTGGTCGGCGACAGCGCGAACGCGCGCGCGCTCAACGTGACGGGCGCCGACGGCGTGCAGAGCGTCGTCGCCGGTGGCCGGGGCTACTGGTTCTTCGGCGATACGGTGCGGCTCGGCCCGAACGGCCGTCGCGATGTGATCGCCGCGTCGCTGGCGACGTCGACCGACACGGACGCGAGCGACTGCATCGATCTGGAGTTCAAGTCGGCGGGCGGCACGGCGGTGCCGATGTTCCCGCCCGGCGACGAGACGACGGCCTGGCCCGACGGCGTTTTGGCGCTAGATGATGGCTCGATCGTCTTCTACATGGTGAAGGTCATGCGCGAGTCGCCGTTTGCCTGGCACGTCGAATCGGTCGGGTTGGGCCGAATTCCGGCGGGGACGACGGATGGCGTACGCGTTGTCGAGCAGATCTGGGGTGACGACACAACGTTCGGTTCGAACGTGAGCGGCGTGCGCTCGCCGGTGCGCGTCGGTGATGACGTTGTGGTGTACATCGGCACCGACGATCAACGGACGTACGCGGCACGCGTGCCGCTCGACCGCATCGGCGACCTGGAGGCGTACGCGTACTGGGATGGTGGGGAGTGGAACGCCGACGCGGACGCTGCGGAGCCGTTGTGGCCGGCGGGCGAGGCATCGACGCTGCCGCCGGACAACGGCGTGCAAGTGTCGTACGACGAGCAGCTCGGCACGTGGGTGGCGCTCTACAACGGCCACCTGGCGACCTTGCAGGCGCGCACCGCCGACGAGCCGCAGGGGCCGTGGTCGGAGCCGGTGACGTGGCTGGACTGCCGCTCGCTGGTCGAGGACGTGTACCCGTATTGCTATTCGGCGGAGCTGCACCGGCATCTGACGGGCGACGACGGCACGCTGTACGCGACGTTTTCGAGCCAGCAACCGTACGACGTTCAACTCGTCGCGCTGCATCCGGGGACGGCGATCCACGAGTGGCGAGATGCGTCGGGCGGGTTGCGCTACGCCGCCGAGTCACCCGGCGACGGGTACGAGCAGAGTGGCGTAGCGTTTTACGCGTCGCTGACGCCGGCAACGGGGCTGGTGCCTGTGTACGAACTCGCGTCCGACAGTGGCGTCTCGTACGAGCTTGCGGCGCCGGGTCCGGGCGGGGCGGCCGCGTTCTACGCATACGCGTCGGCGTCGCTGGGCGCGGTGCGGACGAAGCCGGTGTACCGATACGAACTTGACGGCGCCGCCGCGCTGGCGACGGGCGAACGCGACGGGTGGGAGCGGGGAGAGATCGCGTTTCACGTGCCGTGTTTGCGGGCGCTGCAAATTCCGTCGGACTGCGCGTAAACCTTTTCGTCATGTCAAGCGTTTGCACAAGTACCACCGGGCGCAAGGAGGTGGTGCTTGTCCGCAGTTCCGCACTTTCACATGCCGCACATGCCGGCGATCACCAGCGCGCTGGTACTCGTCGCGACGGTCGCCGCTCTGGTCGTCGCGTTTCGGGACACGCCGGCGCGGGTCGCGCTCGCTGGAGGATCGCCGTCGAACGACGCGTTCGAGCAGCGCATTCGCTGGTATCCCAACGATGGCCGCGACACGTTTCCGCTCAGTATCACGCAGAGCACCGACGGCGCGACGCTCGAGAGCGGCGAAGACGCGCCCTGCGCGCCGATCGGCGCGACCGTGTGGTTCGAGTACTACGCCGACCGTAGCGGGACGCTGACCATCGACACGGCCGGCAGTGACTTCGCGACGGTGGTTGCGGCATACAGCAATACCGGCTTCATCCCGTCACCGCCGGGCGACAATCTTTCGCCGCTTGATTGCGACGGCGATGCAGCCGACGGATCGGCTCGTATCAGCTTCCAGGTCGAGCGCTATCAACCGTATCTGATTCAGGTGGGCGGCTATGACGGCGCGAGCGGGGCGTTGCAGTTGCACGCGGCGTGCGCGTGTCCGGCGCCGAACGACGATCTGGATCAACGCACGGGCGTCTACGTGGATGCGTATCAGCCGCAGACGCGCTGGGGAGTCGATACGCGATTGGCGACGTTGCAGTCTGGTGAGCAGCGGCCGTGCGGGAACATCGGAGCGACGGTCTGGTTCGAGATGTATGCCGACTTCGAGCAGACGATCGAGATCGACACGTTCGGCAGTGACTTCGACACCGTGTTGGCGCTCTATACCGAAAATCCTTCTGGAGGCGTTCCGACGGAACAGACGCCGGCAACCGCCTGCAATGACGATGCGGCCGGCGGGCAGCAGTCACGCCTGCGGATCGATACGGAGCCGGGGCGGTACATGCTGCTGCAGGTGGGCGGCGCGAGCGGCGCAGGCGGGTCGCTGGTGTTGAACATCAAGTGCGTGCCGGCCTGTCCGCCGTACAACGACGACTTCGAGCGTCGCGGCTACA
Source organism: uncultured Dehalococcoidia bacterium (assembly GCA_964599885.1). Lineage (GTDB taxonomy): Bacteria > Chloroflexota > Dehalococcoidia > DSTF01 > JACRBR01 > CAZRHH01. The sequence goes on along the minus strand of CAZRHH010000087.1, from coordinate 1,702 downwards.
TCGAGCCGCCGACGACGGAGAGCCTCTTCACCGAGGCGGCCACGCTCGAACTCGGGGAGCAGCGCCCCTGCGGCGGGATCGGTGCGACGGTGTGGCAGACGATCTACGTGCAGGGTGACGCACGCGTCGTGATCGACACGGCGGGAAGTAACTTTCCGACGGTGGTGGCTGTGTACGAGTCTGTGATCGAAGAGTACGACGGGTACTCGACCGTCGGCGCTGGGGCGAATACTGCGTGCGACGATGGGTCGGGCGATTCACGGGCGCGCCTTGAGTTCGATGCGGAGGGGCAGCGTGAGTACATCGTGCAGATGGGCGGCCGCGACGGAGCCACGGGCGAGCTGAACTACACCTTCGAATGCGGGAGCGGCGCCTGCCCGCCGTACAACGATTCGATGTTCCAGCCGAACGGGCTCGGCGTGCCGTACTCGCTTCCGTATACCACGAGCGCGGACACGCGCGGCGCGACCACGCAAGAGGGCGAGGACACGGGTTGCGGCAACATGGGCGGCACGATCTGGCATTCGTTTTACGCGTCCGATTTGAGTCTTCCGGTTGTCATCGACACCGGCGGCAGTTCGTTCGACACGGCGATTGCGGTGTACGAGGAGCAGTACGATCCGAGCGGACTCCAGACACGTACGCGCGTCGCTTGCGCGGGCGGTGCGCCGGGTGAGCGGCCGAGCTTGCTCGTCGATGTGCGGGCACAGACGACGTACCTCGTTCAAGCCGGCGGTCGCGACGGCGCGAGCGGTGATCTGCAGATGCGCGTCGACTGCCTGACGCCGTGCCCGCCGAACAACGACAACATCGGCAGCGCGCAGTACCTGAGCTACAACTACATGGACGCACGCGATACGCGCGGCGCGACGAACCAGCCTGGCGAGATGCAGCCGTGCGGCAACATCGGTAACACGGTGTGGTACGCGTTTTACGCGAACATCGACAGCACGTTGAATGGCGACATCCCGACGACGATCTCCACGATGGACAGCGACTTCGCGACCGTGATCGCGCTGTACGAATTCGAGGGATTCTCGCCGCCGGGAGGCGTGCAAAGCACCGCCTGTTCCGCGTCGGGGACGCTGGATTTCACGGCGCGCGCGGATCGCAGTTACATGGTGCAGGTCGGCGGCGTGGACGGAGCGTCGGGCGCGCTGAGCGTTCACGCGTCGTGCCCGGTTGTCTGTCCCGTGTATCCCGACGTTGGCAGCCCCGACTCCGGCGGCGAAGTGGCGACGGGCGGCAGCGGCGGCGTCGGCACGGTGAGCGGTCCGGATACCGGCAGCGGCGGCTATCTCCCAGGCAGCCGCCACTAAGGACGTTGCGCCCGGGGCGGCGGCTGCCAGCGGATCGAGGAAGTCCGTGGCGGCCGCCGCTCCATTACCCAGATGCGAGAAGCGGCGAACGGGAAGCGGATCGAAGACGATCCGCTGCTCGCATCGCGGGGCGGGGTCGCGTACCCTGCCCTGCGTATGAATGAAGGCAAGAAGCCCAGAAGGCGGCGCGGCAGGCGCGGTGGCCAAAACCGGCCGCAAGGCGACGCAAGCGCTCCGCAATCCCAGCAACCCATCGACCAAGCAGCCGCCGACGGTGCATCCGATGCGCCGGCGGACCGGATGCCGCGGCGCGACAATCGTCGGGCGTCGGGGGGCGCGCCGCGTCCGACGCTGCTGAGTATGACAGGGATGGGCGGCGGCTC
>CAZRHH010000086.1:0-12459 GCA_964599885.1 uncultured Dehalococcoidia bacterium | reverse complement strand
TGCACAGCCGGGCGTGGCGGCTCGCTGCCCAGTGCCAGTCGTCGCCGCCTTCGAGCCACGGCAGGGCGTAGCGGTACAGCGGCAACGCCCGATGCGGCTCGCGCGCCGCTTCCCACCAACGGGCCACCGCCGCCGCGTCATCGGGATCGAGTTCCACGTCTGAAAGCAGCCGCGCGCACGTCGCCAGCACACCCGCCAGCGACAGCACATCCTCCGCGTTGTGGCGGAAGACGCCGCGCAACGGCGCCGCCCGCCCCGCCCGCACATAGTCGAAGTACAACTGGGGGATCAGCCAGCCCGGCACGTCGTCGGGACGCTCGATGCGGAGGAGTTTGCGTTCGGCCTCGGCGAGGCGGCAGCCGGGCATGCGGTGCTTGTAGAGGCGGCGGACCGCGTGCAGCAGATCGAAGTGAGCCATCTCGCGGCACGGGTACGGCAGCCGGGACAGGGTCATGCGCGTCTCGACGAAGGGCATGTCGAAGGCGCGTCCGTTGTAGGTGACGATGCCCTCGAACCGCGCCAGATCCGCACCGAGCATCGCCAGCATCGCGTACTCGGTGGCGATGTCCGCCAGAAAGTACTGGCGCATGCGAAAGGCGCCGTCGTCGAACGAGCCGAGGCCGGCGATCACCATATACGTGCCGGTACCGCCCGATAGGCCCGTGGTCTCGATGTCGAAGAACGCGAGCCGCGATGCTTCGGGCGCGCTCGTCGCTCCGAGGAGGTGGGCGAGGCCTCTGCGGTCGGCATCCAGCGGCGCGGAGAGCGGCAAGGCGCCGTGCAGGTGGTCAATCGGATACCAGTCGTCGCGCACGAAGACGGCGCCATGCTCCGTGTCGTGCCAGTCGCCGCGCAGGATCTGCGCGATGGGCGGCAGTTGCTCGCGCGACCGAGCGGGAATGACCGCCGGTTGGGGCGACACGCCCGCGTGCTGACGGACGGCGTGCTGCATGCGGTCGCGCAGGCTTCGCTGCGGCGCGACGCCTACATTTCGAGAGGCCGGCGCCGTCATCCGGCCACCGCGTCGGCGTGCGCCACGGTGCCGGTACGCTCGTCAGCTTCGTTCGGCGCGGAGGCGCGCACACCGTCGGCGCACAGCCGCCGCAGCAGCGTGATCGCCGCGCGCTTATTGGTGCCGTGCTCGCCGATCGAAGGGCCGACGCAGCCGGGGCAGCCGGCCGGGCAGCCGCAGTGAAGGACGACGTCGAGCGCGGCGCGCATGAGCTGCGAATGGATCTCGAACAGCCGGCGCGACATGCCGACGCCACCGGGCTGGTTCTCGTACAAGAACAGCGTCGGGCGTTCGGTGAACGGCGACCGTATCTGGGCGACGGCCTGGAGGTCACGCGGGTCGCACATCAGGAAGATGGGCGCCAGGTTCCGCAGCAGATGCGCCATGCCCCAGAGCCCGTCCTGCAGCTCGCCGCGTGAGAAACCTGCCGCACACTCCTCGTTAAGCGCCAGCCAGTAGCCCGTCGTGTGGCGGCTTTCCTCCGGGATGCTAATGCGGCCCCAGCCGACGTTCTCGTTCGTATCGAGCTTGATCTTCTTGAAGATCGTCGCTACCTCGCGCACCGCCACCTCGCCGTGGTCGACATCGCAGCCCGACGCGGGCGCCCGCTCAAACGATTCCAGCACTTCAAGATCGACAGCGAGGTTCGCGTCGGTGTAGTAGTCGACGTCGACTTTGCGGACGTAGGCCTTCTTCTCGTGCCAGTCGAGCTTGTCGACGTGGTACTGCTGGCCACCGTGCATGTAGATCGCTTCGTCGTGGATCAGCAGCGGCGTCGCAGGGCGGTCGACTTCGCCGATGACGCGCGGCTTTGGCCCCTGTTCGATGACGACGAAATTGTCGATCGCCGCCGACCGCAGGCTGACGCTTTCGGCCGGAAACGCCTCCGTCATCCAGTGATAGCGGCCGCCGGCCCGGACGAGCACGCCTTCGTCGGCCAGCATCTCGAACAACTCGGCCGACTGCGGCCCGAACTCTTCGCCGTCCTCGAACGGCACCTCGAACGCAGCGCACTTCATGTGGCTGATGCGCACGAGCAGGTTCTCCGTGTCGATCAGTCCCGCCTCCGGAGACGTGTCGAACAGATACTCAGGATTCGCCGCGACGTACTGGTTCAGCGGCGACGACGATGCGACGATCACCGAGAAGGCGGGGCCGTTTCGCCTGCCCGCGCGGCCCATTTGCTGCCAGGCGCTGGCGAGCGTGCCCGGGTAGCCGGTCAGCACAGCCGCATCGAGCCCGCCGATATCGACGCCCAGTTCGAGCGCGTTCGTGGCAACAACGCCGCGGACGCGCCCCTCACGCAGCCCACGCTCGACGGCGCGCCGCTCGTTCGGGAGATAGCCGCTGCGATAGCCTTCGACCTTCGGCGGGTCGCCGACGCGCGGCTTCAGCGATTCGCGCAGATAGCGCAGCAACAGCTCGACGCGCACCCGCGACGGCGCGAAGACGATCGTCTGCACGCCGCCCTGCAGCAGCCGCGATGCGATCGCCCGCGCCGCATCGACTGCACCGGCGCGGATGCCGAGTTCTCGATTGACGATCGGCGGGTTGTAGATGGCGACGACCTTGCGGCCTCGGGGTGCGCCGTTGTTGTCGATCTGGAGTACGGGCGCGCGGACGATGTTCTCGGCCAGCTCGCGCGGGTTGGCGATCGTCGCCGAACAGCAGATGAAGATCGGGTCGGAGCCGTAGAACTTGCAGACGCGCCGCAGCCGCCGGATGACGTTGCCGACATGGCTGCCGAATACGCCTCGGTACTGGTGCAACTCGTCGATGACGACGAAGCGGAGATTCTCGAACAGCTTCACCCACTTGGTGTGGTGCGGCAGGATGCCCGTGTGCAGCATGTCGGGGTTCGTGACGACGACGTTGCCCGCTTCGCGCACCTTCCGCCGCGCGTCGCCGGGCGTGTCGCCGTCGTACGTGAACGTCCTTATGGCAACGCCGAGCGCCGTGATCAGGCCGTGCAGCTCCTGCATTTGGTCCTGCGCCAGCGCTTTCGTCGGAAACAGGTAGAGCGCCCGCGCTTCGGGATCGGCGAGCATCGCCTGCAGCACCGGCAGGTTGTAGCAGAGCGTCTTGCCGGAAGCGGTCGGCGTCACGACGACGATGTTCTGCCTGTGCGACGCCGCGGCAAGCGCCTCAGCCTGATGCGTGTACAGTTGCTCAATCCCGCGGCTGGCGAGCGCCGCTACGAGCCGCGCATCGGTCCCCATCGGAAACGGCGAGTAGCGCGCCTCCCGCTCCGGCAACTCGCGCCATTCGACGAAGCCGGATCGAAGCTCAGGGTCGGTACGGAGGGCGTCCAGCACGTTATCGAGCGGCATCCTTACCCTCCTCGTACCCGCACACCTGTTCGGAAACCGACTATACGTCTAGAACACCGGTTCGTCAATGCCCGCGCTCGTGCGGTCGAACGGCGTCGTTGTCAGCGCCCCACCCGCCAACCCGCTTCCCCACTTCCCACATCCCATCTCCCACCGCCCAAACATAGGGGTTTCGCCTCTGCCTCGGCTGGGTGCTACCACCGACCATAGATTCGGCGTTATGGACGATCTGACGACCGGCAACCGCCCGCCCGATGGCGATGACGGAGCGCGCTTGCGCTTCGGCTGGCTTCGTTTTGGCCACGCCGCCGCTGTTCCGGCGCCTGAACCCTCGGCCGCCGTCATCGATTCCGATCCGAGCCTGCCCATAGCACCAGATCAGACCAATTTGGAAGCTACGAACTCGCCCTTCGACCGTGTTCGGGCTACGGTTAGCCGCCTGTCGATCGGCCGGCCGGAGCCGTCGATCGCGGCGTTCGCCGCGGTCATCGTGGCCGTCGCGTTTCTGGGCGCGCTCACCTATTACGGCGCGCGCGAATTCACCAGCCGTGCCGCCGACCGCCGCGGCGCCGACGAAGCGGCGTCGCTTGCCCAGCACAGCGCCCGCCTCGCGACCGGCGATTCCTTCAACGGCTACCTGCAGATCCTCAAATACGCCGAGGATCCGATTGTGCGCGCGAAGGCGACGTCGCCCGCCGACCGCACGTCCGCGATGCAGCAACTGCTGTTCCTGAATACGAACAAACTCAAATCGCTGGCCGTCGCCGACCGGGCCGGGATTGTGCTGGCTTCGACGGATCCGTCGTTCGCGGAGCTTCGCGGCAGCGAAGCGTTCAATACGACCCGCGCGAATCTGGGGCCGGCAAACTCGGACATCATCCTGCCGGAAGCCGGAAAGGCGGGGTACATCGAGTTCACGACGCCGCTCCGTGACCCCGACGGCACAGTCTGGGCGATCCTCTACGGCCGCTCGGACCCGGCGAAACTCTGGTCGGAAACGCTCAAGGCCACGGTCGACGGCAGCCGCAACGTGATCATCAACAACGCAGGGCAGTTCTCGGCGGGCGTGCCCGATGCGCTGCTGCGTTCGTCGTGGAGCGGCGAGCCGCTCGACAATGGCAGCGTCCGCGCGACCATCGACGGCACCGAATCGATCTGCGGGCTCGGCCCGATCGGCCGCGAGACGCAAATCGATCATGGCTGGAATGTAGCGTCGTGCCTCCCCGCATCGCTCATGCAAACGGAGGCGTCGCGGGCGCTGGGAAAGCAGGCGCTGGTGACGCTGGCGGGCGCCGTGCTGGCAATCGTCTTCGCCGGAAGTGTCATTCGATTCTCGTCGGGCGGCGCACCGGCGGCGCAGGTGGCGGCCGCGGAAGCGCTCGATCCGGCGCCCGACGCCGCGCCCCAGACGCCGCCCGCACTCCGGGCAGTCGTCATCGCGGACGACCAGGCCGTCGCAGCACCAGTCGATGATGTGATAGCGAGCAAGGGCGCGGGGGACGCTCGCACGGACGATATGGCGCTCGACGCTGAGCCGGAGCCGGTCGCGCCCGCCCCCCCCCACCGCCCCCGCCGATGATCGTGGCTGATGTCAACGCGCTGTCGCTCATCGACGCCTACGAGCGCCGGAACGCGCGGCTTTCCGAGCGGCTACGCGAATCGGTGCTTACCCGGCTCATGGTCGCCGCGACGCAGGCAGACCAGGCCTATCGCCTCGCCGAGACCGACCCCGATGCCGCCGCAAAGCTGCACGCCCGCGCGATGGACGAACTCGAGCAGATCCGTGAACGCGACCTGCGTTCCGTCGGACAGGAACTGCATCCGGGGCTCGTGCGTCTCGGCCTGCCGAATGCGCTACGGGCTCTGGCGAAGGAGTTGGAGGGCGTCATCGACGTGTCGTTGGACATCGGCCCGGGCGCGGACCGCGTATCGGGCGGCAACGGTAGCCTCACGGTGGCGACGCCGCTGCGTCTCGTTGCCTACCGCGTCATTCGCGACGCGATCGACGCGCTGGCGGCGGCCGGAGGCGGCGCGTGCCATATCTCGCTGCAGCGGGGCGACGAGAGCATCTCGCTCGGTTTGCTGGCCGATCTGCCGGACAGCGATGCGCCGTTCGACCTCGCAGCGCTCGATGCGGGCGCGCTCAGCCTGGCAGCATACGGCGCGACGCTCGCTGCCACGGCAGAGGGCGGCACGCTGAACATCGCCTGCTCGCTGCCCGCGGCAGCACTGCCGCCCGAGGAACGTGCCCGGGTGGGCGACGAGTCGAACGCATTCACGCCGAACCAGTTCGCTGGCGAATCAGAGATCGGCGAGAGCGAATCCAGCGCGGCGGGCAAGGCGCGCAAACGCCGCGGCACACAAGAAGATCCCGCAGCCACAGGATCGTCCTCGGGCAGATCGGCCGACGACGAAACACCCGGCGAGAGACGCCCTGCAGGCGGGGCGTCTGGTGGCGGCTCGGCCTCCGGCGGCGCAGCCGCACTGGGCGCGCTCGCCAGCGGATCGCCGGGCCGGATCGGCGCGCTGCTTGGCGAACTCCGAGCCACGCTCGCCGGCGATATCGACCTCACGCTCGACATCGCGCCGGATGCAGAGGCGGGGCTCGGCGGAAACGCCGAAGCCGATCTGCATGCGCTGATCAGCGAGGCCGCGCGCAATCTTGTCGACGCCGGCGCAGCCCGCTGCACCGTCTCCGTCCGCCATAGCGAGAACGGACTGACCGTCGATATCACCTCGGACTCGGCGCATCCTGCGTTCGACGAGAAGCATCCAGGCGACGCGTGGAACGTCGTCGAATCGCACGGCGGCACCGTATCCATCAGCCATTGCGCCAGCGCAACTACGGTCTCCGCCGAGTTGCCCATCGAGCCCGGCACGACCGAGCCAAACGACGAACCAGCCCCCACGCCGCGCGTCACTGTGATTCCCGCCATCCCCGATCCGCTTGGAGCCGCGCTCCGAGCGCTCGCACCGCGCGTGGCGGCGAGTATCGCGATGCGCCTCCAGGTTGACCCGGCCGTCGACGCGATGACCACCGACGGCGATCAGGTGATGGACGGGGTGCTGCGCGGCGCGCTGTTCCGCGGCGTCGAGGCCGCAGCCGCCGCATTCGGCGAGGCCGGCGCGGCGCGATGCGACGTCTCGCTTCAGCGGAACGGCAACAACGTACACCTGGGCATGACCGCCGACCTCGGCGACGCGGCGTTCGATCGCTCAGACATCGCCGCGAGCTTCGCCATCGCCGAAGAGCGCGGCGGCGAATTTTCGATCGGCCGTGTCGGCAGCGCCGTCGCCATCACCGTTCGCGTCCCACTCCAAGACCCCGACGCCCCAAAGATCGTGCGGCTGGACTCCATCGCGCCACTCATCGCCGACGACGTGGCGTAGGGCAAACGCGAGGCGCATGTGCGACAATACGGGCGTAGCATATGCCGACGGCAGCCGTCCCCTCACGAGGTGATGTGAACATCGATTGTTCTCAACTCATTCCCGAGGCGCAACGACCGGCCGTCGAGGCGGCAACTGCATGCTTGGAGTTTGCCGGCGACCGGGTTGCCGCTATCGTCGCCGTAGGGTCGGCGGTGAAGGGCGGCTTCATCCCCGGATGGAGCGACATCGACCTGCACTTGTATCTGTACGATGACGCGTTCGAGGGCGGAGCGCTTCGAATGCCGCTCGCGCTCTCGATCCAACGTGGCCTCGCCGCGATCGATCCGCGGCCGTTCCATTTCATTTCGTGCATGCCGGTCCACGCATCTGATCCAGGCGATGCGCCGCCGCTCGTGCGCGGAGGCTACGCGCTGCTCGCGGGCCCGCTACCACGGGCGGAGGCAACCGGCGCCGATCTCCGTGCGCAAGCAAGACAAGCGCTGGCGTCACTCCACGCGCAGCCGCGTTACGTCGCGATCGGTCTGCTCGAACATGGTGGCGGACGCCTGAATTTGTTGGTGCGACGTCTTAGCGGCGAGGTTTGGCGTTCTTACTTCCATTTACTCGCACTCGCCCTTGACGACCCGATCGCCGCATGGGCGCAGTCGAAACCCGCGGCGGTAGATGCGCTTCCGGACGAAACTCTGGTTGGGCAGGAAATGCGCGGCTTCTATCGCGCCCTCACGACGTATCAGCCAGCGGGCAGAGATTCGCTAGAGGCAGCGCTAGATGTGATCGAACAAGCACTGTTGGCGCTCCGGGCGATCGAACTAGAGAATCGCCCGCTTCTCAGCTGATGCCGTAACCGCTTCCCATATCGTTCGCCACTGATGCCGCAACGCGGTACGACCAGGCACCAAACACCAGACACCAGTCGTTGATGCGAAAAGGAAGACCGCAGGAGCGAGCGCTAGGCAGCCTTGCGGGGTTGGTGCGCGGGCTGCGGCGGTTCGGCGTCGCCGCTGGTGCCGAGCGTCTCCTGCAGGTAGAGCAGGACGGCCTTCACGCGGGGGTGCGCCGCGTTGTCGCGGCTCAGGTTCAGTTGACCGAAGATGGCGTTGATGTGGTTCTCGACGGACTTCTCCTCGAGTACAAGTGCCTTGGCGATTGCGGCGTTGTTGTAGCCCTTCGCCATCATCGACAGCACTTCGAGCTGCCGCCGCGTCAGCGCCGACAACCGCGTCTCGCGACGGCCCAGACTCTCGACGACGAGCGGGTCGAGGACGACGAGGCCCATCGCCGCGCCATCGATCGCACGGACCAGCGTCGCCACATCGGACACCGACTGCCGCAGCAGATACGACCAGCCGGCCGCCCGGAACGCCGGCAGCGCCGCCAGCGTGCGCCGGTCCGGCCGCTCGCCGAGGAAGACGATGCGGGCGCCACCAGAGCGCGAACCGGAGATCGCCTGCGCCACGGCAAGCGCGTCGCCTTCGCTCTCGTTATCGAGGCCGACGAGCGCGACATCGGGCTTCTCCGTCGAGGCGAGACGAACGGCGTCTGCCGGCACGCCGGTCGCGCCGACGAACTCCAGGCGGGGTTCGGCCGAGAGGACGGCGCGCAGCATGTCGCGGAGGAGGCTATCCGCCTCCACGACGAGTACACGTATGCGGTTCTGGTTGTTATTCATGTCGTATCTGGTTATCGGGCCACGCGCACATGCAGCACATCAGGGTGTACGCCTATATCTGGCACGTTCACCTGGGCGTGGCGCGTTGCACGGGCACCGGTGTCTAGTGTCTGTGACTGGTGGGAGTCGGTGCGTCGGTGCTGGCACCCTGCTCGCTCGGGGGCGTTCACCCTGCCGCCGCAGGGGCCGGGCGCCGAGGTTCAATTGATCAGACGCGGCCAAGGAGGGCCGCCGGGCGTGCGCTCGCCGCGACGCCGTAGCAAGGAGGCTCCTCGTGCAGCCATGCACCCTTATTCGACTGCTTCGGTCCGAGCGCGGCATCACGGGCCTCGAGACGGCGATCGTGCTGATCGCGTTCGTGGTGGTCGCGGCCGTCTTCTCGTTCGTGGTGCTGAGCACGGGACTCTTCAGCTCCGAGCGCGGCAAGGAGACCGTCTATGCCGGTCTGGCGAAGACGCGCGGCACGATGGGTCTGAGCGGCAGCATCATCGGCACATCGAATGGCACGGAACTGACTGCGCTCTCGTTCTCGGTGACGCTCGCGGCGGGCGGGGAAGAGGTGAGCCTCGATCCAACAGCGACGAACAACCGCACCGTCATGTCCTACCACGATGACAGCGTCATCGAGAGTGACCTTGTCTACGTGACGACGGTCGCCGTGGGCGACGCCGACAGCATCCTCGAGCCGGGCGAGCTGCTGACGATCACGATCGACCTGACGCAAAGTGCCGCCATCGACATCCGCGACAACGAGACGTTCTGGATCGAGATGAAGCCGCCAACGGGCTCGTACTTGGTGATCCAGCGCACGCTGCCGCCGTCGATTACGCAGACCATCGTGAACCTAAACTGACAGCACTGCCATCCGTGCCCCTTGCGAAGCCTCCGCCCACCCGCGGGGGCTTCTCTATATCTGCGCTCGACGATCGGAGACGGTGGTTCCCCTACGCGCGGAGGCAAAACCTCGTCGTCACGATCCACGCCGTCCGTATCTGGCGTGGGTGCTGGCACCCGCGCAAGTCGGGTGCAATCACCATGCGAGGGTACCCCTAAGGGAACGAAACCATACCCGTACAGGAATCACACCTGAGGACACATGCAGGGCTGAGGCCCATCAAGTCAGTTGGAGGGTCGGCAATGAAGCACATTTGGAAACTGCTCCGCCGCGGAGGTGAGGAACGCGGTATCACGGGCCTCGAAACAGCCATCGTCCTCATCGCCTTCGTCGTGGTCGCGGCGGTATTCTCGTTCGTCGTCTTGAGTACGGGGCTCTTCAGCGCAGAGCGAGGCAAGGAGACCGTCTACGCCGGCCTCGCCAAGACCCGCGGGTCGATGACGCTTACCGGCGGCATCATCGCGACGTCGGACGGCACGAACGTCACGGACCTACGCATCGGCCTGACGCTTGCAGCCGGCGGCGACACCGTCAATCTGGATGCGACGGATGCGACGAACCGCACCGTCGTCGCCTACATCGATGACAGCGTCAACACGACGAACATGGTCTACACGACAACCGAGGTCATCGGCGACGGCGATTCGTTGCTCGAACCGGGCGAGCTCTCTCAAATCGATATCGATATGGCGGCCGAGTGCGCCTGCACCATTGGTGAAAACCACACCTTCACGGTCGAACTGAAGCCGCCAACCGGGTCTTACCTGGTGATCCAGCGAACGACGCCTGCCTCGATGGCTGAGACGATCGTCGACCTCAACTAAGACGTTCCTGCGGTAGGTACAAAGAGACAGGCGCCCACCGGATGGTGGGCGCCTGTCTCGATCGCGCTCCGGCAAGCGAATCTGCGCTGGACGCGCGGCGGGTGCGCGCACCCGCGAAAGTCGGGTGTATTTACCGTCTCAATCAGGCTCTGCAAACACGAACCTTAGAGGGTACAGGAGTTACCTACTCGCAACGGGCAAGGATCGCCGCAAACATTCAGGCCACGTGGCCCTTTCAGGAGGTTAGGCAATGGAGCGGATCAGGAAGTTTGTCCGCCGCGTGGCTGAAGAGCGCGGCATCACAGGACTGGAAACGGCTATCGTCCTTATCGCCTTCGTCGTGGTGGCGGCGGTGTTCTCGTTCGTCGTGCTGAGCACCGGTCTGTTCAGCTCGGAGCGGGGTAAGGAGACGGTGTACGCCGGTCTGCAGAAGACCCGTGGCACCATGCAGCTCTCCGGCGGCGTCATTCTGACGTCCGACGGCACGAACGTCACCGACATCGTCATGGGCGTCACGCTGGCGGCCGGTGGCGATAGCGTCAACCTCGACAACGGCGACACGAACAACACGACCGTCATCTCCTACATCGACTCGGCAGTCACCGACAACGACCTCGAGTACACGACCACCGAGATCGTCGGCGACAACGACGAACTGCTCGAACCCGGCGAACTCAGCGAGATCTCGATCGACTTGGCCACGGCCTGCGCGACCTGCGTGATCAGCGCGAACGAGACGTTCACGCTCGAACTCAAGCCGCCGACCGGTTCCTACATGGTCGTCCAGCGCACGACTCCGCCCTCGATGACCGAGACGATCATCAACGTCAACTAGGCTCCGTCACGGAAAAAAGGAACGGCCCGGCCGCACAACGCAGCCGGGCCGTTCTACGTTTTCACGCCAGGCTGGGTGTGCAGCCTAAAGCCAGCGACTCGCGGGCCGTTGGCTCGGCGCGACACACCGTCCAGGTCACCGTACCGAACCGATGCCGACTGCCCGCGCCTCCCCGCCTCTCGCTTCGCGCCTCTCGCTTCCCGCCTCCCGCCCCGCGGGTGCCACCACCCTTGCAACGCGGGTGCGCCCACCATGCACCGAAACCGCCGTTTGTTCGACCCTTCACTCGGTACAAGGACGTACCGGGAGACCTGGCACGGAATGTCGCGCTCTCTGCGGTTCGGGCGGCATGCGCCGCAACCACAGAAGGCCGGTTGAGCAGGGAAGTGCGCGACCAACAGCCTGTCCGGAGGGCGGACACCAGGCTACGCGCTTCAACAAGGAGGTGTTGCAAGTCGCTGTAGCCCTACACCGTTCCGTCAGGGATCCCGGAGATGGGATCACATCCAACAGGACTTCCTCAAGGAGGAATGCAATGAAGCGCCATTTCAAGAATAGTTTGAAGTCCATCGGCCGCGCGGGTGAAGAGCGTGGCATCACCGGTCTTGAAACAGCCATCGTCCTCATCGCCTTCGTCGTGGTCGCGGCGGTGTTCTCGTTCGTCGTACTGAGCACTGGTCTGTTCAGCTCCGAGCGGGGCAAGGAAACCGTCTACGCCGGCCTGCAGAAGACCCGTGGCACGATGCAGCTCTCGGGCGGCGTCATCCTGACGTCCGACGGCACGAACGTCACGGACATCACCATGGGCGTCACGCTGGCCGCCGGCGGTGACAGCGTCAACCTCGACAACGACGACACGAACAACACGACGGTCATCTCGTTCATTGATGGTTCCGTCGTCGACAACGACCTTGAGTACACGACCACGGAAGTCGTCGGCGACGCCGACGAGCTGCTCGAGCCCGGCGAACTCGCCGAGATCGCGATCGACCTGGCCACGGCCTGCCCGACCTGTCTGCTTGGCGCGAACGAGACGTTCACGCTGGAGCTGAAGCCGCCGACCGGCTCCTACATGGTCGTGCAGCGCACGACGCCGCCGTCCATGTCGGAGACGATCATCAACGCGAACTAACGGCTCAGGATGAGCCATTGGGCGCCGCCCGCACGCTGCGGGCGGCGCCCACACCCGTTACCGAAAGGCAGGATCGCCGTTGGAAGGCCAGCAACTCGTCGGCAAAGTCTCGCAGCTTGAATCGCGGGTCGCCACGCTCGAAGACGAAGGGAAGATCGTCAAGGGCGAGGTGAAGCAGATCCTCACCGAGATTCGGAGCGCGATCCTCATCCGGGACAACCCGTTCGAGGGCGACGGCGGCCTTGCCAACCACACCGCGGCGGGCGCCGCATCGATCATTATCGCCAGCGCGCCGCCACCGCCGGCCGCCGCACCAGCGCCGGAACCACCGGCGCCCAAGGACATCGCACTCAAGCCCGAACCGGCACC
>CAZRHH010000085.1:0-12497 GCA_964599885.1 uncultured Dehalococcoidia bacterium | reverse complement strand
GGCGTGGTCGGCGTCACAGCCCCGAACGCGGGCGGCGGCGGCTCCGGCGGCGGCGGCTCCAGCTCGATCATGCTGGGGGTGCTGGCGATCTTCGGCGCGGCGGTGGTGCTGGGGTCGGGGGTTGAGTTGTACCGGCAGCGACGGAACGACTAGATCACGGCGGCGCGCAGATGCAGAACTCACGAAGAGGCCCGGCGCTATGCCGGGCCTCTTGGCGTTTCAGAGAGGATGGATGCCCCAGCATTGGCGTACCGGAGCCTTCAGTGGCAAGACGACGGATTGCAGGCAGGCTGCCACACCCCGCACCGCCCCCGCGGGCTGAAAGCCCGCGCCACGTGCGTGAGTGGAGGCTGCGTTGTCGTCAGCGTCTCCGGATGGAGTTAGGCTTCTGCTTAGTTCGCAGCGCGCGCGTTGCCGTCCAGGCGCTGCTGCAGGAATTCCAGCACGGCATCCTCCTCGGGCGTGAGGTCGTGGCGGGGCGGCGACTTCTCCGTGGGTTGATCGCCGAGGCTCTCGATCGTGGCGCCTTCGAGATAAGCATCGATGACGGCGGGATGCACGTAGCACTTGCGGCAGACGGTGGGGGTGTTGCCGAGCCGCGTCGCGACCTGCTCGATCGCCCGGACGACGTTGCGCCTCGCCGGGCCCTCCGTCTCGAACGGCTCGAAGGCGTGCAGCGCGACCGCCGCCAGCACAGTGCCCGCCCACGTGCGGAAGTCTTTCGCCGTGAAGTCCTGGCCGGTGATCTCGCGCAAGTAGTCGTTGACGTCCGCCGAGTCGATGTTCTGGTGATCGCCGGCGTCGTCGACGTACTGGAAGAGCGTTTGTCCGGGCAGTTCGCGCAGACGCTTGATGATGCGCGCGAGGCGCAGGTCGCGAACGCCGATGCTGTGTTCCTTGCCGGACTTGCCGCGAAACTCGAACTTCAGCGTCGAGCCGGATACGTCGACGTGGCCGTTGCGCATCGTCGTCAGGCCGAACGAGCCGTTGTCGCGCGCGTATTCTTCGTTGCCGATGCGGATGAGCGTCGTCTCGAGCAGGCGGACGACGGTGGCGAGCACTTTGTTGCGCGGCAGTCCGGGCAGCGCCAGATCCGCTTCGGTGCGCTTGCGTATGCTGGGCAGCAGGCGCGCGAACGTGAGCATCCGGTCGTACTTCGCCTCGTCGCGGACCTGGCGCCAGCGCGCGTGGTAGCGGTACTGCTTGCGCCCGCGCGCGTCGCGGCCGGTCGCTTGCAAATGTCCGTTCGGGCGCGCGCAGATCCAGACATCGGTCCAGGCCGGCGGGATGGCAAGCGTTTTGATGCGTTGCAGTTCGTCGGCGTCGCGCAGCGGCGTACCGTCGGGAGCGGCGTAGCTGAAGCCGCTATTCGACTTGTTGCGTGTGATCCCCCGCTGGTCGTCGGTGACGTAGCGCAGGCCGGCGCTCTTCGCGGAGTCGATGGCGTCAGACGCAGCGACGGGCGCCGCAGCGTTCGGCGGCGAAGCGGCGGGCGTCGCGGGCTTCTTCGCAGGGGCGGCGGCGATCACCATCGTTAGACCTTCACCTCGGGGCCGAAGTCGACCTCCGCGCTCCAGCCAAACGCGTCGTCCTGGGGTTCGTAGCCGAGCAGGCGCTTCGTCTCTTCGATGTCCATGCGCTTGAAGCGATTATCGGAGACGCCGTTGACGATGGCGTACGTGATGTCGTCGGGCGCCATGATGCAGCGATGGATGAGCTGGCTCATATCGCGCTGGCTGATGACGATATCCAGCAACTGCGGGTTGGCGCTGTCGGTGACCTTCGCGTTGTCTGCGGCGGCAACGTAGGCGCCGATGCGGATGGCGATGCACGACATGCCGTGTTCGTAGGCGTATGAGGAGCAGAGCGATTCGCCGAAGACCTTCGTGACGCCATACATCGTGTCGGGGCGCGCGGGGTCGCCGGTGTGCGCCTGATAGTCGACGGGGTAGCCCATGATGGCGTGGACGCTGCTGGCATAGACGACGCGGCGGCAGCCGGCCTGGCGTGCGGCCTCGAACACGTGATAGGCGCCGAGGATGTTCGGGCGGAACAGATCGTCGCAGAAGTCACCCTGCCAGTCGGGACTCGCCGCCAGGTGTACGACGGTTTGCACGCCCTCGCAGGCGGCGCGGCATTGCTGCGCGTCCTCGATGTCGAGCGCGACGATGTCGTCGAAGCGGTCGTCGGCGAAGCCGGGATCGTGCGCGGCGAGGCGCAGCGCGTAGTCGGCCTGATAGCGCTCGATGTAGTCGTCGCGGAAGCCGCTGCCAACGTTGCCGCCGGCGCCGGTCAGCAGGACGCGTGACCGATCGGTGCTTTTCGTGCCGTTCGTCATGGCGACAGGTTAGCGGCAGGTGGTTCGCGCGGCGCTTGCCTGCAAGGCTCGGATGGTTGCGGAACGATTACAGCGCCGCGCGGCGATCCGATGACACCGGATTGCAACCTGATCGCCGGTGAGCGCTCCCCGGTATGCGATGGGCATCGACCATAGTGGAGGTGCACCGAGCGAGGGAGCGCGATGGACAAGGCGATCACCGGTCTGATGGTGCTGGCGGGAGGGGCAATCGCCTACACACTCTGGAACCGTGATGGCCAGCCCGACGCGCCGGGCGACGCGGCGGAGCCGCACGGCCAGAACGCCGAGGTCGACAGCGCAGACATCAGCGAAGTGCTGCAGCGCATCGACGACGAGGCGCGGTTCGGCCGCGGGCGACGAGAGTACAGGCGAGCGGGTGCGCGGCGGGCGCGCATCGCGCACGTAAGGAGAGGAGCGGTTCGATGAACGGACGAGACGCAGCGGAATTCATGTCCATGCCCATCTTTGCGACACTGGAGGGCAAGGAAGTCGGCAAGGTGAAGGACATCCTGTTCGATCCGAGCCAACAGTCGCTGCTGGGACTGATGGTGACGACGCACAGCAAGGGCGACGATCTGATGTTCCTCGAGCGGCGGTACATCCGCGGCATCGGCAAGGACGCGATTACGATCGAGAGCGTCGGGTCGTTGCAACCGTTCGACACGCAGGTGCGCGCGAACGAGGTTGTCGAATCGGGCATTTATCTGCCGGGCAAGAACGTGATCACCGAAGGCGGCGACGCGCTGGGCAAGGTTGACAAGGTAATGGTGGCGGACGACGGGATGATCTCCGGCTACACGACGACGACGGGGCGCCTCGGGCGCGGAGAGAAGAACGAAGTCAGGGCGTCAAGCGTGCTGACGATCGGCGAGGACGCGATCATCGTCTCGGAGCCGGCGCTGCATGAAACGACGCCGCGCGAAAGCGTGCTGGCGGACGCCGAGGCGTACACGGTGCGCCGCTCTGCCGACGAATCGATGGAGCGCTAACCATGTTGCCGCTCGACGCGCGGCCACGACGGATGCCTGCCCCGGATGAGCTTCCGGGGCTTCGCCGCGTACACGACGATCCGCTGGAGCATCCCGCACTGAGCGCGGCGGCGGTGCCGGAGGCGGACGCACGCGCGAACACGGCCGTGCTCCAAGGTGTGTTCTACGTGCTTACGGGCGTCTGGGCGATCGTCGGCATCCGTTCGTTCCAGTTCATCACGGGTCCGAAGACGGACGTCTGGCTGGTGAAGACGGTCGGCGCGCTCGTCACAGCGGTGGGCCTGACGCTGTACGCGGCGGGACGCCGCCGGCAGCAGCCATCGCCGGAGATCGCGATGCTGGCGATCGGCAGCGCGGCATCGCTGGCGGCGATCGATGTGGTGTACGTCGCGCGGCGGCGGGTATCGCCGGTGTACCTGCTGGACGCGTTCGCGGAGCTGGCGCTGATCGCGCGGTGGGTTGCGGGGCGGAAGCGCGACCGGCGGACGCGGCGCGGGCGTTAGCCGGCGGTGCCGTCGCGGTTGGGCGGCGGGAGATCGGCGGGCCAGATGCGGATTGCCGTGCGCTGGATCAGCACGTAGCAATAGACGTAGAAGGCGACGCTGATCGGCAGGCCGAGCGCGCGGCTAGCGATGACGTACTGATTCTCCGTCAGCGCGGCGAGCAAGCCGAGACGAGCAACGCCGGTGGCCACGTTGAGTAACGCACCGAGCAGCGTGAGACGGACGAAGAGCGGGTGCCCAAGCGGCATCACGGGCTGGAGCGCGGGCGCCACTTCGCGGACGATCGCGCCGATGAGCGGGCGCCCGATGAGCACGCTGCCGACGAATGCCGCCGCGAACAAGAAATCGATAAACAGATTCTGGGCGACGAACACCTTGCCGCTGCCCAACAGCAGCCCGAGGACAGCGAAGCCGCAGACGACGACGAACCCGGCGACGCCAAGCGCGCGGATGACACCGTGCCCGCGATTTCGCACGAACACGACAACCGAGGCGAGGAACGACGCGCCGATCGCGATCTCCGTCGAAGCGAACTGATTGGCGACGATGAACGCGACGGCGGGTACAGCGCTTTCGATGATGCGCGGGTTTGGACGCACGTAGAAGCGTTGCGTCCGCTCTGGGGCGGCGGCCGGCGCCGGTTCGAGGGGGTGTTCTGCGCCATCGATCATGACGGCTGTATGGTAGCCGGGCGACGCCGATCGCACGTGGTCTTGCTGCTGCGGAAAGCGTAGCCGGCGAACCGAACGGGCCTAGTCGATGGCACCGGCGCCGGTACGCGGATCCATGCGTTCGGACCGCTCTTCCGGATCGCGCTTTAGCTCCGACCCTGTGGGTGCGCCGAGCGCGCCGCCCGGCGTGCCTGTCGTCGTCGGCGCGCGCATCGTGCCGGGTTCGGGCGTGCCGGGCCCGAAGGGCGGAGGGCCTTCGGACTTCGTGTCGGGATACTTGCCCACGGTGCGCTGGGCGCCGGGCGTATCGGGATTGGCCACGACCTCGTCTGTGGCGCGGGCGTAGTGGCCGCCTTGCTCGACGCGCTCCTTGAACCGCCCGAGGTCCTCTTCGATCTGCTTCTCGGGGTTCGCGAAGATCTTCGCGACCGTCTCGGTGACGCCGCCGGTCGTCGTCTCGTAGTCCAGCGCGACGATGATGCGGGTGGAGTCGCCCATGCCATCGAAGGCGACGCTGCCATGCGTGCGGACGTTGCTGTCGTCGCTATCGATCGATCGCCAGGCGATGGCGCGGCCGGGTTCGTCGCGGGTGATCTCGGCGTCCCATTCGGCGTGCGCGCCGAGTGGCGCCCTCGCCTTCCAGTGCGACTTGCCGTCGCCGGTTTCGCGCACGTCCTCGATGTTGCTCATGATTTGCGGCATGTTCCCGAAGTTACGCCAGATCTGGTAGACGGTGTCGGCCGGCGCCTGCACGACGATGGTGCACTCGACGTTCGCCATGGCGATGCTCCTTCTCTGTCTTGCAGCAGGGCGCGCGAGGGAGAACTTCGCGCGCCCCGCGCAATTGCGATCGCAACGGGTGCGGCCGCTCGTTGCCATGCTAAGCGGGGGTAGATTCCGAACCGCGAACACGCGGAGCGGGCACGGTGCCGAACGCGTAACAAGCATCCGGCTGACGACGACGAGAGAGCGCTCGAATTTGACGCAGCGTGGACGTTATGTCGCACCAAACGCGCACATTGGACGCTTGCTATGGTCGCTTAACAACTTACCTACCACTCCATAACCAGATGTTTACAAGCCGATGTCAACCTCGTGTTGTCTCCGACGGATGGAGATGGCGCATGAGAAGCGCCGGGGTTGGCCGTCGGACAGCGTTCTGGCGGCGGGTTGCGCGCCACAGCGACCCTCCCAGTACCGGGCCTTCGGGCCGTTTTGACACGAAGTCATCGCAGCATCGCAGCGTTTGGGTTGGCCGACTGCTCGGTTGAACACGTACCCGTCCGCGGGCATGTGGACTCAACCCGGTCGCCAGGGCGGGCACCGTGCCCGGGGAGGACCGCACGATGACGATCGACACGAGGCCGCAACGCCGGCCAGCGTATTATCGTGCCGTGGCGCGCGCAGTCGGCGTGCCGGAGTTCTGGCTCGACGACGCTACGCAGGACATCGCGCTTGCGACGTGGCGCGACGGGAAGGCGCACGATGTCACGGCGATCCGCCGCGAGGCGATCGATGCGGCGCGCCGATACGGCCCGTACACCCGGTACGGCAACCGGCGTCCGACGTTCGTGCCGCTGGATGCGGCGCACGAGATGGGTGTGCCATTCGGCGAGCGGTACGAGCTGCGGACCTCGTTGCGGAACGCACTCGATGAGCTGACGGACAAGCAGCGCGAAGCGATCGGGCGGCGCGTCGAGCAGTTGCCGATGACGAGTCTGGACAGCGCACACGCAAGCGCCGCACGCCGCAAACTGAAAAAAGAGCTTGCCGGCGACTGGCCTCTCTGGGCCTGAGCGCCGGCAAGGCGAACGGCAGGGTGCGAACGCGCCTGGCTTACCGCTCGGCGGGGTCGTCAACCGATGACGGCGAGATGCCGCTGTTGGTGCCGGCGATGGCGTTGAGGTCCTGTTCGGTCACGGATCCCATCGAGCCGCCGAGGCTCTGTTCGCCGGACATCACGTTATCGAGCTTCATGCCGGAGAGTTCGGCGCCCTTCTCGATGATCTCCTTGAAGCGCTGCAGGTCTTCCTCGATCTGCTGTTCCGGATTGGCGAAGATCTTCGTCACGACATCGCCAACGACGCCGCCGGGTGCGGCGTACTCCAGGGTGACATCGAGTTCGGTGCCACCGGCCTGATCGCGAAAGTTCACGCGGCCGGCGGTCTTGACGGCGGAGTTGCCCTCGATCGAGCGCCAGCCGATCGCCTGATTGGGCTCATCCATCGTCACTTCCGCGTCCCATTCGGCATGGCTGCCGAGCGGGCCTTTCGCCTTCCAATGCGAACGGCCACCCTGCACGACGCGGACTTCATCGATATTGCTCATGAAGTTCGGAAAGTTCTCGAAGTTGTGCCACGCGCGATAGACGATATCGACGGGCGCTTGCACGGTCACGCTCTTCTTCACCTTGGACATGGTGCCTCCTTGTGCTGCTGGCTCACAGAATGATGATCAGCAGGACGATGATAAGGATGAGCGTCAGCAGTCCGGCTCCGCCTCCTAGATACATCGAACACCTCTCTTTCTGAGGCCAGTCTGCCGTACGGGTCATTGCATCCGCGCTACACAAGCGATCGTCATGATCGCCGTTTCATCTCGCCGCTTCTCGGTCGGGATCCGTTGATCCCCCCGCCCGCGCATTCCACCCGTTTTCGTTAGCAGGCGCGCGCTGCTGCTTGTCAGGGGACGCGCCAGCACTTTGTCACCCGCCGTCGCGTGCCGTACCGAAGATGTTATGCCCCGCCCTGCATAGTCGTACCGTCGGCAACGGCACCCGCCGTCAGTTCGGCGGCAGGCGAAACGACCGCCAACCATGCCGGCAGAGGCCGTAGCGAACGGCCAGAAAGCGGCAGAAGCCGCGCAGGAGGTAGTGATGCTGCGAAGTCTGATTACGCTGATTGTGGGTCTGGTGTGGGCCGGCATTCTGGTGCTGGTAGGCGGGCGCTTTCTCGCGCTGCTGTTCGATGCGAACCGCGATAGCGAGCTCGTCGACCGGCTGTACCGGCACAGCGATTTCTGGGTGAAGCCGTTCTTCGGCATGCTCGATCTCGCAAACAAGACCGTAGGCGAGACGGGCGGAGTCTACGAGCCGGCGTCGTTGATCGCCTTCGTTGTGTACTTCGTCGGTGGGCTGTTGATTCTGGCGCTGTTGAGCGCGCTGTTCACGGGTTTCCCGATGCGGCGAGATCACCTGCACACCGGCCACGAAGTCTAGGCGAGTCCACTCGCGCCGCCCGGCGCTCGACCGGGCGGCGTCCTTCTCACTCAAACTTATGGGGCAAACTTATTGGGCCGTCGAGCCGTATTGGCGCAAGGAGCCGCAACATGATCAACAATCCCGCCCGCGAACGCATCACCCAGCGCATCGGCGCAGCCAGCCGCGTCGATCTGGAGTACTTCTGCCGGACGTGCAAGGGGCATTTCTCCAGTTCGGTGCCGGTGTCGACGTTGTACGACGCGACGTGCCGCTGCGGATCGAGCGATCTGCTGGTGTACAACGTGGCGGGCGAGTTCAGCGCGCCGTTGCGTTCGAGGTAACGCGCTTCGCCGTTCCGCTTACGTCGAACGACCCCGATGCGTCTGCGTCGGGGTCGTTGTGTTAGTGCTCGTCGGGCATGGGACTCGTTAGGGGGCGACCTCCACGTCGTCTTCGATGTCCACGTCCTCTTCGGCAGCTTGCCCTCCGGTTTCGGCGGTGAGGTCGAACATGTAGCCGATGCCTGGAAACGTCTTAATCATCTTGGGGCTCGAGCGGTCTGCTTCCAGTTTGCGGCGCAGGCGGGACACCCACACACGGAGATACTGCAAGTCATCGCGGTACTCGGGTCCCCAGACCTTGCTAAGCAGTTCGGCGTTGAGCATGATCTTGCCGGCGTTCGCGGCCAGATGCTGAAGCAGCATCCACTCGGTCCTGGTGAGCGTCACGAGTTCGCCGCCGCGCTTGACGAGACGGCGGTTCAGATCGACCTCCACTTCGCCCGCGCGGACGACGTTCTCGAGGCCGGACGAACCGACCGCGCGGCGAAGGACGGCGCGCACGCGGGCGCTGAGTTCTTCGGGGCTGAAGGGCTTGGCGAGGTAGTCATCGGCGCCCATTTCGAGGCCCCGCACTTTATCGGCGTCGCTGCCCTTAGCGGTGAGCAGAATGACGGGCGTGTTCGTGCGCTCGCGGAGGCGCCGCATCACTTCGAGACCGGTCATATCCGGCATGACGATGTCGAGCAGCACGATGTCGGGCCGGTGCTCCTCGGCCATGCGCAGGGCAGAGTCGCCGTTCTCGGCGGTGACAACCCGGAAGCCCTGAGTCGAGAGTTCCAGCTTGATCAGCCGCAGGATGCCCGCTTCGTCGTCTACGGCCAGTACCAACGGATCTGCACTCATGATGGTCTCCTTATCAATTGGCGCCGCGAACGATGCATTCCGAGCCGCCGCCGTCGTCTCCACATAGTAATCCGCCGCGAAATCGTGTGCCTCGGCGTATTCAGGGATGGTACTGAGTTCGTTCCGAGCCAGCGCTTACGGCGTCGCAACGTCTTATTGCAAACAGGTAACAACGGATAGGCTCACGTCGCGCCGCAGACACAAAGGCGCATACAAAGGCGATGCCACGGAGACTGGAACGGCGTTGTTAGCCGTGGCCTGCGCATGGCGATGCAGCCACGACGGGGCGAGTCCTAGACTCCACACAACGGCTGGAAAGAAAGGACAACAAGCGCATGGCAACGGTTGAAAAATCGATCGACGTAGAAGTACCCGTGACGACGGCATACAACCAGTGGACGCAGTTCGAGGAGTTTCCGCGGTTCATGGAGGGCGTGCAGGAAGTGCGCCAGCTCGACGACACCCACATCCACTGGGTGGCCGAGATCGCCGGCAAGAAGGAAGAGTGGGACGCGCGGATCACCGAGCAGAAGCCGGATCAGCGGGTGGCGTGGACGAGCGAAGACGGCGCGATGAACGCCGGCGTCGTCACGTTCCACAAGCTGGATGACATGAAGACGCGCGTGATGCTGCAGATGGACTATGAGCCGAAAGGCGTCGTGGAATCCACCGGCGACGCGCTGGGCTTCGTCTCGCGCCGCGTTGAGGGAGATCTCGGGCGGTTCAAGGAATTCATCGAGGAGCGCGGCCAGGAGACCGGCGGCTGGCGCGGTAAGGTCGACTAAGCACGCCACGCGTACAGGGACGCTGATGATGGCGCGCGACACGATGTTGTCGCGCGCCGTCCGTCGTTTGACGCGCTACGTCTGTTGGCCCTTGCGCGCCGATGCATCGTGCTATCATGAACGGTGAACGGCACGACACGTTGTCGATTCCCGGGAGGGCACGCTGGACTCTGACTACCGCATCGACGTCTCCGAAGTGAACAAGAACATCGACGTGGTCGATGTGATCGCGTTGTACTTCCCGTTGCTCCGCAAGACGCTGCTGATGGACATGCGCTCGAACGACCTTGATGGCCCGATGATCCGCGTCGTGCCGATGGCGAACACGCCGGAAGAGCGCTTTCAGTCGCTGCTGAAGATGCGCCCGCGTTTCGGGCGGCCGGACACGATCACGATCATCCCCTGGCCAAAGTACGTCCAGAGCCTCGTTGATCTCGGCATCTGGGACCACATCGTGCGGCGCCACGCCGACGCGGGCTCGCCGCAGAGCGTGCGCGACTGCGACCGCTGCTTCAACCAACTCAGGAAGATGGAGCGCGAAGAGGTGCAACGGGCGATCACGGGCGAGAACTACGAGACCATTTGGGGTCAGCGAGGCGTCGCCGAAGTGGAAGCGCTCGTCGGCGATGATGATCTTGACGAGGATTTCGACGAGGACGACGATGACGACGTGTTCGACGAGGACGACGTGTAGCTGTTGGGCAGAATCGGATGTTAGTTGACGGGGCGGACATTGAGTCCGTCCCGGACCGTTTTTCGAGAGTTGGGCGGGCGGGGGATACCGTTCGGCACAGCAAGCTGTGCCGCCACACCCGACGTGGCGCCTGCCGTTGGCGTAGTGGCGCGAGCATCCTCGCCGAACGCGTCGCGCGTGGTAGAATCCGCGCGACGCAGGGAGGCGCATGCAGGCTCGTCAGATCGGCCGCCCGAACCCGACTTCGCAGGCGCGCCTGCAACTGCTGCTGATTCTCCTCGCGGCGTACAACTTCCTCACCTTTCTGCTCGAACTGACGAACACTCGCCTGCTGCAAATCGGCGAGATCGATGGCCTACTCGGCGCGCGTTCCATCTCGGGGTCGATGGCGGTACTCGCGGTGGCGTACGTCTACGCGGCGCGGAACCCGGTGCGGTATCGCTTCATCATCTGGCTGGCGCTGCTCGAGCAGTTCGTGACGATGTTCGCCGCGACGTTCCACTGGGCGCGCGACGATGTCGGATTCGGCGAAGCGATCGTGCCGATCGGCATCGCCGTCGCGTTTCTGCTGCTGCTGATGGCGAATCTTCCGCGCCAGACTGATACGATCTGAAGATGAGCCGATCGCCGCAGCCTCCCCGTTCGACAGCCCGTGATGCACAGGACGACGCCGTCGCTGTCGTGAGCGCGTACGGCGCGTACCGTGTACTCGTCATCCTGCTGGCGATCTGGAGTTTCTTCGCCGGCTTCGCGCTGTTGACGCAGGGCGTGACGGCGCTGTCGTTCGGCGGCCAGGACGCCGGCGCCGAACGCGTCATCGGCGCCCACATGCTGATCATGGTGCCGCTGTACGTGCTGCTCGCATGGAAGCGCGCCGAGTATCGCCGGCTGGTGTGGGTGCCCTACGCGGCGCAACTCGCCGTGATCGTGCCGACGGGATGGTCGCTGCTGACGGGCGGCGGCTTCGACGACGGTGTGCTGATGCTGCTGATCGCGTCGATCTTCTTCGCGCTGTTGCTGTACGTGTCGTGGAGCAGCCACCCGCTCGACTTCTTCCGCGGCGACGCCGGCGAGGACGACGAGGGGTATGAAGAATACGACGACGAAGAGGAGCCTGAAGAAGAGGATCCGGACGGCGAGGAAGAGCCGCAGGTCGATGCGCGCGGGCGGCGGTACCGGCGCAGCCGATGAGAGCACATCGCTCGGTTTCGGCCGCTGGAGGGTGGAAGCTGGAGGCTGGAACTTGAGGGTGCAGTTGCGGGGCGTTCTGGAGCTCTGATCCGCGGCGCGCAGGCGAAATGAAACGAATCGCCGCGGTACGACGCCCGCGCGGGCTGAAAGCCCGCGCTACGAGAGCGTAGTGCTCGCCCAGGCTGGTCTAACTTGCGATATGTGCCGCAGGCGCATGCCCACCACACGCAATCGAACAGGCGGACAGGTTTGACGACCTGTCCCTACGTTTTTTCGTGGCGGAGCCATTCGCGGAGGACGCGTTCTGATGCGTCTCGCAGCAGCGGTGCCGCGTCGCGCATGGCGTCCTCGATGCTCATGCCGTCGGGTGTGATAGCGGCGCGCATCGTGAAGAGCGAGGCCGTGTCTTCGTACTCCGCGGCGATAGTGCCGGCGATGACGATTGTCGGCTTGCCGTGTGTGCGGGCGATCGTGGCGACACCGGCGGCCGTCTTGCCGTGCGCCGTCTGCGCATCAAGCCGGCCTTCGCCGGTGATGACAAGATCGGCGGCGGCGATGCGGGACGGGAGTCCGACGGCTTCGCCGACGAGCGGCAGGCCTGGCTCGATCGTCGCGCCGGCGGCGAGCACGAGACCGGCGCTCAGCCCGCCCCCGGCGCCACCGCCGGACAGCGACGCGAGATCGATGCCGTGATCGCGCATCGCGATGCCGGCGAAACGTTGTAGCGCGACGGCGAGCGTGGCGACGTTGTCGGAAGACGCGCCCTTTTGCGGACCGAAGACGGCGGCCGCGCCTTCGGGGCCGCAGAGCGTGTTGGTGACGTCGGTGGCGACGCGAATGCGGGCGGCGCCGAGGCGCGAATCGCGGGCGCTCAGGTCGATGCGATCGAGGCGAGCGAGGGCGGCGCCGCCGGGTGGCAGGT
>CAZRHH010000084.1:0-12762 GCA_964599885.1 uncultured Dehalococcoidia bacterium | reverse complement strand
AGCGTGTTTACGGATATGGAGCCTCAACCAAGGGGAACATCGTCCTGAACTACTGTGGCCTGACGAGCAAGGACATCATCGCCATCGGCGACCGGAATCCCGAGAAGGACGGTCTAACCACGCCGGGGACCCATATCCCGATCGTCGCCCATGCTAAACTGCCGAAAGACAAGGCGGACTATCTCTTCGTGCTGATCTGGCACTTCCGAAAGGAAGTCATCAGGGACGAGATCGACTACATCCTGAAGGGAGGGAAGCTCGTCTTCGATCTGCCGAGGCTCCATGTCGTGGACAAGGACAACTACGAGCGGTATCTAGCCAGCGGTTTCGACGACCTCGCCTTCTCGCTCTGAGTGAGCGGAGGTGAGCGCGGTGCCTGAGGAGTTTTCGTGGACGAACCGGCGAGTCTTCGTAACAGGGGCGAACGGCTTCATTGGCCGCTGGCTCTGTGAGCGGCTCGTCGCGGAGGGCGCTCGCGTCACCGCGCTGATCCGACCGAGGGCGGCTCGATCACCATCGGCGCTCGGGCCCCCGGTCGAGGGGGTCGAGACCATCGTCGGCGGTATCGAGGATACGGCAACCATCGAACGTGTGGTGTCGCACACCCAACCCGACACCGTCTTTCACCTCGCGGCGAACAACGACAATCTGAGCAAGCACGGTTCACCATTACCGATCTTCGAGACGAACATTCGGGGGACGTGGAGTCTCCTAGAAGGCTGTCGTATCACGCCGTGCGTCGAGCGAATCGTGTGTGCTTCCAGCAGCGAGGTCGGCAGCACCCAATCCTCTCTGTCATCCACCGAAGGAGTTCGACCACGCCGGCATCCGTATGCTGTCTCCAAACTGTCAGCGGAGCTCGTGGCGCTTGCTTTTGCCGACACGTATGAAATGCCGATCGCAATCGGCCGGTCGGAGAACGTGTATGGCGGCGGGGATTTCAATTGGAATCGTCTGATACCTGGAGCGGTGCGCTCGATTCTTCGCCGGGAGGTCCCAACGCTCCGCAGCAACGGCCTGCTCCTCCGCGACTACATCTATGTCGAGGACGTAGTCGATGCGTATCTCACGTTGGCATCGCGCGCGGCCGATCCTGATGTCAGGGGGCAAACGTTCCACTTCTCGTCCGGCACGCGCGCTTCGGCGCTCGAGATCACCTCGTACTTGTCCGACCTCGCGGGATTGCCGCACGCGGTCTCGCCCACGGACACCGCCTCGGAGAACGAACGGATAAACGAGGAAGTCTCCGGTGCCCGTGAGCGTCAGGTGCTTGGGTGGTCGCACCGCACGGATCTACGAGCTGGCTTGCGGTCCACGGTGGAATGGTATCGACATCATCTTGAGTATCTCCAGGACCAAGCATGAAAACTCTGTTGATATATCTGCCGACGTACAATCGGCTGCCACAGCTGAGGGTGTGCCTCGGGCGACTGCTGGAGGAGGTCCGGGGATTCGAGAAGGACGTTGTGATCCACGTCTCGGATAACGGCTCGACAGATGGGACCGCGGAGTACCTGCAGGGCCTGAGTCACCCGGCGCTACAGTCCTCGCGCAATCCCACGAACATTGGTCTTCCCAAGAACATCCTGAAGGCGCACGATCTCGCGGGGCTGGCTGAATACACATGGGCGATCGGCGACGACGACGCGGTATTGGTTGGGGCTATTGGAAGGCTCCTCCACGCGACGCGCACCTACCCGAAGGCGGACCTCTTCTTCCTGAACACCGCATCCTTTGACAAGCAGAAGCAGAAGGAGCTCTGGCTGCAGATCGTTCAGAACGGTTATGACGTGAAGCCCGAGTGGGGCCCGACGAAATCCACCGTCAGAGAGGATTTCGAGGGCATGGTCAGCGACCTGTTCGATCCCGCGATCGATGCCGTGCTTTTTGGCTCGCTCATGTGCTACGCGTGGCGCTCTGCGTCAGTGAGCAACCGTCTGCGGCCGGACGAGCTCAGCTCGGATTTTTCGAAACCGAAGGCCTGCTACCACGTCGCGTTGAACTATCTGTACTGCCTGACACCCAGCACGACGGCGGTGCATCTTCACAAACCGTTCACCGTCAATTTCTGGCATGGCGGATCGGACTGGGGGAACCAAGGTCACGATCTCGCCGTTACGCAGGGGCTTGGAATCATTCTTTATGAAGCGATTCGACTCGGATACGTTGATGCGAGCGATCAAGCTGCGTATTTCAAGCATTATATGACCATCGCGTCTGACTCGTACAAGCGATTGCTGGGAGGCATCGATAACGAGTTTCAAACTCGGTTGCGCGAATTCCATCCCCAGTTAGCGGAGCTCATGTTGCGCTACGGAGTCGCTGCATTGCAAGCAACCCCGAGAGGGCTGTCGGATAAGCTGCTCGACCTTTCGCTCCGGAAGCTTTCCGCATTCGCGCGAAACATGTTGCGAAACGTGGCGGCACTTTGATCCTGGCCTCGCATCGCCAACGCAGGGACGAAGACTTCGTTTAGCATGTCGGCTAACCCAAGTCCGCCTCGTGTGCTCGTATTGGACGGAGGAGTCCCAGCACGCCAGACGGCCGGCGGTGTCATGCTAAGGGACCTGGTTCGATTGTATCCGAAAGGATCAATATCGTGGTTCGGTCTCTACGCTCCCGAGGACACAGCCGCCTTTTTGCCTGGCGCGGATGTGTTGCCGGAGGATATCGCGTGGATGCCCTTCGGTTTTGGTGTCCACCCCGGAGAAGGTGCGATCAGGATCTCGTACGGCATTGCCAAACGCGTTCCTGGTCTGCGGCACGTCCGAAGTGCAATGGTCTTCATGCAGCATCGGTACATTAGATCGTTTATCGCACCCCGCTTAGTTGAGCAGGCCGTTGACTTTGGCCGCAAACAAGGCGCAGAGGTGGTGTTGGCGGTGCTCAACGATCCGGTAATCGTTTATATCGCAACGAAGGTCGCTGATGGGCTGAACGTGCCCCTGATTACCAACGTGCAGGATCCTCCTGAACGTTTCATTCTGGATGCGCACTTGGATCGGATGACGGCTCGCGAGCTCATGAAGCGTTTTGCGGTCGCACTGAAATCCTCCCTTCGAGTCAGCACAGCCTCTGAGGGAATGCAAGAGACGTATAGGAAGCGTTATGGCGTTGACTCCGTCGTCCTCATCCACGGATTAGATCGGGCGCAGTGGCAACCTCCAGGTACGCGCTCATCAAGCGGAGAATTCACGATTGGTTTCGCAGGTAACCTGTATTGCGACCGAGAATGGATGGCGCTCTTGGCTGCCCTATCGTCAGTTGCGTGGAGTATTGATGGTCGCCAGGTCAAGATTCGCGTTTTAGCTCCCCACCTTAACATCCGCGGCGACGACACCACACGCATAGAGTATCTCGGCTGGCGGCCAGTCGATGAAACTGTCTCTCTATTAGCCCAAACGGATTTGACGTACCTACCGTACTGGTTCGACACCGACAGAGAACTTTTTGTCAGGCAATGCTTTCCGAACAAGCTTTCTACATACCTGGCTGCCGGCCGGCCAGTCTTTTACCACGGACCTCCGTACGCGTCGGTGTCAGAATTTCTTCGCCGCTATCCTGCGGGGATTAGATGCCACTCCCTCGATAGGAATGAAATCGTCCAAAGTTTGAGGGCTGTCATTAGGAGTCCTCAGCTCTATTCAGAGGCTGTAAGTGCAGGTCAGAGAGCTCTGGTAGAGGAACTAAATCTTGAGGTATTTCGAGACCGTGTAGCAAAGCTATTGGGCACCGAAACGGCCCTGCTCGCTGGCCCGCCGATGGCGGTGTTGTGATTCGTGCTTGTGCGCCAATCGCCCTCTTCGTCTACCGTCGCGCTGACCATGTTCGTCGCACCATCGAGGCACTAGCGCTCAACTCCGAATCGGCAGAATCGGATCTGATCGTGTTCTCCGATGGTCCGAAGGGAGACACGGCCGCGGCCGATGTGGCCGCGGTCAGGGAATACCTCAAGAGCGTGCCGGGCTTTCGGTCGATCAACATTGTCGAAAGCGAAAGGAACCTGGGCCTTGCAAGGTCGATCATTGCCGGCGTGTCGCAAGTGCTCAACCGTAGAGATCGAGTGATTGTCATGGAGGATGACCTTGTCACCTCACCACACTTCCTGCGCTACATGAACGACGCGCTGAGCCATTACCGGAACGATGACCGAGTGGCGAGCATTCACGGCTACGTGTATCCGGTGGACAGCCCGCTTCCCGAGACTTTCTTCCTTCGGGGCGCCGACTGTTGGGGTTGGGCGACGTGGCGCCGCGGATGGAGTCTGTTCAACCCGAACGGACAGGAGCTCCTATCGGAGCTGCAGCGACGGAAGCTGACACGGCAATTCGACTTCGACGGGACCTTCCACTACACGAAAATGCTGGAAAACCAGACCGCCGGCACGAACGACTCGTGGGCCGTCCGATGGTATGCCTCGGCGTTTCTGAGGGAAAAACTGACGCTGTATCCGGGCCGATCGCTGGTCCAGAACATCGGGAACGACTCGACCGGCGCGCACTGCGAGACGACCGATGAGTACGACGTTTCGCTGACCTCGACGCCGGTTAGAGTCGGGGGAATACCGATCGAGGATTCACGAGTCGGACGGAACGCGTTCGTCGAGTTCGGTCGTCGCAATCAGCCGCGGCGAAATCTGCGAGCGGTGCTCGGGCGTCTCGTCAGGCGCGCAATTCGATGGCGATGACTTCCTTGGTCAAGCGATGGCTTCGCGCGTGGGTTCCCCCGGCCATCGTAGAGATTCTAAGACGGCCGGCTCACCCTACCGTGTCGTACGGTGCGGAGTACGCAACATGGGACAGCGCGCTGGCGGACGCCGGCGGCTATGACGACGCGGCGATTCTCGACAAGGTCAAGAACGCGACGCTTCGCGTTATACGCGGCGAATCGGCCTACGAGCGCGACTCCGTCGTGTTCGATCGTATCGAGATCTCCTGGCCCGTGCTTGCCGGATTGTTGTGGGCCGCGACGCGAAACCATGGCAGTTTGCGGGTACTCGACTTCGGCGGCTCGCTCGGAACCACGTATCGCCAGAACAAGGCGTATTTCGACGATTTGGCCGAGGTGCTCTGGGGTGTCGTGGAACAGCCGCACTACGTCGCGTGCGGGCGCCAGCTCGAGAGCGACCACAAACTGCGCTTCTTCGAGACCATCGACGATTGCGCGGCTGAGATTCGTCCAAACGCGGTGATGCTGGGCGCCGTGCTTCAGTACCTGCCTGATCCTTACGGCGTCCTCGAGCGCCTGTCCCGAACGAACGCACGGGTGATGATCGTGGACCGCACCCCATTCTCTGCCGTCGTGGATGACCGGATTACAGTGCAGGTGGTGCCACCGTCGATCTATCGCGCGAGTTATCCGTCGTGGGTTTTTTCGATGGACGCATTTCGCAAGCGGGTGCCATCCGAGTGGCGCATCGTGAGCGTGTTCGACAGCGCCGACGCCTCGACCGTGACCGCCAGCGGCCTACCCGTGCACTTCCAGGGACTGCTCCTCACGCGATGATCAAACGACGACTCTCGGCGTTTATGGGAACGCAAAGTTTCCATCCCACCTTGAGTGGCGCGTTCGTGAATCCGTTCCTGATCGCGCGGCGCGGGCTGGCCAACGCGATTCGCGACGACGCGCACCTCCTTCATGGGCGGCTCCTCGACGTGGGCTGCGGGTCGAAACCCTATGCCCGCTACTTCAACGTCGACCAATATGTCGGGCTCGACATCGACACTCCGCGGACCCGAAGTCTTGGAATCGCCGACCACTATTACGACGGGCATCGATTTCCGTTCGAATCGTCATCGTTCGATTCGATCCTGTGCAACCAGGTTCTGGAACACGTCTTCAATCCCAACGAGTTCCTCGCCGAGATGAATCGGGTGTTGAAGCCCGGAGGAGGCGTCCTCCTCACCGTGCCTTTCGTGTGGGACGAGCACGAGCAGCCCTACGATTATGCCCGGTATTCGAGCTTCGGGCTCAAGGCGCTCTTCGAAAAGAGCGGTTTCGTCGTCGAGCGGCAGAGGAAGATCAACGCGAACATTTCCGTGGTCTTTCAGCTGATCAACTCATACCTCTACAAGCTGCTGCCGCGGTCTCCGCGCGTGCATCTCGTGGTATGCGCGACGATCATGGCTCCATTGTCGCTGATCGGCATCGCGCTGGGGCGGATACTACCGCCTGACGAAGACCTGTTCCTGGACCAGATCGTCTTCGCCCGGAAATCGTCGCGATGACGTATGAGAAGGCGAAGGTTCTGATCACGGGAGGTCTGGGTTTCATCGGGTCGAACCTAGCGCGCCGGCTGGTCGATGCCGGCGCCCACGTGACGCTCGTCGACAGTCTGTTTCCGCAGTACGGCGGCAACTGGTTCAACATCAGCGATTTCGAGTCGCGAGTCACGGTGGAGATCCGGGACGTTCGCGAAGAAGCGGCGATGAGGCATCTGATCGAGGGGCAGGATTTCCTGTTCAATCTCGCTGGCCAGACGAGCCACATCGAGTCGATGACCGACCCGCGGACGGATCTGGAGATTAATGCGGCCGCACAGCTGTCGATCGTGGAATCCTGTCGCGCGGTAAACCGGGGAATCAAGATCGTGTTTACCAGCACACGGCAGTTGTACGGCAAGCCCGATCATCTCCCCGTCGACGAATCGCACCCGATCCGACCCGTCGACGTGAACGGCATCAACAAGTTCGCGGGTGAGTGGTACCACCTGCTCTACAACAACGTGTATTCCATTCGATCCAGCGTCCTGCGATTGACGAATACCTATGGGCCCGGCATGCGGGTCAAGGACGCCCGCCAGATGTTCGTGGGCATCTGGGTCCGACAGCTGCTTTCCGGACAGCCCCTTCGTGTGTTTGGCGATGGGCAGCAGCGCCGTGACTTCACCTACGTCGATGACTGCGTCGACGCGCTGCTGCTGGCCGGCGAAAGCGACACGGCCAACGGCAAGATCTACAACATTGGAAGCGCCGAGGTCGTGACTCTCGAGGCGCTGGCGAAGCTGATGGTCGCCGCCGGCTACGGCGGGACGTACGAGCTCGTCCCGTTCCCGAGCGACCGGAAGGCGATCGACATCGGCGACTATTATGCCGACGCTTCGTTGATCGAGCGCGACCTCGGCTGGGTCCCACGGTGCGATCTGTCGACGGGGATGACGAAGACGCTCGCGTACTATGCGCGGCACCTCGAACGCTATCTGAGCTAGCTCATGATATTGATGAACGATTTCAAGGCCGAATCGCGTCAAACACGGGACGCGACGATGGCGGCGGTCGAGCGCGTCCTCGAATCGGGTTGGTACATCCTCGGGGACGAGGTGGCGGCGTTCGAGCGCGAATGGGCCAGAGCGTGCGGCGTTCGGCACGCCGTCGGTGTGGGGAACGGCATGGACGCGATCGAGATTGCCCTCACGGCGGTCGGGATCGGACCCGGCGATGAAGTCATCACGACGCCCATGACCGCGTTCGCGTCGGTGCTCGCCATCATCCGCGCTGGGGCGACTCCAGTCCTTGCCGACATCGATCCGCGCACAGCGCTGATGTCGCCCGAGAGCGTACGCCGTTGCATCACAGATCGCACGAAAGCGATCGTCGTTGTGCACCTGTACGGTCAGGTAAGGGACGTTTCCACCTGGCACCGGCTCTGCTCGGACCACGGGCTCGAGCTCATCGAAGATTGCGCGCAAGCGCACCTCGCACGACTCGATGGGAAAGCCGCCGGATCGTTCGGACGAGTGGGGGCGTTCAGCTTTTATCCTACCAAGAACCTCGGCGCCCTGGGCGACGCCGGCGCCCTCGTGACGGATGACGACAAACTCGCCGCGCGCGCGGCCCGCATGCGCAACTACGGGCAAAGCACCCGCTACCACCACCCGGAGCTGGGCTTGAACAGCCGGCTCGACGAGCTTCAGGCCGCGATACTCGGAGTGCGCCTGAAGTCGCTCGCGGAATGGACGAAGAAGCGGCAAGTCATCGCGGCATCATATTTCAATGGAATGAAGAGCCCAGCGGTGCGACTGCTCGCCCAACCCGAGGCCGCGGACGCCCACGTGTATCACCTGTTCGTGGTCA
This sequence comes from uncultured Dehalococcoidia bacterium, assembly GCA_964599885.1. Lineage (GTDB taxonomy): Bacteria > Chloroflexota > Dehalococcoidia > DSTF01 > JACRBR01 > CAZRHH01. The sequence goes on along the minus strand of CAZRHH010000084.1, from coordinate 4,690 downwards.
CGTGCGAGAACCGTGATGCGCTGCAATCGCATCTCAAGGACGCGGGTGTTCAGTCATTGATCCATTATCCCGTTCCCGTTCACCATCAGGAGCCGTGTCGAGACCTGCGACGCGATCCAGCGGGCCTGGGCGCTAGCGAGCGCCATGCCGCGACCTGCTTGTCGGTACCCTGCCATCCGCAAATGACGGCGGCGGATGTACAGACCGTGATCGAAGCGGTGAACGCATTCGCGGTCGGCTGATGGAACACTACGTCACCCTGTTCGACAGCCTTTTTCTGCCGCAGGGTATGGCGTTGCACCGATCGCTCGAACGCTGGGCCGGCTCGTACACGCTCTGGGTTCTGTGCCTCGACGAGGCGACGCATCGAGTGCTGACGGAGATACGGCTTCCGAACATGCGGCTCCTTCGACTCGGTGACCTCGAAACGCCCGAGCTGATTCGCGTCAAGCCGGATCGGTCGCGGGCCGAGTATTGCTGGACGCTCACGCCGTTCGCCCCACGATTCGTTTTCGAGGCGGATCCCACGGTTCCGCGGGTCACATATGTGGACGCCGACCTGTGGTGCCTCAAGAGTCCAGCGCCGATTTTCCGCGAGCTCGATGCGTCGGGCAAGTCGGTGTTGATCACGAGTCACGGCTATGCGGCGGAGCACGATCAATCGGCGACGAGCGGACGCTTCTGCGTTCAGTTCGTGACGTTCACTCGCGACGGCGGCGAGCCCGTTCGAAAGTGGTGGGAGGAACGTTGTATCGAGTGGTGCTACGCCAGAGACGAGGATGGCAAGTTCGGCGACCAGAAATACCTCGATGACTGGCCGGAGAGGTTCTCGCCCAACGTGCACGTACTCGAGCATCAGGAGTGGCTGCTTGCGCCGTGGAACGCGACGAGATTTCCATACGGGGATGCGTTGATCTATCACTTTCACGCTCTGCGGTTGATGGAGCGGGGGCAGGTCTCGGTCGGCGACGACTACGCGATCCCGCCCGTCCTGATGGAGCACGTCTACAAACCCTATATGGAATGTCTCGGGCAGGTGACCCGGGAGCTTCGCCGGAACGGATTCGATCCGCCGTCGCAGCTGCGTCGCCTTGGCTTTCTCAAATCCCTGCAAAAGAAATTGGAAGACATCTACTCACAGCGGTGGCGGCTCAAGATTCACCGGACGGGGAGCTACTGACCGTGCACATATTGATCACCGGCGGCGCGGGCTTCATCGGATCGGCGGTCGTCCGGCACCTCCTCAGCCACACCACACACGTCGTCATCAACGTCGACAAGCTGACGTACGCGGGCAATCTCGGACTCGCTTCCCGGCACGGACTCGAATGCTCGGTATACGTTCGTGCACGCCGACATCGTCGACCGCGCGGCGATGGATCGCGCTTTCGCCGCGCACCATCCGGGCGCCGTCATGTACCTCGCGGCGGAGTCGCACGTCGACCGGTCCATCGATGGGGCGGGCAACTTCATCACCACGAATGTGGTTGGACCTATACTTCGCTGGAGGCGGCGCGGGCGCACTGGCACCGGTTGGACGACGACGCGCGGCGAAGATTTCGCGTTCATCACATCAGCACCGACGAAGTGTACGGCGATCTTACGGCCGACGGATCGGACCTCTTCGCCGAAACGAAGTCGTACGATCCCCAAGGCCCCTACTCGGCCAGCAAGGCGTCGAGCGATCATCTGGTCAGAGCCTGGCACCGGACATACGGATTGCCGACGCTGATCACGAATTGCTCCAACAACTACGGCCCGTATCAGTTGCCGAAGAAACAGATTCCGCACATGATTCTCAACGCCTTGCATGGAAAACCGCTTCCAGTCTACGGCGAAGGGAAGCAGGTTCGCGACTGGCTGTATGTCGAAGATCACGCGGAAGCGCTGCTGCGGGTGCTCGAGTCCGGGCGGGTCGGCGAGACGTACAACGTCGGCGGCGAGAACGAGCAGAAGAACATCGCCGTCGTCCACGCAATCTGCGACATGCTCGAGGAGCTGGCGCCCGATCGGAAGCCAAGCGGAACGAACCGCTACCATGATCTGATCACGTTCGTGAAGGATCGACCGGGCCACGATATGCGCTATGCGATCGACGCCGGCAAGATCGATCGAGAGCTCGGTTGGCGTCCGCGTGTCAACTTTGTCGTCGCCCTCCGAATGACGGTGCAATGGTTCCTGGACAACGAGCCGTGGTGGCAGCGGGCGCTGAGTGGCGCATATCGTCTCGAGCGAATCGGCGGGGGCGGCGTCGCGACGAAGGTGGGACCGTCGTGAAAGGCATCGTCCTCGCCGGTGGCAGCGGATCGCGGCTCTACCCGATCACGCTCGGAGTCTCGAAGCAGCTTCTGCCAATCTATGACAAGCCGTTGATCTATTACCCGTTATCGGTCCTCATGCTGGCCGATATCCGGGACATACTGGTGATCACCACACCGGAAGACGGGCCGGCGTTTCATCGTCTTCTCGGGGATGGCAAGCAGTTCGGCATCAACATTTCATATGCGGTGCAGCCGCGCCCCGAGGGACTCGCCCAGTCATTCATCATCGGCAAATCGTTCATCGGCGACGATTCAGTCTGTCTCGTCCTCGGCGACAACATCTTCTACGGCGAGGGCTTCACCGCGGTTCTGCAACACCATGCGGCCGCTGTGGCCGGCGCGACGATCTTTGGATACCGGGTGCTCGACCCACACCGGTTTGGAGTCGTCGAATTCGATTCCAACCGCGTCGTTCGATCAATCGCCGAGAAGCCAGAGCACCCCCAAAGCAGCTGGGCGATCACCGGACTGTACTTCTACGACAACTCCGTCGTCGACATCGCGGCCGCGCTAAAGCCGTCGGCACGCGGCGAGCTGGAGATCACCTCCGTTAATCAGGCGTACCTGGATGCGAACAAGCTGAACGTCGAGCTCCTCGGCCGCGGGTTCGCGTGGCTGGACACGGGAACGTACGAGAGTCTCCTCGCGGCGGCGCAGTATGTGGAAACCATCGAGAAACGGCAGGGCTACAAGATCGCCTGCCTGGAAGAGATCGCCTGGCGCAACGGCTGGCTGACCGACGCCGACCTCGAAGCGGCCGCGTCGCGGATGCGCACCAACGACTACGGACAATACCTGAAGGCGATCGTCGCCGCCGGAGACTGAGCGATGGCCGGGGCAGAAAGCGCAGCGCGAAGCGTCTCGATCGTCACGATCAACCGCAACGATCGGGATGGGCTGCGAAGGACCATTGAAAGCGTAGTGGCGCAGACGACGCGCGATTTCGAGTACATCGTGATCGATGGTGCCTCGACGGACGAGAGCGTCGCGGTAATCGAGGAATATGCAAGTCAGATCGATTACTGGGTCTCAGAGCCCGACCGTGGCATCTACAGCGCGATGAATAAGGCCGCGGACCGAGCGACGGGCGAATTCATCTTGTATCTGAACTCGGGCGACGTCATCTATCCAGACACTCTCGCGACGATACTCGCCAACCGGGAGGCTTGGTGGGAGTGCGATGTCGTGTATGGCAATATCGTCAACTCAACCACCTCACATCTCGATGTTGCGCGAGATATCGATCAACTGATGCACCGCGAGTGTTTCATCCACCAAGCCGTAATGGTGAAGTCGGCGGTCCAGCGCAAGCTCAGATTCGACCTTTCGTTTAAAGTTGCTGCCGACTACGACATGTTCGTGCGAGCGTTCAAAGGTGGATACTCGTTTCACCGTGTGCCGGTGACCTTTGGCGAGTATGACGGGACCGGACTCTCGAACCGCAACTATTTTCGAACGATGAATGAGTTCGCGCAGAGTCTTTGGAGAAACCACCGCGGTCTGGGGCGAATACGAGCCGTCGCGGCCTATTGGTGGGGCCGGAGAGTATTCATCACCTACCTATTGGCGGTCCGCCTTCTTGGCCAAAAAAGGTACAGGGTGATTCGCGACACCCTTCGGTGACCAGCTCCGAAACCTCAAAGGCGCACAGTCGATGAAATCTGCGGGTCCGCGGCTAGGCCGTCGCTTGGTGTATGACCATCAGATCTTTTCGTCCCAGCGTTTTGGTGGAATCTCCCGATATTTTTCGGAACTTGCCCGGCACCTGTCCGCTGCAGGATCGTGGGATGTCGAGGTGCTCGCCCTAGCCCATGTCAACGCGTATCTGCCATCGCTCGATCCAGGAATCGTCTCTGGCTGGCGCGTGGCCGCTGTGCCGAAAACCGGCAGAATTCGGCAGGCCTTCGACACTGCGATGACTCACGCTTTGCTAGCTCGAAATCCGCCCGACCTCGTGCACGAGACATACTACGCGCGTAGAGCGTCGGGCCCGGCGACCGTGCCCAGTGTCGTCACTGTGTACGACATGATTCACGAAAAATTTCCGCAATACTACCCGGATGCAGCCGCTCGCGCGGTCACCAAGTCGCGTGCAATACAACGTGCAGAACACGTGATTTGCATTTCAGAATCAACGAGAAACGACTTGATGGATAGTATGCCCATCGACCCGAGCCGTGTGTCCGTCGTGCATCTGGGGTCGAGCATTTCAGCACCTCCGGAAGAGTCGGGACCTCCAAAAGGCCTCGAGGGAAGCCAGTACCTCTTGTATGTGGGCGAGCGCGGTGGCCACAAGAATTTCTCCGGATTGCTCTCGGCGCTTTCCCTCAGGCCCAGCATTCTAGGTAACTATCTCCTCGTTCTGTACG
>CAZRHH010000083.1:0-13343 GCA_964599885.1 uncultured Dehalococcoidia bacterium | reverse complement strand
GATGGCGCGCGTGATCGCCTGGCGGATCCACCAGGTGGCGTACGTGCTGAACTTGAAGCCCTTGCGATAGTCGAACTTCTCGACGGCGCGGATGAGGCCGATATTGCCTTCCTGGATAAGATCGAGCAGCGACATGCCGCGCCCGATGTACTTCTTCGCGACGCTGACAACGAGGCGGAGGTTCGCTTCCGTGAGGCGCTTTTCGGCGCGGTGGCCTTCGAACTTCAGGGCGTCGAAGTGCGCGCGCAGGATCTCTTCTTCCTTGCAGCGCTTGTTGATGCGATCCCACGGCGGCGGCGTCAGTTCCTTTTCGCCGCCGTAGTAGATCGCGATCTGTTGGACGTGCTCTGGTTGCAGCGTGTGCGTGATGATCGATAGGCGGACGATCGACTGCTCCGCCTCAAGCTGCTCCATGTGCATGTACGCGGCGAGGCGCTCTGCCAGGTCGAAGTCCATCTCGGCGTCGACGGTGGCGCGCCACATGTCGCTCTGCACGACCTCGGACACCAGGCCGGCCTTGACGCCGATGTCCTTGCAAATGAACTTCACGCACTTCTGGGCTTCGTGGTACTGCTCGATGAGGGTGAGGAGGATTTCTTGTCCGGTGGGGAGGCGGTTGCGGCTCAGCAGCCAGGCGTTCTCGATCGCCTCGATGTGCTTCGCTTCTTCCATCTGGCGCGCGAGCCGCTTCTCGTCGGCGCTCGACAGCAGGAAGACCTTGCCGATCTCGCGCAGATACATGCGTACGGGATCGTCGATGCCCTCTTGCTCTTCGAGGGGAACGGGCTCTTTCTCGGGTTCGTCTTCTTCGACTTCGGCACGATCGGGGCCTTCGACCCACGTCGTGCCGGCGACGGTGCCGTTGCGCGAGGCGCCTACGACGACAACCGTGTCCGTGATGCGCGTGATGACTTCCGCTACCTCGCTGACGTCGGCGAGATCGACGCGCTCGTCCGGCGCGTCGCCGTTCAGCGTTGTGATCGGTGGCTGATCCCGATGATTACCGTTCATTCACCACCTCACCGGGCGAAGTACCCGGCGTCCCGCGGCGCTGCTCGAGCAGTCGCTGATGAACCTTCAGACCAGCTTCCATGTCGTCGACGAACGCCGTTGCGGGATCGGCTTCATCGTCGGCGACCATCGTGTGAACGACCGCGGCGCTTGCGCGCTTGGCGATGCGGAGCGTCTGCTGCTCGATGCCCCACAGTGTAGAACGCAGAGCCTTGACCAATGCATCGTCGTCGTACGAAGGAAGTTCGAGATGTGCTACACGCTCGTACTGTGGACGCAAGTCCGGAGCGAGTGCATCCTCGAGCGTCTCGAACGACTGGCCACCATCCGCCCAACCAACCCAAGTCTCAAACAGCGCGCGGTTCTCACCGCGACCAAAGAGTTCCGGGTCGAGCGCCGACCCCTCAGCGCGCAGCTCAGGATAGCGGAAAAGCAAAGCCAGCAGGAATTCTTCTTTGCGGTCGCGAACGGCATCGCGAAGCGGACTAGAGGCGGGCTGCGCGTCGCGCGCGACAGCTCGCCCCGCAGGCGCACGCATGTCAAGGCGCAGCGTCGCTTCGTCAAGCTGCACGACGCGCGCTAGCCGCTGCAAATAGTGCGACTGCACGACGCGGTCGGATACGGCGGCGATCATCGGCAACAATTCGCCCGACACGGCGGACCGCTCGCGCGGCGACGTGAGATCGTGCTTGGCAATCGAGGCGTCAAACAAGTAATCGAGCACCGGCTTGGCAGCGTCAACAAGCTGCGGCCACCGGCCCGGTCCGGCACGGATGACATCGTCCGGATCGCGGCCGGCCGGCATCGTCAGCACGCGAATGTCGGCGGCGAGCGTCTCTTGCTGACGGATGACGCCGCGCCAGTTCGGTACCGGCACCGACTCGTGGTCGACGGCGTCGGCGACGACCTGCACGCCACGCAACGTCGCTTCGCTGCCCGCCGTGTCGGCGTCAAGTGCGAGAATGAGGTTGCGTGTGTGACGCTTCAGCAGCCCAACCTGCCGTTCCGTCAGCGCCGTGCCCATCGAGGCGACGACGTTCGCGTAGCCGTGCTCGTGCGCGGCGATCGCGTCCATGTAGCCTTCGACGATGACAGCGCGGCCGTTGCTGCGTATCGCGTCCTTGGCGAGATCCAGCCCGTACAAGATGGCGCCCTTGTCGAAGATGGGCGACTGCGACGTGTTGACATATTTAGGCTGGGAATCGCCTGCGCCGAGCGCATCGCCGGGCAGCAGACGGCCACCGAACCCGGCGACGCGGCCGCGCTCATCACGGATCGGGAACATCAACCGGTGGCGGAATCGATCGTAGGCGCCGCGGTCCCCTTCGACGGCGAGGCCGGCGGCGACTGCGTCTTGCGGCGTCAACCCGCGCGTGCCGAGGAAGCTTATCAGCGCGTCCCAGCTATTCGGCGCGTAACCGAGCTGGAACGTCTCGAGCATCTCCGGCGCAATGTGGCGCTCGGCGATGTACTCGCGCGCGGTGGCGGCGCCCTTCGCGTAGGCGCCCTCCTGTGATTGCAGCGACGCGTGAAAGAACGACGCCGCGGCTTCGTTGACGTCGTACAGGCGGGCGCGGCGGGTGTCTTCCTGCACATCGCGCCGGCCCTCGGTGTTCACGCCGGCTTGCTCGCCGAGCAAGCGGAGCGCGTCGCGGAAGTCGCAGTTCTCCTTCTTCATGACGAAGCCGAAGATGTCGCCGCCGGTGCCGCACGCGCCGAAGCAGTGCCAGCTCTGGCGTGCCGGGTCAACGTGGAACGACGGCGTCTTCTCGGTGTGGAATGGGCAGAGCGCCATGTAGTTGCGCCCGGCGCGCTTGAGCGTCGCGTGCTGCGAGATCAGGTCGACGATGTCGATCCGCTGCTTGATGTCTTCGACGACGCTCAATTCCCCCGCCCCTCGCTCATGAACGCAGCGAACGTGAACATCACGTACGCGGTGTCAGTGGAATGGTGACGCGCGGCGCCGGAGCCAGCGTTGCCAGCCGCGCAACGTCCGCCGCGTGTTCGTCTTCGTGCTGCGCCATCTTCACAATGATGTCGCGCACCGTCATGCGGCCCAGCCGTTCGTGCCTCACCGCCCGCTCGAGTACGGCATCGCCCGCATCCAGCACGGCGTCTAGCTCGCGGCGCGCGGCCTGCATGCCGTGGATGATCTGCGGCACTGCCAGGTGCTGCGCGAGCGCCGGATCATCATCACTGAGGACGCGCGTGCTCTCGCCACTGCTTCCAAACGACGGTTCGTCTTCGAGGAGGGCGGCGGTCGTGCGTGCCGCAAACAGCCGCTCGACGCGCAGCAGATGCGCGAGATGCGCCGCGATGTTCCACGTCTCGCCCGCCGGGACGTGACGAAACTGCTCCTCGCTCAACCCGCTGATCGAGCCGAAGAGGCGCTCGCGGCTTTCCTTCAAGTGTGACCGAAGTTGCGAAGCTGTCATCCCAGAGCCGGTGATCCTCACCTTGGCGGACGGACGTCAGGTCGATACGTGTGTTGCGGGTGGGCGCATTGTATCGGCGGCGGGAAAGGATCACCAACGGCGTCATGTCGCTTCGGGAACTCAGGACGGCGCGCCGGCGAGTCCGGCTGAATCTGCGCCGAATCGTGTCAGGGAAGGAGATCCGGGTCGATCTCTTCCCCCGGCGTGACGAACGGAAGCGGCTGCTCTTCCGTCGGCGAACCGACAGCGATCGCTACCGTGATGCGATTGTTCGCGTTGTCCGTCTCCTCGATCTCGCCGTTCGGGTCGACGACAAGCAGTAGCGTCTGACTCTGCGTGATCTCGAAGCCGGTGCCGATGTCGATGCTGCGTCCCGCTTCGAGCGTGAAGCCCGGAAGCGTCGCGCCGGAGAGCAGTGCGGTCTCGTCGGCGTTGAACACGGCGATCACCAGATCACCGGTCGCGTCGCCCTCCCCCTGGTTCACGACGGTGATGAAGAGCTTGCCGCCCGACAGCGTCGGCGTCGTACCGACGACCAGATCCGGAAGTTCGTCGCCCGACGGTGTGCCCGTCGCGTTCGGATCCGGCGTTTCCGTGCCGAACGGCACCTCTTCGTCGTCGTCTACGGGCGTGATGTCGTCCGGATCCTGCGTCGGGAGGTCGACGACGATCGGCGGCTCTGCCGTGGCGACGACGAGCCTCTCCGGATCTCCCGTTACGTCGAGTAGCTCGGCATCGACCCAGCCGTGCAGTTCGGAGTTTGGCGGGAAGATGACACGCAACCACTCGGCGTCCGTCGTACGCCCGTCGATTTGCACCTCTCTGTCGCGCTGTAGCGTACCGAGGATGTTCCGCGAACCCGGTGCGAAGCGGACGGCCGTCGTTCCCTTCGTTCTGCCGATCACACCGATGGCGGTCGCTGTCCTCGAGCGGTTCCCGGGCGTCGCCGTCATCGGCTCCACGACCGCCTTCGGACCGTCCGCGCTCGTACCGCGCGCGCTATCGACGACGATCAGCACGCCCGCCACGAGCGCCAGCAACGCCACAACGGCAACGCCGGCCAGCACGAAGGGATGCTGCAGCACAGCAGCCCGTGTTTCGGGACTGGGGATGAGATTCATGCGGGGCCCAACACCACGTTCACTTCCAACGCGCGTATTGTAGCAGGGTGCTCGGAGGAAACCGACGGTTGCACGCACGAACCTGGTATTGGAGGCCGGCACGCGGAAGCTAGATGTCACAGATTCGAAGCGATCTGCGACTTGTTACATTTGTTACTCGCCGGCCACTTCGGATTGTTCGAGAGCGTCCGATGCTGTGATCGGGGAGAGCCGCCAACCGATCCCCTCCAACCTGACAGAGGCCAGCGTCACCCCGCCACCAACGACGACGCTGGCCTCTTCGCTTTTTCTTGCGCGACATCCGCGGTTGGCGTCTGGTGTCTCAGCCCGATTTCTGCGCCTAGCTATCCCGCTTCCCGCATCTCGCTTCCCGCTTCTACACGGCCTACACTGCCGCGTCACGGGATGCTGAAGGGAGCCGACATGGACTGGATGGCGCTGGCTGTGCGCGTGCTCGATGGGTACGCGCTCACGAACGAAGAGGCGCTTGCGGTGCTGCAAGCGCCCGACGACGAGATGCCGGCGATCGTGGCGGCCGCGCACGTGTTGCGGCGGCACTACTTCGGCAACACCGTGAAGGTGAACTTCCTCGTTAACATCAAGAGCGGCATCTGCCCGGAAGATTGCCACTACTGCTCGCAGTCGAAGCTCTCGAAGGCGCCGATCGACAAGTACGGACTGCTCGGCGCTGACGACATTTTGAAGGCCGCGCTGCGCGGTCACGAGTACGGCGCCCGCCGCGTCTGCATCGTCGCGTCCGGCCGCGGGCCGAGCGACGCCGACGTCGCGCACATCGGCGACGCCGTCCGCGACGTGAAGGCGCAACTGCCCGACGCGGAGATCTGCGCCTGCCTCGGCCTGCTCACCGCAACGCAGGCGCACGACCTGAAGCAGGCCGGCGTCTTCGCTTACAACCACAATCTCAACACCAGCGAGAACTTCTACAACGAAATCTGCAGCACGCACGACTACGCCGACCGCATGCAAACGATCGGCACCGCACGAGCGAACGGACTCTCGCCGTGCAGCGGCGCGCTCTTCGGCATGGGCGAAAGTGATGACGATATCGTCGATGTCGCCCACGCGCTGCGCGATCTGCGACCCGACTCGGTGCCGGTGAACTTTCTGATTCCGATCCAAGGCACGCCGCTCGCGGACCGCTGGTCGCTGACGCCGACGCGTTGCCTGAAGATCCTCAGCTTGATGCGCTTCACCAACCCCGAGAGCGAGCTGCGCATCGCCGGCGGCCGCGAGCATCACCTGAAGTCGCTACAACCGATGGGCCTGCTCGTCGCCAACTCCATCTTCATCGGCGACTACCTGACGGCCAAAGGCCAGCGTCCCGAAGACGATCTCGCGATGATCCGCGATCTCGGCTTCGAGATCCTCGGCGCCGCCGACAACCGCACGTTGGCGGGGTCGACCGCTCCGCAGTCGGGCGTCGCGCTAAAGTCCCGCAGCGAACGCCTGTCGCCGGAGTGACAGTCAGTGAACGATCAGGCCCACGAATGAACAGCCAACCGGACGTAGCTGCGGAGCTTTAGCTCCGCCGGATGCACACAATGAGGAAGCGCTTCATCGAACCGCCGCGCCACAATCCGCCAACGATCGGACGTAGCTGCGGAGCTTTAGCTCCGCCGGACGCACATAATGAGGAAGCGCTCCATCGATCGCCCGCGCGTTGCAGGTTTCGATTACGCAGGGCAGCACGCGTACCACGTCACCATCACGACCCGCGCCAGAGCACCAATCCTCAACGGCGATCGGGCCATCGCTGTAATGTCGGTCCTCAACAGCGGCGCACCGTCCGCATTCGAAGTGCTGCTGTCCACGTTGATGCCCGATCATTTGCACGTATTGCTCGCCAGCTTGAGCGAAACGTCGAACCTCATCCGGTACGTCCAGCGATTCAAGCAAGTCACCAGCCACAGGTGCATCCAGGAAACCGGAGTGCGCCTGTGGCAGCCAAGCTTCTTTGATCACGGGCTTCGCGGCGGCGAGAATCGCGGCGCGCTCATTCGTTACATCATCGAGAATCCGGCGCGTGCTGGCGTAGTGGAGCATTCGGGGGAGTGGCCGTATCAAGGAGGTTCGTTGCTGGCGACGCGCGGTCATCCGTGACCGGTGTCCGGCGGAGCTAAAGCTCCGCAGCTACGTCCGATCATCGCTTCGGCGTGAAGATCCGCATTCTTACGCGTAAAACGTCTCTGCGATGCGGGCGCCGTATTGCAGCAGCGCGGCCGGCTCGAGGCCATACGACGGCGGCACGAGGTTCGTTGAGTCGGCGTGCTCCCAGATGCCGGAGACGCGCTCGCGCACTTCGTCGGGCGTGCCGCAGACAACGAACGTTTGCGCCATCTCGTCGGTGACCAGATGCTTCACGCTCAGGTAATCGCCGCGCTGCACACCTTCCTGCAGCCGCCGCGCTTCGTTGCGGAAGCCGTGCGCCGCGAAATAGTCCTCGTACTGCGCGATGCCGCCGTAGAACGCCACCGTCGCGCGCGCGTCCTCGACCGCCTGATGCCGGTCGTTGTTCGGCGCGACGAACAGCCACATGTTGAACTCGACGTCGCTGCGCTGCTTGCCGCCCTTCGCGAGGCCCGCCTTCAGATCGTCCTGCACCTTGGTCGTCGCCCAGTCGATCGACCAGATCGGATGCCCGATGATGCCGTCCGCGACTTCGGCCGCCAGCCGAATCAGCGGCGTGCGGAGCGCCGCGATCCAGATCGGGATGTCGGTGCGCAGCGGCGCGCCGAGCCCCTGGTACTCGCTGAAGTCGTGCTGGTGGTACTTGCCGTCGTAGCGCGTGAGTTCGCCAGTGTGGCTCTTCGCGATCACCATGCGCACGATCTCGACCACCTCGCGCATGTGCTCGACCGGCTTGCCGTACTCCATGCCGAAGAAGCCCTCGCTCCACACCTGCACGCTCGTGCCCAGTCCCAGCGTGAAGCGGCCGCCGCTGATCCGATCGAGATCCATCGCCGCGACCCGTCTCGAACGGGCTGCGCGCAAACGCCAACGCGATGCCCGTCGCGAGGCGGATGGGCGATGTCGCGCCGGCCGCCGTCGCCAGCGGGATGAACGGCGGCCCGTACACCTGCGGCGCAAACAGCCCTTCGAGTCCCATCGCCTCAAGCTGTTGCGCCTGCGCCGTCAGCATCGGCGCCGGCAGCGGCACCACCGTCCCCCAGTACTTCGGCGTGTTTACCATCGATCGTCCTCCTGCGGCTGCGCGATCGCGCTACGCCATGCGAGTACCTGGCAGCGAAGGTAGCATCGCGGCGGGTGTATAGTGGCGCAAGCAGGCGCGGGTGTTCTATGTGTCTCCGCTTTCTCGTCGTGCTGATTGCGTTCGCTCTCGTCGCTTGCGATTCCAGCAAGCCCACGCGGCCGTCCAACGTCGCCCCCACAGCGACGATCGACGCGCGGCCGTGGGTCGTCGACCTCGACTCGCTCGAACGGGTGTACGACGTCGCCGGCACTGGCCGCGTGCCGGCCGGATTGTCAAACACGGTCTACATCGATCGCGCCAACGCGCGGTTCGACGGCTTCTACGCCGGCGATGACCTTCCCTCAGATGTATATCTAAGTCTGTCGATCATCACGTCCGCGCCGCGCAACGAACTCGTCGCCATCGATGGCCGCAGCTACGTCGCCTACGAATGGTGGTTCGCCATCTCGGACGATATCGATGCGACGGCCGTGCCGGATGACAGCACGCCCGAACTGCGCCTGTCGCTGCGAGAGTCGGCCGGCGGCGACTGGGCGATCTACGCGGACACCGGCCGTGGCTGGACGCCCGTGGCGCGCGCCACGTACGCGATCGGAGAGTACGAGGTCAGTGCGCGCGTGCCGCTGAACCCTGCGTGGGGAATGGCTCGCAATACGACGAGGACGTTCTCTCGAGCGCTCACGCGATCGGAGTACGCCATCGTCCGCGAGTCGCGCGCGTTCGGCTACGTTTATCCGGATGACCTCTCGTGGCGCGAAGTGCTCTACTACTGATAGCGTGCCGGCGCGTGCGCTGCCGAACCGCGGAAGTAGTGCTCAAGCCCGCGCACCCGCCAATTGCCTTCGAGAGCTCGCTCCCCTCAACCTCCTTTGCGTTCCTCTGCGCCCTCTGCGCCTCTGCGGTGAATCGATTCTTGCAGCGCGAGTGACATGAACCCGTACCGGATCGAACAACATATGTCCTACTCTCGCGCCATCAACCCAGCCGCCAGCGAAGAGGAGGATGTGATGGTGGAGGACGCCGGCACGACCGGCACGGAAGATCTGGCGCAGCTCCAGGAACAGCTCGACGCGGCACGCGCCGACATCGAGCGGCTCGAACGCGACGCGGCCAACGCGGGAGCCCGCGCGCAGCAAGAGAGCGACGTCGCCGAGCAGCTTCGCGCCGACTTGCGCGTGCTGCAGGACGAAGCCGCAGCCGCCGTCGTCGATACGGACGCGATGCGCGTGCAACTGACGGGCGCGGCGGAGCGTGAGCAACAGGCGACGGCGCGGTATCGCGATCTCGTCGTCCGCAGCGAACCGGCGCTGCCGCCGGAACTGATCGCCGGCGACACGATCGAGGCGATCGATGCATCGGTCGAAGACGCGCGCACCCTCACCGGCCGCGTGCGGTCACACATCGAAGCGCAGTCGCAGTCGGCGCGCGTGCCGGCCGGCGCACCGCCGCGCTCGGCGCCCGATCTCGCATCGCTCACGCCTGACCAAAAGATCCGCTACGGCCTGAACCAGCAATCAGGATAGAAGCGGGAACCGAGAAGCGGATGCGGGATCACCCGCGGACCGTCGCACGCCACCAGACACCAAACACCAGACACCAGTCGCCCAATGATGCGACCAGCGGAGGAATAAAGAGATGGCCCTCACACTCGCCGAAGCATCCAAACTCTCGAACGACATCATCCTGCAGGGCGTGATCGAGACGATCGTGCAGGAATCGCCGATCCTGCAGGCACTGCCGTTCGTCGAGATCACCGGCAACGGCCTCACGTACAACCGCGAGAACACGAACCCCGCCGCGACGTTCTTCGACGTCGGGGATACGTGGTCGGAGGCCACGCCGACGTTCACGCAGATCACGGCGACGCTCAAAATCGTCGGTGGCGACGCGGACATCGACAATTTCCTGCTGACGACGCGCAGCAACGTGCAAGACTTGCAGTCCGCCGTCATCGGCCTGAAGGCGAAGGCGGTGCAGACGAAGTTCGAGGACACCTTCATCAACGGCGATACAGCGGTCGACACCAAGTCGTTCGATGGCATCGATAAGCTCTCTGTCGGCGCGCAAGCGGCGACGATGGGCGCGAACGGCGCGACACTGTCGCTGGCGAAACTCGACGAGCTGATCGATCTCGTCAAGGGCGGCCCGCCGCAGATGCTGTTGATGAGCAAGCGCACGCGCCGTTCGCTGAACAACCTTGCGCGCGGCTCCGGCGGCTTCCTGGAGACGGACCGTAACGAATTCGGGCAGATGGTGCAGTGGTACGACGGCGTACCGATCGCGATCTCGGACTACATCTCCGACGCGAAGACCGTCGGCAGCAGCAACGATTGCTCGACAGTCTACGTGATGCAGATGGGCGAGGGCGCGCTCGCCGGCATCACCGCGCCCGGCGGCCTGACGGTCGAAACCGTCGGTAGCCTCGAGACGAAGGACGCCACCCGGACGCGCGTCAAGTGGTACGTCAGCATGGCGCTCTTCAACACGCTGAAGCTGGCCAAGCTGATTGGCGTACGCCCGTAGCACCCATCCGCACCCGCGACGAACGCCCGGCATGCCGCCGGGCGTTTCGTCGTGTTGACAACGTCCGGCAGTGCGTCCGCCACGGCGTTACGATGCGCATGTGGATTGGGCACACATCGCCGCGGCAGTAGCGAACATCACGACAACAGGCGGACTGCTCGTCGCCGGCGCCTGCGCGCTCGTCATGGCGGCGTCGCGCGCGCATCGCAGCGCGGCGCTGCCACCGCTACTGGCGCTTGCCGCCGGCGCCGGACTGATCGCGCTGGCGTTCGATGAAGGCTTCGAGCTGCACGACCGCCTCGGCCGCTGGCTCTGGAATGAGCACGACATCGGCGCCCCCGGCCCAATCAATCACCTCGATGACCTGATTGTCTTCGGCTATCTCGCGATCGGCCTGATCGTGCTCGCGATAGCGCTGCCGGTCATGGCGCGCAGCCGGCGGTTCGTTGCGTGGATCGGCATCGCCGGCATCGGGCTCGCCGCCGGCACGGCGATTGACGCGTTCGGCAGCCCCGGCACGTGGACCGAGATCCCGGAGGAAGCACTCGAAGGCGGCGGTGCGCTCCTGCTCACCGTCGGGTTCGCGGAGGAGGCGTTCGCCCGAGCGCCGCTGCCGCTGCCCGCCCCAACCGCGCCGACAGTCGCAACCGACCACCTCGCCGACTTCGAACCAACCGTCCCGACCCAGAACTCCTAACCTCTCGTCCTTCTCTGTGCCTCTGTGCTGAACAACACTTTGCGCTCCTTCGCGTCCGTTGCGTCTTTGCGGTGAGCCGATCCGTGCTACACTCGCCGCATCAACCAGCGACGCAATCAACGAGAGGAGGTGCACGTGAGTCCGAAAGCAAGGCTCCAGGGATCCCACATCAACACGTGTGCCTCGAGCCGCCGCTAGCGTTTTTCTTCCGACACTGCTCCGACGGCTGCGAGCGCACGCGCATCGCGGCCGTTTCGATTTTTCGCCAAGCTGGCCATTCGGCCGGTGGCGACGCAATCAAGGAGCAACGTCTCATCATGGCCACAGCGACTCAACAAGAAGACACCAGCATCGCGTTCGAGCGATTCCTGCAGACGATGCACTCGCCGGCGCACGCCCGGCGCACCGCCGCACAACGCGCGCAGTTCCTGCTGCCGCACCTGAATCCCGGCATGCGTCTGCTCGACGCGGGCTGCGGCCCCGGCAGCATCACGATCGGCCTCGCCGAAGCCGTCGCGCCCGGCGAGACGATCGGCATCGACCGCAGCGACGACGCGATCGATGCCGCACGCGCCCTCGCAAAGGAGCGCGGCTGCACGAACGTGCGCTTCGAGATCGGCAACGCGTACGCGTTGCCGTACGACGACGCCACCTTCGACGCGGCGTTCATGCACGCCGTGTTGCAGCATCTCGGCGAACCCGTGCGCGCGCTCGCCGAAGTGCGGCGCGTGCTCAAGCCCGGCGGCATCATCGGCGTCGCCGACGCGGACTACGACGGCGCGATCTTCTACCCGCACGGCGACGCGATCGCTCGCTCGTTCGATCTGCTCGCCCGGTTGCGCGCGCACGGCAACGGTGGCGACCCGCGCGTCGGCAAGCGGCTGCGCGCGTTGCTGCACGAAGCGGGCTTCGAGCGCACCGTCGGATCGGCGACGGCCGGCTATCTGGGCACGGCCGACGCGACGAAGCTCACCGGCGCCTGGCAAGCCCACTACTTCGCAGCACCGGAGTTCGCGAACCACGTCATCGCACTGGGCCTAACGGATCGCGCCGAACTCGAAGCGATCAGCGCAGCCTGGCGGGCGTGGGGCGACGATCCGTCAGCGTTTCAAGCGACGTTCTGGTGCGAAGCGCTGGGCTGGGCGTAGGGCGGAGATGATTGAGGGGCGTTGCTATGCCGGGACGCGGCGAGCAGCGCCCCTACCTTGCGCGCCGCGACCTACGCCACCCCCACCAACTGACGCAGCACGTACTGCAAAATCCCGCCGTGCGCGTAATAGTCGACTTCGATCGGCGTGTCGATGCGGCAGATGACGGTGAACGCCGTCACCGCGCCGCCGTCGGCCGTGGCGCGCACGGTCAGCCGCTTGCCGGGCACCAGCGCGTCGGCGATGCCGTCGATCTCGTACATCTCCTCGCCGCTGAGGCCGAGCGTCTCGCGATCCTGATCCGGCTCGTACTGCAGCGGCAACACGCCCATGCCGATCAAGTTGCTGCGGTGAATGCGCTCGTAGCTCTTCGCGATCACCGCGCGCACGCCGAGCAGCGCGGCACCCTTCGCCGCCCAGTCGCGCGACGACCCGCTGCCGTACTCGACGCCCGCCAACACGATCGTCGGCGTGCCCTCCTGCTGATAACGCATCGCCGCGTCGTAGATCGTCATCTGCTCGCCACCCGGCAGATGGCGCGTCCAGCCGCCTTCGGTGCCGGGTGCGAGCTGATTGCGCAGCCGGATATTCGCGAACGTCCCGCGCATCATCACCTCGTGATTGCCGCGCCGCGAGCCGTACGAGTTGAAGTCTTCCGGCGCCACCTCGTGCTGAATCAGGTACTTGCCGGCAGGGCTCGTCTTCGGGATCGACCCCGCCGGCGAAATGTGGTCCGTCGTGATCGAATCGCCGAGCATCGCCAGCACGCGCGCCGCACGGATATCCGTCACCGGCGCCGGCTGCATCGTCATGCCGTCGAAGTACGGCGGCCGCTTTACGTATGTCGACTGCTCATCCCACGCGTACAGCTTCCCGTCCGGGACGTCGAGATTGCGCCACTCGTCGTTGCCCTCGAACACGTACGCGTACTTGTCACGGAACATCTGCGACTTCACCGACGTGCGGATCGCGTCGGCGATCTCCATCTGCGTCGGCCAGATGTCGCGCAGAAACACCGGCGAGCCGTCGCTGCCCTCGCCGAGCGGTTCGTTGTGCATGTCGATGTCCATCTTGCCGGCGAGCGCGTACGCGACGACGAGCGGCGGCGACGCGAGATAGTTCGCGCGCACCTCGGAGTTCACGCGCCCTTCGAAGTTGCGGTTGCCCGACAGCACC
>CAZRHH010000082.1:0-13527 GCA_964599885.1 uncultured Dehalococcoidia bacterium | reverse complement strand
ATCACTCCGGTGCCGAACGAAGTCAACGGGTGTGTCGTTTGGTTAACAATCACATCTCTCGTACTTGACGACGGAGCGAGCGCGTAGACCATCTTCATCGTGCTACGATCGCCTCTCTGGCGACCTCGGTTGGTGTGCTCCCTCCAACCGAGGCCACCAACTGTTCCTCAATCACCGCCCGCACGATCGCGAACAGCCCTACCTCGATGCAGCCGACGCAGGCGCCGTCGTCGCGCCGGCGGACGTGCATCTGCGCGCCGCGTGCGTCTTTCGTGATCACGAACGGCTGAGGCATTCCGCGACCTTTCCGGTGAACGATTCGAAGCGGGCCAACACGACGCTGCCATAGTGCGGGTCGAGTTCCGTGCCGTAGCAGACGCGACCGGTGCGCTCCGCCGCGATCAGCGTCGAGCCGGAACCGAGAAACAGATCGAGCACGACGTCGTTGGCGGAGGACGAGTTCTCGATCGCCCGCTCGACCAGGGCGAGCGGCTTCATCGTCGGGTGCGCTTCGCTGTCGGTCGGACGGTCCACGTCCCACACGTCGCCCTGGTTGCGGCCGCCGTGCCACTGGTGCTTCGCGCCCTCCCGCCAACCGAACCAGATCGGCTCGTACTGCCGCTGGTAATCCGCGCGGCCGAGTGTGAACCGATCCTTACGCCAGATGATCGTGTCGCTCCAGTGACCGCCTTCCTCCTCGAACACGCGCGAGACGAGCGGCAACTCCTTGCTCGACATGCAGCAATAGATCGCGCCGTCGACGTGCTGCAGCAGGTTGCGCGACCAGCCGCGGCAGAACGTCTCGAACTGATCGTGCGGCATCGCGTCGTTCTGGATGAGCCGCTTGCGCTGTCCCTGCTGCTGGCCGCCGTGATCGCCGTAAGCGACGTTGTAGGGCGGGTCGGTGAAGCACATCGCCGCCCGCTTGCCGTCGAGCAGGCGCGTCATCGTCGCCGTGTCGCCGGCGTCGCCGATCAGCAGCCGGTGGTCGCCCATCGCCCAGACGTCGCCCGGTTGGGCGCGTGTGGCGGCACGTGCGGCCTCCAGGGCCGCGTCGACATCGAACGCCTCGATCTTGTCGCGCTTTTCGCGCACGTCCAGCGACTTAAGTAACTGATCAAGCTCGCCAGCGTCGAAACCCGAGAGTGTGATGTCGAGATCGGCGACGCCGGCGAGGTCAGCCACCAGTCGGGCGAGCAGCTCCT
The DNA here is from genome assembly GCA_964599885.1 of uncultured Dehalococcoidia bacterium. GTDB lineage: Bacteria > Chloroflexota > Dehalococcoidia > DSTF01 > JACRBR01 > CAZRHH01. Next base: position 12,322 of record CAZRHH010000082.1, on the reverse strand, counting down.
GATCCCACGAGCCGCTGATCTTGTTGAGCGCGAGGTTGAGGACGCGCGCCTGCTCGATCGTCACGTCGAGAAACGTCACCGGCACCGTCTCCATGCCGAGCCGTCGCGCGGCGAGCAACCGCTGGTGGCCACCGATGACGGTATTGTCCTCGCGCCGCGCGAGCACGGGTTGTACGAAACCGTACTCGCGCAAACTGCGCGTCAGCGATTCGAGTTCGGCGTCGGAGATCCGCCGCGGGTTGGCCGGGTCGGGCTTCAGCTCGTCGATCGCGACGTGCTCGATCTGAAGAGGCTCGGTGCTGGTCTTCGTCTTCGTCATAAGCGTCTCTCCATCACGATTCGGTCATGGTGTTCGGTCGGTTGGCAACCGCCAGGCAACCGGCGCGCTGCCAAGTGGGTGGGCGGCGGCGCGCTTGGCAGCCGCTACCCTTTAGGGGACCTGTTGCCAACCGCCAAGCGAGCTTCGAACCGTCGCTTGGCAACTGGTAGGCAACTTTCACGTTGCCAACCGACATCACTCTTCCACCTCGGGCAGTCGGTACGACTTCGCCCGCTTCGCGCGATCCTCGTCGGCGATGAACTCGATCAACTGACCTGACTTCGCCAGCTCGCGGATGCGGTCCTTCACCGTGCGTTCGCCGGCACCCGTTGCCAGCCGCACGCGCTCTACGAGCACTGAACCGCGCATGCCGTCTTGCCCAGCGTGGAACACCGGCGTCAGGACGTCGTCGTCGCTGACCTTGCTGACGGCCGTGCGTTCCGTAGCGTCGAAGTCCAGCGTCTCGCGATCGAAGGTGAGCGTGAGTTCGGTCAGACCTTCCTCGGCATCCCGCACCTTCGTCCACTCTGCGATGAGCGTGTCGGGCGTCTTGTCCTTCTCGACGCTGAGGCAGAAGCTCAACCAGCCGGCGAGCGCTGTCGAGCCGCGGATGCGGTCCGTGCCGCTGTCGCGTTTGGTGAGAGGCGGCTTCTTCCGATCGTGGTGGGCGGCGATGATGGCGCAGTTGTAGCGTGCAATGATCCCGTCGACCGTGGAAGTTAGCAGTGCTGTATCCCGCGAGTCGTTCTCGTCCCACGTGTGGGCGTTGCGCAATGGATCGAGGATCACGACCGCCGCCCGCGCCTTCAAGATCAGCCGCTCCAGTTCGATGACGTCCTCCGGCGTTCCGAGGTTCAACTGCATGAAGACGAGGAAGTACCGGCTGCGCGCCTCTGGTGGTGCGTCCGCCCAGACCTTCCTCAGCCGGCGCCGCAGGCCACGGCGCGACCCTTCCAACGCCACGTGCAGGACGGTCCGCGGCTCCGGTACGGGGAAGCGTCCGAGGAAGGGCGTGCCTTCGCATAGCGATCGACCCAGCCGCAACAACAGGTTTGTCTTGCCGATGCCGGTGCCGCCGGCGATGAGTCCTTTTCCGTCGATCGGAAGGATCGCGCCGTCCTTGCCATCTCCCAGCACGACGTCGAGCGGCGGGTCCTCGCCGTCGAGCCAATCGTCGAGGCTCTGAATCGCCGTGCTGCGTTGTGGTGGCGCGGAGTCGGCGTTGGCAGCGCTAACACGCGGCGCCGCGCGCGCGATGAAGTAACGCACGATGTCATCGACTTCGGTTCGCGTCAACGGCGGTGAACAGATGGCCTCGTTGACGGCGTGCACGGCCGCGGCGAACGCGTCGGGCGCGATGCCCTCGACCCAAAACAATCCGGCGTGACTCGTGACCGCTTGATGGCGTCCTCCGACGCCGACGGTGGCGGTTGCGTCGCGGTACGCCGGTTCCTCCCGCCCAACGGCCAGGTCGTAGCCGCACGCCGCCAGCCGACTACGGAGCCACTCGACCGGGTCTGCAACGGTGAGTGGTTTGATGTGGGCGGGACTGAGGAGCTGGTAGCGGCGTTGGCCGACGCGGCTCGGGGGGGCAACGACGTAGCCTCCCACCGCCTTGAGATCGCCGAGGGCGCGGCCGTCAGCGAGTTTGAGCGTCGACGTTCGAATTCCAGCCGAGTTGAACGTAATGTGGAGACCGCCGCGTTGCGTGCGGATGACCTCGGTCAACACAACCAGCTCCGAATCCGCAAGTAGGGCGTCCGCCACCTCGACCAAGTCGATGTCGATGCGCGGCTGGTCGTCGGCACGGATGCCGAGGTTGGCTCTTGGCGAGCGCCGCCACCATTGCTGAATCGTGTTGGGGTCGCCGGACGCATCATTTAGCCCGTGCTTCGTGCGCGGGTGCTTTCCGGGGTGCTCGCAGTTGGATCGCTTCGGGCACGCGCACGTCCCATCCGCATCTGTCCACCACAACGGAAGAACGTGAGCGCCCGCTCGGGCGCGCTCTAGGGCCGCTTCGAGCAGCTCATTCAAGCTCGACCACCGCTCCCTCGGGATCCGACTCGAGTCGGCTAACGAAGTCAGCCAGGTCAGATACGAGGACGCGTCGCGCGCCACCGATCTTCACGGATCGCAGTTGGCCGGCGCGGATGAGCTCGTAGGTAATGGATCGCCCGAGCCCCAGCTTTCGCGCGGCATCCGTGACGTTCATGAGCAGGGCGTCACACATCGACATCAACTCCCACGCAAAAGCGGAGGTGGACAACTGCGGATCACTAGCGTAGTATGGCGGCACACTACGGACGAAACGCAACAAGACAACTACGAATCAACGCATAAAACCGCATCGAAAGCGTAATCTACTATGACTAAAGAAGGGCAAACCGTATCGATAGCGAATGTACTGCTCCCCGCAGGTGCCCCTGCGGGGTTACCCGCTCGACCGCGACGACGCCAATTGCCCGAGATGGCCGGTGTATCCCTAAAGGAGGGTCGGGCGGAAATCCTGCAGATCGATGACCAGGGATGGGACAGCTTCTTCTGGGACATCGACGCGTGGAAAGAAGGTATGGAGGTGGATTGGAAGGGACTCACGCCATCACCTCCGCTCGTCGAATTCTTTGTCGTTCCGGACCAAAGCGCGGAGTATTGCCCGGCTGACAGGGGACCGTTCGATGTACCGCCCTACACAGCCCTTTTAGAACTTGCACGACGCTTGCCGGACCAGGAGCGCCTCGGCGCTGAGAGCCTTGCCGCATGCCTAGCGCCAGACCCCGCCACACTCGACGCCGTGAGAGACTTCACCGCTCGGTATGGACTCCTCAACTGGGGTGACACGGAGCACGACTGCTTTCCGGAGGATGTCGAGGTGGCGATCGGCCGACTTGAGCCTTGCAGTTGGCGGGTCTCAAGCTCCTACTGCCTAATCCCACGAAACGCGCAAAATCGATACATCAACAGTGTCGTCTGGATTCTCAGAGAGGCGCTCGTGCTGCGACGCGCGGCCGCGCTTTTCGATGCGATAACGCGGGTGCGTGTTGGCAATAATCGGGCGGCGTTGGACAGACTGTGGGGGATCGAAAGGGGGAAGGTTCCCGTCCTTTGGGATGAACACGAGCTCCCGGTTGGATCGCGGCTGGACCTAGTGGTCGACGTGAGTACTATCCGACTCTCCCATCTCATCGACGCGCATCTGGCGGAAACGCAGGTTGCGGCCTTCCTAATCGCCGAGCGTTGGCCACGCGCGCGGAAAGGCACATTCAGAGCCTATTGGATAAGAGCCGGAACGCGATTCAAGACTCCGTTGGTGGGGTTGTGGCTTGGATTCTTCAACGATCTTCTGTCGATATCTGGCGATCGAGAATGCGCGGGATGCGGCATTGCGTTTTCGCCGGGTAGATCGGACCAAAGGTACTGTGGAAAACTATGCGGCGCCCGCGTCCGCAATAGGAATGCGCGTGAGCGAAAGCAATCGCGGATGTCGGGGCACGTGGAGGTCTAGTGTCAAAGAACGCGAATGGCGAAGGCTCAATCCACAAGCGCAAGGACGGCCGCTGGTGCGCGTCGATCAGTGTGGGGCTCGGTAAACGCCGGCATTTTCTTGGGAAGACGCGGCCGGAGGTCGCCGCACAACTCGTTGCTGCCCTAAGTGATCGCGATAAGGGAATTCTTGTCACGAGTCCGCGGCAGTCGGTGCGGAAGTTCTTCACGGCGTGGCTTGTCGCCGTCCAGCCGTCCCTGCGCCCGCGCACACACGTCCGCTACGAGGAGTTAGTGCGGCTCCACGTGATACCGGACATCGGGTCGAGTACGATCGCGTCACTCACTCCCCAGCGATTGCAGCGGCTCTATACCGTCAAGCTTCAGGAGCTTTCTCCGACCACCGTCAATCATCTGCACGCGGTGATCCACAAGGCTTTGTCGTCCGCGGTCAAATGGGGCGTCGCCTCACGAAATGTGGCGGACTTCGTCGACCCGCCCCGCGCCGCGCCGCGCGCCGTAACGACGCTGACGTCTGACGAAGCGCGTGCGTTGCTGACCGCTGCCGCCGGCTCGCGGCTCGAAGCGCTCTACGTGTTGGCCGTGACGACCGGGATGCGGCAGGGCGAGATTCTCGGCCTGCGCTGGCGCGATGTTGATCTCGACCACGGGATGGTGCAGATCCGCGGCTCGATGCAGGCGCTCAAGGGCGTCGGACTCCACATCGCTGAGCCGAAGACGGCGGGGTCAAGACGACACGTGATGCTGTCGCAGAGGCCGATTGAGGCGCTGCGCCGGCACCGTGTCGGGCAGGCCGCGGAGCGACTCCGCATCGGCGCAAACTGGGAGGATAATGACCTCGTCTTTGCCAACGAGGTTGGCCGACCTATCGCCGCCGGCAATCTGCTACGCCGATCGTTCGAGCCGCTGCTGAAGAGGGCGGGGTTGCCGCGCATACGATTCCACGATCTCAGGCACACCTCCGCCACCCTATTGCTGGGGCAAGGCGTACATCCGAAGATCGTCTCCGAGATGCTTGGCCATTCGAAGATTACAACCACGCTCGACCTTTACAGCCACGTCACGCCGACCATGCAGCGCGAGGCCGTCCAAGCCTTCGACGCGATCCTCGCCGCAGGCGATCGTCCATAACCGTCCACAGCGGTTGCTGTCAGCGTTGCTGTCAAACGCCCGGCACAAAGCGAAATCGGCGCCAAATGCGCCGATTTCGATTCTACAAAGTGGTCCCAGGGGCGGGATTCGAACCTGCGATACACGGTTTTACAGACCGTTGCCTTAAACCACTTGGCTACCCTGGGGAGACCTCTTTGTAACACGCGCGGCCAAGCGGCTCAATGAGGGTACTCGCGTCCCCCCGCTACGGCTTCGACCCCGGCGCGTCCGGCTCCTCACGCGGGTGCGTCGCGTTGTGATCGCGGATCGCCTTTAGCACCGCGTCCTTCGCGCCGCCCATCAGCGTCCCCTGGTTCGCCCGCGTCCACGCGCCCGAACGATCGATCCACGAGGTCGCGTCTTGTACGCGCGGCATCACATACCGCGCCATCAGCTCGAAACTGCGGTGCGTCTTCTCGCGCGTCGTCCATTCGTGCGCCAGCCCCAGCAGGCAACCGAAGCCGCCCGAGATCTCCTGCAACGCGTTGATCCGCTCGACAGCGTCGTCCGGCGTGCCAATGATCGCGCCGCCGTACGCGATCATGATCTCCGCGAGCTGTCGCCCCGACTCGACGGGCCGTCGTTCCGGCGCGCCTAGCGTGTTGACGAAGTAGTCGTTGTTCCAGCGCATGATGCCGTCTTCGATGTCGCGGATCGCTTCCTCGCGCGAGTCGGCGAGGTGGAACGGCAGCACGACGCGCCAGTTGCGCCGGTCCGGCGCCGGACGTCCGGCCTCTTCCGCCGCGCCCTCGCAAAATGCCCACTGCGTCTTCAACGCCGCCAGCCCCTGCTCGGAGAACGACGCGACCGATAGCACGCCGGCGCCATGTTTGCCGGCGCTCGTCATCCCCGCCGGGCTGATCGTCGATGCGACGGCGATCGGCATCGTCGGGCGCTGGAACGGCTTCAGTTGCAGTTGTGCGTCGCGCAGCTCGAACCAGTCGCTCCTGTACGTGATGGGCTCCTCTTCTGTCATCAGCCGGATGATCACGCCGAGTCCCTCTTCCATCATCTGCCGCTGCCGCGACGGGTCGATGCCGAGATAATGAGCATCGGCCGGCAGCGCCCCCGGTCCGACGCCCAGCATCGCCCGTCCGCGCGTCAGGTGATCGAGCATCACCATCCGATCCGCGATGTTGAACGGGTGGTGGTACGGCACGCTGATCACCCCCGTCCCCAGACGGATGCGCGTCGTGCGCTCGCCCGCCGCGGCGAGGAACACCTCCGGGCTGGCGATCGTCTCCCAGCCGCCGGAATGATGCTCGCCGATCCACGCCTCGTCGTAGCCCAGATCGTCCAGCCACGAGACGAGTTCGAGGTCGCGCCGCAGCGACAGCGTAGGGTTCTCGCCCGCGCGGTGGAACGGAGCCATGAAGATGCCAAAGTCGAGCCGCTCCGGAACCATGTAGCCTCCCGTCGCGCGACGCATCGAAGTCGTCCGGCGCGACCTGTTGGTAACACGGCCAGCCTGTACGTTCCAGTAAACGTCAAGGTTGCAGCACCGGAGAACCTCGCTCAGCGGAGCCGCCGGAGCCGATCCAAAACCGCCGCCGCAACATCACGGATGATGTCCACCGCAACCAGATCGTCGAGCCACTTCCCGTAATGCAACGCGTACTCCTGCGCCATCTTCGGCACCAGCAAGGCAGCCAGCCACACCGCCGCGGCGCTGCCCGTAAGCGTGTAGGCCGGACGGTACGCGCGCGTGTACGCGTACGCCAGAAAGAACAACTCGAACAGATTCGGAAGGAGAAACAGCAGCAGCCGGTCCCCCGTCGCCTCGAACAGCACGACGCCGACAAGCCGCAAGCCAAACAGCACGGACGCGATCGAACGCGGCAGCCCCGGCCACGCCTGCACCACGATCACCTCGATCGACAGGTAATAGACGTCGAGCAGCTTGTCGAGTTCGTGATAGCCGATGACGTCGGGGAAGCCGAGCGACTGAAAGATGAGGATGTCGATCGTGTCAGCGACGATCGAAAGCAGCCCGCCCCACAACGGCCACCGGAAGATCGTCAGCGGCACGAGCAGCCGAATCAGCAGTACGAGCGCGGGTCCCCACATCGCGTGTCCTCGATCCGGCAATCGTGGCCGCCACCACAGGCGGTTCGCGCTAGTATTGTCGAATTCGCCCCTACCATCCGCCTCATCTGTGACAGCTGCGGATGACCCCCAATCCTCGCAGTGCGACGCGCGGTCAAGTACGCTTGGACGGCGCCATCGGGGGGGGGGCGCAGTTCCCGCATGAATCAGCCCGCATGAATCTATCCAACCTTCGCAATCGCCTGCTGATCTCGATGCTGCTGGGTGTGCTGGTCTACGCTGGCCTGCTCGCCTACGGCGACTTCAAGAAGGTGGCGGACAATTTTGGCGACTTTCGCTGGGAATTGATGCCCCTGATTCTGTTCGTCACGTGCGGAAACTACGCGCTGCGCTGGGTGAAGTGGGAGTTCTATCTCAACCAGATCGGCGTGCGGGGCCTCGGCAAGGTAGACAGCGCGCTCGTGTACTTCTCCGGCCTCGGCATGACGATTACGCCCGGGAAGGTCGGGGAGTGGCTCAAGAGCTACCTCCTGAAGGAAGTCCACGGCACGCCGGTGACTCGCTCGGCGCCGATCTTGCTGGCCGAGCGGCTGACGGACAGCCTCGCGCTGCTGATCATCGCGAGCGCGGGCGTGATCTATTTCGGTGAGGGGACGTGGCCGGTCGTGGTGGTCGTAGCGGTTGGCTCGGCGATCGCTATCGGTGTATCGCGGCACCGGCCGACTGCACACCGGCTGCTCGGCATGCTCCAGCGGGTGCCGTTCGTCCGTCGCTTCGCACCGCGGTTTGACGACCTGTACGAGAGCACGTACCTCTTGATGGAGCCGCGCGGCGTGCTGCTCATGACCGGACTAAGCGTCGGTTCATGGTTCTTTGAGGTGATGGCGTTCTACCTGACGCTGGTCGGGCTGGGGGTGGACGGCTCGCTCGACACGATGCTGAAGGCGGCGTTCATCCTGCCTATCGCGACGCTGACTGGGGCGATTCTGCTGACGCCTGGCGGGCTGGGCGTCGCCGAGGCCGTCAACACGTCGTTGTCGCAAAATCTGCTCGATATGACCGCAAGTGCCGCCACCGTCGGCACGCTGATCATCCGCATCGCCACGCTCTGGTTCGGCGTCGTATTCGGCCTCGCCGCGTTCGGCGTGCTCACCCGCCGCCTGGCCCGCGAAGGCAAACGGCTGGACACCACGCCCGAGCCGATCCCGGTCGGCTCCGATCCCGCCGGCTGACGTAGCCGAAGCCCTCTGCGCCTCTGTGACTCTGTGGTGAAAAATGGCGTGCAGAGCTACGGCGTTGCCAGCATCCGACGCACGATCGGCGGCATCAGCGCCGCGAGCGGTGACGGCGCCTCCGACACGTCGTTAATCTCGAAGCCGCGCGGCGTCGTCCGCCACGTCCGGAAGCCTTCCGGCCGGACGCCCAGATTGCGGCAGATCTTCTTCGCTTCGGCGCCGTAACCCACGGGCACGTACAGATAAAACGCCTGGTCAGGGATCGATGCGCAGCGCGCCCACATGCGCTTCGCCTCGGCTTCGTTTACCTGCTCGATGGCGCAGACTTCCGCCGTCATCACCAGATGCGTCTCGCCGGTGTTCACGCGCTCGACCACCACGATCGATGGCGCAATCTCTTCCTCGCCGACCTGCACGGCCATCGTCACGGCGGGCACGTTCGCGTGCGCGCGATACGAGGGGTGCTCCGGCGTCGGGAACTTGAAGCGCAGATCGATGACCTGCTGCACGGCCTTGACGATCTTCTCGTCCTTCGTGCGCTCAGTCCGCACCAGCAACGAGTCGACATCTTCCCAGCGAGTATCCAGGCTCAAAGCACCCTCCGCAGCAAATTTCCGTCTCCGCCCGAAGCCTAAACACCCCCACCCCCAGCCGCAAGCAACCTACCTTCACACGACCGGCTCATCGTGTCGCAGCAGGTCATCAATCGCGCCCACAGCCATCGATCCTCAGTCAAACGAAGGTGTCTCCGGTCCTTCGCGGCGCTATACTCGTCGCGTTCCGAACGACGCTGTCGAGGAGATGGTGCGCTGGGCGTACGGTGACGCGTTAGTGAGGTATCGCAGTCCGGAGGTGGGCATGGATTGGCGCGCCGCACCGGCGATCGCGATGGGAGTTTCGGAGCAGCCGTTCTACGTAACACGGGATGACGAGAATATCCCGGGCATACTCTGGGCGCCGGAGGAGGCCGGAGGCGCACTGCCACTGGTGCTCCTGGGGCACGGCGGTAAGAGCGAGAAACGCAACGCGGCGGACTTGTCCATCGCCCGGCGATTCGTTCGGCGCCACGGCATCGCGGTTTGCGCGATTGACGCGATCGACCACGGCGAACGTGGCCCGATCCGCGACACCGGAGACGGACCGGCGCAGCGCGAGTTCTTGGAACTTTGGAAGCAACCAGACACGTTCGACCGAATGAATGCCGACTGGACCGCCACGCTGGACGCGCTGTTAGCGTCTGACCAGTTTGACCCCGAGCGCGTTGGCTACTGGGGACTATCGATGGGCACCATCCTGGGGTTGCCGTTCATCGCTTCGGAGAAGCGCATCCGCGCGGCCGTGCTGGGCGCGTGCGGGTTCACCGGGCCCGGTGCGGATCGCGGCCGCTTCGCCGATCGACACCGCGCCGACGCGCCGCGAGTGGTGTGCCCCTCTCTGTTCATGGTTCAGTGGCACGACGAGATCTTTGATCGAGAGGGAGCGCTCGAGCTGTTCGATGCGATCGGGTCGCCGGACAAGCAAATGCGCGTACACACGGGAAAGCACGGCGACGTTCCACAGGAGGCTGCCGACGCCGCACGCGAGTTTCTCGCATCGCGACTACAACGTAAGCCTCATGGCTTCGTCCGCATTTGAAGCTCGCCCGCGTCGTCAATCCATAGCTCGTAGGTTGCCGACATCACGCTTTCTGGCACGTCAGGCACAGCCGTGATCGTAAGCTCAACGCGCTCCCCTTGATCCCACTTCGTCCACCAGGGGCTGCTCTCTCCTTCGTTGAGTTCGTAAGGGTCGTCAACGTCGTTGCGATAGATGAAGAGCCGCCTGTTCCGTTCTGGAGACTTAGGCTCATCCTCCATGCTGATGATGTCGAACAACACAGCGGGTTCGCCGTAGCGGAGGTTCCATACATCTCTGCGGGCTAAGTTGTCGCGCATCGCATGGGCGACGACCGGTAGAAAAGTGATCGCAGGGCTAGCTCGCTCGATATGGACTTTCACGTTCTTTGCCTGCGCCCGCTCTCGATCAACACTCACGGCAACGCGCCACAGTTTTACACTGCGCATACTTCCATGAACGCGCGGGGGCGGATCGACCGTCTCGCTGGGAAAGTGGATCGGTTCACTGAGACGGATGCTCGATACCAGTCGATTACGCACCTCGCGTCCAAAGTCTGTCAGGTGGTAGGTTCCGCCGTCGGATGACTCGACGATTCCGAGATATTGCCAGTGGTCTAGGCATTTTGGAAAGTCGTCCGGAAGAACATCGTAGGGCATTGGGCTACCAAGCGTCCGGTGTGGATCAACGCTGACTCCGCCTAGTGACAAATCCTTGGCGGCGCGTTCTAGGACGCTGGCCGTATCTACATCGCGCAGTTGACTGTCTGGATACTCTCGGACAATCTTCGCCCTCAACTGCCGGATGACTTGATCAATGTTTCGCTGCTGGGCCGGTGTTGGTGGAGCGGCGTTATATGTCTCGATGTTGGTAAGCGGCCCAATGTGACTGCTGCCAGTGGCGGTCATATTGCCCCCGGCGGCTACGCTGCTGTTGTCCGCGCGGACACTAGCAACGTGAGGAGTGGATGTTGTGGAATCATCGCGCGTCATGAGCCAAGCAATGCCGGTTGCAATCCCCAACACTAGAAACCCGACCGTCGCTATCCATAGGCCGTTCGTTCCTCGCGGATACTCACTCCCCTGAAGGGTACCAATCAGCGACGCAGCACTGGCGGATAGTGTTAACGCCGACATCGCACCGAGTCCTTTATGAAGCACGAGTCACCTCCGAGCAGACTGCCACAAACCATGACAGGCTCCTCGTGGGGTGCAATGGGCACCGTTCCCTCCTCAGACCAGTCTGCCTTGGGGTTAATGGCCTTACTATTTCGTGTCGGGTGAAATCGTACAGTTCCCGCGGAACCAGCACGCTCCATCCGCGGTAACCGGGAGGGGATCGCCGTTGACTATCGGCGATTCAAGCCGGCTGGTCTGCGCAACCGCGCTTTGGTTCCCTAACTCGGGATACAAGGTTCCCCATCCCGCAAAAAGTTGCCTCAGCAACCACCAGACCAACCTCTAACCTCCAACCCGCCTCACCCCACCCGCGTTATCCGCGACCCCATCCCCGTAGTCTCCACGACAATCCGGTCCGGAAAATTGTCCGGGTTCGTGAACGCGTCCAGGTGCGACACGACGATCACCTTGTCCATGTGCGTCGCCAACTGCTTCAACTCATCGACCATCTGCAACTGTCCCGCCTGGTCCAAACTCCCGAACCCCTCATCGATCACGATCGACCGCATCCCGCCCGCCCCCGCGTACTGGCCGATCCCCGACGCGATCGCCACCGCGCACCGAAACTTCTGCGACCCTGACAGCACGCGCACACTCCGAGGCTCCCGCATGCACGTGGAATCCACCGCCTGCAACTCGAGCGCATCACTGCCCTTCTCGCGCTGAATGCTCAACTGCAAACTACCGCCCGTCAGCCGATGCAGAAACTCGTTGGCGTAATACGTGATCGTCGTCAGCGCCTCGGTGACGAGCGCCCCCTGCAGCCCGCTCCGCCCGAGCAGCCCGTACAGCTTCTTCAGCAACCGCCGCCGCGTCTCGTGCCGCAGCTTGTCCGCCCGTAACTCCTCGAGTTGACCCAGCCGCGCCTCAAACGCCACCTGCGCCCGGCTCGCCGACTCCTGCGCGTCCCGTGCCACCGCCGCATCCCGATCCGCATCAACAACCGCCGCCGCCGCGACCGCCGCATCAACGCGGTGCGCCTCCGCAATCTCCGCGATCGCCTCCGCCTTCGCCGCGCGTGAAGCCGTAGCATTCCGCTGATCCTCGATCGCGCCATCCAGCGCCGTCTTCCGTGCCGGCGCCTCCGCCAACGTGCCGCGATTCTCATCGAGCCGCCGCAGCGTCCCCGGCGCATCAGCGAGCGCCTCCGCCGCCCTATCACCAAGCGCGACAGCAAACGCCTCCGCCGCCCGACGATGACCCGCCGCGTCGTTCGCCTGCTGCTTCGACTCCGCATCCAGCGCCGCCCGCTCGTCCCGCCCCGACGCGTGCGCATC
>CAZRHH010000081.1:0-13567 GCA_964599885.1 uncultured Dehalococcoidia bacterium | reverse complement strand
CTGGTCGAGCAGGTCGCCGAGATCGCGGCGTCGACGGCGCCGTCCGCGGCGACGGGCGTGCGGCTGCGCGGCGACAACGCGACGCCGCGCTACAAGCGCACGACGGGCAATATCCAGCTTCCGCAGCTTCAGATTCCGCGATTGCTGCTCGTCGCCGTGCTGGCGCTGGTCGTGCTGGGCGGGCTCGTCTGGTGGCAGCTGCCGCGCTCGGTGGCGGAGAGCCGCGAGGACAAGTTCGTCACGCTGCTCGCCGACGCGCGCTCGTCGAACGCGCGCGCGCAGGCGATCGGCGACGCCGGCCTCAAGCGCCAATTGCTCGGAGAAGCGCAGGTCAACCTCGACGACGCGGCGAAGATCCACGACGACAACGGGGAGCTGATCGCGCTGCAGGGCGATGTCGCATCCGCGCTCGGTGTGCTCGACGCCGTGTACGAAGTCCGCGACTTCACGCCGATCGCCGATCTGGCGCAGGTTGTCACCGGCTCGCTCTCGATCACGCACACGGTGACGGGCGCCGGGCAGGCATATCTGCTCGACGCGAAGGGACGGCGCGTGCTGCGCATGCCGCTCGACGGCAGCACGGCGCCGGAGACGATTCTGGCGGAGGGCGAACCCGCAGGCTTCGTCACGGCCGGACAGCCGATGCAGATCGCCTGGTCGGAACAGACGCAGAGCCTGATGGTGCTCGACGAGCAGCGTCAGGCGTTCGCCTACTTTCCCGATCGGGGCGCGCTGCCGCTGACGATCCGCGGCGCCGACGGCTGGGCGTCGCTCGACGCGATCACGGCGACGGGCGGCAATCTGTACTTGCTCGATGTCGATGGCAACCAGGTGTGGCGCTACCTGCCCGGACAGGGCGGCTTCGACAGCGAACGCACGGGATTGCTCGACAACGCGACGCTGACGAACGCGACGGAACTCGCCGTGGGGCAGGACGTGTACGTGCTCGACACCGAGCTTGGCATTCGCCGCTTCGTCGGCAAAGCGGAGACAGACTTCCCGCTCGCCGGCATCGACCGGCCGCTGATGTCGCCGGCGTCGCTCTCGGTGCTGCCGGGATCGAATCGCCTCGTTGTCGCGGACCGCGCGAACAAACGCATCGTCGTCGCGTCGGCGGAAGGCGCGTTCCTGCGACAGATCGTCAGCCCGGCGTTCACGGATCTGCGCGCCGTCGCCGTCGACGAGGGCACCGGCACGCTGTACGTCCTCAACGGCGACACGCTGATGACGGCGGCGTTCCCGCCGTAGGCCCAGGGCGCCGTTTTCACCACAGAGGCACAGAGGCACAGAGGGTTTTCTTGTTGTGGCACGGGCTTTCAGCCGGTGTCATGTTGGCCTGCCGCAGCTACGGGCCGCCGGAAGCGCAACACGCAAGCGGCCAGGCCCACACCTCGAACTTCGTAGCGGAGGAGCTTCAGCTCCGTCGGGGACGTGACATTTGCCGCTCGGAGATCCCGCCAACAATCACCGATACTCCCCGGAAACCCATCACCTCGTCCCACGCGCCGCAGCGTAGCCCGGAACAACCGCAATGACGAACAACACCAGCGGCGCACAACGAAATTACGAACCGAACTCACCCACAACCACATCCACGACCCGGACTCACACATGAAAATTACGAAACGAACTCCCCCAACCGAATCCACGACCGGACTCACACATGAAAATTACGAAACGAACTCCCCAACCGAATCCACGACCGGACTCACACATGAAAATTACGAAACGAACTCGCAAAACACGAGCGGCAGGCGGACAGCTCCAAAGACCTGTCCGTGCGATCCTCTGTGCCTCGTGACTCTGTGGTTCAATCAGAGTCGCGAAAGCGGCTACTCCCGCTCGTCCGCCGGCACGACGACTGACGCACGGCGCCCGAACATGCCGCCGCCTGCGCCCGGGCCATCGCCGCGCGCTTTCGCCGCCGAGCGCGCGACGGCGAAGATGATCGCGGCGACGAGCAGGCCGAGGAAGAAGAACTCGAGCAGTTGCACCATGCGCTTCGTGTCGCCGAACTGGACGCCGGCCAGCCCGAGAATGACGCCAGCCATCGTGTAGAGCAACACCCAGACCGCGCCGCCTGTGTAGTCGAGCGGCGCCCACTTGCGGAACGGGATGCGGAAGATGCCCGCCGCCGCCGGGCCGACCACGCGCGAATACCCCGCTAGGTGATAGGCGAGGATGATCCAGGTGCTGTTTGACTCCATCGGCTCGCGCACCTTTTCGATCATCTTGTCGACGCCCATGCGCTCGAACATCTTCGTCCAACCCATGCGCCCGATCATGTAGCTGATCGTGTCGCCGATGATCGTGGCGCTGATCGCGAGTCCGAACACGAGCCAGATGTTGATCGAACCGTTCTCCGCGGAGAGCCCGGCGAGGATCAGGATGATCGCCCCCGGCACGAGCAGGCCGAGGAACATGCTGTTCTCGAGCAGCACACCGAAGAACACGACGTAGTAGCCGTAGTCCTTGAAGAGGCGTTCAAGATGCCCCAGCACCCACTCGCTGAAACGCGCGAAGACGTTGAGGTTGTTGTTGAGCCCGTCCCACGGCGAGACCCGCGGCAGCACAACCAGCAACAGCACGACGCCGAGGATCAGGTAGTTGGAGTTGCGCCGGATCCAGAGCGCGGCCGGGTGTTCGGCCGTTTCAGGCGCGTTGTCCGTTTCGTCGTCCACCGGGGGTTCGTTTGCGGGGTCGCGGGGTATCAGGCTGAGACGTCGCTTTCCGCCGCGGTCGGGCCGGGCATCGCGTCGATCTGCTGCGCCAGCGCGAAGTCCTTTTCGGTGATGCCACCCTCGCTGTGGGTCGAGAGCGTCAGCTTCACCTTGTTGTACTTGATGCTGATGTCCGGGTGATGGTCCGCCTCCTCGGCCGCCTTCGCAACGCCGTTGACGAACGCCATCGAACCGGCGAAATCGTCGAACTGAAACTTCTTCTCGATTTCGTCGTCATCGCGCTTCCAGCCGGACATGTCCTTGAGGCGCGCTTCGACTTCATTCTTGTTGAGGGCCATCTGCGGCTCCTTCGGGCTGATTCGCGGTCGGGCTGATTCGCGGTTCAGCGTCCATTGTCCGCAACAGCGGGACGCGCCGCAAGCGGGGCCGGCGCTTACGCGCGCGGCGATGTTCCCTGATCATCGCTTTGCAATGCGGCGGAGCTAGTTGCGTTGCTCCCGTCGCCACCAGCCGACGCCGTATGCGGAGAGCGCAGACAAGGCGACGAGCGACGCCATGGCGAGATGCATAGCCGCTTGATAAGCCGGCCGACAGCAGTGGACATCTGCTGGTGGGTGATCCGAGAACACGAAAATCGACACATGGTCATTGGCACGGCCCCACATCGACGCCGCCACGGCAAGGAGAATCAGGCGCGCAAACCAGACTGTCGGCGCGATTCCGCAGCCCACGGCACCACGCCAAAACCATCCGATAGCTGGGAGCAGTGCGATCAGATGGAGATATCCGAAGTCGTGGTACTGATGCGACTCCGGCAGACTGCCGATCCAAACGATGGCAACGGCAATGCCGGGGATCGCCTCAAATGCCGCACCGAAGCGCGCCGCAGGTCGCCACGATATCCACGACTCGTTTCCGTTGCCGTGTTGAGCACGGGCCAGCGCGATCGCGCGGTTTCGCTCCGCGCGGCGCGCATCGGCCACCGGGCCGTTGCACGCTTGGCTGTTCGGGTGCCTCTTGTCGCAGCCGGATTCGTGGTTGAAGTCCGTCGTCATGGCGCAATCCTACACCGACGGGTCAGCGCGTGAACGGTTCGGTTGCGTCATTCGTCGGCGGCGAGAGCATCACGATCGCGGCGCCACCAGCCGACGGCGTAGGCTGAGAGTACGGAGGTCGCGACGGCGGCGGCGAGCAGGGTGTGCATGCCGAGTTGATATGCGGGGCGGCAGCAGGAGTCGCCGTAGTTGTTGAACCAGTGGCCATAGTCGTTGGCGCTTGCCCACATGATGCCCGCGACCCAGATCAAGCCACCGCGCACGAGCCAGACGATCGGCACGGCGACGTAGCCGATTGGCCGGCGCCATAGCCAGCCGAATGAGGGCGCCGCTGCGAGCATGTGCAGATACGCGAGGTCGTGGTATCGCACGGACGCCGAGAGGCTGCCGATCCAGATGATTGCGAGCGCGACGGCTGGCACCATCTCAAGGGCGGCGCCGAAGCGCGGAGAAGTGAGCCAAGACGGCCAGCCGTTGGAGGCTTGGGCGCCGGCTCGCTCGCCACGACTCGGCTCCAGCGCGAGGATCCGTTCACGGCGACGAGCATCAACCACCGGCCCGGTGCACTGCTGGCGGCGGGTGTGGTGCAGGTCGCAGCCGGGTTCGTGGGCAGCTTCCACCGTCATGATGCAGTCCTCGGCCCGCTCGGACACTCTGATCATCGGCAGCGATCGTGCGTCGGGCCATATCCTGTACTCTCGCGATAGGATCGAAGCGAGCGGTCGATGCCAATCACCAATCACGAATCACCAGCGCCTCGACCCGGCGCTGCTCCCGGAACACCAACAATGCCCGAATCATCCTTCAAACCGCACTTCTTCGAGCGCGAGGACGGGGCGCCGGATACGGACTTTTACCGGGAGCCGCGGCTTGTGGTGCATATCGACGACATCGCGATCGCTGCTGCTTCAGCGCTGTACGAAGAGCTGCTGCCGGCGGGCGGCGATGTGCTTGATCTGATGTCGAGCTATCGGTCGCACATGCCGGCGTCGCTGGGGCTGCGGCGGCTTGCGGGGCTGGGGCTGAACGAGACGGAACTGCGGGAGAACCCGCAACTGACCGACTATGTTGTGCATGACGTCAACGCCGAGCCCCGGCTGCCCTACGGAGACGCGGAGTTCGACGGCTGCGCCGTCACCGTCTCGGTGCAGTACATGACGCAGCCGCTGGAGACGTTTCGGGAGGTGTGCCGGGTACTTCGGCCAGGCGCGCCATTCATTCTCACGTACAGCAACCGCATGTTCGCGACGAAGGCCGTCCGTATCTGGATCGCGCTCGACGACCGCGAGCGGGCGGGGCTGATCAGCGCCTACTTCGCGAACGCGGGCGGCTTCGGCGAGGCGACGGCGCAGGATCGCAGCCTCGGCGGGCGGAATGATCCGCTGTTCGCGGTCTGGGCTTGCAAAACGGCCGAACTTGACCAGAAGGCTACCGGCGAGGACGATAGTGGAGTGTAATTCGTCGAGCGACACCAGCGGATTGCACATCGCGCCTCGCCTGTAGTCTGATTGGCGTGACAACCAGCCGCAGCATTCCGGTCCAAGCCAGGAGTCTGATGCCGACGAACGAATCGTCTGGCGCACACAGGGAGCAATGGCGAATCCAACTCACACCACAGAACACGTCGTGACGCAGCCGTACGTCACGAAGGACGCGCAGGCGATGAAGCTGTTCGACTGGGCAGCCGGCGCCGCGAGTCTCCGCATGGCCTACTACGGATTGAAGTTCGGCTTCTTTGAAGCGATCGCCGACGCGCCGGGCGGCCTCACACTCGACGATCTGGTCGAGCGCACAGGCCTCGACGCGCGTTACGTGCGCGCATGGGCGAAGACCGCGCTTGCGGGCGAATTGCTCGAATACTCGGCGGCGACCGAGCGCTTCACTATGGCGCCGTTCATGGATCAACTGCTGCTCGACGATCGCGACTTCCAGTATTCGGCAGGCCTGGCGACAAGCCACGCCGTCGAATCGCGCCTCGCGGACCGTGTCGCCGACTGCTTTGCGACCGGCGAGGGCATACCGTTCGCTGACTTCGGCGGCGAAATGATCGACGCGATCCACGCATTCAGCAAGGCGGCGTACGAACTCTTCCTGCCGAGCGTGCTGCTCCCGGAACTGCCCGAACTAACGGAGCGGCTGTCGCACGGCGGTACGATCCTCGAACTGGGATGCGGCGCCGGCGCGGGCCTCGTATCACTCGCGCACACGTTCCCCGAATGTACGGTCACCGGCGTCGATTCAGATGCGACGTCGATCGGACTCGCGAAAGGGAAGATCGAAGACGAGAACCTCACCGAGCACGTACACGCCGAAGTCATGCGCGGCGAAGACCTGACGAGCGAAGATGCTTTTGACTTCATCTACACGCAGATCTCGCTGCATGAGATGGATGACGCACGCGTCGTGCTGGCGAACGCGCGGCGGGCGCTGAAGGACGATGGGCTGCTGCTGATCACGGAGATACGCGGGCCGGAGCGCGTCGAGGACGCGGTCGGCCCGTACAACGCCGTACTTTCGCACATCGACCTGTTTTACGAGATCCCGCAGGCGATCGCGAAGGGCGGTCACGCCGTGGGCTTCTTCACGCGCGCCGAGGTCGAAGAGATGGCGACCGGCGTCGGGCTGACGAACCTGCGCGAACTCCATCTCGAGCAGCCGCTCTACGCCGCGTTCGTCGCCGAGAAGTAACGCTCAACCCGCGGCCGCGGCCGCTAGTCGACCGCCGTGATGTGATACACGGCGCTGCCCGAGATCGACGTGATCCAGATGGAACCGTCAGGTCCGGTCTCAATGTCCGTCGCGACGAGAATGCCGGTGGCAAACAGGCTGTCCGCCATCTCGCCGATCGGATCATCCGGATCGTTATCGTTGACGCGGTCGGCGAGGTCGCCCGCCAGGTCGAAGCTCATCCGGTCAGCGGACAGATCGAAGTGATAGATGGATCCGGTGTTCACGTCGCCGACGAGCAGATCGCCCTCGTAATCGGCGCCCAGTGCGTCGTCGGCGATGAAGCCCATGCCGGCGGGCGCGATCGCGTACTTCCATGAGAACTCCGGATCGTTGTACTCGGCGCCTGGGAGCGTCACGAGACGCGCGATCGCCTCGTCGGCGCTCTCGGCAAGCATGCTCGGCGGGAAGGACGGATTGTCGAACAGGCGGTCGGTGTCCAGTTCGATCGACTTGTACTCGTCGAATCGCTCCGCCGGTCCCATGATCTGGATCCAGCCGGCGTTCTCGCCGCGCTCGATTCGCTTGATCTCGTCGTACGCAGCCTGGCCGTTCACTTCGAGCCACAACTCGCCGCTCTCCGGATCGAAGTCGAAGCCGAAGCTGTTGCGGACTGCATACGCGTAGATCTTGCCCTTGAGTTCACCTTCCGCGACGAACGGGTTGTCGTCCGGGGTCGTGCCGTCGTCGTTCAGGCGCAGGATCGACGCGACGATGCCCGACTCCTCGATCGGCGGGCCGTTGGCGACGTTCGTCAGTTCGCCGCGGACGTTCTGGTCGCCGATGACGGCGTACAGCTTGCCATCCGGGCCGAAGTCGATGACGCCGCCGTTGTGATTGCCACGCCGCCGGTCCAGCGTCAGGTCCGTGATCTTCGACGGCAGTTCGATGATGTTCTGGTCGAACGTCAGCGCCGTGCCATCCCATGTGAAGCGATCGATCCGGTTGCCGTTTTCGGGTACGGCTTCGATGTCGTCGCTCGGCTCGCCGAACAGGCCGTCGGGCACGACGCCCTCGCCGGTCCATGTCCAGTAGATGTACACGTAGTTGTTCGTGTCGAAGTCCGGATGCAGCGTCAGGCCGAGCACGCCGCGTTCGTCCGCGAAGTTCGTCTTCAGCTGCACGACTGGTCCGACGACCTCGCCATCGCGCACGTGGACGACGTTGCCGGTCGTCTTCTCAGACACAAGCAACTCGTTCGGACCGAGGAAGACGATTTGCGTCGGCGACTCGAGGCCGCCGATCTCCTCCACTTGGAGGTCCGCATCTGTCAGCTCGACGCCGCCGGTGCCGCCCCCCTCCTCCGGGGTTCCCGCCGGTTCGGTCGCTTCAGGCGCGCTCGTCGCCGTCGATTCGGGATCGTCGTCATCATCGCCGCAGGCGACGGCGACGAATCCGCCGAGCAGCACCGCCGACGCCAACAGCCGAACCCACGCGCGCGTGCGCCTGCGCCGATCCGCCATGACTGAAGGTACGCGAATGCCGTGATTCATGTGCAAAAACTCCGCTCGCGCTGAAGCCAGATGGCTGGCCACCCGAAGACAGCATCTCGCATCGTTCATGCATTCCGCGTCAAGGACGCTGCCGGGATGTTGACGTTGGCTGACAGGCGCCGCCGCCCGTTTGGCAGGGGTAGTTCCCGCAGGCGGAGGCGCTTTACTTCTTCCACTGCCCGATCTAGGCTCAAAGGCGCCGACGCGGTCCTAGCCCGCGGCGACCTACGGCGGTGATTGACCAATGGAACGCTTCGTCTACCTCGACGCCGCAGCCACGACCCCAGTGCACGCGCAGGTGCTCCAGGCGATGCTGCCGTATCTGAGCGAGCAGTACGGCAACCCATCGGCGACCTATCGTCTGGCGAAAGGAAGCGGGGATGTCGTGCAGCGGGCGCGGCGCACGGTCGCCGGCATCCTCGGCTGCAAGCCGACGGAAGTGATCTTCACAAGCGGTGGCACAGAGTCGATCAACACGGCGATCAAAGGCGTCGCGTTCCAGCAACAGCTCGCGGGCGCCGGCAACCACATCGTCACCAGCACGATCGAGCATCACGCGGTGTTGCACGCCTGTCAGTACCTGGAGCGATTCGGGTTCGACGTGACGTACGTGCCAGCCGACGGATACGGGCTGGTCGATCCGAGCGCAGTCGCGGCGGCGATGAAGCCGGAGACGGTGCTGGTCAGCATCATGACGGCGAATAACGAAGTCGGCACGATGCAGCCCATCTTCGAGATCGCGTCGGCCGTCCGTGAACGCGCCATGGCACTCGGCAAGCGCGTGCCGTTTCACACCGATGCGGTGCAGGCGCCGAACTCGATGCGGATGGATTTCGCGCAGCACGGCATCGACATGCTGAGCCTGGCGGCGCACAAGTTCCGCGGGCCGAAGGGTATGGGCGTGCTGTACCTGCGGAAGGGCGTGCCCTTTCTCGCACAGCAGAACGGCGGTGGGCAGGAACGCCAGCGCCGCGCCGGAACGGAAAACGTCGCCGGTATCGCCGGTACGGTCGCGGCGCTCCGCCTAACGCAGGATCATCTCGATGAGGATCGCCAGCGCATCGGCGCGCTCTCGCGGGGGTTGCGTGACAGCATCCTCGCCACCATCCCGGACAGCGTGCTCAACGGCCACCCGGAGCAGCGGCTCGTCAACAACGTCAGCATCAGCTTTGGCGGCGCGGACGCGCAGGAATTGCTGCGCGATCTCGATGACGCTGGCATCGCATGCAGTGCGGGCGCCGCATGCGGGGCAACGACGATCGAGCCGTCGCACGTGCTGCTGGCGATGGATCTCTCACTCGAACGCGCGGCGTCGACGTTGCGGCTGACGATCGGCCACGAGATCACCGACGCCGACATCGACTACGTGCTGGCAACACTGCCACCGATCGTCGAGCGTTCGCGGCGCTCCCAACTCGCCGCCGCCGTTTAGCACGTCGCCAAACGCGTTCCCTGCTAGAATCCGTCCATGACGGAAGAGCGCCGTTGGACCTACTCCGTGCGCGATGCGCGCGGCCGCACACATCGCGGCGGCGTGATCTTCGCGGACACGCTGCCGGACGATCTGCGGGCGCCGGAGCCGCCGCGGCACTTTCAGATCGTCCTCCTCGGGATGCCATCAATCGTGCGCGGTACATTCGAGCGCACGGCGGTGTGCGTACCGGGCGTCCCGCGGCTCCACGCCGTGGGGCAGGTGACTCCGCTCACGCTTCCGCGCCGGATATCGGAACTGAGGCTGCCGCCACAGCGCATGGCTGAGTACGCGGCCGGTCGCATCGCGATGACGGCCGACGGCTTGATCGCGCCCGACGACGTGTTTGCAGTGCATAGCGATCGGCCGCGGCTCGACCGGCTGGCACTGGTGCTTCTGGAGGCTGCGTCGTCGGAAGCTGCGGCGCCGTACTCAGCTGTGATTCGCCATGGATTGAAGTTGCCCCCGGGCGCCGACGCCCTTTCCGCGCTTGAGGCACGGCTATCGCCGGTCGATCCGGCAGCGAAACTGCCGTTGCGCGCTCCGGCAGTTGTGAGGCTCAAGAGCACGCTTCGGCGGCTGCGAGACGATCGCGAACCTGCTGTATCGCTCGAAACACTCAGCGAAGATCTGCGGTTCCTGATGCTGTTTGACGCCCGGGATGCGCCGCTGCGTGGGGACGGGATGTCCAGGCTGCTCAACGACGTACTGGCCCCGCCGCCACACACCGGGCGTGCGCGCATTGTCCCACTTCGCCGGCCGCGGGAGGACGCGTGACGGGCTTGCTCGGACGCTTCTTCGGCCGCAGCGAATACGAAGACGACGAGTCGCGCGACTATCGGATTCGGCTTGTCGTGGGCATCGGCAATCCCGGTGACAAGTACGCACAGACGCGGCGCAACGTCGGATATTGGCTGGCGAACCGCCTCGCGCGGCGGCACGGCATGGAGTTCAAGACGAAGACCGGCAGCTATCTCCTGGCTGAGGGCGAGATCAATGGTCATCCCGTGGCAATTGCCAAGCCACGCACCTTTGTGAATAGGAGCGGCGAGCCTGTCGTACACCTGATCCGGCGGCTCAAGCTGGACCATTCGCAGGAACTGCTCGTCGTTTCGGATCATATCGATCTGCCGAGCGGGAAGGTGCGGATCCGGCGCAAGGGCGGCGGCGGCGGCCAGAAGGGGATCGCCGACATCATCAACAAGACGAAGACGGACGACTTTCCGCGCGTGCGTATCGGTATCGGCCGGCCGGTCGTCGCGGGCGAGCCGTCGTGGGCGCCGGACGCTGTCGCCGAATGGGTGCTCTCCGATCCGACGCCCGAAGAACGCGAACAACTCGACGCGGCGATCGAACGGGCGATGGCCGCGGTGGAATGCGCGATCACCGACGGCATCGAAGCGGCGATGAACCAGTACAACCGCGACGCTGATTGACGATAACCGGCGCGTTGACAATAAACCGCCGTCTTTAACTACTCCTTAACTCCCCTCGCGGCGATCAGCAGCGCCGCCGATAGCGCGCGCGACGTACGATCACCACATGCTAGGCACGATCTCCCCACACGCGATCGATGGCTCGCCCGAAGCAGTACGCGCGCTGCACGGGCTGATGCATCGTCGCCTCCGCCGGCAGATGGACCTCCACAAGGAGCACATCAGCGCCGAAGGGTGGGCGCTGCTGACGCGCGTGGCGTTCGCGCTCTACGTCGATAGCCGCGAACAGACGTGGCGTGACGGGAACGACAGAGCGGCGTAGCGAGGCAACGGCCTTCCGCAGCCACTACGCGCCCTGAGATTCCGTTCTCCTTTGATACAATGACAGCACGCGAAGGGGCTGATCGACAGATCAGGCCCTGATCGTGTTATGCGGCGGAGAAGAATGGATCTTTCCGCACTGCTGCCGGTCATCGACAGGGCGGTCTCGCTGGATCGGCTGCGCAGCCGCATGTCTGGCGCAACGCCACTCATGCTCGGCGTCAGTGACGGCGCGAAGGCGGCGGTACTCGCGGCTCTGGCGCGCGACACGGCGCAGCCAATGCTCATCATCACGCCAAAGCCGCAGCACGCGACCGCGCTCGCCGAAGAGCTGAACGCGTGGCTCGGCGGCGCAGAACAGACGCGCATCCTCGTCTTCCCCGAGCGCGACTCGCTGCCCTACGAGCGTCTCGCTCCAGATCCCGACGATGTCTGCGCCCGCCTCGAGGTGCTCGATGCGATCGCCACCAGCGCCGTGTCGCCGTCGATCATCGTGTCGTGCGCCGCCGCGCTGGCACAGCGCACGCTCACGCGCGAGGAGATGCAGCGCTCGACGATCGCGGTCGTGCGCGGCGAACGCACCGCGCAGGATGCGCTGCTCCGGGCACTCGATGCCGGTGGCTATCGCGTTGAGCCGCAGGTGACGGCGCCGGGCGAAGCGAGCCGCCGCGGTGGCATCGTCGACGTGTGGCCACCGTCTGATGATCAACCGTTACGCATCGAACTGTTCGGCGATGAGGTCGAAAGCATCCGCGCGTTCGACCCGGCGACGCAGCGTTCGTCCGGCCTGCGCGAGGCGGTGCGTATCGGGCCGGCGCGCGAACTGATGCTCGACGGCGGGCGCATGAGGACGCTCGCGACGAAGCTGCAGATCGCCGACCTGCGCGGCGACGAGCGCGATCGGTTTGAGGGCGACATCGCAGCGCTGCGCGATGGGCGTTCGTTCCATGGCATCGAGTTCTACACGGCCTTCCTGACGGCCGGCAGTCTGCTCGACCATCTCCCTGATGATGCGCTGCTCGTGCTCGACGAACCGGCGGACATCGCCGCGATCCAGCAGGAACATGACGACCACGCGGCGGACGCGCGCCGCGAACTCGAACAGCGCGGCGAACTCCCACACGGGATGCCGCATCCACATGAACCGTGGCCGCAGCTGCGCGCCGCCATCGACACGCGGCCGCAACGGCTGAGCCTGTCGCGCTGGGCGACCGGCGATGAAGAAGCAGGCGAGAGCGACGCGGCGGTGCGCCTGCCGTTCGGCCCTGCGGCCGCATACGGCGGACGGCTGCGTGTGCTGGCCGAGGAACTGACGCAAACGCTGCGGCGTGGCCAACAGGTCGTCATCGCGTCGACGCAGTCGCACCGTCTCGCCGAACTGCTTGAAGAGCACGACGTGTACGCGAACCTGACACAAGCGATCGCGAAGCCGACGATGGGCAGCGGCGCGCTGACACTCATCAACGGCTCCCTGCCGCACGGCTGGACCGTTGGTGGTGAGGGCGCCGGCCTGACGTTGCTCACCGATACGGAGGTGTTCGGCTTCACGAAGCAGCGCCGCGCGCCGCCGCGGCGTGGGGCTTCGCGCGAAGCATTTCTCGCCGACCTCGTCCCGGGCCAGCATGTCGTCCACATCGAGCACGGCATCGCGCGGTTCGACGGCCTGATTCGGCGCCAGATCGACGGTCAGGAGCGCGAGTATCTCGAATTGCACTACGCCGATGGCGACCGGCTCTTCGTGCCAACCGAGCAGGTCGACCGCGTCAGCCGCTACGTCGGCCCCGGTGAGCACCGGCCATCTCTGACGCGCCTCGGCTCGCAGGAGTGGCCGCGAGCCAAGGCACGCGTCCGCCGCGCCGTGCAGGAGCTCGCGGGCGAACTGCTAAAGCTCTATGCGTCGCGGCAGGTCGCCGAGGGGCACGCGTTCCCCCAGGATACCGGTTGGCAAGCCGAACTCGAAGCCTCGTTCCCGTACGTCGAAACGGCAGACCAGGTGAGCGTCATCCACGACGTCAAGCGCGATATGGAAGACGTCCGCCCGATGGACCGGCTCGTCTGCGGCGACGTTGGCTACGGCAAGACGGAGATCGCCGTCCGCGCAGCGTTCAAGGCGGTGATGGATGGCACGCAAGTGGCGGTTCTGGTGCCGACCACCGTACTCGCCCAGCAACACTTCAACACGTTTCGGCAGCGGCTGGCGGGTTTTCCCGTGAAAGTCGAGATGCTGTCGCGCTTTCGCAGCGACAAGGATGCCCGCCGCATCGCCGCCGATGCCGCTACGGCGAACGTTGACATCGTGATCGGCACGCACCGGTTGCTGCAGAAGGATGTGTCGTTCAAGAATCTCGGCCTCGTCGTCATCGACGAGGAGCAGCGCTTCGGG
>CAZRHH010000080.1:0-13721 GCA_964599885.1 uncultured Dehalococcoidia bacterium | reverse complement strand
CTCGCTTCGAAGGCGGGACGCGTCGACGCGTCGTCTGGGGGAGCGGCGGCGGGGGGCTGAGCGAGCGGCGAGGGTGCCTGTGGCCACGGTGGCAGCGCCGGTGTCTTATGCGCTGGTGGTGCCGGGGGTGGAGGGGCTGGCTGCGGCGGAGTTGAAGCGAGCGGGCGCGACGGTGCTCGAGACGCTGGGGAAGTTCGACAAGCGGGAGAGTGTGATCACGTTCACGGCGCCGGATGCGGCGTCGTTGTTGCGTCTGGGGCTGGTCGAGGATTTGTTCCTGGTGCTGCTCGATGCGCCGACGCCACCGATCCGTACGGCGCCGAAGAAGCTGGCGGCGCTGCTCGACCGGGCGGCGCTGGATCGCGCGATGCTGGTGCATCACTCGATGCGGCCGAAGGAGCGCGGGCGTTCGTTCAAGGTGGTAGCGCGGGTGGCGGGGCAGCAGCCGTTTCTGCGCGAGGACGTCGAGATGGCGTTTGGGCGCGCGGTCGCGGGGCTGTTGCCGCACTGGGTCGGCACGCGCGAAGCGGCGGCGGTCGAAGTGTGGGCGCACGTCATCGGCGAGCGGACAATCGTCGGGTTGCGGCTGACGGGCGACGAGTTCGGGCAGCGGACGTACAAGCGGGCGCACCTGCCGGCGTCGCTGAAGCCGACGGTGGCGCGGGCGCTGGTTGCGCTGAGCGAGCCTCGATACGACGACGTGTTTCTCGATCCGATGTGCGGTGCGGGGACGATTCTCGGGGAGCGGGCGGCGTCTGGCCGCGTGAAGCTGATTCTTGGCGGTGATGTGGATGATGCGGCGGTGGGTGCGAGCCGCGATAACGTGCGTCGGAGCGCGGCGTTGTCGTTGTGGGACGCGACGCGGTTGCCGATCGCGGGCGCCAGCGTCGACGTGGTCGTGACGAATCCGCCGTACGGCCGACAGCACGAGACGGTCGACGGACTCGACCGACTGTACGCGCGCTCGACGCGGGAGATGGCGCGGGTGCTGCGGCCGGGCGGTCGATGCGTGATCCTGACGGGCGAGGCGGATGTGCTGAAGCGGGCGCTGCCGCCGTCGCTGGTGGTGAAGGCGCGGCACCGGTTGCTGCTGCGGGGGCTGGCGGTGGTGGCGTTTGTGCTGGTGCGGGGGTGAGCGTTCACCGCAAAGGCGCAAAGGGCGCAGAGGAGCGCAGAGGTTTTTCAGGGCCGAGCGGAGAACGAAGAATCTGATTCGCCACAGAGGCACAGAGGCACAGAGGTTTTTCAGGGTAGAAGCACAGATGCACACAGATGGACACGGACGGGTAGGGAAGCGGGATGCGAGAAACGGGAAGCGAGATCAACGGCTCACCAGAGTTCTACGTGAGGGGCCTCACCTCCGGGGATGAACGTTCTGTGCGTAACACGACGCGCGGCCTCACCCCCGGCCCCCTCTCCAAATTCTTGGAGAGGGGGAACTTGCGCTCGGAGGGTTGGCCAGAACGAGCGCTCGACGTCCTGGTCGGGGTCTTTTTTTCAGGGGAGGCACGGAGGTTTTCAAGGTAGGAACCACAGATGCACACAGATGGACACAGATGTGTGGGGAAGCGGGATTGTTGCGGAGCTAAAGCTCCGCCGCTACGAAGGTGAGACCGCGATTCATTTGGATCACGAACAACACAGGCAGAGGTCATTGGCTTGAACCGTTGTTGTGCAGGAACGGGCGGCCAGCCGTGAACGGGGCGACCGTATGGGCGTGAGCGGGCTTAGCGGGTTCATCATTGTTGATAAGCCGGCGGGGGTTACTTCGTTTTCTATGGTGGCGCTTGTGCGGCGGTTGGCGGGGGTGAAGCGCGTCGGGCATGCGGGGACGCTCGATCCGCTGGCGACGGGGGTGTTGCCGGTGGGGGTCGGACACGCGACGCGGCTGATCGAGTATCTGGACGCGGCTTCGAAGACGTACGTGGCGCGTGTGCGGTTCGGCGTCAGTACGGACACGTACGACGCTGAGGGCCTGGTGACGGCGCAGCGCGACGCTTCGCACGTGACGGCTGACGCGCTTGAAGCTGCGCTGCGTGGGTTCGTCGGGGATATCGAGCAGACGCCGCCGGTGTTCAGCGCGATCAAGCTCGCCGGGAAGCCGCTGTACAAGTACGCGCGCGAGGGGCAGGCGGTGACGGTCGCCGCGCGCGTCGTGCGGGTTGATGCGATCGCGCTACAGGGGTTCGAGGGTGGCGAAGCCGAGATCGAGGTGCGGTGCGGCAAAGGGACGTACATCCGGTCGATCGCGCACGACCTGGGCGAGCGGCTCGGATGCGGCGCGCACCTGACGGCGCTGCGGCGGACGTCGAGCGGCGGGTTTGGCGTGGGAGATGCGCACGCGCCGGGGGCGCTGAGCGTGGCGGCGGGCGCGGGCAGGCTTGCGGAACTGATGCTGGCGCCGGACCGGGCGGTCGAACGGGAGGCTGCGGCGATCCTTGAGGTGGCGCACACGACGGATATTTCGTGCGGTCGAGACGTGGTGCTGGAGGGGCGCTTCGATGCTGCGCGATGCCGTGCGTATACGGTTGGGGGCGAGTTTTTGGGGCTGCTGCGGCGAACGCCGAGCGGGGGGTGGCATCCCGAAAAACTGATGCCGACGGGCTGAATCGGGCCAATTTCGGGTCAAAAGCGTGAATCTAGCCAGATTCGCGGCAGATTCGGCGCAGATTCGCTTGACAACGCTTCCGGGCGGTCTATCATTCGTACGATCCAGGTTCGAATAGGCAGAACTGATCAACTGCCTATGTCATACGGAGAAAGACTCGCGCAGCGTTGTGCGAGCGCAGTTATAAGGGAGGGAGTTTCAATGCAAGCCTACTGCCTGAAGTGCAGGGAACAGCGTGAGATGAAGGATGCGACGCCGGTAACGATGAAGAACGGCAAGCCGGCGACGAAGGGCGTGTGCCCGGTGTGCGGCACGGGCATGTACAAGATTGGGAAGGCCACCGCGTAGGTTCGGCCGGGCTGCGTCTCCTTGAGCGGACACTGGAAGGTGCAGGCTGGAGGATGGAGCGGCGAGAACAGAGCGCATTCGAACAGAGAACAGCGAGGGGGGACGGCACGCTTGTCGTCCCTTCCTTGTTTTTCTTGCTGGCGTTAACTTCTGATGCGGGTGGGGCGTTGATCGATCGGCGGGCCTCGGTTGAACCACAGAGGCACGGAGGCACAGAGGAATTTCCCTTTCCACAGATTGCACAGATGGGCACAGATGGATCTGAGTCTTTGCTGAGGGGCGAATGAGTCGCAGCCGGGTGTTTGGAGTTCTTGGGGCGCTTGTCGTTGTGACGGCGGCGCTTGGGGGGACGGCGTTTACGCTGCGGACGGTGGGTCCGTCGGCGGAGTGGAATGTGTTCGCCGCTTCCACCGCCACGCCGACGCCTACGTTCACGCCGACGCCCACGTCTACTTCAACGCCGACGGTGACGCCGACTCCTACGGCCACGGCGACGTTCACGCCGGAGCCGACGGCTACGTCATCGGTGCCGGCGCCGAATCCGCCGTCGGTGCCTGGTCCGGAGGTTGTCGGGGAGCGCTGGATCGATGTCGACCTGAGCGCGCAAACGACGACGGCGATGATCGGCGAGACGGTGCTGTATACGGCGCTCGTCACGACGGGCAAGGACGGCTGGGAGACGCCGCCGGGGACGTGGCGCATCGAGTATCGCGTCGCGAACGAGACGATGACATCGGCGGCGATCGGAGCGGAAGAGTTCTACCATCTGACGGACGTGCTGTACACGCAGTACTTCACGAACGCGGGGCACGCGCTGCATTTGAACTACTGGCGCGAGGAGTCGTACTTCGGCAACGAACGGTCGAGTCACGGGTGCGTGGGAATGCGGCTGGCGGACGCGGAGTTTTTCTGGAATTTTGCGGGGGTGGGGACGCGGGTTGTGGTGCGCTGACGCGCTGCGCGTTTCACGGGGACTGGAAGATGGAGGGTGGAGGATGGAGCTGCGAGAACAGAGACAGGTGGAAGGGACGGCATGGGCGCCGTCCCTTCTTTGTTTTTCGGCGGACGTTAACTTCTGGCGTGGTTGGGCGTTGATCGATCGCGGGACGGTGTTGTCGCTAACCACAGATGGACACAGATGAACACAGTGACCCTACCCCGGTTAACGTAGATTGTGCGACGCGACTCTGTTGATCGTCGCGGTTGCCCCGCAGCTCAACTTGCCGGATGCTTGTTCACGATGACCAACCAACCGATACCTGGTAGCGAAGGCGAACTCGATCTTGGCGTGCTCGTTACGCGGGGGACGGAAAGCCCAGATCTAGACTACAAGGGCCCAGGGGGGTGGAGCCTGTGGAACAATGCTGAGAAGGCTGAGCTTGTTCGTGATCTCGCGGCGATGGGCAACTCCGATCGGCCCGGCTGGATCATCATCGGGGTGGAGGAAGATGCGGCGCGGGCCTTCGCCGGCGTCGGCTTAACAGTTGATCAAGCGTCCGGATTCGACGCGACTCCGATCGGACTGTGGACGGCAAACTACATCCAGCCGCTGATCCAGTTTCGCGTTCACAAGCCGGTCGTGGCTGGATTGATGTACGTTGCGGTGCAGGTACTGCCGTTCCAGACGGTACCGCACATTTGCGTCAAAAGCTTCGGCGACATCTTGCACGAGGCCGCCATTTACATCCGGACGGAAGCATGTCAAACGGCAAAGATCTCAAATGCGGTCCAAATGAGGGCGCTGATAGATCGCGCCACCACGAATAGCGCGGATGCGCTCATTGCTCGCATTGACGAGATTTATCGACGCGCGGGACCGAGCGCCCGACGAAGCGTCGCGTCAACCGATGCTCGAACCCTCTTCGAGCAACAGATCCGCGAGATCAAGGATCTTCCTGGCGGTGCGACGTGATCCCTTGGAATGAGTACGAAGGCTACCGCGAAGTCACGGCCTATCCGGCCACGTTTGACGCGAAGCGGTTCGGCCGAGACGCGCTACGAGATGCTGCGACTAAAGCGATGGTGATGTTCCGCGGATGGCCCTTCATCGCGGTGCTCGACAAGTCGAAAGTAACGGACGGGACCCTCGTTGTGGGCGATGGAATTGAAACAACCATTGACCGCAATCGAATGGGCGGCAATCTTCATTTTGAGTTCTGGCGCCTGAGGCAGAGCGGCCTGTTCTTCCATAAGTCGCTCATGGACGAAGAGACGTATGAAGCGGCGCTCAAGCGCGGCAAGATGCTCGACTACACGGCCACCGTCTATCACGTAAGCGAAGCCATCGGCTCTCTGTGGAGACTCTACGAAGCGTTGGGCGTTCCCGACGATGAGGTGATCAATATTGAGTTCCGGTACACCGGGATGGATGGTCGCCATTTGGGAACCTGGGAGCCCCGGGACCTATTCTTTTCGAAGGAGTACATTTGTCGATCGTCTGCCGTTGACCAGCGCAAAGCCATGTCCCTTGGACTTTGGCGAGCTGCGGACGCGGAGCACGCTACCGACGTTTGCTTGCAGATATTCCACGAGATGCAATGGTTGGATGCCGATCGCGACCAGATTGTGAGAGCGTGCCGGGAATATCTCTCTGAGATCCGGTTTTCTAGTTAGGCGATCGGGTCAGGCCAAGTCGAGTTCGCGGAGGACGTCGAGGGGATCGTTGAGGGTGAGGCGGTCGCGGAGCCAGTCGTTTCAGGCGGTGGCGATGTGGAAGAGCGTGTTGCGGAGCGCGGGCCATCCGGAGTTGGGCACGGGCGTGGTGATCGAGTCGCGCGGGAGATCGCGGAGGGCCTTGGCGTACGTTTGCCACGTGAAGGTGGTGAAGTCGAAGAGTTCGGATAGGGCTTCGCGGTTCATCTGTTCATATTTAACCACAGAGGCACAGAGACACAGAGGTTTTTCGGGTAGGAACCACAGATGCACCACAGATGGACACAGCTGGATCATGAGCCAATTTTGTGGTTGCGCGCGATGATACCGGGGCGAACACGTGGGTTCGCCCCTACCGTGGGGCCAAGTGACCGTGGATCGCTATTGATGGGCGAGAACCGCGGGAAACGAAACACGGCACAGCACGCTGTGCCGCTACGATCGTAGTGTGCCGAGCGTCGTTGCGCGATGCCGGGGCCCGGCAAGCGGCGCCCCTACCATTGTTGGTGGTACGGCCGTCGGGTGCGATTCGCGCACGGATGACACGGCGCGGAGCTCTGTCGCTGGCTATCTGACGACGGCGAGCGGCCGCCGACGGCACAGCACGCTGTGCCGCTACGATCGTAGTGTGCCGAGCGTCGTTGCGCGATGCCGGGGCCCGGCAAGCGGCGCCCCTACCATTGTTGGTGGTACGGCCGTCGGGTGCGATTCGCGCACGGATGACACGGCGCGGAGCTCTGTCGCTGGCTATCTGACGACGGCGAGCGGCCGCCGACGGCACAGCACGCTGTGCCGCTACGATCGTAGTGTGCCGAGCGTCGTTGCGCGATGCCGGGGCCCGGCAAGCGGCGCCCCTACCATTGTTGGTGGTACGGCCGTCGGGTGCGATTCGCGCACGGATGACACGGCGCGGAGCTCTGTCGCTGGCTATCTGACGACGGCGAGCGGCCGCCGACGGCACAGCACGCTGTGCCGCTACGATCGTAGTGTGCCGAGCGTCGTTGCGCGATGCCGGGGCCCGGCAATTGGGGCCCCTACCATTGTTGGTGGTACGGGCCGTGTGTGCGATTCGCGAACGAGTGACACGGCGTGCGCGCGGTGCGCTTACTCGAACCAGACGTCGGTTTGTTCGCCGGCGGGGACGCCGAGGATGAGGCACTCCATCTCGCCGTCTGATGTGTGCCAGACGTTGGGTTTGATGACGACCATGTCGCCGGCGGTGATCTCTTTCTTCTCGCCGTCGAGGGTGATGGTGCCGCCGCCGGTGAGGACGTAGTAGAACTCCGTCATCTCGCGGTGGTAGTGGTAGCGGCTGTTGTCGATGGTGAGGTGCGAGACGTTGGCGACGGGCGTGTCGTCGTGCGTGACGATGGTCTTGCGCCAGCCGCAGACGCCGCGTTCGGTCTCGATGTCGGAGAGGCGGCGGATGATGTACTTGTCGTTCGTGGCTTCGGTGGTCATGTCTGCCTCCGGGGTTTTTTCGTTGTCCACAGATTACATCGGATGGGAAGCGGGAGGCGGGGGGCGAGAAGCGGGATCAAATTTCAACGCAGAGACGCGGAGGGCGCGGAGAACGCAGAGGGCCTTTCGGTCACGGGACGACGAGAGTGCCGACGGATTGGGGCGCTCTGCTTGGGATGAACGTTTGTTGCGGAGCTGAAGCTCCGCCGCTACGAAGGCGGGGGCGCGGTGCGAGACGTGGGTAAGGGATGTCTGGCTGGTTTCTACCGCTCGCGTTCTCGGACGACGCGCTACGCTGGACGGATGAACGGGTACGAGCGGTTGCATTTGGCGAAGCGGACACTGCTGGCGCGGATGCCGGACGAGGGCGCGCCGGGTGTGACGGCGTATCGCGTCTCGGGCGAAGCGCCTTCGTTTGAGGGGTGCGCGCTTGAAGGAGATGACGCTTCAAAGCTGGCGGAGATCGCGGCGGCGTCGGAGACGGGGAGTGTGTTGCTGGCGGACGACACGCGGTGGATGCTGGTGTTGCCGGCATTCGCGGTGCGGGAGTCGTCCGACTACGGCGAGGTGCATGCGCGGCCGCTGATCGCTGTACTGGAGCGGCCGCGGGTGTATGCGGCGTTGCTGCTGCGGCTCGGCGGATTCAGCGTGGGCTTCTTTCGCGGGGAATCGATCGTCGAGGACAAGACAGACCAACGGTTCGTGAAGAATCGCAATCGCAAGGGCGGGCAGTCGCAGCGGCGGTTCGAGCGGATCCGTGAGAAGCAGATCTACGAGTTGTTCGGGAAAGCGTGTACGACGTCGCGCGAGCATCTGACGCCGTACGAGAGCGAGATCGAGCACGTGTTCTTCGGCGGCGACCGTCATACGCTGCAGGCGTTCCGGAAGGAGTGCACGTACTTCGAGCGGTTTGGCGATCGGGTGGCGGCGCGGGTGCTGCCGGTGGCGGGGGATCCGCGCCGGGCGTCGCTGGATGCGGTGCCGCGGGAGGTGTGGTCTAGCGAGGTGTATGTCGCGGCGGCGACTACGCCGTGAGTGTAGGCGGCGCATCAGGCGTTGGGTGTGCCAATTTGAACGAGCGCAGCGTCTGCTGTCGCATCCGCTGCTTTCCCGAAAATGAACAATTGATCTGGGGGACACCCCCAGACCCCCGGCAGGCGCTGCGCCCTGCACCCGCTCTCGCAGAGCGCCGTTCCATCGGCTGCTCTTCCAGATGAATGACTAGTCTGGGAACGCGACCGATTCCTGCAGGCGCTTCGCCCTGCACCAGATTTCCCAGATCCTCAAGCGAGAGACCGCATACGGACAGGTGCGTCACCACCAGACCTGCTTCCACAGGATGAGCACGGTGTTGAGCTGCCGGCGTTGCGCTTCGGGCGCGAACCTGATGGAGTGCGCCGACGCGCTGAGGATTGACGAACGCAACCAAACGAGAGGAACGGCTGTTGAGTTATCTGTGGTGGAAGCACGGCATCATCTATCAGATCTATCCACGGAGCTTCCAGGACTCGAACGGCGACGGGATCGGTGACCTGGCGGGGGTGATCGAGCGGCTCGACTATCTGAACAACGGCACGCCGGATTCGCTCGGCGTGGACGCGATCTGGTTTTCGCCGACGTTTCCCTCGCCGATGGCGGACTTCGGCTACGACGTGTCCGACTATGAGGACGTGCATCCGGACTTCGGCGATCTGAAGACGATGGATCGGCTGATCGAAGAGGCGCACAAGCGCGGCATCCGCGTGATCCTCGATTTCGTGCCGAATCATTCTTCGTCGGAGCATCCGTGGTTTAGGGAGTCGCGATCGTCGAAGGACTCGCCGAAGCGGGACTGGTACGTCTGGCGCGACGCAAAGCCGGAGGGCAGCCCGCCGAACAACTGGATCGCGCAGTTTGGCGGGCCGGCGTGGGAGTGGGATCAGAAGACGCGACAGTACTACCTGCACTCGTTCCTAGTCGAACAGCCGGACTTGAACTGGCGCAACCCGGAGGTGCAGCAGGCGATGCACAACGTGTTGCGCTTCTGGATGGACCGCGGCATCGACGGCTTCCGCATCGACGTGATGGATCGCATTCTGAAGGATCCGGAGTTGCGCGATAACCCGCCGCAGACGCGACCGGAGTTCATCGAGTTCGGCGGGCAGGCGGCGTTGCAACTGCACACGCAGGACCAGAACTGGCCCGACATCATCGACGAGGTGAAGCGCATCCGGAAAGTGATCGACGAGTACGACGAGCGGATGACGGTCGGTGAGGTGTTCGGCAAGGCGGAGAACATCATCCGTTACTACGGTGGCGATGCGGGGGACGGGCTGCACATGGCGTTCAACTTCCCGCTCGTGCGCATCTTCGACGCGCGGTGGAACGCACAGCACGTACGGCAGCGCATCGAGGCGTTCGAGAACGCGCTGCCGAAGAGTTTGTGGCCGAACTATGTGTTCGGCAATCACGACGTCGATCGCTTCGTCAGCCGGGTGAGCGGCGACGGGCGCGGGCAGGAGCGGGCGCGCGTGGCGGCGCTGCTGCTGCTGACGCTGCGCGGGACGCCGTTCATCTACTACGGCGAAGAGATCGGCATGACGAACGTCGACATTCCGGAGAACCGGCTGCAGGATCCGGCGCGCGTCTACGGCCGTGGCCGCGACCCGGAGCGCACGCCGATGCAGTGGACGCGCAAAGGCGAGTTCTCGGGCGTCGAGCCGTGGCTGCCGTATGGCGACACGAAGAAGATCAACGTCGAAGATCAGTCCAAAGACGACGAGTCGCTGCTATCGTTGTACCGTCAACTGATCTGGTTCCGGCGGGGGTCGGACGCGTTGCAGCGCGGCGACTACGCGCCGGTGGAGGGGCTGCCGGGCGGGGTGTACGGGTACACGCGCACGCACGAGAGCGATCGCACGCTGACGCTGCTGAACTTCACGAACGATGCCGTGAGCTTCGCGCTGCCGGAGGCGCTGCGGGTGACGGAGACGATCGTCGGCACGCATGGGGCGGTGGCGGTGGGGCAGCGGGTGCAGTTGCGGGGGAACGAGGGGTTGTTGCTGCGGCTGGGGTGAGGTTTCGGTTTTCACCGCAAAGACGCAAAGAGCGCGAAGGAGCGCAAAGGTTTTTCTTGAGGACGGTTCAACGCAGAGGCGCGGAGAACGCGGAGGTTTTTCTTATCCGCAGATGTCGCAGATGGGCGCAGATAGTCTTCTGGGTGATGATTGACGAGGGTAGCATGACCGAGGCCGTGCGATGAGAGTTTCGTCGACGTTCCGTGTCTGTGCCGCATTGCTCGCAGTACTTGCGTCATGCGGAGCGTGCGGTGGGTCGCCTGACCCTGAACCAAGCGGCGTGCGCGCCGCATCGCCATCGCCGGTGGCGACGGACATCGCTAACATCGCCACACCCGTGCGGATGGAGATCGTCGGGGTTGCGACGGAGTTCGCTGCCGGCGGCTCGTTTCGCACAACCGATGAAGCGGAGGAGATGGTGGGGTATCGCTTGTTGCGACCCGACGAGGATCTCGTGCTGCCGAACGACGAGAGCGGATCGGTTGATGTCTTCGCGGAAATAGGCCTTCCGCGCGTGCGTCAGGGTTACACGATGACAGGAAAGACGGATTCTCTGGCTCTCACGCAGGAACCGGAGTCCTATCCTGACCGCCCACACGCAGGCGAGGTGACGGTGACATTTGGCGCCTTCACAGGAAGTTTGTTGGAAGAACGAGGCCAGGTCAGCTTCGAGTTCCTCACCGGGGAAGACATTGACGGCGTCCCGATCCGAGCGTTGGTGGCATCATTCGAAGGGTACTCGCGCGACGACATTCGAGTATTCGTGGAAGCGCTGGCATTCGCCGAGTGACGCTCTGTTCTCACACCTGCTCGAAGTAGCGGCGGCGATCCCATTCGGTGACGGCGCGGCGGTGCTTTTCGATTTCCCAGCGGCGCATGGAGACGAAGTGATCGATGAAGGCGTCGCCGAGATAGTCGCGGGCGATCGTGCTGGTCTCGAGGCGGTCGATCGCTTGTTCTAGCGTGCGGGGGAGCGGGTCGAGGCCTTCGGCACGGTAGACATCGCCCGTCGATGGTGGCGGCGGTGTGAGGTTGTTCTCGATGCCGTGGAGGCCGCCCGCAATACACGCAGCGAACCCCAAATACGCGTTGACATCGGCGCCGGGCGTGCGGTTTTCGACGCGCATCGCCGAGGCGCTTGCGGTGATCGCGCGGAGCGATGACGTGCGGTTCTCGATCGCCCACGTCGCAGCGGTGGGCGCCCAGCTGCCCCTGACGTAGCGGCGGTACGAGTTGATGTTCGGCGCGTACAGCGCGAGCAGTTCGGACAGCGTCGCGTGCGCGCCCGCTATGTACGCGTGGAGCAGCGGCGACATGTTGTGCGTCGCCGACGCGTCGTAGAAGGCGTTCGCGCCATCGCGCCAGAGGCTCTGGTGGATGTGGCCGCTGCAGCCGTCCGCGTCTTCGCTGTACTTGGCCATGAACGTCGGGACGGCGCCGGACTGCGCGAGGATCTCCTTGGCGCCGCTCTTGAAGAGCATCGCGCGGTCGGCGGCTTCGAGCGCGTCGCAGTAGCGGAGGTTCATCTCGTACATGCCCTCGCCGTGCTCGCGACCGTAGCCCTCGATCTCGATCCCGTACGCGTCCATGTAGCGGCGCAGACCGCCGACGACGCTCTCGTCGATGCTGGCGTGACTGATCGAATAGCAATTAAGCCCCGGATTGAGCGGCCGCAGCGACGTGTAGTTCTTCTCGCGCAGGGTGACCTGATCTTCGAGGAAGATGCGGAACTCGAACTCCGCCGCCATCGCGACGGTGTAGCCGAGCTTCGCGGCGCGGTCGAGCACGCGACGGAGGACGGTGCGCGGCGACTGCTCGACGAGCGCGCCGTGCTCGTCGTAGACATCGCATACGACCGCAGCGGTGGCCGGTTCCCACGGGACGACGCGGAACGTCGCGAGGTCGGGGCGCAGCAGGATGTCGGCGAAGCCGGTATCGGCGGTGCCGATGGCGAGGTTGTGGCCGCTGATCACTTCTTCGGCGATATCCCAGCCAAAGATGACGTCGCACTGCGCGAAGCCGTCGCCGCCGATGCCGTCGACGAACTGCTTCACGGCGACGCGTTTGCCGCGAAAGACGCCGTCGATGTCGGGCGTACCAATCTTCACGGTCTCGATGCCGTGTGTCGCGATCAGGCGTTCGATGTCGGGCTTGTCCATGGGCGCGATCATACGGCAGTTCGTGGGGTTGTGCGAGATCGAGTTCACCGCAAAGACGCGGAGGAAGCGGAGGGCGCAAGGGGCTTCGGAGGGTTTTGGGGGAGCCGGCCACGTCCAATTGTGCTTCGGATCGCGGCGGGTTGCGAAACGAACATCGGCACAGCACGCTGTGCCGCCGCATGTAATGAGTCTTGCGCGAACGGTGCGCGGGCGGAGCTGAAGCTCCGCGGCTACGTCCGATTGTGTGTATCACCAAGCTGTTTGTTTGAAAACGCCGGGGCCCGGCAAGCGGGGCCCCTACCAGTGGTGGCGTGCGCCGAGCCTCGGTCGCGGAACGAACATCGGCACAGCAAGCTGTGCCGCCACATGGCGTACCGGGCGCGTTTCACCGAGGAAATGTGCGTGATGACGCGGCGGTGGAACCGATGGTCCTCGCAGAATTGGATGAGCATGTGCAGTTCGCCACACCTCCCCGCCCCCGCGGGCTGAAAGCCCGCGCCACGTGGTGTTTGGGGTGCACTGGACAACGCCGGGGCCCGGCAAGCGGGGCCCCTACCGCAAGTGTGGAACCGTGGTCGAGACTCCGCACGAAGCACGACGGCACAGCAAGCTGTGCCGCCACATGATTGGGCTGTTGGTCGCTACTTTTGCGTGCGGAACTCTTCGAGGTGGGCGCCGATGTCTACGTAGAGGTCGGCGACGGCTTTCAGTTCGCTGGATGCTGTTTCGCTGAAGGCGACGACTTCGACGCGGACGCCGCGGCTGGAGATGAGTTCGACCAACCGCCGGAAGTCGCCGTCGCCGGACATCAGCACGACGACATCGAGCCGGTCGGACATCGTCAGGATGTCGATGGCGAGCTCGATATCGAAGTTGGCTTTCATCGAGCCGTCGGCGAAGCGCTTGAGCGGCTTGGTGATGATCCGGTAGGGGTGCCCCATGAAGTGGTGTACGAAGCGCTGGCTT
The DNA here is from genome assembly GCA_964599885.1 of uncultured Dehalococcoidia bacterium. GTDB lineage: Bacteria > Chloroflexota > Dehalococcoidia > DSTF01 > JACRBR01 > CAZRHH01. The sequence continues at coordinate 471 of CAZRHH010000080.1, read as the reverse complement.
TCGAGCTTCGCCTGCGGGTCGTCGGTGATCGGCGCGTAGGCGCTGGCGCGGACGAGTTGGCGGTTGCGCGTGAAGTAGTCGAGCACGCGGCCGAAGTCGATCGTGATGTTGCGGCGTTCGGCGGCGTAGATGAGGTTCGGCACGTCGACGAAGATGCCGACGCGCGGGTGCGCTGTCGCAGAGCCGCCGCTGCCGCCGCGGTCGATCTTCTCCTGCAGGTCGCTGATCGTCGATTGCAGGCCGGTGAGCGTCACCTTCATATCGCGGGCGAACGTTTCGAGCACCTGGGCCTGCTGTGCGACCGCTGCTTCGAGCGTCGCGGGGACAACGGCGCGGACGAGTGGTAGCTCTTTTGTTGCCGGCGCGAGCCCGTTGTCGGCGCCGTTCGCCGATGTGCCGGGCTTCTTGCGGCCGCGGCCGCCGCGGGTGCCGCGGCGACGCTTGGCGATGCCGCCGTCCATCGGTTCACCC
>CAZRHH010000079.1:0-13881 GCA_964599885.1 uncultured Dehalococcoidia bacterium | reverse complement strand
GCCGCGCCGGTGATCATGTTCTTGATGTAGTCGGCGTGCCCCGGGCAGTCGACGTGCGCGTAGTGCCGCTTCTCGGTCTCGTACTCGACGTGCGTGATGGCGATCGTAATACCGCGCGCGCGCTCTTCCGGCGCATTGTCGATGCTGCCGAAGTCGCGATACGACGCGAGGTTCTTGAGCGAGAGCACCTTCGTGATGGCCGCTGTCAGCGTCGTCTTGCCGTGGTCGACGTGGCCGATCGTGCCGATGTTGACGTGCGGCTTCGTCCTCTCGAATTTCTGCTTGGCCATGTCCGGCTTCTCCTTCTGCCTGCACCCTCCCGTGTCAAAAAAGCGGGAGGGCCTGCTGCTGTTCTCCGCTGACGGCGGAACGTGTCAACTTGGAACCGGCACGTCCTCGCCATGGAGACGGCGCCGGTTAGGCCTGCTATCGATGCTCGCCGCGGCGGGCAGTATGTCCGCCGTGGCGGGCAGTATGTCCGCCGTGGCGGACGTTGCTCCTGCTGGAGCCCACAATCGGATTTGAACCGATGACCTCACCCTTACCAAGGGTGTGCTCTGCCAACTGAGCTATGTGGGCAGATGGGCAAGCGTGGGGCTTCGGCCGGCGCACCGTTGTTGCGGCTGATTCGCGCCTTCGAGCCACCATCGGGACCAACGACTGGAGCCCGAGAGGGGATTCGAACCCACTAACCTACCGATTACAAATCGGTTGCGCTGCCGTTGCGCCACCCGGGCCCGAAGCCCGCCAACCCGCAGTTCTTAGCTTCGAGCCAAGTCTGCACGTGCCGGACAAAAATACGCCCCGCCACAGTGGCGGGTCTCGCCGTGCAGTATAGGTACGCAGATTCAATCAAGTCAAGGATTCGGGGCTGGGGAGGCCGGCCATACAAACTCGTTGTCATTGAACGACGAGGGGTGACGTCATGACTGGTTGGTAGGGTGAGGTGCCCGTCGAGCCGCCAGGAATCCAAAGCCAAACCCGCACCGCGACGGCGCCGGCTTGGCCTCGAAGCGGGAAGGACAGGTCGCTGGTTGTGCGCGCTGCCAGCGTCCCCGACTTCCCTACCGTCGTCGGCTCGAACGGAGTCCACGACCGCACTTTGTTCTCCACGTCGTACGTCACGGCGCAGAGTTGAGCGTCGTCATAGGTCGTATTGCTGTTGTTCGTGACGCGAAACGCTACGTTCGCCGTCTCACCTGACCATGTTGCATCCGCGGACGCAACAACGACCCCCGACTCGGGGAGCGGCGCATCCAGTGTCACGGCCGAAATCGGGCGTACATCCCACGACGCGGCCGGAGGGAGGTTCAGTTCGTCAAACTGGACTCCGTAAGAACTAAGTCCGTGCGGTTGAAGGTCCGGCGGACACGTGGGACTGTCCTTTGATGCCAGGACGGCACCGTTGGCGTCGAGCAGCCTCAGACGCACAGTCAACCGTGTTCCTTGCACGTCAGTGTCGTTATAAATCTCGCCAAGCAGAAACGTGTGCCCGCTGTCATCGGTCCGGATCGCTACATTCTCGATGCATCGCGCACCAATTGCGGCCACAGCGATCGCGAACAGCACGATGAATCGCACCGCTCGTTCGATTGCTCGTCGTTGTAAGAGTGGGCGCATAGCGATGCTCCGCAACACTGATTCCGCACGCCTGTCGCCCGATAGCGCCGCTGGGCTGTCTCTTGAAGAGTATACGCTCACGCACTCGAAATGCGTCGGCCACTTTCGGCCAGACCGCACAGAATGAGAGTATGGCGACAACGATCGAGCGAACCGGCTACTGCGGCGCGCAGAGCGTGTCCGTTTGATTCGCTGCCACCAGGAAGAGGTCGACGACGTTGATTGCGCCGTCCTTCGTAATGTCGTGGTTCGGCCGGTCAGTGCGATCTCTGCTCCGCGCGACGAGAAATACATCGACGATGTCGGTCTTGCGGCTCCCGGTGACGTCCGTGATTTCCGTGTCGTCCGCGCACCCGTCGCCGTCGCTGTCGAGCGCCACAATCGACGTGCCGTAGCCGCGAAACTCGATGCCATCGTTGATGCCGTCGCCGTCGGTATCCGCGGCGCCCGGGTTGGAGCCGATGCTGCTTTCGAGTGCGTCAGAGAGGCCATCTCTGTCGCTGTCGCCGGGCATCGGGCGTTGTGGCTTCGACAGCTCATTCGTTGGGTCGGTGCCCATCGCACATTCGGCGCCGTCGAGCACGCGGTCGGTATCGGTGTCGGCGCGAAGCGGGTCGGTCAGCCCGGTTGCGGTGGCGCATGGTGGTCCGCTGACTTCGTCATCGTCGACAAGATCGTCGTTGTCGTCGTCAGGATCACAGACATCGCCGAGTTCGTCGCCGTTCGCGTTCGTTGAATCGGCGGGCCCGACGCCAACGATGACGATCGGCGCGTCGTCCGTATTGAGCTGGTTGACGTTGGGGCTGTTGCCGCAGTTGTCGGCGGCGGCCGTCACCGTGTCGCAATCGGCGTCCAGCGTGCATCTCACGCTGAAGTGCAAGCCGCCCGTCGCCCCGTTCCCACCGCCCACCTGGAAGAAGTACGTGTTCCCGGCCGCCGCATCGAACGTGACGCTTGAGTTCGTGCCCGTCGCGTCGCAATCGATCAGCGTTGAATCAGCCACGGACGGCGGACCCACTCCCGTATGCACGTACGCGCCGACCACAGTATTGAAGTTGCTGCCAACGGTATCCGCAACGAGCGTCCCGTTGAACGGCGGCGACGGCTCGATCGTCAGCCGATACCAGATGTCGGCGCCGACGTTGCCACATGGCTGCGGATCGGCCGGCGAGTGCGTCATGCCGGCCGTGCTGCGGAAATCCGAGAACGGCAGCGGGTACGCGTTGAGCGGGAACCGCGGGTCATCCCCGTCCGGCTCGCAGTCGATCCGGATCGACGCCTGGGCGTCGCCCGCGGTCACCAGGACGGTCACGCCTTCAGCGACATGCGTGAGTGGCGTGATCTCGCTCGAAGCGACGCCGTCAAGCGTGTTTGTGTTGATCGGATTAGCCGTACCGTTCTGGACGGTCGTAAAATTCACGCTGGTGCCGTTGGCGACGGGATTGCCCTCGGCGTCGGCGATCGTCGCGGTGACGGTGCTGCTCTCCACGCCATCGCACGCGACGATAGCGGGCGACGCGCTCAACGCGATCAGCCCAGGCGCGCCAATAACCGTCACGGTTTGCGTTGAGATGTCCTCGTTAGCTGTACCGAGATTGATAGTGGCACTGATCTCCGCTTCACCCAATTCGAGACCGCCGCACACCACCGCGAACGCAGCGATCCCGGACGTGCCGCCGTCGACGCTGACTCCCGTCGTATCACCAATGTCGGCGATGTCGTCGTCAGACGTGTCAAAGAGGACGGCGACGCGGGTGATCACAACGTCATCGTTGTCGGTGACGACCGCGATGGCGATTGTGGAGTTCGCGTTTCCGAGCGCGCCGGTATCCATCACGCCGAGATCGTTTTTGCACGCAGTCAAGTCGCTGTTGGAGTCGCTTCTCTGTATGCGCGTTTCGACAAGCACGAGAGAAACGTCGTTCGGCGCTCCGGTGACGTTGATGGTTTCGGTCGAGTCGTCGTCGCCTTCCTGGATGATCGTCACGTCGAGTTGGTCGCCAGAGTCGGCGCCGCTCGCCGCCGCAATGGTCGCGACGACGACACCGTCGCCGTCCCCGAACACCGCCGAAGCGCAGTCGGCATCCTCATCGAATGTGTCGCAAAGCTCATCCGGGCCGAAACTGCCAGATAGTCCAGCATCACCATCGAATGTCACCGGTCCGTCGTCATCGACAAACGCGAACACGTAAATCGAACTGACGATGCCCGCGACGGGAAATTCGCGGATCTGGTTCGCATCCAGATCGATCAGCGCGAAGTCAGCCGCCGTGAGAACGCCATCTTCGTTGCCGAGCGCGTTCGCCAGCGTCTCCGCCTCGCCGCCGGATTCCACGTCCGCGCTCAGCGGGTTGTCGCCGGTCGAACTGATGCCGTCGCACGCTGCCGCAGCGTCGGCTCCGTCCGCTACGTCGCTGCTATTGGCGTCAATCGCGTCGATCAGAAATTCGCAGCCAATCGCCACGCTACCGTCGACGTCGGCCTGTGCGAGCGGTGGGGCGGTGCCGATGCCGGCGATCAGCGCTACGAACAGCGCGAGCGCGACGATGTACGTTCTGGTCATGCGTGCCTCATAGCGTTGGTGAGGATGTAGCAAGTATACGCGTCATCATTGCGGAGTGCCGAAGGATGCGGCGCTGCGTAGGCGGGGGGGTGCGCATCAATAGTCACGATCGACGGTCAAGTTGCAGCGTTACGCGCGCACACAGGCCGACGAGTGCAAGCAATCTGTCCCGCTTCCCGCTTCCCGCTTCCCGCCTCCATACTGACCGCATGACCACACAAGACATCCGGCTGACCAGCCTCGCGTCGTGCGCGGGGTGCGCCGGCAAGGCGGGCATCGGCACGCTGGCGCAGGTGCTCGGCGCCGTCACCAGCACGTTCGATCTGGCCGACTTTCCGGATCTGCTCGTCGGCCTCGACGGCCCCGACGACGCGGCGGTCTACCGCCTCACCGACGACATCGCGATCGTCCAGACGGTCGACTTCTTCCCGCCCGTCGTCGATGACCCGTACGACTACGGCGCCATCGCCGCCGCCAACGCGATGAGTGACGTGTACGCGATGGGCGGCGACGTCCTGATGGCGCTCAACGTCACGTCGTTCCCGGAGGATCTCGACCCGGCGATTCTTGGGCGCATATTGCTCGGCGGCGCGGAGAAGGTGCGCGAGGCGGGCGGCATCGTCGCCGGCGGGCACACGCTGTACGACAAGGAACCGAAATACGGGCTCGCCGTCACCGGCATCATCGACCCGAAGCGTGTCTTCGCCAAAGGCGGCGCGCAGCCCGGCGATGCGCTGGTGCTGACGAAGCCGCTCGGCACGGGCATCATCCTGACGGCGGCGCGCGACGGCCGCGACGACGCCGATCACGCCGCCGCCGCGACGCGCAGCATGCTCACGCTCAACCGCCACGCGTCGCATCTCGCGCGCGAAGCGAACGCGCATGCCATGACCGACATCACCGGCTTCGCGCTCCTCGGTCACGCGCGCGAGATGGCGAATCGCGGCGACGTCCGCTTCGTCATCGACGCGGCGAGCGTGCCGGCGCTCGATGGCGCGCTCGCCTACGCGGCCGAAGGCATCGTCACCGGCGGTGCCAGCCGCAATCGCGCCGGCCTCGAAGGCCACGTCACGATCGGCGACAGCATCGACGAAGCGACGGAGCATCTGCTATTCGATCCGCAGACGTCGGGTGGCCTGCTCATCGCGCTCCCCCCGGAGGCGGCGTCAGAGATCGTCGCGCGCCTGCACGCGGACGGCCTGCCGGGCGCAATCGTCGGGCGCGTGGACGCGGGATCAGGCGTAATCGTCGACTAGGCACGGCGCGAAATGTAGCCGCGGAGCTGAAGCTCCCCCCGCGGGGCAACCGCGCACGACATCACGTAACGCGCGAACGATCATCAGCCGGCGTCTGCACCGCCACGCCGGCGTCAGACAGCGCGCCCACGAATCCGTCGACGAACTCGTCTACGCCGATCGTGCCCATGAACGCATTGAACGTCCTAGCGAAGCCGACACTCCTCCAAGGTCGGAGGACGACCGAACCCCCCGGAAATACCACAGTCAACCGCTCCTTGGGCGCGGGCCAACCTAACCCTTTAGCTTCCGCGGTCACCGATGCAATTTCGCCTAACGAAATCGTCCGCGGTTTCCCGTACGAGCGAATTGGGATCGTAATGAGGTGCTTGTCAGTTAAAAGAAATGACCGTTTCGGCGACCCCAGACGTTGCCGATCAACGCCGGCGCCTCGAACAGCACGTGCTCGTCCGGATCCAGCGAAACCTGGGGATACATCGGTCCGCCGCCCACGCTTTTGCCCGGAACCACCCGCACGCCGCTGAGAAAACTCGAGGTCATCCATGGCAGACCGATTGTCCACGCGATCCCGATGGCTAGCAGGTTCGCGTCACGACCCACGACGATCGCAATCAGCATCGCAGCGTAAGCGACCCAAAACACGGCGACGATCAGTTTGGCGAACGGCGACGCGAACGGGCTGCGCACTCTCGTGACCATACGAGAGTGTCGTCAGATCACCGCGCCGCGTCCACTTCTAACACGCGTCGCACGCCTCGACCGTGACGGTCGTACCGCCGCCCAGCAGCCGTGCGCCCGCGCGCACCATCATCGAACCGGTCGCGCGGCGGACTGCGGCGATCGGCGCTCGCGGGCGCAGGCCAGCGCTCGCGTTGTGGAGCGACGCCTCGCGCCTCAGGTCATCCATGCGCATCTCGCTTAGCTTCGTCATTGTGTAGAGATCCATCGCTTCCTCCGGTACTTGCTTGCGTCACCTGCGAAAGGTGTATACTGGTAGCGTCACCTGTGTCGATACTACACCGGTGAGCGTCACCTGTCAACGGTTTTTGCCGGTCATTTCCGGACATTCCGTAGCCCGTTTGGAGCAGCAGCCCGTGGCCGACCGAAAACCCACTCCCGAACCGCTTCTGCTCATTCAAACCTTCGCCAACACGAACTACGTGGAAGGCGACCCGAATGAGCAGCAATTGCGCGACGCGATGACCGCCTGGCTCCAGCAGCACGGCGCCGAAACCGTCGCACCGGACGACATCGAGCGCGCGATCGCGTTTCGCGACGCAGTGCGCTGCACCCTCGCCGGCAACGACCACCACCACGTCGGCCTAGAGCACGAGCGTGCGGACAGCGGCGCCGCGCTGGTGTCGCTCGACCCGTCCGTCCACGAAACGTTCAACGCGACGGCCGCCCGCACACCGCTCAGCGTGCGCATGGCCGCCGACGGCTACATCTCGCTCGAACCGCCGCCGACCGGCGTCGACCGCGCGTTCGGCCGTGTGCTGGCGGCGATCTTCGAGACGGTCGCCGATTGCAGCTTTCGTCGCCTGAAGATCTGCCGCGATGACGCTTGCCAGTGGGCCTATTACGATCAGTCGAAGAACAGCAGCGGCAACTGGTGCTCCATGTCCCCCTGCGGCAACCGCGCGAAGGCGCGAGCCTACCGCGAACGCCAGCGCGCGGCGCGTTAGCGATCGCGATGCAAGACCAAGAACACGCGGCGATGCTCAACTTCAACGGCCATCGCCTGGCCACGGTGTTTCATGATGCGGGCGGGCGCGATCTCGTCGTCTTCTGTCACGGCTTCCGTGGCGTGAAGTCCGGCCCGAACCGCCTCTTCGTCACCACTGCGCGTGCGCTCGCTGAGCGCGGTATCTCGTCGCTGCGCTTCGATCAGTACGGTTGCGGTGACTCGGAAGGCGACTTCGCGGACGCGAGCTTCGCCGACTGGATCGCCACGACGCGCGCGATCGCGCAGCACTACCAGCGCGCCGGCCATCGCATCGCGCTCTTCGGGCAAAGTATGGGCGGTGCGGCGGTGATCTGCGCCGCGTCGGAACTGCCGGATCTCGCCGCGATCGTCGCATGGTCGCCGGGCGCGAAGAACGCGCCGTTCGTGGCCTCGCCGGCTGGCTACGCTGAAGAAGGGGGCCAGCGCGTCAGTGACGCCTACTGGCGCGAAGCGCACGAAGCGGGCATCGCCGCACGATTCGGACGGTTGACCGTACCTGTCTACGTCGCCTTCGGTACGGCGGATGAAATGGTCGAAGAGGACGAACGAAACGCGCTCATCGGGCAGGCGCAGCCGAACCACCTTATCGATGTGTTCGAGGGTTACGTGCACAGCGCCTGGACGTACGATCAGGCCGCAGACATCGTAGCGCGAAGCTGCCACTTCCTCCTCGACGCGTTCTCAGCAGCAACGCCCCCACCCTGACCCGCGAAAGACCGGGCTTCTGTGCCTCTGTGGTTCCACCCGTGCCCGTAACCCGCGCCGCGCTTCCAATCGCACCAGCGATGCGCTACACATAGATGTCGCCCCACACGCCCTTCAATCCCGCAAGGACAGCGATTGAACATCCTCTTCGCCTCGGCCGAAATGAGCCCGCTCGCGAAAGTCGGCGGGCTTGGTGATGTCGCCGGATCGCTGCCCCGCGCCCTGCGCGGTGAAGGCCACGACGTGCGCATCGCGATGCCGTTCTACGGCACGATCGCCCGCGACGGCGCCTTCGCGTTCGAGCATATTCTCGAAGACGTCGAAGTTGCGTGGCCCGGTGGCGCGCAGTACGTCGACGTCTGGCGCACGACCGTCCACGGCGTGCCGGTGTATCTCTTCGATGTCGCGCGGCTCTTCGGCCGGCCGACGGTCTACGGCTTCGAGGACGACGGCGAGCGCTTTCTCTTCTTCTGCGACGCCATGCTCGCCGCCGCGCCGTTCCTCGATTTCGAGCCAGACGTCGTGCACGCGCAGGACTGGCACTCGGCGCTGCTGCTGACGCGGCTCGCCGGCAACCCGGATCATCGCTGGGGCCGCTGCGGGCGCGTCTACACGATCCACAATCTCGCGTTGCAGGGCGCGTTCACGGCCGAGTTCGCCGCCGCGCACGGCATCGACGCATTGCTGCTGGCGCCGCCGGCCGGCCTGCCGCCTGCGACGGTCATGTCGGCGATGGCGCAGGGCATCCTGCACGCCGACCGCGTCAACACCGTCAGCGATACGTACGCGCAGGAGATCATGACGCTTGAATACGGCGCCGGTCTCGACCCGCTGCTGCGCGCCCGCGCCGGCGTCGTCTCGGGCATCGTCAACGGCATCAATGTCGACGAGTTCGACCCGCTCACAGACCCCGCACTCGCGACGCACTTCGACGCCGACACACTCGACGCCCGCGCCGCGAACAAGCGCGCGCTCCAGCAACAAGCGGAACTCCCGGACGATGCCGACTCGCTGCTCTTCGGCGTCGTGACGCGCCTCTTCGCGCAGAAGGGCATCGATCTCGTCGGCGCGGCGTTCGACGCGCTGCTCGCCGCGCGCAACATGCAACTGATCGTCCTCGGCACCGGCGACGAAGCCGTGCACAAGACGCTGCAAGCGCTCGAAGCGAAGTACCCGCAGCAGGTGAAGATCTGGCTCGACTTCAACCCGCCGCTCGGCCAGCAGATCTACGGCGGCTGCGACGTGTTCCTCATGCCGTCGCGCTACGAACCGTGCGGCCTCGGGCAACTGATCTCGCTGCGCTACGGCGCCGTGCCGCTCGTCCGCCGCACGGGCGGCCTCGCCGATACGGTGCAGGACGCCGACGCGTCGCTCCGTTCCGGCACCGGCTTCGTATTCGACGCCGCGACTGCCGACGAACTCGCAGCCGCGGCCCAGCGCGCGCTCGACGCCTTCACCGATCGCGAAGCGTGGCGCGCGCTGCAACAGCGCGGCATGCGGCAGGACTGGTCGTGGAGCCGCGCCGCCGGTAAGTATCACGATCTGTACGAAGCCGCAGCGAACGCGCGTACAGCCGGCCGTACGGCATGACGGCGGCGGACAAACTCTACGCTGGCATCGACATCGGGGGCACGAAGATCCTCGTGCTGATCGCGGACGCCGACGGCACGATCCTCGGCCGCGCGCGTGTGCCGACGCAGGCATCGCACGGCCCGGATGCTGTCATCGCGCGCATCGCCGATACGGTGCATGCGGCGGCGAAAGATGCGGGCATCGACATGTCGCGCATCACCAGCGGCGGCGTCTCTGCGCCTGGGCCGATCGATCTCATCGAAGGCACGATCACCGATCCGCCAAACCTCCCCGGTTGGCATAACGTCCCGCTCGCAAAGCTGCTACATCACAAACTCGCCATTCGCATGCTGCTCGAAAACGACGCCAACTGCGCCGCCGTCGGCGAGCACGATTTCGGCGCCGGGCGCGGCTACAAGCACATGATCTACATCACGATCAGCACCGGCATCGGCGCCGGCATCATCATCGATGACGAGCTCTACATCGGCGCCTCGGGCGCGGCCGGGGAAGTGGGCCACATGGGCATCGCCGCCACCGGGCCAATGTGCGGCGCCGGACACCCGGGCTGCCTCGAAGCCGTCGCCGCCGGTTCGGGCATCGCCGCCCGCGCCCGCGAGCAGATCGCCGCCGGCGGCATGGTGCGGACGGCCCGGCTTGCCGAGCAGAACCCGCCCCTCTCGGCGAAGACCGTCTTCATGGCCGCGGAGCAGGGCGAGGCCGAAGCGATGGCGCTCATCGAGAGCGCCGGCCACTACATCGGCATGGCGCTCGCCACATTAATTAACGCCTTCAACCCGCAGGCGATCGTCATCGGCGGCGGGCTGACCAACATGGGCGAAACGATTCTCGGCCCGGCGGTCGAGACCGCGCGCCAGCGGGCGTTCGGGCAGTCATTCAACGACGTGCGTATCGTCGAAGCGGAACTGGGGGATGATGTCGCGGCGTTGGGCGCCATTGCGGTGGCTCAGCATCGTGTCACGAACGTCTCGATCTAACCCGAATCTCCTTTGGGTGGGCGCCAGCCCTGCCGATAATTGGAGTGGGCCAGCTATCTGACGTTCGCCAGACATCAAACGAGGGTTGGGGTTCGGGGTGACAAGCTTCCGCAGTATTCGCTCATCTATAGACGTGGACCGCGCGCGCCAGCTCGAACTGGCCGGCGTCGTCTTCCTGTGGCAGGCCGCCGTCGGCATTTACTTCCTGTCGCTCGTCCAGCAGTATCTGCCCGAAGCGCTCCACACCGGTGCCGCCTTCCCCGGCTACGCGATGGCCTGCTACGGCACCGCGAAGTTCGCCTGGCAGCCAGCGGCCGGCTGGATCGCCGACCGCGCCGGCCGCCGCGTGACGATGATCGCCGGCATGGCGCTCAGCCTCCCGGTCCTCGCCGCCATGATGTCGGTGCCCGACGCGCGCGCCTTTCTCGGCTTCTCCGCGCTGCTCGGCATCGGCGCCGCGACGATGTGGCCCGCCTTCATGGCGCACGTCGGCGAGACGACGCCGCGCCACCGCCGCACCAACACCATGTCGATGCTGAACATCGCGCAAATGGCCGGCATCGGCATCGGCACGCTTGTCGGCGTGCTGATGGTCGACTTCGTGACGTACGGCGCAGCGTTCTGGATGTGCATCGGTTTCAGCGGGCTGGCCTTGCTCGTCGTCATCCGCCGCATCGACGCGCCCACGCACCGCGACACGATCGTGGCCGTGACCGCACCCGACGCCGCGCGCGCCTCCGGCTGGACGCCGGGCATGGCGATGCTCGCCGCGATCGTCGTGCTGCTGACGCTCGGCACCAGCCTGCACACGCCGATGATCGGCGCTTACACCCGCGACGTGCTCGACGTGAAGATGTCGTACATGGCGATGCTCTTCCCGCTGCCCGCAGTCGTCGCAGCTATCGCCTTCTGGAAGTTCGCGCACCTCGCCGACCGCTACGGACGGCAGGTACCGCTCGTCGGCGGGCTGTTCGTCGCGGCGCTCTGCATCTTCGCGCTGACGCAGACGCGCGAGCCGTTCATCGTTGTGAATCTCGTTGTGCTCGCCGGCCTCGGCTACGCGATTAGCGTCCCCGCCTGGGGCGCCGCAGCGCTCGATGCCACCGACGTCGGCAGCCGCGGTTTGTGGCTCGGTGCGCTCAGCGCCGTGCAGGGCCTCGGCGTGGCCGGAGGCCAGGCGCTCGGCGGCGTCATCGGCGGCGTCTGGGGCCCGCTGGCGCCGTTCAAGCTCGCCGCGCTGTTGCTCATGCTCGCCATGGCGCTAATCATCGCCAACTACGCGTCGCAGTCACGCGCGCGGCGCGCCGCGGCGGTGGTGGTGCCGGTGCGCGTTTCACACTAGCAGCCTGCTACCGTCGCTTCCCGAAGCGTTAGAATTCCGTCGTGAACCACCGAGTACCGGGAGCGGTCATGGCGCGCATCTACCACATTACTCATCACGATAACTTGCCGTCCTTAATCGCCCACGGGAATCTACTCTGCGACAAACGGCGAGCGGACTTGAAGCTCGCATCGGTTAGCATCGCCCATGAGAACATCAAGGCGCGGCGAGCCGTGACGGCGGTAACTAGACCCCATATGGCGTACTCGACGACTACGTCCCGTTTTATTTTGCGCCTCGCTCTCCAATGCTCTATGCGATCAAAGGGGGCTGGGTTGACGGCTACGCTGGCGGACAGACTTGCATCGTTCACTTAGTCTCGAGCTGCGAAGCGGTGGCTGAACGAGCACTCCCTTTCGTCTTTACCGATGGTCACGCTGTTATGGCTCCACTGAGCCAGTTCTACAACGATCTTGCCGATCTTGGTAAGATCGACTGGGCCGTGATGAACTCCACATACTGGAACGACACACAGGCCGAGCCCGACCGCAAGCGGCGCCGTCAGGCCGAGTTTCTCGTTCAACACACTCTCCGTGGTCGCTCGTGGAGGAAGTCGGGGTGCTCAACGCGGCGGTGAAACAGGTGGTTGACCAAATGGTCCAAACGGCGGATCATCGCCCTAGCGTCGTCGTGCGGCCCGGTTGGTACTACTGAGTGAGAACTGAATGATTGAAAGAGCCACCGGAAACCTCCTCGAGGCCGATGCAGAGGCCCTGGTTAATACCGTGAACACGGTGGGTGTCATGGGTAAAGGCATCGCTTTGCAGTTTCGCCAAGCGTTCCCGGACGTCTACGCGGAGTATCGCCGGGCCTGTGCGCATGGCGAGTTGCGTGCGGGCTCGGTACAGGTCGTCCCCACCGGCAGGCTAGATGGTCCTCGGTACGTCATAAATTTGCCCACCAAGCGACACTGGAAGGGTCAGGCGCGCATTGAGGATGTTGAGTCGGGCCTAAGAGCCCTCGTCAACGCGATAAAGGAGTTCAACATCACATCAATCGCTGTGCCGCCGCTCGGATGCGGGAATGGCGGCCTCAGTTGGCGCGACGTTCAGCCACGAATAGAACGTGCGCTGGGATCACTTCCCGGCGTGCGTGTTCTGCTTTACGCACCAGAGGGCGCGCCGATCGCAGATCTGATGCCCGTCGCTACGATTAAACCGAAGATGACGCTAGTGAGGGCGGTAATCCTGCTGCTCGTCCATCAATATGCCATGCCTGGCTACAAGCTCACGCTTCTAGAGGTGCAGAAGCTTGCGTATCTGCTGGAGCGGCGCGGCCAACCGCTGGGGCTTGACTTCGCGAAGCAGAAATTTGGGCCCTACTCGGAGAAACTCCATCACGTCCTGCAACCGCTTGAGGGCCACTACATCCGGGGCTACGGCGACCGAAGTGCAGCCACATCGATTGTCCTGCGCGAAGGCGCGGTACGTGAAGCCCTGGTGGCCCTGAGGGGCAATATCGATTCACAGGAACGACTACATGACGTCGCGCAGCTCATCGAAGGATTTGAAACCCCGTACGGCATGGAACTGCTCACCACGGTCGACTGGGTTGCTCAGCACGACCAGGCTGCCGCATCCGATGTGGCCGCGGCAGTGGGCGCCGTACACCAATGGAACGAACGCAAGCGCCAGACATTCAGTGCGGCGCATATAGGGATCGCCTGGCAGCGGCTTCTGGAGAAGCGTTGGATCCAGCCGGTCTAGCTGCTCCGACGCACGCGGCACCCCACTGGCGAGAATGAATCCCTATACTCACACCGTGCTCCGTCCCAAACTCCCCAACTCCAACGTCGCACTAACGCTCGCGCTCGCAGCCGCCATGCTCGCCGGTTGCGGCGACGACGGCGGATCGTCGCCCACCGCGACGGCGACGAGCAGCGCGACACCAAAATCAACATCCACGCCGAAACGCAGCGCCACGCCGCGCGCGAGCGAAACGCCCGTTGCGTCGGCGACGGTCGAGCCTGAGGCCGCAACCGAGACGCCCGCACCGGAGATCCTCGCGCCGCCGCCAGAAGCTCCCGCGCCAACCATCGCCGCCCCGCCCCCGACGCAGGC
>CAZRHH010000078.1:0-14084 GCA_964599885.1 uncultured Dehalococcoidia bacterium | reverse complement strand
CTGGAACCCGGCGACGATGACGACGCGGCCGCGCTCGACCTCCTCGCGCACGCGCTTTGGTTCGATGGCGAGGATGCGGGCGTTGCGGTGGACGGCGGAGGTGCGCATGCCGGCCTGGCCGCCGGAGAGACTGATCGCTTCGACGCCGCACTCGTGCAGCGCCATCACCATGAGCGCGCTGGTCTGCGTTTCGCCCGTGCTGAGCAGCACGTCCATTTCGCGCGCGTGCGGCTGATCCGTGATTTGGTGCGCGAGCTCGATCAGCGTGTCCGTCGTATCGCCCATCGCGGAGACGACGGCGACGATGCGGTCGCCGGCGGCGGCGCGCAGTTTGATGCGCGCGGCGACGTGCGTGATCCGCTCAGCCGTGGCCACGGAGGATCCACCGTATTTTTGGACTACCAGGGTCATGTGTGCTCCGCTTGTGCGCGCGTTTCGAACGAGAGCGGACAGGTCTGAAGACCTGTCCCTACGAGGGTGACGTGGCTATCAGGGTTGTGCCGCATCGTAGCGAATCGTCTTGCGGGGTGGAATCGGATGTGACGACTGCCGCTTAGCACACCAGCTCGACGAAATGCTTGCGCTTCAGGAACCGGACCTCATCGCAGCAACCCTGAAGCTTGAACGATCGTCGATGGCGGAAGACGAAGTTAATTACCTCCTTGCCCGCAGCGTGTACTTCGTGAACAGCAGGTTCAAAGTCGCCGCCTGCTGAGACCAAGGCGGCGACATCGAATTCATCCCGATAGGCGCCGAGCGCCAGGTCCAGCGCCAGCATCACGTCTACCAGCTTCTCGACGGGCTTTGATCCGGCGTCATTGAGATAGCCCTTGCGGAAGATTACGTCGGGTTGCCGCTCGATGTGCGAGTAGTAGCGGAGCTGCTGGCCATAGAGCGGTTCAGGGCAGTACGTCTGGAGAGGTGTCGCGTTGTAATAGTGAACCGCTTGGAGATCGTAGTGAGCGCTGATCTGCGCCCCGAACGCTGCGACATCGTATTGATCGGGCCAGCCGAGATCACGGAGGCCGTAGTGCACGTTTCGGCCATCGACGAAGACCGATAACCTTTGCAACATGCACTCTCGCAATCAATTGTATAAGCGCTTGACATCTGACCTATAGACCGCTATAGTGCGTCATCACCTCACTGTTGCGAAAGCAACGGTGAGTGGCAGGAGTTCTCGGCGCAAGCCGCGGCTCCTGTTCTGCTTTTCCCGTTCGCCGATTCGCCGACTATAGACGAATCACAACGCGTGATATTGGTCATTCCTGCGTGTCCGTGCAACCGGTCCGATTTGCCCCCTGATACGCTTGCTGCATGACGTTTGAGCGGTACCACGAGGCTGTTGATTATCTGCAGCGGCGGCTGTGGCACGAGCTGCCGGTCACGCCTGTCGAGCGGGCGCTGCAGTCGCGCATCCGGCAGTTGCTGGCGCATTTTGGCGACCCGCATACGGCGTTTCCGGTGGTCCACGTCGGCGGCAGCGCGGGGAAGGGATCGACGTCGACGATCGCCGGATCGATTCTGCAAGCAGCCGGCGCGCGGACGGCGCTGTACACGTCGCCGCACCTGCAGACGTTCATCGAACGTATCCGCGTCGACGATCTGCTGATGCCGCCGGACGCGTTCGCGGATGCGGTGCTGGGCCTCGACCCGCTGGTGCGCAAAATGCATCTCGACGTGCTGGACGGCGCCGGCTTCGGGCGGCCATCGCTCGTCGAAGTCGCGTTTGCGGTGGCGGTGAAGCACTTCCACGACGAAGCGTGCGACGCCGGCGTCATCGAAGTCGGGCTTGGCGGCCGCACCGACTGCACGAACGTTTTCGACGCCGCGCCCGTCACGGTACTGACGAACGTCGATTACGAACATCGCGAGCGGTTGGGCTGGACGCTGCGCGCGATCGCCGAACAGAAGGCGGCGATCATTCACGGCGGCATCGTCATCACCGGCGCGACGCGGCCGGAGGCGTTGCGCGTGATCGAGCGTGTGTGCGCGGAACGCGGCGCGACGCTCTGGCGCCTCGGCCGCGACATCCGCGCGACGATCACGGGCGCGGACGCATCGGGCAGCACGTTCGATCTCCTCACGCCCCTCGGCTCGTTCGACGCTTTGCGCCTGCCGCTCGCGGGCGCGCACCAGGTGACGAACGCGACGCTCGCCGTAACCGCTGCGCTCGCGTTCGGCGAAGCGACGGGGCGCGCTGTCGCCGAAGACGCCGTCCGCGCAGGATTCGCCAACATCCGCCTCAGCTGCCGCCTCGAAACCGTGCGGCGCGAACCGACGGTGCTGCTCGATTCGGCGCACAATCCTGTCGAGGCGCGACGTCTCGCCGAAGCGCTGCGCGCGCACTGGCTCGTGGACGGCGCGCGGCTGCATCTCGTGGTGGGGATTCTTGCGGACAAGGATCAGGCGGGGATGGTCCGCGAACTCGCGCGCGTCGCCGACCGCGTCATCGTCACCCAGCCGCCGCTCGGCGAACGCGCCGGCGATCCGGAGCGCATGCTGCGGTTGTTTCGCCGCACGCTCGGCGCGGCGAACGTGACGTTCGAGCCGTCGGCGGCGCGCGCGTTGGATCTCGCGATCGACGGGGCGGCGCGGGGGGATGTGGTGTGCGCTGCGGGATCGATGTTTCTGGTGGGGGCGCTGCGCGAGCGCTGGGTGCCAGAATCCAGGATCCTCAATCACCGCACCGCCGTCCTGTAACCTGCTTACCGCGAAAAGCGGGTGCAGGGCGCAGCGCCTGCCGGGGGCGCGGGGGTGTCCCCCGAAAAACCTCTCTCTTTCTGAGAAAGCAGCGGATGCAAAGCAGACGCTGCGCTGTCCGATACCGCGCACTACACTACCAACCACACATCGAGCGACCGGCGACCAAACACCAGACACCAAACACCAGTCGCCGATCACTGGCACCATCACGGAGCGGGTGCAGGGCGCAGCGCCTGCCGGGGGCGCGGGGGTGTCCCCCGAAAAACCTCTCTCTTTCTGAGAAAGCAGCGGATGCAAAGCAGACGCTGCGCTGTCCGATACCGCGCACTACACTACCAACCACACATCGAGCGACCGGCGACCCAAACACCAGACACCAAACACCAGTCGCCGATCACTGGCACCATCACGGAGGACGCCATGGACTTCTTCGACGTACTCAACACTACCCGCGCGATGCGCCGCCTCAAACCAGACGACGTCTCCGACGACGATCTGTGGACGATCTTGCAGGCGGCGGTGAGAGCGCCGAACGGCGGCAACTTGCAACCGTGGAACTTCATCGTCGTGCGCGATGCGGAGAAGAAGCGCAAGATCGGCGAGTGGTATCTCGAAGGCTGGGAGACGATGTACGGCCCGGCGCGGGAGACGATGCTCGCGAATCCGGAAGGCGCGAAGGCCTACAAGTCGGCCGACCATCTGGCGCGGAACATCGCGAGCGTGCCGGTGCTGATCTTCGCCACGCTGCGGATGGGCACGTCGAACCCGGGCATCATCGCCGGATCATCGATCTATCCCGCCGTGCAGAACCTGATGCTCGCGGCGCGCGCCATCGGGCTGGGGACGACGCTGACGACGCTGCATCGTTTCCACGAAGAAGACGTGCGCGCGCTGTTCGGCATCCCGGACGGCGTGGAGACGATGGCGATGATTCCGATCGGCTGGCCGAAGGGGAAGTTCGGCGTGCCGAACCGGCAGCCGGTTGAGAAGGTGGCGTATTGGGAGGCGTGGCAGGCGACGCGCGAGCGGGCGTAATGTTGGGTTTCAGCGTGCGTTAGCTCTGGGTGGCGGTCTGCGAATCGCCTGAGATGATGAGCAGCATTTTGCAGATGAACGCCTCGTCACCAGCGATCTTCTGGCGGCGGCCTTTCCTGTCGGTGCCGATCAGTCGCAGCGGCCCGTCAGTTTCAGGGCGCAATGGATTCGTGACGATCCGCAGCCGCGCGCCGAGCTTGTTCTCCGTTTTCACCATCTCCCGGATGTCCATCGCACACTCCTTGCGCTACAGTTCAAGCTCCGCTTGCTCGCCCTTCTCGATCAGTTCCTTCGCCGGCTTGGCGAACGGCGACGACTGCGGTGGCATATCGGCCACCTTGCCGTTCAGCACATCTTCAGCGCTGATGATCTGCAACCGCGGGTACGACTTGTTCCAGCGCTCGCTGCGAAACGAACCGGCGGTCGCCGCTTCGGTTGTCATCTCTTTCGTCGGCTTCCTCAAAGTAAACAGTACACCGATCGGCTCGTTTTCGCGCTCAAGCACGCCCTTGAGATCGCGCACATGAGTTGGCCCCGTGGCGCCCGCCTTCACCGCCACGATCACGCGCCGCCGCTCTGTGCTGCCTTCGACGAACGGGATGACGCCGTCGATGCCGCGGTCCATGCCCTTCTTCTTCTCGCCACCCGCCGGCTGCGCGCCGAGCCGGTCGAGCGCCCACCACTGAAACTGATACGGATCGCGCGCCGCAAGATCCGTCGCGCCCGGAAGATCGACGGGTTCACCCACCGTCTTCACGGTGATGCCCGGGAACGCATCCTTCAACCGCCGACGGATCAGGCCGATCGCGAGATGCGTGATATCGATGCCGATCCACTTCCGGTCGAGCTTCTGCGAAGCGTGTACTGCAGTACCGCAGCCACAGAACGGGTCGAGCACGATATCTCCCGGGTTCGACGAAGCGGCGACGATCCGTTCCAGCAACGCCAGCGGCTTTTGCGTTGGGTAGCCGAGGCGTTCAGCTGCCGCTGCATTGATTGGGCGAATGTCCGTCCACACGTCACGCACGTCGACACCGGCTAGCTCATTCAGGCGCGTACGAAGACGCGGTTGTCCGCCCTTCGAGAGCACGATTCGCTCTGCGCCCCAAAGTTCATCAATGCCCGCCTGATCGTACTGCCAGTGCCGGCCCGACGGCGGTTGAAATTCCTGCCCTCCAAACAAGCGAGCCGAGCCTGGCCCGGCGCCACTCAGGTCCGAATATCGCCAGACGGTTCCATCGTCGTCCTTCACCAGGTCGTGACCGCGGACGTTCTCCGCGGTTTGAGGGAGACTTGGCGCGTTCCATGTGGAGACGTTCGAGCGCGTGTAGAACAAGATCGTGTCATGCACTCGCCCATACTGATTTCCGCTCTTCCGCCCAGTCGTACGTTCCCAGATCACCTCATTGCGGAAGTTCGCCGCTCCAAAAATGCTGTCCATCAACACTCTGAGGTAATGGCTCGCGGTCGGGTCGCAGTGGAGGTAAAGCGATCCCGTCGGCTTGAGGACGCGTCGAAGTTCGACGAGGCGGATTGCCATCATGCTCAGGTAGGCCATCACGTCACTTCGTCCCAGGGCGCCGGCCATGGAGTTGAGAAGCCGGGCGGTGTCGTCGGTGCCGTGCAGCGCGATTTCTTCGAACGCCTGTTGCGCAGCGCCCGCCCAGTGCCACGTGTCTTCGAACGCGCCTGTTTGCGCTGGGCTGCCGCCGGTCGCGGTCTCCTTGAACAGCACGTTGTAGGAGCGCTGCGAGTTGAACGGCGGGTCGAGGTAGATGAGGTCGACGGATTCGTCGGGGATGTACTCACGGAGGATTGGCAGGTTGTCTCCGTAGTACAGCGTGTTCGTCTGCAAGCCCTTCATGCTGCGCGATTATAGCCGCTGTCGCCGCCCCAACGCTTGTGAACGTAACGGCATCAAATCGCCTCCGGCCTCCCAGCTCACACCGCACCCACCGCGGCGCCAACACGGAGCGAGCGGACGCGGGGGAGGATCTCTTCGCCGACGACGTACGCTTCCTCGAGGTGGGGGTAGCCGCTGAGGATGAACGTGTCGAGGCCGAGGGCGGCGTACGCGGCGATGCGCGCGGCGACTTCGTCGTAGCTGCCGACGAGGGCGGTGCCTGCGCCGCCGCGGACGAGACCGATGCCCGACCACAGGTTCGGCGCGACGGTCAGCGACTCCATGTCGATGCTGCCCTTGTTGAGCTCGGTCATCCGCTGCTGGCCGACGGATTCGGTGCGCGCAAAGCGCCGCTGCGCGATCTCGATCAGTTCCGGGGGCATCTCGTTGAGCAGACGCTCGGCCTCGGCCCAGGCGTCGGCGGGGTCTTTGCGGGCGATGACGTGGAGGCGGATGCCGAAGCGGAGCGTGCGTCGCTGCTCGGCGGCGAGCGCGCGCATGCGGGTGACGCGCTCGGCGACCCACGCGGGCGGTTCGCCCCAGAGCAGGTAGACGTCGACGTGCTTCGCCGCCACCGCTTCGGCGGCGGGTGATGCGCCGCCGAAGTAGATCGGCGGGCCGGCGGCGAGATCGTCGCTCGGCATCTGCGAGAGCGCTCCGCGCAGGCCGCCCTGCGACACCTGGTAGTGCTTGCCAACGAAGTCGAACGGATCCGGTTGCCAGCACTGCTTGGCGACGGTGAGGAACTCGTCGGCGCGTGCATAGCGCTCGTCATGTTCGAGGAAATCGCCGTAGCTGCGCTGCTCGGCCGCGTCGCCGCCGACGACGATGTTGATCAGCGCGCGTCCGTTGCTGATGCGCTGCGGGCTCGCGGTCTGCTGCGCGGCGAGCGTCGGCAGGATGAAGCCGGGGCGGAAGGCGACGATGAATTTGAGATGCGTGGTGTCCGCCGCGAGCGCCGCTGAGATGATCCACGCGTCTTCGCACAGCGATCCCGCCGGCGTCAACACGCCCGCGAAGCCGAGCCGGTCGGCGGCCTGGGCGATCTGGCGCAGATAGCCGATGTCCGCGGGCCGCGCGCTCGCCGGCAGCCCGCCCGACGGGTCGGGGAAGAAATCGACGACAGAGCGGCCATCGCCTGTTGTGGGCAAGAACCAGTGGAGCTCGATCGCCCGTCCGCCGGCGGTGTTGTTGGTCATCGTCGTCGTCCTGCTCGCTGCGGTTCGCGGCGTGTGCGACAGCGTACTGGAAACGTGGCGTGGCGACACGAAGGGCGAATCGTGGCTCCGGTAACATCCGTACAAGGCGGCAGTGCGCGTGACGGTCTACGATCGCGTTGTTGACGAACGGAGGTTTCGATGCCCAAGCAGCAGCGACCAACCATCTACGCGTACATCTGCGTCAAGGGTGCTGCCGACGCGATCGAGTTCTACAAGCGCGCGCTCGGCGCCGAGGAGCGCGTTCGGCTGCCCGTCCCGACGGGGGAACTCGGCCACGCGGAACTGGCGATCGGCAGCACGATTCTCCTCCTGGCCGATGAATATCCGCAGAACAACTGGCTCGCGCCGGCGAGCCTCGCGGGCAGCGCGGCGTCGCTCGTCCTCACGGTCGACGATTGCGCTGCGGCGGTGCAGCGCGCGGTTGATGCTGGCGCCACTCTCGAACGGCCGATCGCCGATGGCCCGGGCGGGCGCGGCGGCTGGCTCATCGACCCGTACGGCCACCGCTGGAACATCATGACGCCCGCGCCCGGCTACTTCGACGCAATCCCGCCACCGGAATGAGCATCAGGCAGGCGGCGCGATGCCGCGGACGGCGCGGCTAGCCGACGACTACGGTCGCTTCGCCCTCGCCTTCGAGCCGCAGCTTGCCGTCCGACTGCAGCTTGTGCAGGTGCGATACGACCTGCCCGGTGGCCATCTTCATCAGGCGCTTGTCGAGTTCGGGGTAGATCGCCTTTACCAGCGCCTTCGCGCTGTCCTTGCCGTCGGCCACCAGCGAGACGATCTGATCCTCGCGCTGCTGGCGATGATCGATCAGCTCTTGCAGCTTGCGGTTCGGTTCGCGGACGACGGGCCCGTGGCCGGGCGCCAATAGCTCGGCGTCCAGCGACTGCATCTTGCGCAGCGACCGGACGTACTCGCCCATATCGCCGTGCGGCGGCGGCGCGATCGCGGCGGTGCCGACGCCCAGCACGTTGTCGCCGGCAAACAGCACGCGCCCCTCTTCGAGAAAGATGCACAGGTGTCCGGCGGTGTGCCCGGGTGCGTGGACGCAGCGCAGATGCAGCGAACCCACCTCCAGCACCTGGCCGTCCTCGACGCGCAGATCCGCCGGGGCGGCCTTCGCGGCCTCGGCCATCCACTTCTTCGCCTGCTCGCGCGCTTCCTTTTGGTCTTCGGGAATCTCCATATCGCCATGATCGGTGGGCGGCTCTAGCAGCAGCGCCTCCTCGTCGGTGTGGACGACGATCTGCGCGCCGGTCGCCTCGCGCAGCCGGTGCGCGCCACTCGAGTGATCGTAGTGATGGTGCGTGATGATGATGTACTTCAGCCGCACGTCTTTGAGTTCGGCGAGCGCCGCGGTGCGCGCTTCGAACGAGGCGTCGTCGCCAAAGCCACTGTCGATGAACGCCGCCTCGTTGCCGTCGCGGATCAGGAAGACGTTGGGCGGATACGGCTGCGGAAACCACTTGAGGTCGACGTGGAGGCTGCTCACGTGCGGCGTGATCTCGATCGTCATCGCTGCTCCTGACGCTCTTGTCGCCGTCCGCGCTGGATCGGCGCATCGCGCCCGGATCGTACGAGACAGAGAACCATGCGTCCAAGCGCGACGCCGATCGTCGCCGCTCTCCGCGGTGTGACATCGGCGCCACCCTTCGTGTGCCTGCCGGGGTATCATAGGCGCGACGCGGCCCGCCCCGGCGCGCTCCGGATGCCCGCCGCCGCCACGGAAGACCAGACACGGAGGCTAGCTGTATGACCTCGTCTCGGCCCGCGCTCGGAAGAGGCCTCTCCGCGCTCATCCCATCGACCGGCGCCGGCGGGGGCGTCGATACGGTCGATATCGACCTGATCACGCCGAACCCGGAGCAGCCGCGCATGCACTTCGAACCGCTGGCGCTCGCCGAGCTGGCGCAGAGCATTCGCGAGCACGGCGTGCTGCAGCCGATCCTCGTCACGCGCGTCTCGTCGGAGTTCGGCCCGGCCACGTACCAGCTGATCGCCGGCGAACGGCGGTTGCAGGCCGCACGGATCGCCAACCTGACGCACATGCCGGTCGTGATCCGCGAAGCGGCGGGAAACGAACTGCTAGAACTCGCGCTGGTGGAGAATGTCCAGCGCGAGGATCTCAATCCGGTCGAAGAGGCGCTGGCGTTCAAGCGGCTGGCGGACGACTTCGGGATGACGCAGGACGCTATCGCCACGCGCGTCGGACGCAGCCGCGTCGCCGTCGCCAACACGATGCGGCTGCTTTCGCTCGACGACGACATCCGGACGAGCCTGATCTCGGGACAGATCAGCGAGGGTCATGCGCGCGCGCTGCTTGCGATCGACAATCGGCAGCAGCGCATGGACGCGTGGCGCACGATCGTCGCTGATGCGCTGACGGTGCGCCAGGCCGAAGAGATCGCGCGTGCTCTCAAGGCGACTTCTGGCGCGAAGCCGTCGCCACGGCGCGCGGCGGGCGACGTCGATCCGCACACGCGCGATCTGGAAGACACGCTTCGCCATGCGCTCGGCGCAAAGGTGGCCGTCACGAGGAGCCGCACCGGCGGCCGCATCATCATCAGCTTTCACTCCGAAGACGAACTCGACGGCATCATCACGCGGCTGATCCGCTAGGCGACCGCGCGCTTACGTCAGCGACCGCGCCCAGTCGGGGATCGCCGCATCGGGCACGGCGTCGTAGTTCGGAAAGTACGGCTTCACGTCGAGCACGGGCGTGCCATCGATCGCGTCGAGCCCGTCGACGCGCAGGATGTTCCGCCTGTGCTTGAGCAGCCGCACGACGGAGACGCCGAGCGGGCTTGGCCGCAACTGGCTGCGCGTCGCCAGCACGCCCTGCTCCGGAATCCGCGGGTCGCTGCGTGGCCGGACGCGTTCCCGCAGCTCCGATTCCGGCACCTTGTCGAACGCAAACACGACGATGATGTGCGAGTAGCCGTCGATGCCGTCGAGCATCGGCGTCAGCTCTTCGCGCACGATGATGTCGGAGCGGACGTTGCGCCAGCCGTCGGGCCGCGGCGCCGCGACGTTGTTCCGCACGACGCCGATCGGCCGGACGCTTACCGGCTCGCGCGGCACCGTGCGCTTGCCGATGCCGAACGTCCGCGTCAGCCAGTCGAGGAACCGCAACCAGAGCGACATGCCCGCACGATATCAGGTGCGGCGCCCGCGGACGCCAAAAGCGCCCGGCCGCGGCCGGGCGCTTCAAGACGAAACCAACGGATGTAGCCGCGGAGCCTTAGCTCCGCCTGCGCGTTCAGGCCGCGCTAGCTAACGTCGATCGTCCCTTCCATCTGCGTCGGGTGTACCTCGCAGCGGAAGAAGTACGTCTGCGCATCCGGGAAGGTCACCGTGAGGCCGCCGCTCGCGCCCGCGGCGACCTGCTGCGTGTCGGCGCCGGCCAGCGGTGTTTCGTATTCCTCGTCCTCGTACACCGTCATGGTGTGCGGCGCGGCGCCGTCATTCTGGAACGTGATCGTGACGGCTTCGCCGGCCGACGCTTCGAGCGTGCTCGGCGCGAAGGCGAAGTCGGTCGCCACCACGCTCACGTCGGGTTCCGGCGATGTCGGCTCGACGTTGTCCTGGGTCGTCGCGACATTTGGCGTCGAGCCGGTGTCCGTCGGTCCGTTCGGGTCGTCGTCGTCGTCGCCGCAAGCGGCGGCCGTGACGAGAACGATGCAGGCCAGCCCTGCGAGCGCTATCCGTGCGATGTTCATCCCTCTCCTCCTGGTGTGCTGGGTGTGTCTGCCTCTTGTGGGCGGTACGATCATCGCACATACATGGGTTTTCGGGAACTCTAACGGCACGCGCAACTCTGGCTCGAATTATGGGAATGATCTCGATGTTTCGGCGCCGTGGGCAACATGGGCAATCGACGAGAACAACGCGCCGTACTACTTCACCGGCACGTCGGCCGCGGCGCCGGTGATCGCCGGCTGGCTCGCGTTGTACAAGAGCATGATCTTCGTCGAGTGGGCGGCATACGTCGGTGACAATCTGTGGGGATCGAGAGAGAGCGCGTGGAACTCACAGACGGGCCACGGCGTGCCGCCTCTTCCTGTCAACGCGCTCGTTGACTTCGGCTGCGTGAGGTACGACTTCAACGAAAACGGCACGTTCGACGTCCAGGATGTGCAGTTGCAGGCTTACCGGTACGCGTCCGAGTATGGCAGTGCGCTCTATGAAGCCAAGTACGATCTGGAGCCGACCTGATCTGGCAACGCTTGGCCCGTCGCTCCTGTCGATCTCGACATCGACGTAAACGATCTGCAGAAGGCGTTTGCCCGCGACGGCGGATTCCACTGCCGGGAGTAGATAGTCAGGTTCGTGGCCGGTTCCGGTGGAACCGTTGGCACCACGAGCCGGGGGCAACTCGCGTTCTGACATCCATGCCGGAAACATCGTATACTCCGGCACCCCGCCATCGTCGTCACGAAGTGTTCCGGCAAGGAGTGTCCGATGGCGTTTCAGCGCAACGCTTCGTTTGCATCACCCCGCTCGTTCGTGCGTCTGCTGCTCGGCGCCGCTGCGACCGTCGCCATCGCCGTCGCCGCACTCTGGCTCGCCACCTCCGGCGACGCCGCCTCGCAGCCGGCCTTCGTCGACGGCCCGCAAGCGCTCGCTGTTGATCGCGACTTCGTGCCGCCGGCGTCCGGTTTTTACATCGCCGTCGATTGCAACGTGACGACGCCCGGCATCCAGGATGTGTGCTCATATCCGGTGGATGCGACGGATGTGGAGGTCGCCGTGGTGGCGGGGAATGCGAACGAGGCATCGGCGGTAATGGGCTCGTTCCAATTTACGCTCGTGACGAACGAACCGGTACTCGACCCGCGCGCGGACATCGCAAATCCAGATTTCAATGAATCGCTCGGATCCCTGAACTGTAGCTTCGTGCCCACCACACCGGATCAGAATCCCGACCCGCTTGTAGCCGCGTCATTCATCGGCTGCCTCGCCCTCAACACCGCCGACCTCGTGCCGTTTCCTCCGGGTGAGATCGAGTTAGCGCGCGTGCGCTATACCGCATCACCGGGCGGCGCTGTACTAACGATGTCGTCCGCGATCCTTGCGGATGAGGGCGGAGTGGACCTGGTGGTTTGCCCGCCGGCGCAGGGCTGCTTTGGTGCGGGGGTAGCAGTCGGCGACTCATTCGGCACGCTCACACCGCCTCCGACGATCACGCCAACGCCGACCGTGACGCCCACGTCCGTTCCGCAACGCACGCCGTCGGTTACGCCTTCGGGCGGCGTGACGGATGTGCTGGGGATCAATTCACATGTGTGTCTGCTCGCTGCGGTGACACTTGGTGGAGCGCGGCCGCTCGATGCGGCTTCGCAGTGCGGCAGCCTGACGTCACAACCTTTTCTGCAGTCGATCGTAAAGTGCCTGAGAGACACGACAGTCGACGAGTTTGGCCAGCGCAACTGCTTCACGATGTTCGACCTGTTACAGGTGCAGCCCGCAGATCTCGCGCCGATTGACCTTGACGCGAACCAGACAAGCCGCGGCATGATCTTCACCGTATTCGCCTTTGTAGACGGTGACTATCCCGTGCTTTTCGAGACGGATCGCGGACAGTTCCTCGACGCAACCCCCAGCGACGAGTACCTGTGTTTCGGTCCGCAGCAGGATCCCGACTGCGACACCGAGCCGGCGACACTGGGCGACGGCGTCGTCGCGGCGCGCCTCGTGATCGACCCCGATGACTTCTACCGGGGTCCCGGGCGCGTCACCGTCACGCAAAACAACGTCTCGCGCGTACTCGACTTCACGGTCGTCGGCCCGGCGCATTCGATTGAGCTGACGATCGTCGAAGGCAAGGACGACATCCTGGCCGGCAGCAACGGATGCCCGTCGTTCCCGCTTCCGCCCGCGCACGTACCCACGCTGTCGCTGGCGGAGATCCAGGCCCTCGCTATGGACGGAATCGACGATGACACCAAGACGGTCGTCTTTGCCCGCGCGTTCGACAGCGACGGTACGGCACTCACGGGTGCGCTACTGAGGTGGACGGTCCCGTACGAGACATCGTTTTTCTCACCCGCGGGTCCAATAGCCGGCGCAGGTTTTCCGCAGACGCCATCGTTCGATCTTGGTGCTGCTGGTATCGGTTTCCCGCAGATCGTCTGCTCGAAGGATCAGTTGGGGCTGTATGAATCGACGGCGACGTTCGATACGCTCAACGTCTCGCCCAATCCCGATGCCAGCGCGACCGTACGCGTCAACGTCGTCGACGCGCTGCCGACGCTGACGCCGGCCGCAACAGACACGCCCGTACCGACGGCCACAAGCACGCCATCGCCCACGGCCACCCGCACGGCAACATCGACGGCCACCGATACCCCGACGCCGACGGCCACGAACACGCCGACCGCGACGAGTACGCCGACGGCAACCAACACACCAACGCCGACGGCGACAAGCAGCAGCACTGCGACGCCGCAGTGTCTGACGTGGGGGCAGAAGATATCGACGGTCATCGGCGTACTCGTGCGGCTGGGGGCTGAGGAGGGCGAGCGGCGGTACAAGGTGCGGTATGACGTCGACCGCGACGGCGTGATCGAGATCGAGGACGCGTTGGTGGCGCTCAACGCGCCGACGTGCAGGCGCGGGCGCCGCTAGCGTAGATGCTTCAAAAACAGACAGGGCCGGCGCGACGTGCGCCGGCCCGCTCTTTTGTGCGGGCGGCGATGTGGCGCAGCGTGCCCACGACGACGGCACAGCAAGCTGTGCCGCCACGGGTGAGCGGTGCCTCGCCAGTTCGAAGGAACCCTGTCCGCGGTTCGACCGGGCCCGGCAAGCGGGGCCCCTACCGTTGGGGAGAGCGTCACCGCACGTAGCCGACAAACGCCACGTCGTCGCCCAGGCGCTCGATCTCTACATTGCGGAGGTGCAGCGCGCCCGCCATGTGCGCGGCGCCTTCGCCGGCGACGGCCGGATACGCCGTGCCGCCGACGATCTTTGGCGCGATGATCGCGTGCAGCTTGTCGACGAGTCCCGCGGCGAACATGCTGGCGTGCAGCACGCCGCCGCCCTCGACGAGCAGCGAAAGCACACCGCTTCCGGCGAGCAGCCGCATCAGGGACGGCAGGTCTACGCGGCCGTCGCTATCCGCCGGCAGGACGCACGCTTCGCCGCCACGCTGGGCGACGCCCGCGCGCCACTCCGGCGACGACGCATCCGTCGTCGCGATCAGCGTCGCGCCGCCC
>CAZRHH010000077.1:0-14237 GCA_964599885.1 uncultured Dehalococcoidia bacterium | reverse complement strand
CGGTCATCGCCGGGACGATGCGCGCGTTATAGTCGGCGCGCAGGCGCGCCACATCCGCCGCCAGCGACCCCATCCGCACCCCGCCGCCACCGCGCCGCCCCCACGCCAGCGCGGCCACAATCGGCAGCGCACCAAGCAGCGCAAGCATCCACGGCGCCTCAAACCGAAATGTGTCCACCCGTTGAGTGTAGCGAGCAACGAGCGCGGCTTCACCCGCGAAGAAGCAAAGCGCGCAGCGTTCTCCGGGATGGACCAGGCGTCACCCATCTAATGGCCGCGATCACATGCATGCATCCCGTCGTAGTGGCGGAGCTTATCGTCATTGCGAAAATAGAGTCGCCCGCCCGAACCCCAAACAACACGTGGCGCGGGCTTTCAGCCCGCGGGCGCGGGGTGGGGTGTGGCGAACTGCGGGATCATCTGATTCTGCAATGACCATTAGCTCCGCTTACGCCCCGCGAACGACGCGATGAATCCTTGCTTCGGAACTCCTCCTGCCGCACGACCGCACCCCGTCCCCTCGCTCATGCTACGGTTCATCGGACAGATAAGGAGCAACGACGCATGCCCGGCACTGAATTGAAGATTCTCTCCGTCAACGTCGGCCAGCCAACTGCTGTGACGGTGCCGGGTGCGGACGGCGAACAGCACACGGTCGTGACCGGCATCTTCAAGTCGCCCGTGGAAGGCCCGGTGGCCGTGCGACTGTGGGGCCTCGAAGGTGATGGGCAGGCGGACACGCGCGTCTTCAAGGGACGACAGGTACACGGCGGCGACCGCAAGGCCGTGTACATCTACCCGGCGGCGCACTATGCCACCTGGGCCACCGAACTTGGGCGCGAACTGCCCTTCGGCCAGTTCGGCGAGAATCTCACCGTGAGTGGCTTGACCGAAGAAGAGATCCACGTCGGCGATCGGCTCAGGGCCGGCGACGCGCTCCTCGAAGTGACCGAGCCGCGCGGCCCGTGTTACAAGCTCGATATCCGCATGGGCATGCCCGAGTTCAAAGAGAAGATGCGCGAAACCGGCCGCACCGGCTTCTACGCGAGCGTCATCGAACCGGGCACGCTGGAGGTGGGGGACGTCATCGAGCGCGTCGCGACCGACGCCTCACGGCCGACGGTACTCGCGCTCCATCGCCGCGTGGGAATGGACTAACCGGAGCGATCGCCATCGAATCGCTCAACGCGCCAACGCTTCATGGTCAACGGAGATCCCGATGGTGTCGGCGCCGCCCGCCCAGGACGTCGTGCGCGTACCGAGATAGATCAGCGTATCGCCACGCGTAAACGCGACCGAGTAATCGCCCGTCGGCTGCGGCTCCGGAAGCGGCCCCGTGTGCGTGCGCGGCACGATCTCGCGAAAAATCAGTTCATCGACATCGGCTGTCCAGCCCTCATTGCGCAGATGCTCGACGTAGAAGTCGACGACGTCACGCGACTTCACGTCGGACGGGATGCGATACGCAACATACGTCCGGTGGCCAAGCGGCACGCAATCCTCGTCGCAGTGATATTCGTACACGGGCTCGATGCGTGCCTTCACGCGATGCGCGTCGGGGTAGCCGGGCAGCGTATCGAGGATGCGTCCGTTCGCCCTGATGTCATCGTCCTTGCGCGACCCGAACGCCATCAGCACGCCCGAGCACGTACCCAACACGATGATCAGCCCCAGCAGACGGGCGTACGTCCTCATGACACGATCATGCCTCGCCCCACCCCGCCTCGCATGGTGCGAAGGCACCACTTTGAGATGAAACGAAAGAGCCGCCGGATTACTCCAGCGGCTCGTCGAATATCTGCACCAAGTCCGGCCGGTTCCGACCTCGGCTTCCGGCCTCCCGCCCCCTACGCCGTCGCCGGCTTCTCTTCCTTCTTCGGCCACATGTTCCGCAGGCCGGACGTCACCTGCTCCGGGATCACCTTGTCGAGGTCGTCGAGCTTCCAGATCTCGCCGCTTGCGTTGTCCGCCTTCGCGACGATTTCGGGCAGGCTGTACAGCCCGATCGTCGAGCCGCTGACGAGGAAGTCGCGTCCGTTGACGTTTGCGGCGGCATCGGTGCACAGCCACACGACGAACGGCGCCACGCCTTCGGCCGGGTTCGCCTTCTCGAACGCTTCGAGACCCGCGAGACCCATGCCGGCCGCGCCGCCGCGCTGCGCCGCAGCCTTCATCTCGTCGCTGATCACAAGGCGCGTCGCCGCGCGCGGGCGGATCGCGTTCGAGCGCACGCCGTAGCCGCCCATGTCGCGCGCCAGCGTGCGCGAAAGTCCGACGATGCCCTCCTTGGCCGCGGCGTAGTTGCCCTGTCCGCGGTTGCCCAGCCCCGACTCGGAGCTGGTGTGGACGAAGACGCCGGCGCGCTGCTGCCGAAAGACCACGGCCGCGTGCTTGCTGAGGTTGAAGTGCCCCTTCAGGTGAACGTCGACGACGATGTCCCACTCGTCCTCGGACATGTTGAACAGCATCTTGTCGCGCAGGATGCCGGCGTTGTTGACGAGGATGTCGAGGCGGCCCCACTTGTCCATCGCCTGCTGCACCATCCGGTTGCCGGCTTCGAACTCGGCGACGTTGTCGTAGTTGGCGATCGCGTCGCTGCCCATCTTCTTGATCTCGTCGACGACCTCGTCCGCCGGACCCTTCTCGCCGCCCGTGCCCGCCGCGCTACCGCCGAAGTCGTTGACGACGACCTTCGCGCCCTCAGCCGCCAGCGCCAGACATTCGCCGCGCCCGATGCCGCGGCCGCCGCCGGTTACGATCGCGACCTTGTCTTTGAGTCGATCAGCCACAGTGCGCCTCCTTGATGTGCGTGTTCGTGGAACGGGCGCGCGCCGAAAGCGGCCCGAAGCTTCGTTTCGCCTGCCCGCGTCGTGCGGCGGACAGCGATCGAGACTGTACGTGAGGGTTATGTTACGGGCAACCGTCGATGCGGATGCGGGATGCGGGATGCGGGATGCGGGATGCGGGATGCGGGACGCGGGACGGCGTAGACCAACACCACTGAAGGGGTGCACCCGCGTGCGCGCCCCGGCATCGCCGGCCCACGCACCAACATTCGCACTCCTTCGGTCGCGGCACGCGACCTGCAACGTCAATAGCAACCGGCGATGACGCCGTGAACCCGTCACGCCATCACCGGCTGTTAATCCGCGTTCATGCCCGATTAACGTCGCCGGGCCATACTCGGCCTCGACACCGGAGCTCGTGGCGAGACTCCAGTGACACGAAACCACGTCGATGAGAAGGGGACCGATCATCGGCTGGTCGAGGGGCCGGATGACTGCGGGGACATCCGGCCTCTCTCCGTAACCTGCTGGCGCGTGCATTGCGCAGCGCCTCGCGGGCGCAGTACCGCAGAGAAGCGGCGGTTTCCCCCGCAAACTACTCTCCAGCGAAGCAGCCGATGCGGGTGTAGCGCAGCGCCTGCCGGGCCCAGTACCGCAGAGAAGCGGTGGTGTCCCCGCAAACTACTCGCCAGTAAAGCAGCCAGGCGGGCGCAGGGCGCAGCGCCTGCCGGGGGTCTGGGGGTGTCCCCCAGATCACTAATCTCAAGAAAGCAGCGGATGCGACAGCAGACGCTGCGCTCGCCGTGAACAGCACAGAGCCTGGTCCGGGAAAAAGACTAACGGAGGCGACATTGCTGTCAGCCTCCGTTGGCTTTGCTGAAGGCCCCGCCTCCTTCAACACAAACTAGAACGGCCATATCCCACATCCGTTACAACCGCGAACCTTTCAATCTGCGACTTCCAGCCTCCAGCTTCCACCCCCCAGTGCCCCGTGAAACGCGCCTCTCGCTGGCCCATCCCCGCGCGCTACACTACCGGCACCATGACCACCACAGCATCCGAAATCGAACAAAAAGCCCACGACGCCAGGCGCGCCGCTCGCAAGCTCGCCACGACCAGCACCGAAGTCAAAAACGCAGCGCTCAACGGCCTTGCCGCCGCCCTTGAAGCGCGCGCCGCCGACATCCTCGAAGCCAATGCCCGCGACCTCGAACGCGGCCGCGCCGATGGCCTCGCCGACAGCGCGCTAGACCGCCTGACGCTCACACGCGACCGTATCGCCGCGATCGCGAAGGATGTGCGCACGGTCGCCCTCCTGCCCGACCCCGTCGGCGAGTCGATCGAAATGAAGACGCTGCCCAATGGCCTGATCGTCGGCAAGATGCGCGTGCCGTTCGGCGTCATCGGCGCGATTTACGAGAACCGTCCGAACGTCACCGTCGACATCGCGTCGCTCTGCCTGAAAGCCGGCAGCGCGTCGATCCTGCGCGGCGGCAAAGAAGCGCTGCAGTCGAACATCGTCCTCGGGCGCATCATCAACGAAGCGTTCGCGGCGGCAGGCGTGCCGGACGGCGCCGTGCAGATGATCGAGTCCAGCGATCGCGCGATCGTCGCAGAGATGCTGCGGATGAAGGACTTCATCGATCTCGTCGTGCCGCGTGGTGGCGAGGAACTGATCCGCTTCGTCGAGGCGAACGCCACGATGCCGGCGCTGATCGGCGGCATCGGCGTCTGCCACACCTACGTCGATGCCGACGCCGACCTGACGAAGGCGCGCGACATCGTCGTCAACGCCAAGACGCGCCGCTACAGCATCTGCAACTCGCTCGACACGATGATCGTCCACGCCGAGGTCGCCGCGCGCTTCCTGCCGGAGGTCGCAGCTGCGCTGGCCGACAAGGGCGTCGAGATGCGCTGCGACGAACGCGCCCTCGCGCTGCTCAACGGACGCGGCAACGCCGTCGCGGCGACGGATGCCGACTTCGGCAAGGAGTTTCTCGCGCTCGTCGCGTCCGTCGCCGTCGTCGACTCCTACGACGACGCCGTCGACTTCATCTATCGCTACAGCAGCGGGCATTCCGATGCGATCGTCACCGAGAACTACACGACCGCCATGCGCTTCATCCGCGAAGTCGATACGGCCGTCTGTTACGTGAACGCCAGCACGCAGTTCACCGACGGCGCGCAATTCGGCATGGGCGCCGAGATCATCGACGCCACACAGAAGGCGCACGCCCGCGGCCCCGTCGGCCTCCGCGAGATCTGCACGTACAAGTGGATCGTCTTGGGCAACGGCCAGGTCCGCCCGGCGTAGCCGTTCAAACGAGAAGCGATCGCGACGACTCCGCGGTAGGGGCGAACCTATGTGTTCGCCCCGGTATCACGCGCCGCTCCGTCGTTCCTGTCTCAAGCCCTCCGCGCCTCTGTGCCTCTGTGGTGAAAATCAAACCCCCGCCGAAGCCCGCCCCCGCTTCGCCCGCACACGTAGCGTCCGAACGCCGTCTTCGTCGTAGAGCAGAGGCACCGTCTCGAAAATGTCGAGCTGCGCGGCGTACTCCAGGTCCCGCTCGAAGCCGATGCCGAGCAGCGCGCGGCCGTGTACCGACTGCCGGAACGCACGCATCGCGTCGCCGCCGTACCAGCGCCACAGATGCAGCGCTGCCCACGCCTCGTCCGTGAGTTCGATCGCTCCGTCATGCTCGCGCGCCGCCTCGACGATCGCGCCGGCTGTGACGTTGTCTTCGAGACTGTACGCCGTCCCGCGCTCAAGCCCCGCGCAGACGACCGCAACATCAAGCTTTCGGCTCCGCGCCTCGTCGACGATGCGGGCGGCGACGGCGCGGCGATTGATCAGCGCCGCCGCGGCGACGACGGGGGCGTCACTGACGCCGTGAAACGCGCGCGTGCCGTTCGTCGTCCAGAGCACGGCCGACTTGCCCTTCAGCGATAGTTCGGCGAACTCGGCAGGCGAATTTCCGTGATCGAACCCGGCGAGAGGCAGCGACTTCACCTCACCGCACAACAGCGAGAAGTTGCGAAGCGCCAAAGCCCGCGCATCACGCAGCGAATCGACGACGATCGCCCGGATCAGCCCGCGCTCGAACATCGTGACGAGAGATGACGTCGCCCGCAGCACGTCGACGACGGCCACGGTGTGCTGACGCGGATTGCGTAGCAACTTCGGCGTAAGCGCCACGCTGATCTTCATGGATCGAGCGTATACGCGCCCGCCCGCGCCGTCGACCCGATCCGTCAAGCCCCGTCAATCCAACCCGCCGCTCACGTCAATCACCACGTCTGTAGGCGCGCACCTTGTGTGCGCCACGGCATCGCGCGACCACGCCACCGTTTTGCTGGCGCTCGCCTCCCGCCAGCAAGCAACGTCGTACTGATGCATGTTGCGCAGCCGTCAATCGAGCCGAGAACGCGCGTCAATCATGACCACGGTAGGGGCGCACCAATGTGTGCGCCCCGGTATCGCACGCCGGCACCACCGTTTCATCCGCATTCGCCCGCGCACAAGGAACCCCGAACTGGCGCCTGTTCCACCCGAGTGCGCCCCGGTGTCGCGCAGCGACGCCACCGTTTCATCCGCAATTTGCCCGCCAACCCACAATCTCCCGCTTCCCGCTTCCCGCTTCCCGCTTGCCGCTTCCCGCCTCTCACCTCCCCCGCCCGCTACCCTGCCCATATGCTCACCGGGATCATCCACGCCCTCTCACGCAGCCGCGTCGCAGAGTACATCGTGACAAACGTGCCCGGCTTTCGCGGCTTTTCGCGCCGCTTCGTCGCCGGCCAGCGCCAGGCTGATGTGATCGACGTCGTCCGCCGTCTCAACGCCGCCGGCTTCGACGCGACGGTCTCGTTTCTCGGCGAAGCGGTGACGAGCGAGTCCGAGGTCGACGCCGCCCTCCGCGAGTTCACATCGTTCGCCGATGCGGTGCGGGTGCACGGACTCCGCAGCCACATCTCGATCAAACTCACCGAACTCGGCCTCGCGTTCGACCGCGAACTCGCCGCCCGTTCGCTCGATAGCGTGCTCGTGAGCGCAGCCGCCGCAAAGACGTTCGTGCGCATCGACATGGAAGACGCCTGCTACACCGACGTGACCCTCGAGCTGTTTGGCCGCGCGCGCGCCTCGCACGACAACGTCGGCATCGTCGTGCAGGCGTACCTGCACCGGACCGCGGCGGACATCGCGACGTTAGCGCACGCCGCCGCACCGGTGCGCATCGTCAAGGGTGCGTACCGCGAACCAGAAGAGATCGCATATCAGGAAAAGGCGCAGGTCGACGAAGCGTTCACGCGCCTCGCCGAGGCCTACTTCGCGGTTGCCGGCAATGCGGGATCGCTAGCCATCGCCACCCACGACGGCCGCATGATCGCCGGCGCCATCCGCAGCGCGAACGCGCACGGCGTCACCCGTGATCGCTTCGAGTTCCAGTTGCTCTACGGCATCCGCGTCGACCTGCAGCAGCGACTGCTCGCGCGCGGCTACCGCGTGCGCGTCTACGTGCCGTATGGCAGCCACTGGTATCCATACCTCATGCGCCGCCTCGCCGAGCGCCCCGCGAATCTGTGGTTTTTCCTGCGTAATGCCCTCCGCCGCTAACGACCACAGCCACCACCCACCCGTCAAGCGCAACCGACGAAAACCCATCTGTGTCCATCGGTGGTTCCACCCACCAGCGACCAGCGACCAGAGACCAGCCACCTACCCACTACTGCTACGATACCCGCGATGGACATCATCGGCGCCGAACGCCCGCTCGAGGAGATCCGCACCCGCGTCGGCGCGCTGCCATCGGTCTGGCGCCGCCGCGCCGGTGACGAATCGCTGGCGACGCTCCCCGGCGGCATCCGGCTCGCCGTCCTCACCTCTCCGTTTATCGTCCGCTGGGCTAGCTGGGTCGTCGCGCTGCTCATCTATCTCGTCGCCAACCCCACCGGCGCCAACGTCCGTTTCGAGCCGTGGCTGCTGATGGCGACATTCGCGCAGCTCGTCGCGCTCACGTTTTATGTGCCACTCATCCGCCCCAACGTGCTGCCCCGGCTGCGGCGCTTCGCGCGCGCGCCCGAAGGTATCGACGTGCTCGGCGTCGGCCTGCTCGACCTCGCGCTGTCGATGGGCGCTGTGTACCTCAGCGGCGGCTGGGGCAGCCCGTACTTTCACTTTGCGCTGACCGCGCTGCTGATCCCGTCCTTCTTCCTCACGTTCGGTGGCGTGTTCGTACTCGCCGGCGCGTACATGGCCGCGTACGTGTTTGGCATCGCGGCGTTCGGCGACGGCCTCGACGGCTCGTGGCGCACGTCCAACCTCAACAGCTTCATCGGCGCGATGGTGACGCCGCTGCTCGTCGCGCTCGTGCCGAACTATCTCGGCAGCCTGCTGCGTGAACTCGACGCCGCGCGCCAGGACGCCGTCGACGCGCTCGCCGACAGCGATCTGCAATTCCGCGTCGCTCGCGCGTTTCTCGAGGGTGGCCGCGATCTCGGCGTCGCGCTGCCGAACGTCGCCAGCACCGCGCTCGCTGCGTCGCGCTTCGACGAGCTATTGCTATTGATCCCCGACGATCCGCAGACCGACGGCGAAACGCTCGCGTACGGCATGACGATCGAGAACGCCCCGGCGGCGAGCATGCTCGGCGCCTCGCTCGGCGCGATGGGCGCGCGTTCGTACGGCCCCGCGTCGTTGCCCCCGCCGCTCGACGCTGCGTTCGATGGGTTCGCCTGGACGGCGGCGGCGCCGTTGCGTTCGGCGGGCGGCATCGAAGGCTGGGTGATCGCCGCGTCGCGCGAGCGCCCGCATTCCGTCTTCCACGAAGTGCGGCTGCTTGATGCGATGGCCGGACAGATCGCGCTCGGCGTCCGCAACATCCGCCTCGCCGCGCGCGTCGGCGAACTCGCCGCCGAGGGCGAACGCAGCCGCATCGCGCGCGAGATCCACGACGGCATCGCGCAGATGATCTTCATGCTCTCGCTCAGCCTCGAAACGGCCGTCGATCGCGTCGGCGGCGATCCGGACGAGCAACGCCAGCGACTGAAAGACCTGACGACGCTAGCGAAGAACGCGCTCTGGGAAGTGCGCCAGTACATCTTCGATCTGCGCCCCTTGCTCAGCGGCGACGCCGGCCTCGTCGGCGCCGTCGAGGGGCAGGTGAAGGAGTTTCAGGCCGTCTCGGATCTGCCCGTCGAGCTGCGCGTGTCCGGCGAGGCCGCCCGGCTGCCGATCGAGACGAGCGCCGCGCTCTACCGCATCGTGCAGGAGGGGCTCGGTAACATCTTCCGCCACGCGAAGGCCGGCAGCGTCCGCATCGACATCGATTTCACGAGCGACAACGTGACGCTCGCGATCGAAGATGACGGCGTCGGCATGACGGACGGCGAGCCGGGAGCACGCGTCGGTCACGGCATGGGCAATCTGCGAAAGCGCGTGGATGAGATGCACGGCACGCTCGCGCTCGCGAGTACGCCGGGCGAGGGCACACGCATCGAAGTGACGGTTCCGATTGGAGGCAACGAATGAAGACGCGGCTGATGATCGTTGATGACCACGAAGTCGTGCGCATGGGCCTGCGCGCCGCCATTGAGATCGAAGAAGACTTCACGGTAGTCGCCGAAGCCGGCAACGGCCGCGATGCGATCGACAAGGCGCTCGCGCACCGCCCCGACATCGTGCTGATGGACGTGCGCATGGACGGCATGGACGGCATCGAAGCCTGCCGCGAGATCCGCAGCGAACTGCCGGACACGCGCGTGCTGATGCTCACGTCCTACGCCGAAGAAGAGACGGTCGTCGCCGCGCTGCTCGCCGGCGCCGCCGGCTACGTGCTGAAGAACGTCGCCCGCGCCCGGCTGCTCGAAGCGCTGCGCAGCGTCGCGCGCGGCGAATCGCTGCTCGACTCCGCCGTCACGAAGAGCGTCGTCGAAAAGCTTGTCGGCGGCCAGCAGAAGCCCGCCGAGACGGACGACCTCACGGCGCGCGAACGCGAAGTCCTGGCGCTGATCGCCGAGGGCGCGACGAACAAGGAGATCGCCGCAAAGCTCGTCGTCAGCGAGAACACCGCCCGCAACCACGTCAGCCACATCCTCGGCAAACTCGGCTTCAGCCGCCGCTCGGAGGCGGCGGCGTACGCGGCGCGGAAGGGCCTCGTAGCGGACGGCGAGAAGTGAGGGTGGTCGCCGCTAGGTTGGCCTTGGAAGTTCGCCGTTGAGGCTTTTCGCATGGACGCTACTCATTGCCGTCACCCTTCTCGCGTTGACCGCGTGTGATGACGACGACGCACCGTCGCCCGACGCGCAACCGACGATCGAGCGTGGCGTGGATGTGACGTTTACCTCCGGCGTCGCCAGCGGCGACGTCACATCATCAACCGCCGTGTTGTGGACGCGCGCCGACGGCGGCGATCGGCTGCGCGTCGAAGTTGCACACAACGCGGAGTTCACCGCGCTGTGGGGCGGCTTTCCGGTCGACACAAGCGCCGCGCGCGATTTCACCGCG
The DNA here is from genome assembly GCA_964599885.1 of uncultured Dehalococcoidia bacterium. GTDB lineage: Bacteria > Chloroflexota > Dehalococcoidia > DSTF01 > JACRBR01 > CAZRHH01. The sequence goes on along the minus strand of CAZRHH010000077.1, from coordinate 3,950 downwards.
AAGGTCGAAGTCACGGGAGTCGACCCGGAGGCGCGCTATTACTACCGCTTCATCGCCGGCACCAACGTCAGCCCCACCGGCACATTCGTCACCCCGCCCGACGACGACGACCGCCCGTCGCAGCCGCTGCGCTTCACGTTCAGCGGCGACTCGGATGGCTCGCGCGCGTCCGACGGCACGTCGCCGTACAACGAGTTCAACGTGCTCGACACCGCCGCCGCCGAAGACGCGGCGTTCTTCCTCTACTTCGGCGACACGATCTACGCCGACCGCGCGCCGATCGCCACGACGCTCGACGGTTACCGCGCGAAGTACCGCGAGAACCGTGGCTACGCCGCGCTCGCGAACATCCTCGCTCAGACGTCGACGTTCAACATGTGGGACGATCACGAAGTCGTCAACGATTTCGCCGGCACGACGGTCGATGCGGCGATGCTGCGTGACGGGCGCCAGGCGTTCCGCGAGTACATGCCGATCGGCGGCGAGGACAGCGACGAGCAGATGTACCGCGCCTTCCGCTGGGGCGCCGACATCGATCTGATCATCCTCGACGAGCGCGCCTATCGCGACGCCTCCGCCGCCGAAGCCTGCACCGCTGCCGGCACGGGTCAGCCGGATCCGATTCCGGGGCTGGCGGATCCGGCCGCGCCCGAAGACATCCGCGCACTACGAGCGTTCACCGGACTTCCCGCAGAGCTGCCGGCCGGGTGTCTGGCGACGATCAACTATGCGGCGCGGACGATGCTCGGCACGGAGCAGATGGAGTTTCTGCGCGAGCGTCTGTCGTCCTCTGACGCGACGTGGAAGATCATCGTCAACCCTGTGCCGATTCAGTCCCTGTTCGCGTTGCCCTACGATCGATGGGAGGGCTACGCGGCCGAGCGACGCGCGCTGCTGGAGTTCATCCGCGACGAGAACATCGCCAACGTCGTCTTCCTGACGACGGACTTTCATGCCAACATCTTCGGGCCGGTGCGCATCGACCCGTTCAGCGACGATCCGCCCGTCGCCTACGAAGCCGTCGCCGGCCCGATCGCCACGACGCCGCTGCGGGTCGATGTCGAAGACGCGCTCGGCGAAGCGGCTGCCGGCGTGCTCGACTCGTTCTTCACGGGCATCGCCGGCGTCGATTGCGCGCAACTCAACTCGTACGCGTACGGCCTCGTCGAACTGAGCGAGGATGGCCGCGCGCTCACGATCACGGCGAAAGACACCAGCGGCGCCGAGCTCTGCAGGAAGGAACTGACCGCATCATGAGTGCAGAAGAACGACTGACGGAACTCGGCATCACACTGCCGCCGGTGGCGAAGCCGCGATGGACGTACGCACCATGCGTGCGCAGCGGCAACCTGATCTTCGTCTCCGGCCAGATCGCTACCGAGGCGGGACGCCCGCTTCACCCCGGCAAGCTCGGCCGCGATGTCGACGTGACGTCTGGCGCAGAGGCGGCCCGTGGTTGCGCGGTCAATGCCCTCGCCGTCATCCGTAACGAACTCGGCTCGCTCGACGCGATCGCGCGTGTCGTCAAACTCACCGTCTACGTGGCGTCGGCGGACGGCTTTGGCGATCAGCCGACGGTGGCGAACGGCGCGTCGGATCTGCTGCGGGATGTGTTCGGCGACGCGGGCATCGGCGCGCGCGCGGCCGTCGGTGTCGCGGAGCTACCGCTAGGCGCCTCCGTAGAGGCCGAGTTCGTGTTCGAGGCGAAGGAGCAACTGTACAGTCGCTACGCTGCCTTCGCCCGCACAAACGAAATGTAGCTGCGGAGCTGAAGCTCCGCCGGACGCCGCAACAAGGAGGCGCTTTACCGATCGCCACGCTTCGCAACCGCCAGCGAGCGAACCGTACGACCGGACGTGCTCCGCTCGCTTCGCCAGCACAAACGAGATGTAGCTGCGGAGCTTCAGCTCCGCCGGACGCACGCTATGAGGAAGCGGTTTATCGATCGTCCACGCCTCGCAACGGCGGGCGAACGCATCGTACGACGGTAGGAGCGACCCACCGTGTTCGCCCCGGTATCGAGCGATCAATGGTCACTATTGAGATCGCGGGTCAAGCGTTTGTCTACTTTCGTAGCGTGGGCTTTCAGCCCGCGCGGGCGTCGCTGTGATCCTGGTGTTGCCCGGTGATCAGCTAATTCTGCAATGACTACCGTACCGCCACGCCTACCGCGGCTGGAAAATCGGCCGCACTTCACCATCCACGATCGCTGCGATCAACCCCAGCTTCGCGAACAGCCCCGGGTCGAGCGACTTCACGAACGAGCCGACGTTCTCGTGCTCGGCGTACTCGTAGATCGCGATTAGCCCCACCCCCTTCACGTCGGCTTCGACGCCGTCCAGCGCGGCGTTGGCGTCTTTCAGGCGCTTGCGCACGATGCCGCGCATCAGCGTGCCGTCAGCCGGATCGATCTTCGGTGGCGCCTGGGCGATCGCGAAGCCCGACACGCCGAGCGGCTCGCTGGCCAGTTTCTGCACCGTCCACGCTTCCGGCGTCTCGAACTCGATCGCGTCACCGAGGTTGAGCGTCTTCGATAGCTCACCGATCTTGTCGAAGAGCGCTTCACGCAGCGCCGCCGATTGCGGCGCGCGACGCATGCGGGCGCTGTTCACGTGAAACGTGCCGTCGACGCGCTCGGTGATCAGCGTCCACCACCGGCTGAGCGCGCCGATCACCGACGCGTAGCCGCCCTCGTCGCGCATTTTCGCGAGCTGGATCGGCACCGGCATCTCAATCTCGCCGCGGTCGCCCGGTTGCAGCGGCGCTGCCGTCTGCTGCACGCGCTGCGCGAACTCCGACGCGTCGGGCTCGTCAGCCGGAACGGCGCCGCGCGGCGGCACCCACAGCACGTGCGGACCACGCACGAGTCCCGCCGAGAGGCGATCCTCCATGAACCGCCGCGCGTCCTCGGCCGCGGCGTCACTTTCCGCCTCCCACAGCGGCGCAATCGCGAGCGCGAGCCTCCCCTCCGGCGAATCGGCGACGAACACCGGCGTGTCGCCTTCGCGGACGGATGTGAGCGTGTACGCACGTCCGCTGCGCCCGCCGTACCACTCGGCAAGCAGCGACGCGGCGTATGTGGCGAGACGCTCGCTCATCTTGCCCCATCTAGCGCGCTCGGTCGCCTCACAGATGACAACGACTTCGTGGTGGCCTGAATTCGTGGCATGTTCTGGCTTCTCGCTTCCCGCTTCCTAGATGTTGCTCTTCGTCTGCCCGCCGTCGACGTTGATGCACGCCCCCGTAACCCAGCTCGCCCGCGCCGAACACAAAAACGTGACGACGTTCGCCACTTCCTCCGGCGCGCCGAAGCGGCCGAGCGCGATGTTCTCTTCGACGAAGCGCGCCATGCCGTCCGGATCGGCGTCGACGCGGCGGCCCCAGGACCCGCCGGGGAAGAGGATCGACCCCGGCGCGACGCTGTTGACGCGGATGCGGTCCTTCGCCAGCGTCAGTGCGGCGTTCTTCGCGTGGCTGATCATCGCCGCTTTCATCGCGTTGTACGGCAACCCACCGCCCGCCTCGCGCCCCCAGATCGACGCGATGTGGACGATCGATCCGCCGCCCTGCGCGCGCATGTGCGGCACGACAGCGCGCGTCGCCCGCACCGCCGCCTCGATGTTCGCGCTGAAAGCGTTCTGCCATCCGTCGTCGTCGTCCGGAAACGAGCCGCCGGCGTTGTTGACGAGGATATCGACACGCCCGAGTTGCGCGACGGTTTCGGCGACCATGCGTTCGACATCGGCGGCGATGGTGATGTCGGCTTCGATCGTTGTGGTGGGGGGGCCAAGCGCCGCGATTTCGCGTGCGGCATCGCGGAGACCGTCGGCGCCGCGTGCGACGAGCGCCACCGCGCAGCCTTCACCGGCAAGCGCGAGGGCGCCCGGATCGACATCGGGGCATTCGAAGTGGAACCCGGCTCGCTCCACGGTCAGAAGTGGAACGATCTG